>NZ_AXUN02000215.1 GCF_000495435.3 Youngiibacter fragilis 232.1 | reverse complement strand
GATGGTTTCCGTCAAGTCAGATATGCTCAGAGTGAGGCCACAAGGACGGGAAGAAGCCACTCCATGTAAGGGAGTGGACCTGTCCAGTTTGCCATTCCCAGCATGACCGCGACGTCAATGCAGCAAAAAATATACTGGCTGAAGGACTCAGGATAAGAACTCTTACACCAGAGTCTTAGCAATACAGAAACAAACAGGAACCGCAGGAATTGCGGGGTTAGCTTGGTAAACAAGAGAAACCTCTGGCGGCAAAGAAATAAGCCGGTAAGTATGCTCTGTTCCCAAGAATCTCGTGACTTTAGTCATGAGAGATTCAAACCAAGGGGTTGTTCACAAAAAAGGAAAATGTCACAATGGGCAAAGTGTCTTATGTGGTAGTCGGAGAGATACTCGACCATGAATGGCTGAAATCACTTTTCATGATGATAGGTTATACTTTGGACCAGATGGTTGAGATTGGTAAGGCTTCAGATAAGCCGGTAAGTGATATTGCATACGCACATGATGAGAAATGAAATAATCCCGGGCTGACCCGGGATTTTTCTATGCTGCTTTCTTTGAACTATATACCTTGAATCCGATGAATCCTGCTATGGCGATGAATATGGCGCCATATGCGATGTGGCTGTATACGTCCATGAACTCGAGCACCTTTTCCCAGTTTTCACCGAGCATTGCACCAGCAGTTACAAGTGCGGTATTCCAGATCAGGGTTCCGAGTGTGGTGTAGAGTATGAAGAGATTGAACTTCATCTCAGCCATCCCGGCAGGGATTGAAATCAGGCTCCTCAATATCGGTACCATCCTGCAGAAGAAGATTGTCCTGTATCCGTACTTGTCAAACCATGCGTCAGCCTTGTCGAGGTCTGATAGCTTGAGCCTGAGGATATGGCCATATTTTGTCACTATGACATCAAGCCTTTCCCTGTTCAGTATATGACCGATGTAGTAGAGTATTACCGCTCCAAGAAGGCTTCCGATCGTAGCGGCGATTATTGTCCCGATTACCGTCATGCTTGTGCTTGTGGTCATGAATCCACCGAAGGTCAGTATGACCTCGGAAGGGATGGGGGGAAATACATTTTCGAGCAATATCAGTAGGAGTGTACCGATGTATCCAAATTTTTCCATGATTTCAATGATATAAGACTGCATTATGTGTACCTCGCTATAATATTAGGCTTCAAGCCATACCTACATATTATAACCCAAATATTAACTGCATCTGAAATAATTGATGAAATTCTTCGGTAAATATGACGAAAACTTCAGATGAAATCAGGCGCTCTTCTTAAGGGAAGCGCTAGGCTTTTTTCCATCAACAATGATCATGTCTGATATGGTTGATACCGGACATACGGTGCACCAGGTCCTTGGCCTGTAAAGTGCGCCGAGAACAAGCCCGAATGTGGTAGTGGTCATCATCATGGAATACATCCTGTAGGCCAGATGTGTAAGCCATGGAGCCATACCCTCGATGGTTAGAAGCTGGGGGAAGTCAATTGGGATAGGTATAATGATCATGAACCTCGGATAGAGTATGGGCATCATCTTGCCAGCAGCGACCCTTATTGTAGACATTGTCACAAAAAACAAGCTGATACTGAAGTATACCAGGATTATCTTCTTGAGGTCTCCATTAAGTATGAACTTGGGGATTTTTCGTGTGCTTTTTTTCTTGAATTTTCCCAGCGTGGTGAAAAGACTTGCTCTCGGACAGTAGCCGGTACACCAGGTTTTCTTTTTATCCCTATATGCGAGGGCAAAAGGAAGAACCATACATATGGTTCCAAGAATTGAAAAATGAATGTTGATTATGCCAAGTGCAAAAAACGCGACAGTGGCAAGATAAAGATATTTGTTGTTTCGCAAATTATCACCTCTGTTTATCTTATGTTATGCCAGAATCAATCCCATCAATGCTCCGTAGATTATTGATCTTACTGGACTTGATGTTATCGGACAGCTTCCGGTTCTGCATCCTACAATTTTGTAGTAAAGGAATCCAAGGACTCCGCCTATGATCGGACCGGTTACGTATCTTAATATCATATTTTTCACTCCCTGCCATTTGGTTTCAACTGGACAATGTTTGCCTGAAATGCTCGATCGCCCATGGGGACGATACTTGAATTATATGTATCATAGCAGTATGTGTCAACAATTGTTTTTGTATTATCAATGATACCGATTAACAGGAAGACCAATTGTTAATCGAATGTGAAAAGACTGTGCAAGAATGATTATCCATTGTATATGAATTTCCATAGGAATATAATGATGTCATACAAATTCAGATAAGAGGTGACCTTTATGAAAGGCTATGTTTGCATGGTTTGCGGCTATATCTATGACCCGAAGGTTGGCGATCCTGATAACGGCATAAAGCCGGGGACTTCCTTCGAGAACCTTCCTGATGACTGGGTCTGTCCTCTTTGTCAGGCGCCGAAAAGTGATTTCGAGCCTGAAGAGTAGACAAATTCAGAAATATTATTTGGAACGCAACAAAACCCCTTGAAAATCAAGGGGTTTTGTTCATGGTACCCTCAGCGGGAATCGAACCCACATCTAATCCTTAGGAGGGACTTATTCTATCCATTGAACTATGAGGGCGGGTACAAAAGCTATTGTATAATAATGGGACTGGGATGTCAATAAAATGTGCGGGCTGTATTGAAAATTTTTCAGTCAGCTGACTTCAGATTCTCAGGCCCGCACATATTTCATGAAATTTTAGATTTTATGCCTTCTTCTTTTTTGTTAGTACTAGCATGACTATTCCGAATGCAATTGCCAGCAGCGAGATTATCTGGGCCTGCCTCAGTCCGAGGAACATCAGGCTGTCAGTCCTTAGTCCTTCTACGGCGAATCTGCCGATGGAGTACAGGATCATGTACCAGTATATGAGGCTTCCGTCAGCGCCTTGCTTCTTCTTTCCGTAAAGGAACATTAGTACTCCGAAGACAAGAAGGTTCCATATGCTCTCATACAGGAATGTGGGATGGTAATATGTACCGCCGATCAGCATTCCCTTCTGGATGAATTCAGGGAACATGGAAATGAACTCTTTGGTTACAGGACCGCCGTGAGCTTCCTGATTGAAGAAGTTGCCCCATCTTCCGATAGCTTGGGCAAGTGGTATTGTCACAACAGCAGCATCAGCCATCTTGAGTATGTAGCTCAACGTCTTCTTATGGACTGCCTTGTAGATGAGGACTCCTATTGCAGCTCCTATAAGACCTCCGTGGATTGCAAGTCCGCCTCCTCTTACATCAAGTATCTTAAGAAGGTCTCCCTTGTACTGGTTCCACTCGAAAATTACGTAGTAAAGCCTTGCACCGATCAGTGCGATGGGGAATGCGTAAAGGAAAGCGTCTGTTATGTGGTCAAAATCAGCTTCCTTCAGACCTCTTTTTGTGTTGAACCAGGTAGCTGCAAGTGCAGCCAGGACACCGATGGTTATCATTACGCCATACCAGGCGATTTCAATTCCGAAAATATCAAATGCGACAGGGTTCATATTTCACCTCGTGTTGTTTTTGTTCAATTATATCACAAGCAACCTTTAAGATTTCTTATATGGCATTAAGGTGTAAAATGAAGGGAAAGGTAAAAGAGGGAGGCGGTAAAATGAAGATATCGCATGTCGCTATTTGGACGAGAGACCTTGAGGTAATGAGGGATTTCTACTGCACATATTTCCATGGCATGGCAAATGAAAAGTATGTAAATGAAAGGAAGGGCTTTGAATCATATTTTCTAAGGCTTGATGGAGAAACGAGCATAGAGCTCATGAGGAGGGTCGACATTACAGGTGTTCCTGCAGCCGGTGCCACAGGCTATGCACATATTGCCTTCGATGCGGGAAGCAAAGAGGCTGTTGACAATATGACGGCGAGATTGGCTGCCTCAGGACTTACCCATATTGATGGTCCTAGGACTACAGGAGACGGGTATTATGAGTCAGTGTTCCTTGATCCGGAAGGCAACATGATTGAAATAACCTGCTAGATATTTTGGGATGCAGAAATGCATCCCTTTCTATTCCCTGGTTTTCCACAGACCCTCCATCCTTCTGCGAACCATGAAGACAGTGGCTGGTACCATCGAAATCCCCAATATTATAAGTATGAGAACATGAAACTTGTCCTGAACCGCTTCCAAATTTCCAAACAGGACCCGATAAGCGAGTAGAATGTGGCCCAGATGATATTGCCTGATATATTGAATGGAGCAATGTCCCTGTATTCGACACGGGTGAAGCCGGCAACGAAAGGATTTAGTCCTCTTGCTACCGGTACGAACCTTGATATCAGGAATGAGCGCCTTCCCTTGTGCTTATAGAAGCTTTTTGCCCGCTCCCAGTCTTCGTGCCTGATGAACCTGTGGAAAGTCGCTGCATCATACCTTCCGCCGAAGAATCTCCCGATCTGGAAGTTTAGCATATCACCAAGAATTGCTGCAGCAATGAATCCGATGATAAGGATCGGAAGATACAGGTCACCTCTTGCAGCGAATGCACCCGCCGCGACAAGAAGGGAATCCCCGGGAAGGAATGCGGTAACTACCCCGCCGGTCTCCATGAATATCATCACAAAAAGGACCAGATAGGCATAAGGACCGATATTCAAGATGAGATCCGCTATGTGGGTGTCAAGGTCCGATACATATCCAATCGCCTCATAGATCCAGTTCATTTTATACCTCCATAACCCTTTATCATACTGTAGCGCAAGAATCGGGGTTTTGTCTGAACCAAATCCTACCAATTGGTAAACAATTGCGGAAAATAAAGTTTGAGAGATGCTTGTACAATCACCACAGGGGGTTACAAAACATCATCGCATTTGATATGCTTAAATCAGATGAATAAAAGGTTTACATTGCATAAAGATAATAGATTAATTATATAAATAGAATACTTAATTCAATTGAGGTGATGTTTACAATGATCAAGGTGGTTGGATGGGGTGTTGGGAACATGGGCAGGGGTATCCTGGAAATGCTCCTTAAAAAGAAAGGAATTGAAGTAGTCGGGGCAATCGGCAGGAGAACAGGAGTCGGGAAGGATATCGGTGATCTTCTTGGATATGATAATCCTGTTGGAATCAAGGTGGAAAATGATGCTGAGAAGGTACTTGCTGAAACGAGACCTGATGTGGTCATCCTTTCAATAAGCTCCTATGTAAGGGGTGTAATGGATGAAATAGGGATTTGTGCAAGATACGGCGCAGATGTCATAACCATTGCCGAAGAGATGGCATATCCTTACCGGACAGAACCTGAACTGTCAATGGAAATAGACAGCCTTGCAAAAGAAAAGGGCATTACAGTTCTCGGGACAGGTGTCAATCCTGGATTTGTCCTGGATTCCCTAATTGCAGCACTGACCTACGGGACAAGGAGCGTAAGGCAGATAAAGGCAAGAAGGGTCAATGACCTGTCGCCATATGGAAGGACGGTCATGGAGGAGCAGGGCGTTGGGCTCTCTGAGGAAGAATTCCTTGAAGGTGTGAGGGGTGGCAGGATACACGGACATGTAGGGTTCCTGCAGTCAATACCTATGATTGCTGATGCGATCGGACTCGAATATGATGAGATCATAGAGACCAGGGAGCCGATAATGTCAACTGTCGAGAGAAGGACCGACCTCGTCGATATATTGCCGGGAATGACAGCAGGCTGCAGCCACTCGGCAGTGGCTTTCAGGAACGGCGTTCCCGTAATCATCCTGGAGCATCCTCAGCAGGTGATGCCGGAGCTTGAGGGGATTGAAACCGGAGATTTCATTGACATATTTGGGGACCCTGACCTTCATGTAGTGATCAGGCCTGAGACCCCGGGAGGAATAGGTACTATCGCATCTGCGGTCAACATAATTCCGCAGGTCCTGTCCTCACCCCCCGGTCTCCATTCGATGATGGACATGAGCATCCCTCACTGCATAATGGATGATTTCAGGAATCACGTAAACAAAGGAGGGTATATCCGTGAAGGTGCAAAAAGGGACCTGGGTAAGGATACATAGGATAGTCCTCAGTCCGGAGGAAAGGGCCGAAAACCTGCCTGAGGATACTGCGAGGGTCCCGCTTGAATCTTGGACAAAGGGGTTTCTCGTTGAGGGCTCTGAAACAGGAGAAGCTGCAAGTATCCTGACTCTTACCGGAAGGTCGGTATCCGGGACACTTGTGCAGGTCAATCCAGCCTACGACCATGGATTCGGTGAAGAATACATCCCAGAGCTTCTTTATATAGGAAGAGACCTGAGGATTCTCTTGGGGGAGGAGAGCCATGGTGAAGGATGACAGCTACAGGGCTGTGATGGACAGAAGGAATGAGATAATGAAAAGGGCAATCGGCATGGATTATTCAAGCTTTGAGATATCGCCGCTTTCATTCGATTATGAGGCCCTTATGTCTTCTACAGGATATTCTCTTGAAGACTGCATCAGGATCCAGAGTGATGCAGGAGTCGGCAAGACACCTCTTCTCGAGCTCAAGAACCTGACAAGTGTCGCAAGGCTTATTGCAGGGGGACGGAAGGGAGCAAGGATATTCATCAAGGATGAAGCATCCAATCCATCCGGAAGCTTCAAGGACAGGAGAGCCGCGATCTCTGTGCATCATGCAAAAAAACTAGGATACAGTGGAGTGGTTGCAGCGACATCAGGGAACTATGGTGCAGCGGCAGCTTCGCAGGCTGCAATGAAGAACCTTAAATGCATAGTGCTTCAGGAGTGCTTTGATTCAAGGGGGATTGGCCAGCCTGAGATACTTGAGAAGCAGAGAAAGTGTGAGGCTTTAGGTGCGGAGGTGATCCAGCTGTCCGTAGGACCTGAGCTCTTCCACACGTTCCTCCTGACCCTTGAGGAGACGGGTTATTTCAACGCATCACTATATTCATCCTTTGGGATAGCCGGGATAGAGACTCTCGGGTATGAGATTGCGGAAGAGACCAGAAGGCGTTTTGGAAGATATCCTGAAGCGGTGGTCGTAACCCATGCAGGTGGCGGTAACCTCACAGGTACGGCAAGGGGCCTCATCAAGGCAGGAGCAGCTGAAACCAAGGTCATAGGTGCCAGCGTCGACCTCACGGGTCTGCATATGGCTTCAGACACTGACTTCAACAGGAAATCATTCACTACGGGACACACGGGGTTCGGAGTGCCCTTCGCTACATATCCTGACAGGTCCGATGTGCCGAGAAGTGCTGCGAGACCGCTGAGATACATGGACAGGTATGTTACTGTAAGGCAGGGTGAAGTATTCTACATGACAGAAGCTCTTGCACAGCTTGAGGGACTTGAAAGAGGGCCTGCAGGCAACACCTCACTTGCTGCAGCTTTCGCATTGTCATTGGAGATGGATAAGGATGAGATCATAGTTGTACAGGAGACGGAATACACAGGTGCGGGTAAGCACCATCTTTCTCAGCTTTCATTCGCAAGACGGAATGGCATTGAAATTTCCGTCGGGGACCCGAGAACAGAGGTTCCTGGAAGGTCCATCGTGCTTCCTTCATCACCAGGGCTTATTCGTCCTGTTGAGATGGACATTATGAAGCTTAGAAAATCCCTTGCAGGAAATCTTCTCAGCATGAGGGATATCAGGACGGCGGGTCATGAAGATATCCGGTTCCTTATGGAAGAGACGAGGCTTGGCCGAAATGAGGTTATTGGGATACTTGATGGATTCGGGATAATTCATCCCTGACTGGAGGTGTGGATATGGCGTTGAAGAGAGAGGATGATTTTGAAAAGAGGAGAGAGCATCTCAGGAATCTCAGTGACGATGAGCTTAAGGAAAGGTTCTTTACACTTGCTGATAGGATTACAGACCCTTTGGTTGAACTTGCAAAAAACAGCACCACACCATCAATCGAAAGGTCTGTTCTTCTTAGGATGGGATTTTCGAGCATTGAGGCTAAGGGGATAGTTGAGAGGATAATAGATGCGGGTCTCCTGGGAAAAGGAGCAGGGAACGTGGTGCTGAAGGTTGCAGAGAAGATTAGTGAGAACTATCTGGACGCCGGGAGAAAGATAGCGGAAGGATTGCATATGGATCTTGCGGTTGAAGCATTCAGGGGAGGCTCGGGCAATGGATCTCAGGACTGATGAAAAGCTGGATATAGATGAGATACTGAAGGACCTTGCCTCATACAGGCCGAAGCGGAATGGCTGGCACTGGAGGGAGAAGGCGGAAGGCATAAGGATGGGTCCCTTTGAGTACAGGGAAATGACGAAGCCGCTTTCAAACAGCGTACCACTCCCTTCATCCAGGTACTTTGGAGGGATTGACCCTCAGTGCGGGCCTGTGATAACAACTGAAATAGCTTCAGGAAGGTTTGAGGATGATATTCGAAGGATGAGGATGGCTGCATGGCATGGGGCAGACCATATAATGGTGATAAGGACAGCCGGTCAGAGCCATTATGACGGACTCATTGAAGGAACCCCCCAGGGGATAGGCGGGATACCCATAACCAGGAAGCAGGTGAGGGCACAAAGGAAGGCTCTGGATATTATTGAGGAGGAAGTCGGACGGGAGATAAACTACCATTCGTATGTGTCAGGGGTAGCGGGCCCTGAGATCGCTGTAATGTTTGCCGAAGAAGGGGTGAATGGCGCACACCAGGATCCGCAATACAATGTGCTTTACAGGAACATCAACATGGTAAGGTCCTTCGTAGATGCAGGAGAGGCCAAATGCATCATGGCACATGCAGGCATGGCTCAGATAGACGGGGCGCATAATGCAAATGCCACAGCCAGGGAGGCCTGGAAGGTGCTTCCGGAGCTTCTGGTCCAGCATGCGATAAACTCCGTGTATTCGCTCAAGGCAGGGATAAGCATGGAGAACATATGCCTTTCAACGGTTCCGCCTACTGCACCGCCTGCACCGTGCATGCGGCTTGACCTGCCGTATGCCGTGGCGTTAAGGGAGCTTTTCAGCGGCTTCAGGATGAGGGCGCAACAGAATACGAAATATATGGAGTCAGACACGAGGGAGGCTACGGTGACACATGTCCTGAACCTTCTGATTTCAGAGCTGACTGGCACTGACATACAGTCGACGATCACCCCGGATGAAGGCAGGAACGTCCCATGGTCCTACAACAATATTGCAGCTGTGAGCACCGCAAAGCAGGTTTTCGCGGGGCTTGACGGTCTCATGGACATGATCAGCCTGAATGATTCAGGTGACCTTAGGGAAAAGGTCAAGGAGATCAAGGAAAGGGCTGTGCTCTTCATGGAGGAGATCATAGAGGCAGGGGGATACTTCAAGGCGGTTGAAAATGGGTTCTTCGTTGATTCAGGATATTATCCTGAAAGGAACGGAGATGGAATAGCAAGGAGGATTGACGGGGGAGTCGCAGCAGGAACAGTGTACAAAAGGGATCCTGACTATATGGCTCCTGTCACAGCTCATTTCGGAAACAATGGTCTTCCTGCAGGGACGAGTAAGCCTTCCGATCTCATCGGAGGTTCCACATTCGAGAATCATGAGAAGATAGCATACATTGACGAGCTTGATCCGGAGGACAATGTGGACATAAGGCTCGGGGAGTCGAGAAAGTACTTTTCAAGGGAATACATCCGGCCAGAGGCTGAGTGGGCAGGAGACGGTGTGGTGCTTCAGACAATGATGCTTCCATTCGATGAGGATACTGCAAAGGCTGCAGCTCTATTGATCGGAAGAAGGCAGGGTCTTCAGGAGGTTGAGGTGGTGCATACACTTGTAATGCAGCCTGCGGAAGGCACCCTTGTTGAAATAAAGGGAAGGATCGCATTTGATGTTGATGCTGCAAACCTTGAGATTATGAAAAAGCCTGAGCTGCTTTCAGACGAGGAAATAAGGAAGGAAATATCTGAAAGACCAATGAGGATAATCGCAGGCACGCTGGGTGAGGACGAGCATTCCGTAGGGCTTCGGGAGATAATCGACATCAAGCATGGTGGAATTGAGAAATATGGGTTCGAGTGCATTTACCTTGGAACCTCGGTGCCGGTTGAAAAGATGATAGATGCGGCTGTGGAAGCGAATGCAGACGCGATCCTTGCCAGTGTGATAATCAGCCATGACGGAGTACACTACAGGAATCTCAGGAAGCTAAATGAAACCGCAATCGAAAAGGGAGTCAGGGACAGGCTGATCATCATTGGCGGTGGAACACAGATTTCAGTTAAGGAAGCAAATCTGACTGGAATTGATGCTGGCTTTGGCAGAGGAACCAAGGGCATTCAGGTAGCTGATTTCCTGATAAGGAAGCGACGAGAAAGACTGTGATCGGAGGTGGCTCTTTCCATGGAATGCGATGTACTGGTTGCTGAAATAGGGAGCACGACCACCAAGGTCAATGCGTTCAGCAAGATTGACGGCATATGGTGTTTTTTAGGGCAGGGTCAGGGAACCACGACTGTCGCAGATGGAGATGTGACTGTCGGACTTAAGTGTGCGGCAGATGACCTCTGCAGAAGGCTTGGCTGCAATGAAATAACGGGCAGGGAATTCCTTGCCTCCTCAAGTGCGGCAGGCGGACTCAGGATGACTGTTCATGGGCTTGTCCGTGATATGACCGTAAAGGCCGCAAGGGAGGCTGCACTTGGAGCAGGAGCCAACGTAAGCCTTGTGACCTCAGGAAAGCTAAGAAAAAGCGATATTGAAAAGGTGAGGGCCATTTCCCCGAACATCATCATGATTGCGGGAGGACTCGATTACGGAGAAAGGGAAACAGCTCTCCATAATGCCATGATGATAAGCGAATCCGGACTTAAAGCACCGGTTGTATATGCCGGCAACATTGAGAACCAGGGGGAGATAAAAAGCATCCTCAAGGATTATGGAGGAAAGGTATATCTTGTTGACAATGTGTACCCCAGGGTAGATGAACTGAATGTGGAGCCTGCAAGAAGGGTTATCCAGAAGGTGTTTGAAGAACATATTGTGGAAGCACCGGGAATGCACAAGGTTCGCAAACTGATAAATGGAAGGATAATGCCTACTCCGGGAGCTGTAATGGAGGCTGCAAAACTGCTTCATGAATACCTGGGAGACCTTATGGTGATAGACGTAGGCGGGGCCACAACTGATGTGCACTCAGTCGCTGAAGGTTCCGAGGAGATATCGAGGATACTGATTGCACCTGAACCGCTGGCAAAGAGGACTGTGGAGGGTGACCTGGGGGTATATGTCAACAGGTGGAACCTTGCCGAACTGATAGGTACGGATGAGCTTGAGAGGGAATTCGGGGAAGGTGCAGGTGATTTGGTAAGCCATCTCAGGCCGATTCCATCAGATGGAAATGAATTGAGGATGGCGGCAAGGCTTGCTGATAAGGCTGTAGAGGTCTCAGTAAGGAGGCATGCCGGAGTTAGGAGACACCTGTATGGAGAAGCGGGAGGAAGGCAGGATGTCGCTGAGGGAAAGGACCTCACAGCAGTGAGGCATATAATCGGGACTGGTGGTGCGCTAACAAGGCTGCCTGGAGGAAAGGACATATTGGAGAGGATCCAAAGGTTTGGGAGGGGGGGAGAGCTTCTTCCGAAAAATGAGTGTCAGGTACATTTGGATATCATGTATATCATGTCATCTGTCGGTGTAATGGCGGGCAGCCACAGGGAAGGAGCCCTTGAGCTGCTCAGGTGGAGCCTGGGAATCTGATCCGGGCATAAGGGGGTGAGGACATGTATCCGCAGGTTGAGGTGGATCTCAAGAAGATTGAAAGAAACACTAATACCATGGTCCGTGACCTCGGTGAGAAGGGTATCAGCGTAATGGCGGTTACGAAGGGTTTCGGAGCGAAAAGGGAAATCGTCCAGGCCATGCTTAGGGGAGGAGCTCAGTTCATAGCTGACTCAAGGATACAGAACCTTAAGAAACTCAAGGACCTTCCGGCAAGGAAGGTGCTGCTCAGGCTTCCCCAAAAGAGCGAGATTGACGATGTTGTCCTGTATTCCGACTACAGCCTGAATTCAGAGATCGAGACCCTAAGGCTTCTAGGCGCTTCTGCGATAAGAAGAAGGCGGATCCATAAGGTAATCATAATGGTGGACCTTGGGGATTACAGGGAAGGCATCAGGTACCACAAGGTTCCTGAATTCTGCAGGGAAGCGGTAAGGATAGACGGTATTCAGATAGCGGGCTTCGGTGTCAACCTTACCTGCTTCGGGGGTGTGATTCCGGAAAGTGACACCCTGAAAAGGCTTGTTGAAATTACAGAAGCCATGAAGAAGGAACATGGCCTGAAGATTGAGATAGTTTCAGGAGGAAGCTCCTCAAGTGTATATCTGCTCTATGAGAATGAAGGCTTCCCTGAAGGGATAAACAACCTCAGGCTGGGCGAGGTGATCCTTCTCGGCAAGGAGACAGCATTTGGAAAACATCTTGACGGGCTTCATGATGATAATTTCATACTTAAGGCACAGGTAATCGAGGTGAAGGAGAAGCCATCTGTACCGCATGGCAGGATCGGGATGGATGCATTCGGGAACAAGCCTGTATACCGCGACAGAGGAATAATAAAAAGAGCCATTGTTGCGATCGGGAAGCAGGATGTGGACCCGGCTGCAATATATCCCCTTGAAGCGGATGTGGAGATCATAGGAGCAAGCTCAGACCACATGATCCTGGATGTATCGAGGGCGGTCAGGGAGTATAATGTAGGTGATGTGCTGAGGTTCGGACTCAAGTATGGCGGACTGCTCAGCCTCATGACCTCAATGTATGTGGATAAGGTATATCTTGAGGATGGATCTCCGCTCAGTATCGATGAGATGAGTGTCAATCTCGAGGTTACAGTATGATGTTGTCAGATTTATCTGTAAAACGTACGATTATTTGAAAAAGTGGTTTTACTTTCGTGTATTTGCATGCAATAATAGTAATACGACATTGAATAGTTAAATAATTGTCAGAATTGATTATCAGAAAAGGAGATGCAAAATGACTAGAATCTACAATTTTTCAGCCGGCCCTTCAATGCTGCCAGTAGAGGTCCTCGAGAAAGCTGCATCAGAAATGCTCGATTACAACGGTTCAGGTATGTCCGTAATGGAAATGAGCCACAGGAGCAAGGTATATGACGGTATAATCAAGGAAACCGAAGCGAAATTCAGAAAGATAATGGGAATCCCTGACAACTACAAGGTCCTTTTCCTGCAGGGAGGAGCGACTCTCCAGTTCGCCATGGTCCCACTGAACCTTCTGACAGGCAGCGGAAAGGCTGACTATGTTGTCAGTGGTAACTTCTCGAACAATGCCTACAAGGAGGCTCAGAAGTTCGGAACGATAAACCTTGCCGGAACTTCGAAGGCAGACAATTTTGCCCATATCCCTCAGCAGGATGAGCTGACGCTGGACCCTGAAGCAGATTATGTGCACCTCTGCACGAATAACACCATATATGGAACGACCTGGAAGTACATTCCTGAGACCGGGAACGTACCGATAGTGGCAGACATGTCATCATGCATCCTTTCGGAGCCTGTTGATGTGACGAAGTACGGACTGATATATGCAGGCGCCCAGAAGAACATGGGACCAGCTGGACTTACAGTAGTTATAATCAGAGAGGACCTGGCCGGAAAGACCCAGCCAAAGACCCCTGTTATGCTGGACTACAAGGTGATGATCGACAATGACTCAATGTACAACACTCCTCCAACCTACGGGATATATATACTGAAGCTGGTACTTGAGTGGATAGAGAAGTTAGGCGGCCTTTCAGAAATGGAGAAGATCAACAGGGCTAAGGCAAAGGTGCTGTATGACTTCCTCGATGAGAGCAAGATGTTCAAGAGCACGGTCCTTGAGAGAGACAGGTCAATGATGAATGTAACCTTCAAGACCGGTGATGAAGCTCTGGATGACAAGTTCGTAAAGGAATCGAAAGCGGCAGGATTCGAGAACCTTAAGGGACACAGGGCAGTGGGAGGAATGAGGGCGTCGATATACAATGCGATGCCGACCGAAGGTGTAGTAAAGCTCGTTGAATTCATGAGGGAGTTCGAAGCAAGGAATTCATAAAAATCGAATATTTCCGGAGGGTATGATGATAAGGATACTGGCTGCAGACGGCCTTGAACAAAGCGCTGTCTCAAAACTTGAAAGTCTTGGCATAGAGGTAGTTTCAAAGTTTTATGAACCAGAGGAGCTGAAGGAAAGGATCAAGGAGTTCGATGCTTTGGTAGTGAGGTCTGCAACAAAGGTAAGGCAGAACCTCATAGACGAAGCCCTGACGGCAGGCAGGCTGAAACTCGTGATAAGGGGCGGTGTAGGCGTCGATAACATAGATGTCGCCTATGCTGAAGAACACGGCATTGCGGTGAGGAATACCCCGAAAGCCTCAAGCGTATCTGTTGCGGAGCTTACGATCGCACATATGCTTAACGTGGCAAGATTCATGCACATCTCAAACCATACGATGAGACTTGGCCAGTGGAACAAGAAGAAGTACGAGGGAATTGAGCTTTCAGGTAAGACCCTGGGGCTCATAGGAATGGGAAGGATAGCCAAGGAAGTGGCGATAAGGGCCCGGGCACTTGGAATGGAAGTGGTCTATACCAACAGGACCGGACCAAAACCGGAAAATGAGCCATACACGTATATGGATCTGGAGGAGCTTCTAAGGACCTCCGACTTCATATCGATCCACATGCCTAAGCCATCCGATAAGAAACATATCATTGGAGCTGAGGAGATTGCTCTCATGAAGGATGGGGTTTATCTCGTCAATACCTCAAGGGGTGGACTCATAGACGAGGATGCTCTTTGTAATGCCCTGGATTCAGGGAAGGTATCAGCTGCAGCCCTTGATGTATTCAGCGAGGAGCCGACAAAGAATGAGAGGGTCTATACTCATGACAGGATATCCCTCACTCCTCATATTGGCGGAGCTACAAAGGAGGCGCAGGAGAAGATAGGCGCTGAGATTGTGGCTATAGTAACAGATTTCTTTGCAAAATGACCATGAAAGCGCACGTTCCATAATTGGAGCGTGCGCAAAGTCTAATAGATGAATTTACGGAGGTTACTGAAGAGATATGGCAATAATCAGACCATTTCGGGCGCTTAGGCCCAGAGAAGACCTTGCTGACAAGGTTGCGGCACTTCCTTACGACGTAATGAATTCCGAGGAGGCAAGGGAAGCCGTCAAAGGCAATCCATACTCCTTTTTGCACGTGGACAAGGCGGAGATAGACCTTCCGGTGGGAACAGGCCTTTATGACAGGGCTGTGTACGAGAAGGCCAGGGAGAACCTGTACGGATTCGCAGACAAAGGTGTATTCATCAGGGAAGACAGGAATGCGCTCTACATATACAGGTTAATAATGGATGGCTATGCCCAGACAGGACTTGTTGCATGCACGTCCATTGACGACTATCTGAACAATGTCATCAAGAAGCATGAATTCACGAGAGCAGACAAGGAAGAGGACAGGATAAGGCACGTTGACACTACAAACGCCCACACAGGACCTATCTTCCAGACCTATGTCTCGAAGGAATCAATAACCGGAATCATCGAGGCATACAAGGCGGAAAACAAGCCCTGCTATGACTTCGTGTCCGACGATGGTATAACCCATACTGTCTGGACCATAAGGGATGACGAGACAATAGGAAAACTGGCCGATGAGTTTTCATCAGTCGAATCCCTGTATATCGCTGACGGTCACCACAGGGCAGCTTCAGCAGTAAGGGTTGGTGTAATGAGGAGAAGTGCAAAGCCGGATTATACAGGGGAAGAGGAGTTCAACTATTTCCTCTCAGTACTTTTCCCGAGCAATGAGCTTAGGATAATGGACTACAACAGGGTTGTGAAGGACCTTAACGGAATGTCTGAGGAAGAGTTCATAGCCAGAGTGTCAGAGAATTTCGAAGTGACGAAATTTGAGGGCGAGGGACAGCTGAGGCCAATGAGGAAGCATACTTTCGGAATGTTCCTTGGCGGAAGCTGGTATGAGCTTGAAGCGAAGGCAGGGACATATGATGAGTCGGATCCACAGAAGAGGCTTGATGTGGCGATCATGCAGAACAACCTTCTGCACCCTATACTTGGCATAGAGGATCCCAGGACCGACAAGAGGATTGACTTCGTAGGAGGGATAAGGGGACTTGACGAGCTTGAAAGGCGAGTAGGCCTTGACATGAAGGTTGCGTTCTCGATGTTCCCGACAACCATTATGGACCTGATCGATATAGCTGATGCCGGAGAGGTGATGCCTCCGAAATCCACATGGTTCGAACCGAAGCTGAGGAGCGGACTCTTCGTGCATACACTCGACTGATATAATGCAGGATCTTTATGGTCCTGGCCGCCGTGAAATGTCGGAAAATTCTGATGTTTTTATAAAGAACACAAAACAAGTCCTTCTGTCAACCTGAAGCGGAATGGCAATTCATCTGAGATATTTGGATTTATATGCAAAAATCTGATAAATATCAGAGCAAATTTATGAAAAAGTCAATGTTATAAAATAATATTAATGATTTGATATTATTTAATTTGCGGGAATACCAAATCGATAGCCCGGATTTGTTCACCGTGAATATACATTTGACTTTGGGTTGCGGCAGCATTAGACTTAAATAACAAATATTCAATAGTTTAGTCACTCTTTATTAACAAATACACAATCGACATGGGAGGGAAAAACATGAAAAAGAAGCTTATCGCTGCGGTAATGACGGCAGCAATGGCAATGGCAGTGGCATCAGGCTGTGGAGAGAAGGCACCAACTACCCCGACTACACCGAACACCCCTACAACTGCCGGAGTGATCAAGATCGGCGTATTTGAACCTTTGACAGGCGCAAACGCTGCAGGCGGAGAGATGACACTTGAGGGAATAAAGCTTGCGAACGAAAAGGTAAGCGAGGTCCTTGGAATGAAGGTCGAGCTTGTTGTAGTTGACAACAAATCTGACAAGGTAGAGGCTGCAAACGGAGTATCAAGGCTCATAGAGAGCGAGAAGGTCGTAGCGATAATCGGAAGCTACGGAAGCTCCCTTTCAATGGCTGCAGGAGATATCGTAAAGACTGCAAAGGTACCTGCGGTTGGATGCTCACCCACAAATCCTCTTGTTACACTTAATAATGACTACTACTTCAGAGTATGCTTCATAGATCCCTTCCAGGGAACTGTAATGGCGAACTATGCGATACAGGAGCTTGGAGCAAAGACTGCAGCGATAATACAGGACGTGCAGCAGGATTATTCAGTTGGGCTTTCGACCTACTTCGTAAAGGCGTTCAAGGAGAAGACAGGAGACGCCAACAGCATAGTAGGCACCGCTTCCTATAACACAGGAGACCAGGATTTCACAGCACAGCTTACAAACATCAAGGAAAAGAATCCTGATGTCATATTCGCACCTGGTAACTACGGCGAATCAGCACTTCTCATAAAGCAGGCGAGAGAACTCGGAATCACTACTCCAATACTTGGAGGAGACACATGGGAAGCTCCTGATTTTCTCCAGATCGGCGGAGCAGCAGTTGAAGATGCAGCCTACAGCTCACACTTCACAGCTGCAGCACCTGTAACCGAAGTGTCCAAGACTTTCCTCGCAGACTTCAAGGCAAAGTACAACGAGGATGCAAATGCATTCGCAGCTCTCGGATATGATGCATATATGCTCATTATCGATGCTATAACAAGAGCTAACTCAACTGACTCAGTCAAGATAAGGGATGCCATAGCAGCTACTAAGGATTTTGTAGGCTCAACTGGAAACATCACCCTTGATGCAAACGGCGACGCAGTCAAATCAGCAGTCATCAACAAGGTTGTTGATGGTAAATTCGAGTATTTCACGACAATAGAACCATAGGACTAAATTGGAGGTTGAAAGATGAGTATTCAGGGATTGTTCCAGCACCTGGCAAACGGCATATCCCTAGGGAGCCTTTATGCCCTGATAGCAATAGGCTATACGATGGTGTATGGGATCCTAAGGCTGGTTAACTTTGCGCACGGCGACATTTTCATGCTGGGAGCGTATCTCACATTCTATGGCATGACCTATCTGCCGCTGCCATGGTGGCTGATTTTCATATTAGCTTCCGTGACAACAGGCTTTCTTGGATTCGTCCTTGAAAAGCTGGCCTACAAGCCCCTCAGGGGACAGCCCAGGATAACGATACTCATATCAGCCATCGGAGCTTCGTTTCTTATAGAAAATGTTGCGATACTGGTATTCGGGGGGAGGCCTAAGGCCTTCCCTGTACCTGATGTCTTCAAGGGCGTTCTGGTCATCGGCGGAGTTTCGATTTCAACTGTCACCTTTGTCATACCGGTGGTTACTTTGGTGCTTCTTTTCGCACTTACCTGGTGGATAAACAAGACCAAGACCGGAATGGCCATGAGGGCTCTTTCAAAGGAATATGAGGCGGCAAGCCTCATGGGAATTGATATCAACTCGATAATATCCGTTACCTTTTTCGTGGGCTCATTCCTCGGTGCGGTAGGTGGAATCATGTGGGGCATAAAGTACCCGCAGCTGGTTCCGCTCATGGGTATAATACCCGGGATAAAGTGCTTTATCGCCGCAGTCATCGGAGGCATAGGGAACATCAAGGGTGCGGTTGTCGGGGGCTTCATCCTGGGACTTGGAGAGATACTTATCGTAGCTTTCCTGCCAGCTCTTACAGGGTACAGGGATGCATTCGCATTCATTCTACTCATACTCATCCTCCTCGTGAAACCTACGGGTCTCATGGGTGAAAAAATGGCAGAGAAGGTGTGATGACATGAAAAGAGGCAAATTAACAAAATATGTTGTCATGCTCGTTGTCGCCATAGCATTGCTAATCGCCGCCAACCTCACACTCGACAGCTATCAGCTGAGGATAATAAACCTTTGCGGAATCTACGTGATCCTGGCATTGTCCATGAACCTCATAAACGGTTTTACAGGACTGTTTTCACTGGGACATGCGGGATTCATGGCAGTAGGAGCCTATACGGTAGGACTGCTTACCATGAGTCCGACAACAAAGCAGATGAACTTCTACATGAAGCCTATAGTCCCATGGTTGGCAGAGGTTGAGCTTGGATTCCTTCCTGCACTGATAATTGCGGGAATCATGACAGCGATTGTAGCGCTTCTCATAGGAGCTCCTGTGCTCAAGCTCACAGACGACTACCTGGCCATAGCGACTTTGGGATTTTCCGAGATAATAAGGATACTTCTCACCAACATGCAGAGCGTGAGCAATGGAGCCCTCGGACTGAAGGGTATCCCTAACAGGGCGACAACTCCGTGGACATGGGGGATAGCCATAATTACGATAATCGTGATGACACTGCTCATCAACAGCAGCTATGGAAAGGCCTTCAAGGCAATCAGGGAGGATGACATAGCGGCAAGGTCAATGGGAATAAACATATTCAGCCACAAGCTCCTGAGCTTTGTCATAGGAGCGTTCTTCGCCGGAGTCGGAGGCGGACTTATGGGTTCACAGCTTGGTACGATCTCGCCTGACTTCTTCAAGTTCACCTATACCTTCAACATACTTCTTATTGTAGTTCTTGGTGGAATGGGAAGCATAAAGGGGAATGTGGTCTCTGCCATTGTAATAACAGTGGCCATGGAGGTCCTGAGATTCCTTGACGGGCCGCTGAACCTTGGATTTACTGTTCTGCCGGCACTTCCAGGCTTGAGGATGGTGGTATTCTCCCTGATCCTCATGTTGGTAGTACTTTTCAGGAAGGACAGCAAGATATCTAAAAATATCATGCTGGCGGTGAAGAAGCATGTTAAGACTAAATAATGTAACCATGAAATTTGGCGGTGTAGTAGCCGTCAATGAATTCAATGCGACAATTGATGACGGCTCAATAGTAGGTCTTATCGGTCCCAACGGAGCGGGCAAGACCACAGTATTCAATATGGTAACTGGCGTGTACAAGCCAACCTCAGGCGACATAACCTATGTCAAGGGAGGAAAGGAGCTGAAGGTCGCTGAAAAGAGGCCTGACCAGATAGCTAAGGCAGGCATATGCAGGACTTTCCAGAACATAAGGCTTTTCAAGGAGCTTACTGTCCTTGAGAACGTCTTTATAGGAAACCACCTGAGGATAAAGTCAGATGTGATCTCAGCGAGCCTCAGGCTGCCGAACTACGTCAAGGAAGAGAAGGCGTTTATCGACAAGTCGGAATACCTGCTGAAGAAGGTAGGACTCTATGAGGAAAGGAACGAGCTTGCATACTCGCTTCCATACGGAAAGCAGAGACGGCTTGAGATAGCAAGGGCACTTGCCACAGACCCTGAGCTGCTCCTCCTTGATGAGCCTGCAGCAGGCATGAATCCGCAGGAGACGATCGAGCTCATGGGATTCATATCCGACATACGCAAGGAATTCAACCTTACCATATTCCTTATAGAACACCACATGGATGTTGTAATGGGGATATGCGACAAGATATTCGTGCTCGACCATGGCGTCCTGATCGCTGAAGGCAATGCGCAGGAGATACAGAACAATCCAAGGGTCATAGAAGCTTACCTGGGGGTGGACTAGAATGCTGAAGATAGAGAACCTTAGTGTAAGCTACGGAGGAATCAATGCCCTAAGGGGTGTGAACCTCCAGATCGAAGAGAATAAGATAGTCACACTCATAGGCTCCAATGGAGCAGGCAAGTCCTCCACTCTGAGGGCCATCATGGGACTGGTGAAGAAAGAGGGCAGGATTACCTACGACGGGGAAGACCTGTCATCACTAAAGACCAAGGACATCGTAAAAAAGGGTATCGTCCTTGTTCCAGAAGGCAGAAAGGTGTTCTCGAACCTGACGGTAGAGGAGAACCTGATCCTAGGCGCCTACACAAGGAATGACAAGGACGGAATAAAGAAGGACATGGATAACGTGTACGAACTTTTTCCAAGGCTTAAGGAAAGGTCCTGGCAGAAGTCCGGAACGCTCTCAGGAGGCGAGCAGCAGATGCTTGCAGTTGGAAGGGCCATGATGACAAAGCCGAAGATCCTCATGATGGATGAGCCGTCTCTGGGTCTAGCCCCGATACTTGTCAAGGAGATATTCTCCATAATCCAGGAGATCCACAGGCTTGGCAACACAATTCTCCTCGTAGAGCAGAACGCCAAGAAGGCACTTGAGATAGCTGACTATGGATACGTTCTTGAGACCGGAAGCCTCGTGCTTGAAGGTCCTGGAAAAGAGCTCCTTGTCAACGACAAGGTTAAGGAAGCGTACCTCGGAGAGTCAAAGTAGCATCCTACAGATTTCGCATATGAAATTCAAATAAGACCAGGAATTGAAGCCCTGAGTTCAATGGGACCATTGAGCTCAGGGCTTTGTACTTCAAAATTTTACTTTTTTATCATAAGCCTTCCATCAGATGCTGTAATGCCCACAGCCTGACCATCAGTCACTTCGCCTGATATAAGGGCTCTTCCGAGAAGCGTCTCAAGGCTTGACTGTATGTAGCGCTTGAGAGGTCTTGCGCCATAGACCGGGTCATAGCCCTCCTCGATGATGAGGTCCTCTGCAGCCTGGTCAAGGCTGAGTGTGATATCCCTGCCCGACAGCCTTCCCTGAAGTTCCCTTATCATCAGGCCTGCTATAGTCCTGATTTCGGTCTTTGTAAGGGGCTTGTAGAGGACAATGTCGTCAAGCCTGTTGAGGAATTCCGGCCTGAAGGTAGACCTCAGCTCCCTGAATACCATGTCGGATGCTGACTTTGATATGCTGCCACTGCTGTCTATGCCTTCCATGATATACTGCGAACCCAGGTTTGAGGTCAGTATTATGACGGTATTCTTGAAGTCCACTGTCCTTCCCTGTGAATCGGTTATCCTTCCGTCATCAAGTATCTGCAGCATTATGTTGAACACATCCCTGTGGGCCTTTTCGATTTCATCGAAAAGTATGACCGAGTAGGGCTTCCTTCTTACTGCTTCAGTAAGCTGTCCTCCCTCCTCGTAGCCAACGTACCCCGGAGGGGCTCCTATCATCCTGGCCACGGAATGCTTTTCCATGTACTCGGACATGTCGATCCTTATAAGATTATCCTCGCTGTCGAAGAGAGCCTCAGTAAGTGCCTTTGCAAGCTCGGTCTTTCCTACTCCGGTAGGCCCCAGAAACAGGAAGGAACCTATTGGCCTGTCTGGGTCCTTGATCCCTGCCCTGGACCTGATTATGGCATCTGCAACCTTCGAAACAGCCTCATCCTGACCGATGACCCTCTTGTGGAGTATCTCATCGAGCCTCAAAAGCTTTTCTCGCTCACCCTCAACCATCTTGGATACAGGTATTCCTGTCCATCTTGATACTATCTTTGCGATCTCCTCAGGAGTTACGCTCTCCCTTAGAAGGGCGTTCCCTGAATCCCCTATTTTTTCCTTCTTCTCCGCAAGCTGCTTTTCCAGCTCTGGCAGCCTTCCGTACTTCAGCTCAGCAGCCTTGTTGAGGTCATAGGTCCTCTCCGCTTCAGCGATCCTGTGCATCACATCATCAATTTCTTCCTTGATTGAGCTGAGTCCCCTGATCTTTGACTTCTCGTCCTCCCATTTGGATGTGAGGGCGGCCATCTTGTCCTTTTTCTCTGCAATCTCACGCCTCAGGGATTCAAGCCTCTTTATGCTGTGTGGGTCAGTTTCCTTCTGCATGGAGACCTCTTCGATCTCAAGCACCATGATGTCCCTCTTGATCTCGTCGATCTCGGTTGGCATAGAGTTAAGCTCTGTCTTTATAAGGGCGCAGGCTTCATCGACAAGGTCTATTGCCTTGTCCGGCAGGAACCTCTCCGTAATATACCTGTGTGAGAGGACTGCAGCCTGGATCAGGGCGGAGTCCATGATCGTAACTCCATGGTAGATCTCATATCTTTCCTTGAGCCCCCTCAGTATCGACACGGTCTCCTCGACGCTTGGCTCGTCGATCATCACAGGCTGGAACCTTCTTTCGAGGGCCGAATCCTTCTCTATGTACTTCCTGTATTCGTCAAGTGTGGTCGCGCCAATACATCGTAGCTCACCGCGGGCAAGGAGGGGCTTCAGCATATTGCCGGCATCCATGCTGCCTTCTGCCTTTCCGGCACCTACTATGTTGTGGAGCTCGTCGATGAACAGTATTATGCTTCCTTCGCTCTTCTTTACTTCATCAAGGACAGCCTTCAGCCTTTCCTCGAATTCACCTCTGTACTTGGCACCGGCTACCAGGGCTCCCATGTCCAATGACCATACTGTCTTGTTCTTGAGGTTTTCCGGGACGTCGCCTCTTACTATCCTTTGTGCAAGCCCTTCAACCACTGCCGTCTTTCCGACACCAGGCTCACCGATCATGACTGGATTGTTCTTGGTCTTTCTTGAAAGTATCCGTATGGTATGCCGTATCTCTTCGTCACGGCCGATTACAGGATCCAGCTTGTTGTCCTTCGCCATCCTGACGAGGTCTGTTCCGTACTTGGCCAGAGCATCGTAGGTGCCTTCCGGGTTGTCGGTATCCACTGTCCTGTTCCCTCGTATCTTCCTCAGCATGGCAAGAAAGCTGTCCCTTGATATTCCAAAATTGGCGAAGAGCTTCTTGAGACTGCTTCCGGAATTGTCGATAAGACCGAGCATGATATGCTCGACGCTTATATAGTGGTCGCCCATCTTGTCCATTTCCTTTTCAGCTGCCATAAGGACCTTGTTTGCATCCATTGAAAGCGAGGGTTCACCTGTTGATCCGGACACCTTCGGTATGCGTGACACAAGTTCCTCAGCGGACCTTGTGAATTTCACGACATCTATTTCCATTCCCTTAAGTATGTTGGGTATGAGCCCGTCATTATCGGATAAAAGTGCGGATAGGAAATGTTCAGGCTCGATCCTTGAATTTCCATTGGCTACCGCCGACCTTACGGCTTCCTGCAGCGCCATCATTGCATTTTGTGTATATTGTTCATTGTTCATTTTAATTCACTCCTTCAAAACCTGTACCTGTTGTCCAGGTAATCCAGGATAACCTGGAAATCGTCAGTATCGCGCCTTTCTCCCACATAGCTGTTCATCGCATCCATGATCCAGCTGAAGGTCCTGTACAGGTCATTCGCTATCTGGTCCGCAGAAGCTGATTTAGGATAATCCTTCCTCAATTCGTACTGTCCGATACCCGATTCCGCGATTATGTGCAGGTATTGACGCCCCTTTCCGATTCCGTGTGCCGCTATCTCCCTGAAAAGTCCGGAAAACTTTGTAAGAAGTGGAGCTGATGTAGTCCTCGTGGCAATCCTTATGAATGCTGAAGTGCCGGAATCCGATGTCACAAACCTCACCCTGTAGACGATCTTGGGCTGATATGAGTAGGGTATGCTGGTACGGAACTCGATGGCATCCTGGAGTAGCCTCTGTACAGACACCTGCGCATCCTCGAGGCTCAGAAGTCCTGCCAGGGACTCAAGAAGGTCAGGCAGCCTTGTTGCCGGATGGTCCTTCAGATATGCGGATGACAGTATGCCGTCAATGAGGGATGACCTGCTTTTTCCGCTTCTTCTGCACTCGGCATCGATAAGGTTCATGACCTCTTCCGACAGAAGAAGGCTGTATATCTTTTTGCTCATTAGGATCACTCCTTTGAGAATATGATAGCTCGAGTCGATTAATTTGTAAATTAAATTAATATTAAAACTTGCAAATTTAATGTGCGATTTGGGAAAGATATATTGTGAATTAATGGGAAAAAATAAAAGGCACGGTTACCCGTGCCCTGATTGCTATGCTCTGTTCCTCAGCCTTTTAAGCCTTTCCATTGCTTCAATTGTGTTTTCCCTGTTGCCGAAGGCTGTAAGCCTGAAGAAGCCTTCTCCGTTGGCTCCGAAGCCAGCTCCGGGAGTTCCTACGATGTTTGCCTCCCTTAGCAGGTAGTCGAAGAATTCCCATGAGGTCATGCCGTCAAAGGCTTTGAGCCAGATGTATGGTGAATTCTTTCCGCCTGTGTACCAGACGCCGAGCGAGTCAAGGGTCTCGGCAATGATCCTTGCATTTTCCCTGTAGTACTCGATATTTGCTCGGATCTCCCTCTGTCCCTCCTCCGTAAATACAGCCTCTGCTGCCTTCTGAATGACATATGGAACCCCGTTGAACTTGGTGGTCTGCCTCCTTAACCACAGCTTGTTGAGGCTCACTCCCTCGAAGACAAGGCTGTGGGGGACAATTGTGTATCCGAGCCTTGTTCCGGTGAAGCCTGCTGTCTTGGAAAGTGAATTGAACTCAATGGCACAGGACTTCGCACCTTCTATCTCATATATGGACCTCGGAAGGTCCTTGTCCACTATGTATGATTCGTAGGCTGAATCGAATAGTATAACCGCATTGCACTTGAGGGCATAATTCACCCACTTTTGAAGCGCTTCCCTTGTATATACAGCTCCCGTAGGATTGTTAGGGGAGCAAAGGTAGATTATGTCCGCAGGGATGCTTTCATCAGGCAACGGCAGGAATCCGTTCTCCATGTTGGCATCGATGAAGGTGACGTTCCTTCCGAGCATGATGTTGGTGTCAAGGTATACAGGATACACTGGATTCGGAACCAGCACCCTGTTGTCAATGTGGAATATGTCAAGGATATTAGCCAGGTCGCTCTTGGCGCCGTCGCTTATGAATATCTCGGTGGATTCAAGCTTTGCGCCATAGCTACCGTAGTAGTCCCTTACCGCATCCCTCAGGAATCCGTAGCCCTGTTCAGGTCCGTAGCCCTTGAAGGTGCTCTTGTCGGCCATGTCGTCAACTGCTTTATGAAGGCTCTTTATGACCTCTTCTGCCAGCGGAAGTGTGACATCTCCGATACCGAGCCTTATGATTTTTGCGTCCTTGTTCTCCTTCTGGTACTCTTCTATCTTTCTGGCTATTGTGGAGAACAGGTAGCTCTCCTCAAGGTTTAGGTAGTTGCTGTTTATCTTCATCTTTATCTCCTATATCTCAACATTTCCGTTGAAGGCTTCAACTGCATTTCCTGTCATGAATACCGCATCGTCGGTGTACCTTATGACAAGGTCACCTCCAATAAGTCTTACTGTGACATCCGTATCCTTGTCGCAATGGCCGTTAAGCACAGCTGCGGTAACTGTCGCACATGCACCTGTTCCGCATGCAAGGGTCTCGCCGCTTCCTCTTTCCCAGACCCTCATCTCAAGGGTAGTGCGGTCTATTACCCGCACGAATTCTGTGTTGATCCTTTCTGGAAACAGGGGGCTGTTCTCAAAATGCGGACCTATCTTCATAAGGTCAAGGTCCTTTACCTCAGGAACGAAGGTCACGATATGAGGATTTCCCATGGATACTGTCGTGACATTCCAGGATTTTCCTGCCGCCTCCATCGGATATCCGATGAGGAATTTACCTTTGCCTTCCTCTATCGTAATTTCGTCTGATGTGAGCCCTGCTGCCTTGCCCATGTTCACTGTTGCAGAAGTTACCTTCCCGTTTTCAGCGAACACATGGATCTTCTTGATGCCGCTGAGGGTCTCTACGTTAATGTCATCCTTCCTTGCAATCCCTCTGTCATAGATGTACTTTGCTACGCATCTTATGGCATTTCCGCACATCTTTCCCTCGGAGCCGTCCGCGTTGAACATCCTCATCCTTACGTCAGCGGATTCTGACGGACAAATTAGGACAATGCCGTCACCGCCGATTGAAAAGTGCCTGTCTGAAAGCCTGATGCTCAGGCTTTCAGGGTCTTCAATCATGTTCTCGAGGCAATTGAAGTAGATGTAGTCATTGCCTGCACCGTGCATTTTTGTAAATTCCATGGTAACCTCCCCAAAATAGTTAGTTGGTATAGAAAATATATATTAAAAAAGAAAACGGCGGTGCCTTGGGCCCGCCGTTGGGTAAAACTCACTGATTGCTTCCTATTTGATACATCATCTGGAAACAAATTAGGTATATTTTAAAGCATGTAAGGAGAAATTACAACAGAAAAAAATGGCACTTAAGTATCAAATTTTCCAGTTTCCTGATTTCTCCTGGTCCCTTCAGCTGAGTGCATAGTGAAACCGCCTGAAGATACTCTGGTTTCGGGCTTGTGCAGCCTTCACCCGTATGTCTTTCAGGCGGCCTTTTTGCATGCCAGGGAAGTATTACGGGATACTTAAGACCTTCTTCCCTGACTTGATGCTTTGAAATGTCGGAAGGGCTTTACCTTCTTCTGCAACTTCCAGGCCTTCGCAGCCAATGATCCGCTTCTCCCGGCATCGTGCCTGAGTCAGGATTTATGGGGCGGCTATTCCCGATGGAGCATTGCATTTTTAGAAACATTTCCATAAAGGTACAGATGAAGCCAGAAGCTGTTTCCGGGCAACTCCAGACTTGACATCGACCCTTATGTTTAGTGTATTAATGTTAGCATTAAGGTGTTAACTCATGATGAAGCGGCTCAGAACAAACAGTAGCTTTTCCGTATACGTATTGTAAAGATAGTGTGTCATTTCAGATTCGATTTGATTTGGATGAATAGAGGGTGAACGGATTGGAAATTTTGGGTCAATATGGTGAAGTGTACCTATACAGCCTGAATAGGCAGATATACAATCGAATTGGCGGGAGAACCGTACTATATTCCAAGGAGAATCTAAAATGGCTGTACAGGTATATATCAATTTTGATGGAAATTGCCGTGAAGCTGTCACTTATTATCAGAAGGTATTCGAAACAAACGAGCCGAATTTCATGACATTTGGAAGCATGCCGCCAAGCGAAGAGCATCCGCTCCCGGATGCGGCGAAGGACCTTGTCATGCATACCGAGCTGGTGATCTCCGGTGATACTGTAATGTTCTCGGACACTTGGCCTGGAATGCCTCTTGTTGTCGGAAACAACATAAGCCTTACAGTTGTAGATACGGATATGGACAAACTCAAGGCGTGGTTCGCTGCAATGAAGGTTGACGGAACAGTGGAGATGGACCTTCAGGAGACCTTCTGGAGCAAGTGCTACGGCAGCCTTAAGGACAAGTTCGGCATAATCTGGCAATTCAGCCACAGAGGCGAATAGACATAAAATGACAGGACCGTCTGCTGACGGTCCTGTGTACTTTCTTCAATTGTATCCTCATATTTCAATCAGCGACCTCAGGTCGAAGACATAGGTATCCAGGAGGTATGTTGCTATGAATAGCAAAGTAACAAGGACTAGAAGCCTTATGAGACCTGTCTTCCTGGCTGAAGGTTCCTCCTGGCCTGCAAGTGTGCTCAGCCTGCTGAAGATAAGTACCGATACAAACAGGATTCCTGTGACAAGCGCTGCGATTGTGAGGTAGGCAGCTGCCTTTTCCGCAAATCCAATCAGCCTGAATATCGCTGCTGTGACTGACAGCTCTATGAAAAGTATGAGCAGGACGGATACGTGGTTTCTCTTTTTTCTCTCCAAGGTGCACCTCCAATCTATATCTGAAAGTATAACATAATTGAAGTAATTGGAACACGGAGCATGAAGATGATTATTCAATGCAATATTATTGTACAATGGTTAATATACCAAGACTTTTTTGCGGGGTTCAAAGCATGGACAATGAATTCAGGACGCTGCAGGATATCTCGATAATCAGCTAAGAGCCATACAGGTAGGACACCGAAACTGGACTTTACTATACCCAGTACAGATACTACAATCCGGAGGTAAATCAGATGGATGAGATTAACAGGAACAGCGGAAATTACAGTGATTCAGAGTCAATCGTAAGGGACTGGATGACGAGGGACCCGTTTACAGTAAAGCCTGAATCTACTGTGGAAGAAGCTATAAACATACTTGATATGCATGATATCTTCAGTGTTCCTGTAGTTGACGGCGACGGAATCTATCTTGGCCTAGTGACTAAGACCGTGCTGATGCAGCTATTCCTGAAGGACAAGTCACTTGATACAAGAGTAAATACCGTGATGACGAGAGATGCAACAGTTATTGGGCCTGATGACCCTGTCTCGAAGGCTATGGGAATGAAGGACGGAGCACTGCCGGTAGTGGATGGACTTGGCCATCTTCAGGGGATAATAACAAGGACCGACATCCTCAGTGCAAATTCCGGATACATCAGGAAGGTGAAGGATAAGCTTGATTCATCAGAAACGCTCAAGCATGTGCTGAATTCAGCATATGAGGGTGTGGTGGTAGTAGACAAGAACTGCACCATACTCGAGTTCAACGAAGCTTATGGAAGGTTCATCGGAAAGAGGCCTGAGGATGTCATAGGAAAGAATGTGGAGGATATCATTGAGAACACAAGGCTTCCTGTGGTTGTAAGGACTGGTATTGAAGAGAGAGGTCATATCCAGAGGATAAGGGGGCAGGACATGGTGGTCCATAGGATCCCCATCAAGAAGAACGGGGAAGTCACCGGGGCGATCGGAATGCTGATATTCGCTGATGTCAATGAGCTCTACAATATTATCGGAAGGGTAAATAAGAAGAGGGACCTCGACAAGAAGGGGAAAAATGAGCCTACAAGGAAGGAAAGGTTCCTTCTTGGCAAGATAATAGGAAGCTCCGGACCCATGCAGAAAGCGAAGGACCTGGCGAGGCGAGCTGCAAGGACACCTTCTACAGTCCTCATTACCGGTGCCAGCGGCACCGGGAAGGAGCTTTTTGCCCAGGCAATACACGATATGAGCCTCTTTTCTGAAGGTCCCCTCGTATCTGTGAACTGTTCAGCGATTCCGGGAACACTTCTGGAATCCGAGCTTTTCGGATATGAGGAGGGGGCGTTCACTGACGCAAGGAAAGGGGGAAGGAAGGGAAAGTTCGAGCTTGCCCATAACGGAACCATATTCCTGGATGAAATAGGGGACATGCCTCTCTTCATGCAGGCGAAGATACTGAGGGTGCTTCAGGACAGGATAGTGGAGCCTGTGGGAGGAATACAGAAGCGTAAGATAAACGTGAGGATCATAGCTGCCACTAACAAGAACCTTGAAGAGATGATCAAGGAAGGAACGTTCAGGGAAGACCTTTATTACAGGATAAACATAATCAGGCTGGAGCTGCCTGAACTCAAGGAAAGGAAGGAGGACATAGAGGAACTCCTCCTCGGCTTCATCAGGAGGTTCTGCAGCGAGTTCGGCTTCCATGAGAAGGTGCTGACACCTGAGGCGATGGAGATGCTTGTCTCATACGGATGGCCTGGAAATGTCAGGGAGCTTGAAAATGCCGCAGAGATGCTTGTAAGCCTTACAGAAGGGGATGTCATTGGAGTCGGGGACCTTCCGAAAAAGATATCTGATACCGGCACCAGACAAAATCATGATACATCCTCTGCGTTGAAGGACAGGGCAATGGAGGGTGAAAGGCAGGCTATCAGGGAGATGCTTGAGGAATGCGGCGGAAACAAGGCAGAGGCTGCAAGAAGGCTCGGCATACAACGCTCCACCCTTTATGAGAAGATGAAAAGGCTCGGGATGGATTAGTGTAGTTTTTATTGTACATGTAACGCTACATGCGTATGAAATATTGAACATGTTTAGGGTTGCGGTTGAAGTGACAAATACTTGTCAATCGTTGGGCCGCATGGATTTTGTTGAGGGAAGCGCGTTTTGGAGCTTTTCTCATTTTTTTGGGAAAATGTCCGGGGTGATTTGAAGTTGGCACAGTTCTTGCTTTTAAGGAATCGTATACATCAAAAGGGAGGTAGGGATATGAGTCAGATTTCAAAGTTCGAGCTGCCTGAGAAGATAGTCTATGGACAGGATGCTCTTAGCAAGCTCGGCGAAACAGCCGCTGAACTTGGAAAGAAAGCGCTTGTAGTCAGTGACAGGATAATGGAGAAGGTCGGGTATGTGGCGAGGGTTGAGAAGGAGCTTGCGGACAAGGGTATAGCCTGCAGCTTTTACCTGGATGCCAATACAGAACCGACAGACCTGTTCGTGGATGATGCGCTTAAGATCTGCAAGGACGGAGGGTGTGACCTGGTCGTTGCAATCGGCGGAGGAAGCTGCATAGATACGGCAAAGGCCGTAGCGGCACTTGCCACCAATGGCGGATACATTGGGGACTATATGGGTGGGAAAACCATGGCGAAGGAGCTTCCGCTTCCTCTCATTGCAATTCCGACCACATCCGGTACCGGATCCGAGGTCACCAACGTGACGATAATCGCAAGCACCAAAGACGATGTCAAGATGATGATAAAGCAGAAGGCATTCCTTCCGAGGGTGGCGATAGTCGATCCCCTGCTTACAATGACATCACCAAAGGGAGTCACAGCTGCAACGGGAATAGACGCGCTGTGCCATGCCGTAGAAGCTCATATCTCCAGGAAGGCTCAGCCTATAACAAGCACCTTTGCACTTTCAGCGATTTCACTCATAACCTCAAACCTCAAGGCTGCATATGACGACGGCAACAACCGTGAAGCAAGGGAGAAGATGTCCCTGGCATCCATGGAGGCGGGTACTGCATTCTCAAACGCTTCAGTCACGCTGGTACATGGAATGTCGAGGCCCATAGGAGCACTGTTCCATGTCCCCCATGGAGTGTCGAACGCTATGCTGCTCCCTGCAGTGCTGGAATTCACAAGAACCGAAGCACTTGAAAAGCTGGCCGAGATAGGCAGGCTGATAGCTCCTGAAGCAGACCTCATGACTGATGACGAGTGGGCGGACAAGGCGATATCAGAGATAAAGGCGCTCTGCGGATACCTTGGAATACCAAACATGAAGGGCTGGGGAATCAAGAAGGAAGACCTTGAGAAGTATGTTTCAAAGATGGCGACCGATGCCATAGCGAGCGGAAGCCCTGGAAACACACCGAGGGTCCCGAGCCATGAAGAGGTTGCAGAGCTCTACTGGAAGTGTTTCGACTACGATTTTTCGAAGGAATAGAGGAGGAAAAGAAATGGCAAAGCTAAAGAATTTCATTAACGGGGAATGGGTGGAGTCAACCACCGCAAGATATGACGAGGTTCCAAATCCTGCGACAGGAGAAGTGCTTGCTGAGGTTCCAATATCGACAGCTGAGGATTTTGACAAGGCGGTCGCTGCTGCAAAGAAGGCCTTTGAAGGATGGGGCACCACTCCTGTTCCCCAGAGGGCGAGGATACTGTTCAAATACCAGCAGCTCCTTGTCGAGAACTGGGATGAGCTTGCCCAGTTCATCACAATGGAAAATGGAAAGAGTCTCGGAGAAGCCAAGGGAGAAGTGCAGAGAGGGATAGAGTGCGTTGAGTTCGCATGCGGAGCCCCTACACTCATGATGGGCTCGCAGCTTCCTGATATCGCAACCGGACTTGAATCCGGAATGTACAGGTATCCTCTTGGAGTAATCGGAGGAATAACACCCTTCAACTTCCCAATGATGGTTCCCTGCTGGATGTTCCCTATGGCTATAGCCTGCGGAAACACATTCATACTCAAGCCGTCGGAAAGGACTCCGCTTCTTGCGAACAGGCTCGCTGAGCTTACAGTTGAAGCAGGATTCCCGAATGGAGTATTCAACATAGTCCACGGTGCACATGACGTGGTCAATGGGATACTCAGCCATCCTGATGTAAAGGGAGTATCGTTCGTTGGTTCACAGCCTGTGGCTGAGTATGTATACAAGACAGCCGCTGGAAACGGCAAGAGGGTTCAGGCCCTTTCAGGCGCAAAGAACCACAGCATAGTAATGCCTGATGCTGACCTTGACAATGCAATCAAGAACATCATTAATGCCGCATTCGGTTCCGCAGGTGAAAGGTGCATGGCCGCATCAGTAATAGTTGCTGTCGGAGAAGTTGGAGACAAGCTCGTAGCTGAACTGAAGAAGGCTGCAGATGAGATAAGGATGGGCAACGGACTGGACAAGGATGTTTTCCTCGGGCCGGTCATAAGGGAAGTCCACAAGAAGAAGACGCTCGGATACATTGAATCCGGAGTTGAGTCAGGCGCGACACTTGTCAGGGATGGAAGGCTGGATGAGGCCTGCAGCGGACCCGGATACTTCGTCGGAGCAACCATATTCGACAATGTCAGGACTGACACGAAGATCTGGAAAGAGGAGATATTCGCACCGGTGCTTTCTATAGTCAGGGTTGACACCCTCGAGGATGCGATAAGGCTTACGAATGAATCAGAATTCGCAAACGGTGCCTGCCTGTTCACTGACAGCGCCAGCGCAGTAAGGAAGTTCAGGGACAACATCGATGCCGGAATGCTCGGAATTAATGTGGGAGTACCTGCTCCGATGGCGTTCTTTCCGTTCTCAGGCTACAAGAAGTCGTTCTACGGCGACCTGCATGCAAACGGAAAGGATGGAGTTGAGTTCTACACAAGGAAAAAGATGGTTACTGCAAAGTACTAGAAAAGGGGCCGGGAATCCTCAGATTCCCGGCCTATGCTCTATGTCCTTGCACATTCTCCGTCTTCGCCGCGCATGATCTCTATACCGTGCTTTAGCACAGGTATTATGACATCAAGGCACTCATCCACTGCCTTTCTGCTTCCAGGCATGTTTACGATGAGGGTTCTCTTCCTGATACCTGCTGCAGCCCTTGAAAGCATGGCTCTGTTAGTAACCTCGAGGCTCTTTGCCCTCATTGCTTCAGGGATGCCGGGTACCACCCTGTCGATGACATCCATGGTAGCCTCAGGGGTTATGTCCCTTGGCGACATTCCGGTTCCGCCGGTTGTAAGGATCAGATGAAGCTCAAGCTCATCAGCCATTCGTCTGAGGTTTTCAGAAATTGTTTCACGGTCGTCAGGAACAACGATGTACTCGGCAACCTCGCCGGGAATCTCCCTGACCCTGTCCATGATGAGCTTTCCGCTCTCATCGACCCTCTCGCCCCTGGAGCCCTTGTCACTTGCTGTAAGTATACCTACCCTTATCATATCCAATCCCCCTGTTTGTAAACATAATATACAAGTGTATTCTAACATACTTTATCTGCTGGTGGGTTAGAAAGGGATAAGTGGAAGGAAGAAATAGGGATAAGCAATCGGTTTTTGTATCTAAACAGTACAAATCAAAGTGATTTCTCAGCAATTTGTTAATAGATAGCCAATAATTTATCATTGATATTGATTACAATAAGAAGTAAACTATACATGTAAGCCTCGAGCATACATGCCTAAACCGCTGTGCATGGCTGTATGCCGTTAGGGTGTCTCTGGAAACGGAAGCGCCTTCCATTGTGAAAAGGGGGATAATAATGAAAAATCTAAAGGCCATTAAAGGCACCATTCTCATGTCCTGTGCGCTGTCAGCGGTAATGCTCCTGTCAGCATGCGCAAGTACTCCTGCAGCACCGACAGCTGCTCCGACTGCAGCTCCTACGGCAGCTCCCACAGAGCCTGTCAAACCGACGCTGTCAGATACCAAGATCATACTTTCCACAACTACAAGCGTAAATGACTCAGGACTTCTTGAATATCTGCTGCCAGTACTGAAGGAAGATACAGGGATCGAAGTTGATGTGCTTTCTCAGGGAACTGGACAGGCAATACAGACCGCCGTCGACGGAAACGCCGATGTCATTCTTGTGCACTCGAAAGCGGCCGAGGAGACCTTCGTGAAGGATGGCTTCGGAGTGGAGAGGATAGAGTTCATGTACAACTTCTTTGTGGTTGTAGGTCCCAAGGATGACCCTGCCAAGATTAAGGGTGCAGGACTCACAGCTTCGGAAGCCTTCAAGAAGGTCATGGAAGCAAAAGCACCTTTCCTTTCAAGGGGCGACAAGTCCGGAACACATACAAAGGAGCTTGCACTCTGGAAGACAGCAGGGATTGAACCTGCCGGAGACTGGTATGTTGCAGCAGGAAAGGGAATGGGAGCGCTTCTGACGATGACTTCAGAGATGAAGGGATATACGCTGACTGACAAGGCAACTTATCTGTCAATGAAGGACCAGCTTGACCTTGAGATAGTACTTGAGGAGTCAGCAGACCTTAAGAACCAGTATACTGTCATTTCGGTAAATCCTGAAAAGCATCCTGATACCAATACAGAGGCGGTTGATGTTTTCATCGAGTGGCTCACTTCGGAGAAGACCCTCGACCTCATTGAAGAATATGGAAAAGACAAGTACGGCGAAGGATTGTTCATGATAAACTTCGCAAAATAATGAAAGATTGGTGAGACACAGTGATCGGCATAACAAAGGGACTCGTTGAGGCTTGGAATCTAATAGTTGGATTTGACAGTGAGTTGTATGGGATTATTGGGCTTACTCTCGTCATGACTTTGTCAAGCACTCTGATTTCAACTCTCATAGGGGTCCCTTTGGGAATGCTTGTTGGAACCACTGAATTCAGATTGAAGAGATTCGTCACAAGAGCGCTGAATGCCCTTATGGGACTTCCGCCTGTTGTGGCGGGTCTCTTCGTCTATCTTTTGCTTACAAGGACAGGTCCGCTGGGAGATTTTAGGCTCCTGTACAGCCTTCCTGCAATGGTGATCGCACAGGTTATGATTGTTACTCCAATCATAGCGAGCCTTACGATTTCCGGTATCCGGCTCAAGGTTGTCCCGATAAGGGAGACCTGCAGGGGGCTTGGTCTCGGGAAGGGTAAGACAGACCTCCTGATGCTCTTTGAATGCCGCTATCCTGTCCTTTCCGCTGTAGCTGCAGGATATGGAAGGGCAATAGCAGAGGTTGGTGCGATAATGCTTGTCGGAGGGAACATCCAGTTCAAGACAAGGGTAATGACAACTGCAATACTGCTTGAAACAGGCAAGGGAAATTATGGGATGGCTCTTGCACTAGGTCTGGTTCTGCTCCTGATTGCATTTGCGGTAAACTGGGGCATAAGCCTTATCCAGGAGAGGAGGACCAATGAAGATAGAAGTCAGGAAAGCTAGAAGGCAAAGGAATGGCAGGACCATTCTGGATGCTGAGGGCCTCGTGGTTGAAAGCGGAACAATAGCAGCTGTGATCGGTCTCAATGGTGCTGGGAAGACAACACTACTGAGAGCGGTCTCAGGACTCGAGAGTGAGGAAGGGGACTATATCCTATATGATGGTGAAAGGCAGATACCCCATGACAGGATTGCACATCTAACGCAAAGCTCATACCTCTTTGACATGACTGTCAGGCGGAATGTGCTTCTCGGACTCCATGGGAAGGGATATTCGGAGGCTGAAAAGGAAGCCATGGCACTTGAAGCGCTGAAGCGTGTTGGAATGGAGGCGTTCATCGACAAGAAGACAAGGACACTGTCCGGAGGTGAAGCCCAGAGGGTGACACTGGCCAGGACGCTTGTAATGAAAAAGGACCTTCTGGTACTGGATGAGCCATCATCTGCAACAGACATACAGGGTGCAGAGCTTATGGAGAGCCTGATACGGGATGTCAACAAAAGAAGCGGTGCGACTGTAATAATGACAACTCATAATCCCTCGCAGGCCTTAAGGCTTGCAGACCTTATCGTGTTCATGAGCGGAGGAAGGATACTTGAGTGGGGGCATCCGTCAAGGCTGCTCAAGGACCCGCAGAACGAGGAGACAATGAAGTATTTCAGGAATTGGAGAATTGAGGATGTTTGAAGTAAAGAGCGTCAAAGAGACCTTCGGGATAATATATGACAATTTCAGGGACACTGACCCCGGGAGTGAGAAAGTATCCATACTTGATGCGCTGGGAAGGCTGCTTGATGAAGACCTGGTCTCAGATAGCGACATACCTGCATTTCACAGGTCATCTGTAGATGGATATGCCGTAAAGGCGAAGGATACCTTCGGGGCGAGTGAATCAATGCCATGCCAGCTGAATATCGTCGGAGAAGTCAGGATGGGTGAAAAACCCGGATTCGCGATAAAATCCGATACAGCAGCCTATATACCTACGGGAGGAGAGCTGCCTGAAGGTGCTGATTCAGTGGTAATGGTAGAGTATACCGAGGATTTCGGTGATGGTGACATATTCATAAACAAGCCTTGTGCTCCAGGCAACGGACTTGTATACAGAGGTGATGATGTCAGACAGGGCAGCGTGGTCCTTGAAAAAGGGCAGAAACTCAGGAGCCAGGACATCGGTATGATGGCAGCCTTAGGCTATGAAGAGGTCCTTGTAAGGAAAAAGCTAAGGATCGGGATAATATCCACAGGTGACGAGGTAGTTCCGATCGGAACGATACCAGAGGGCGCCCAGGTTAGGGACATCAACAGCTATGCCGTATACGCGTCGGCACAGAGGATGGGACTTGATCCGGTGCTTTTCGGGATCGTCAGGGATGGATTCGATGAGATCAACGATACAGTCAAAAGGGCAATGGAGGTATGCGACATAGTGGTCGTATCAGGCGGAAGCTCAATGGGAACAAAGGATGTTACCGTGAAGGTCATCGATTCCCTTGGAGAGCCAGGGGTATTGGTCCATGGAATCGCAGTGAAGCCTGGAAAGCCGACAATACTTGGAAGGGTCGGAACAAAGGCTGTGATCGGACTGCCTGGACACCCGGCCTCAGCATATGTCATATTCAATGTCTTTGTAAGAAGACTGGTTGAGGTGATGGAAGGAAGGTCCGGCAGCCTTGAAGAATCTGTCAGAGCTGAAATGGATACGAATTATCCTTCGAACCAGGGCAGGGAGGAATACCTTTCCGTAACGCTCTATGAGAAGGACGGGAAAGCATATGCAAGTCCAGTCTTCGGTAAATCAGGGATGATATCTACACTAACTACCTCGCATGGATACATCCATATCAGCAGGGGCAGCGAGGGTGTGGCAAGAGGCCAGATGGTTGACGTTATGGTGTTTTAGGAGGGCTTACGATGAATTACTCTTATCTTGAAAACAAGGAGCTCGGCGAGGCTCTTGCCTACTACAAGTCCAAACTGCAGATGGAAGGCTTCAGTCTGGGGACTGAAACTGCAGATGTCCCATCCGCTCTTGACAGGATAACCAGCAGTGCGGTTTATGCGAGGATTTCTTCTCCGCACTATAACGCCAGCGCCATGGACGGAATCGCCGTGAACGCCCATGACACCTTCGGGGCTACTGACACGACTCCTGTTGTTCTGAAAAAGGGTAAGGGCTACGAGGTGGTTGATACCGGCGACCCCCTTCCTGATGGACGGGATGCAGTTATAATGGTGGAGGATGTCATTGACATCGATGAGGATACGGTAAGGATTATTGCAGCAGCAGCGCCCTGGCAGCACATAAGGCAGGTGGGTGAAGACCTTTGCCAGGATGAGATGGTCGTCCCTTCAAACACTAGGATAGAGCCCTCGACAATGGGTGCGATGCTGGCAGGCGGAATATCACAGGTTGAAGTCTGGAAGCTTCCGAGGGTCGGGATAATCCCTACTGGAGATGAGATAGTCGCACCTAAGGCTGATCCCCTGCCTGGAGAGATACTTGAGTTCAACTCAACCATATTCTCAGCAATGGTAAGGAGATGGGGAGGGATCCCTGTAACATACCCCATTGTTCCCGACAGGTATGAACTTATCAAGGGGGCTCTGGAGAAAGCTGTTTCCGAGTGCGACATAGTGATACTCAACGCAGGCTCATCTGCCGGAAGGGATGACTATTCATCCATGGCAATAGGTGAGCTTGGTGAAGTGCATGTGCACGGGATAGCTATAAAGCCAGGCAAGCCTACCATACTTGGGACAATATATGGAAAGCCTGTCATAGGTGTTCCGGGATACCCCGTATCGGGTATAATCGTGCTTGAGAAGATAGTGAAGGAGATCCTTGAAACTGTCATAAAATCGCCACTGAGGACATATCCCAAGATAAGGGCGGTGCTTTCCAGAAGGCTGATGTCAACCCTCAAGTATGAGGAATATGTCAGGATGAAGCTTGGAAGGGTAGGCGGAAAGCTTATCGCAACACCTCTAAGCAGAGGTGCGGGAGTTGTCTCATCCTTCGTGAAGGCGGATGCCCTGTTTACAGTACCGATGAACACCGAGGGCATCGAGGCTTCGGAGGAGATCGAGCTTGAGCTTCTGAAGACGGAGAAGGAGATCGAGAATACGCTTGTCATGACGGGAAGCCATGACCCTCTCATAGATGTGGCATACGACCTCATGAGGAAAAGGAATCCCGAGAGGTATGTAAGCTCATCCCATGTAGGCAGCATGGGTGGAATAATGGCGATAAAGCGCGGTGAGGCGCATGTGGCAGGAATCCACCTTCTCGATGAGGAGACCGGAGAATACAACAGGGCATATATCGAAAAGTACCTGAAGGGACAGGATATCGTAAGGATAAAAGGAGTCAAAAGAAGCCAGGGCCTCATGATAGCAAAGGGTAATCCACTCGGGTTGAAGGGAGTGGAGGACCTGTCTAGGGACGGACTCAGGTACGTGAACAGGCAGAAGGGGTCAGGTACAAGGATACTTCTTGATTACCTATTAAAGAACGGCACAATTGACAGGGATAGCATCTATGGCTATGACAGGGAGGAGCTTACGCACATGTCTGTAGCCATCCAGGTTGCGACAGGAAGCGCGGACTGCGGAATGGGTATTTTTTCTGCGGCAAAGATCTACGGGCTGGACTTCATACCGATATGCGATGAGGAGTATGACTTCATAGCTCCTGCAGAATACATGGATTCACCAATAATACGTGACTTCCTTGGTATAATCAAGTCCGGGGAATTCAGGGATAAGCTTATGGAGCTTGGAGGCTACAGCACCGAAGGATGCGGGACCATCCTTTGAAGGGGGAAATAGAATGATAGACCAGTACGGGAGATCTATAGAATACTTGAGGATATCTGTAACGGAGAACTGCAACCTGAAGTGCATATACTGCAATCCTGACGGGAAGCTTCTTTGCGACAAGGGTGCAAACTACCTGTCACCTGTAGAGATCGAGAAGATAGTTAAGGCGATGGCGAAGATCGGCATAAGGAAGATAAGGATAACAGGAGGAGAGCCCCTCGTAAGGCCTGATGTCTGTGAAATCATAGAGCGGATCGCAAAGGTTCCGGGAATCGAGGATATTTCCATGACTACAAATGGGATAAACCTGGACACCATGGCTGAAAAGCTTAAGGCTGCAGGGCTGAACAGGCTTAACATAAGCCTCGATACGCTGAAGGCAGACAAGTTCAGCTATATTACCGGGGGAGGGGACATCACAAGGACCCTCAGGGGGATTGACAAGGCCCTTGAGCTCGGTCTTATACCTGTAAAGCTGAACACCGTGCTGATCAAGGACATCAACGATGATGAGATAGATGACCTGATAGCCCTTGCCAAGGACAAGCCAATAGAGGTAAGGTTCATAGAGCTAATGCCGATAGGCTTCTACGGCGAAAAGAACAAGGACAAGATCATGTACAGCGATGAGGTCATAGAGGCAAGGCCGTACCTCAAATTCCTTAAGAAAACAGACAAGGGCGCCCCGGCAACCTATTACGGCATTGACGGATACCTTGGAAAGGTTGGATTCATATCTCCCATGAGCCACAAGTTCTGCGGAGACTGCAACAGGATAAGGCTCACATCTGATGGTAAGATAAGGCCGTGCCTTGGCCACAACGGGGAAATCGACATCAGGGGATTCCTTGATATGCCGATAGAGGAATTCGATGAAAAGATCGAGGAGATAATATACAGCAAGCCAAGGGGCCACAATTTCGAGGAAGGCTTCTCATCATCAAGAAAAATGAGCATGATAGGAGGCTGACAATGGAACTGAGCCATATAGATGAAAAGGGCAATGCAAGGATGGTTGATGTTTCCGGAAAGGAGCATACCGTAAGGGAGGCAACAGCTTCAGGAAGGGTACTCATGGACAGGAAGACACTTGACCTCATTGTAAGCAACGGGCTTCCTAAAGGGGATGTGCTGTCGACTGCAAGGATAGCCGGAATAATGGCGGCGAAGGATACATACAGACTGATACCAATGTGCCATAACCTGCCTCTGGATGGAGTCACTGTTGAGCTTTATCCGGATTTGGAGAGATGCTCCATAGAGATAAGGGCGACTGTCAGGTGCGTCTGGAAGACCGGAGTGGAAATGGAAGCCCTTACTGCAGCTTCAGTCGCATGCCTTACGGTATTTGACATGTGCAAGGCAGTTGACAAGAACATGATAATAGAGGACATCAAGGTCCTTAGGAAAACCGGCGGAAAATCCGGTACTTTTGAAAGGCAGGGGGAAGACAGATGGCAAGGGTAGTAGCGGTAAACATAAGCGACAGGAAGGGAGTAATCAAGACTCCGGTTGAGATGGGGGAATTTGAAATTGACCTTGGAATGAAGGGTGATGCCCACAGCGGAAACTGGCACAGGCAGGTAAGCCTTTTGGCACAGGAAAGCATTGATAAGATGAGCGCAAAGGGGATACTTGAGCTGACATCAGGAAAGTTCGCGGAAAATCTGACGACTGAAGGTATTGAGCTCTTCACTCTCCCTGTAGGCACCAGGCTGGAGATAGGTGAGGTCCTCATGGAGGTTACCCAGATTGGCAAGGAGTGCCACAGGGGCTGCCAGATAATGAAGATGGTTGGGGACTGCATAATGCCTCGTGAAGGCATATTCGCAAAGATACTTCGAAACGGTGTGATAAGGCCCGGTGATGAAATCAGCCTCCTGGCAGAATAGCCGAAAGGGGATATTATGGTCAGGAGATATGAGCGCAACATAGGTATGCTTTCACTTGAGGAGATGGAAAAGGTCAGGTCAAGCAGCGTCTGCGTGATCGGATGCGGAGGTCTCGGAGGTTATATCATCGAGCTTCTGGCAAGGCTTGGCATCGGGAAGATAACAGCTGTGGACGGCGATGTGTTCGATGAGACCAACCTTAACAGGCAGCTCCTCTCATATCCTGGAAACATAGGGACCGGCAAGGCCGGAGCGGCAGAAGCGAGGGTGAACCTCATCAATCCTGACGTTGCTGTCTATCCTTTGAATGTCTTCCTGGATGAAGAAAATGCCGGTGGAATTGTCCGTGGCCATGACGTCGTAGTTGATGCCCTGGACAGCATCGGGACGAGGCTCATGCTTCAGGAAGCCTGCAAAAGGGAAGAGATACCACTCATCCATGGAGCCATCGCAGGCTGGTATGGACAGGTTTCGACGATCCTCCCCGGAGATGACACCTTAAGTCTGCTTTATCCTGAAAATGCCGGAACGAGCAAGGGAATAGAGAAGCAGCTGGGCAATCCGTCCTTCACGCCTGCCCTTGTCGCCTCAATAGAGGCGGGTGAAGTCCTTAAGGTAATCATAGGAAGAGGAAGTCTCCTGAGGAACAGGATACTGAGGATAGACCTTCTGGAGCAGGAATACGACATAATTGAGATAAGATGAATTAGGGCAGGAAGTTTTGCTTCCTGCCCTCTCTCATCTTTCCTGGAAAAGCTCAACCAGTTCACCGTCAGGCCCCTTGAAGAAGGCAATCGTTATCGGCTTCGGAGGATCGCCTGGAAGAACCATGTCTTCAGGCTCCATGGTTATTTTCATTCCAGAAGCCCTTACCCTTTCGAGTACTGCTCTTGTGTCAGCAGTTCGGAGAGCGATATGAAGCTCTGACCAGCCTGCCTTCTCATCAGGGGTACCTCCTGAAAAAAGCTCAAGGCATGCACCATCCCCTGAATCGAGCATGATGCAGGACCTGTTACCAGAGTTGAACTCCATGACTTTCCTGAAACCGAGCACGTCAGTGTAGAAGGACACGGATCTGTTAAGGTCATATGCGTTGATCGAAACGTGATGGAAGCCTCCACCGCCAAGGATTTCGTTGGTTCCCAATGATATCATCCCCTTTATTCTATTCAGGTTCAATAATTACCGGCTGGTCTGGAGGATATTTGAAATGTGAAAGGAGGCCTTACTTGGATAAGACCTCCTTGATTTTCTGCAGTCCTACCAGATAAGCATCACTATGACGATAAGCACAAGTGTTGCAGCCAGCGAGACTATACCGAAATGCCTAAGCTGCTTCGGATTGGACATTTTAAGTATGTTCACGTTCTTCCTGTTTGCGGGCCTCTGCTCATAGAGCTTCCAGAAAGCAAGGCCTGAGAAGCCTACCCCCATTAGTACTCCGATGAGAAGCAGGTTCCGTATGAGTGTCATTGTATCCATCAGATGCTCCTTTAAATTGTTCTACACTGGATATGATACCACTGTTGAGGAAATAGGTCACTAAATCCTTGCTGAAATGTTACAGGTCATCTGTTCCGAATGTGTCCGATCCGGACAGGTCACCAAGCTTGTATCCCTTGTAGAACCAGTTCACCCGCTGCTCCGATGTGCCGTGGGTGAAGCTGTCAGGTACCGTGTAGCCCATGGACTGCTTCTGAAGGGTATCGTCACCTATTGCGTTCGCTGCCGTGAGGGCTTCCTCGATGTCACCCTCCTCAAGGTAACCCTTGCCCTGGACATGGTTGGCCCAGACTCCCGCAAGGTAGTCAGCCTGCAGCTCGAGCCTCACCGAGTACTCGTTATATTCGGTCTTGCTTACCTGTTGTCTGATCCTTTCCATCTCGTCGAGTATCCCTGTAAGGTTCTGTATATGGTGTCCCACCTCGTGGGCTATTACGTATGCCATGGCGAAATCACCGGGCGCCTTGTACTTGGTCCGTAGCTCCTTGTAGAAGGTAAGGTCCATGTATATCGTCTGGTCTGTCGGGCAATAGAACGGTCCGGAAGACCCACCTGCTACACCGCAGGCCGACTGTATGCTGCCTGAGTATATGACCATCTTTGGCTCGACATATTGCCTTCCGCTGGCTTTGAATACGTCTCCCCAGACAACCTCGGTATCTTTGAGGATGACCGAGAAGAAATCCGCCATGTCCTCTTCCTCAGCAGTCCATTCTACAGACTGGTTTGTGCCTGGATCTACAGCCGAGTTCTGGAACAGTGACCCCAGGTCACCGCCTCCAAGAAGCGTGATGATAAGAAGAAGGATAATGCCGATCCCTCCGCCGGCTGCGACCCTGCCGCCGGATCCCCCGCCGCTGCTTCTTCTGACATTGCCGCTCCCTGACCTGTCTCTCCATTTCATATGGACGTCCTCCTTTCTGAGTTTTCTTCGATTCATAGCATTGCTGCTATCCCTGTGATTAGATTATAGCAATTAAGCGGCAAGTTACTTGTAAACGGGGGGTATCCTTTTTGTTGCAGCCCTATGAACAACCGGTAATAGCCATTTTGCGGCTAATAGTCAAAATTGAGCGCCAATTAACGGATTTTGCAACTTGACATTGCATGCGAAATATATTTCTCAGAAAGCATATCATTGTTCGGATAATACCGGATGAAATGACTTGTATTGAAGAAAAAATTTGGTGAGACTTGTATGAGTTATTGAAATAATGGCATGGATGAAGTATAATTTTGAAATGATTCCATGGTAATTTGGAAAATACCATCCTGTTTTTTTAAAAATGCAGGATTGAAAAAATGAAACTTCATTTATTTCAGATATTTTGGGGAGGAAAAGACATGAGCAAATTCAAAAGGGTCCTGGTTGCAAATCGCGGAGAAATCGCGATAAGGGTATTTAGGGCATGCAGCGAGCTGGGGATAAGGACAGTTGCAATCTATTCAAATGAGGACAAATATTCACTGTTCAGGACGAAGGCTGATGAATCCTATCTGATAGGAGAAGGAAAGGGGCCTGTGGATGCGTACCTTAACATCGAGGAGATAATCAGCCTTGCGCTGAAGAAGGGTGTAGATGCCATCCATCCAGGGTATGGCTTCCTATCTGAAAATCCTGAATTTGCGAAGAGATGCGCAGAGGAGGGAATCGAGTTCATCGGTCCGACATGGGAGATGATGGACAGTCTCGGAGACAAGATAAAGTCAAAAATCGTTGCCAGGAAGGTTGGAGTCGCTACCATCCCAGGCTACGAGAAGGATGTCAAGTCGGTAGAGGAAGCGGCGCTGCATGCCGGTGAAATAGGATATCCGCTGATGCTTAAGGCTGCCGCTGGCGGTGGCGGTCGAGGAATGAGGATAGTCTGGAAGGAGTCCGAGCTTCAGAATGCCTTCACAAGCGCCAAGAATGAAGCAAGGAAGGCTTTCGGTATAGACCATATATTCATGGAGAAGTACCTTGAGAAGCCGAAGCACATTGAGGTACAGGTTCTGGGAGACAAGTACGGCAATATTGTCCACATGTTTGAGAGGGACTGTTCAATACAGAGAAGACACCAGAAGGTTGTGGAATTCACGCCTGCCTTCTCGGTACCTCAGGAGACAAGGGACAGGATATATGAGGATGCGCTGAAGCTTGCAGGCGCCGTCAAGTACAGGAGCGCCGGAACACTCGAGTTCCTTGTGGATAGTGCAGGAAATCATTACTTCATTGAGATGAACCCAAGGATACAGGTTGAGCATACTGTCACAGAGATGGTTACTGGCATCGACATAGTCCAGGCTCAGATACTTATTGCGGAGGGCTTTGCCCTTGATTCCCCTGAGATCAACATAAAGTCTCAGTCTGACGTGAAGCTAAACGGATACTCGATCCAGTGCAGGATAACCACTGAGGACCCATCCCTGAACTTCGCTCCTGACACCGGAAAGATCGAATCCTACAGGACTGGTTCCGGATTTGGAATAAGGCTTGATGGAGGCAACGGATTCACCGGTGCTGAGATCAGCCCGTATTATGACAGCCTCCTGGTCAAGAACATTTCCTGGTCAAGGAACTTCCAGGATGCGATCAGAAAATCAGTAAGGTCAATAACAGAGATGCATATCACGGGAGTCAAGACTAATGTCGACTTCCTCATTAACGTGCTCAACCATCCTGTTTTCCTTGCCGGTGAATGCCATACGGGCTTCATCGAAGAAAATCCTGACCTGATCTCATCTGCGACAAGAGGAGACGAGGAAGGCAAGGTCCTGAGGTTCATAGGCAACATAGTCGTCAATGAGACAATGGGCGTGAAGAAGGCATATGACGTGCCCAAGGTTCCGAAGGTTGAATATGTGCGTGCCGAAGACCTGAGAGGCACAAAGCAGATCCTTGATACCAGAGGACCTGAGGGTCTCGTTAAGTGGATAAAGGAGCAGGACAGGGTACTGCTTACAGACACTACGATGCGAGACGCACATCAGTCGCTGATGGCAACAAGGGTAAGGACCAAGGATATGATAAAGGTCGCGAATGCGGTCTCTGTTTATGGAAAGGACCTGTTCTCCATTGAGATGTGGGGAGGTGCGACCTTCGACGTAGCCTACAGGTTCCTGAACGAATCTCCATGGGCAAGGCTCGAGGAGCTGAGAAGAAGGATACCGAACGTGCTGTTCCAGATGCTCCTTAGAGGCGCGAATGCAGTTGGATACAAGAACTACCCTGACAATGTCATCAAGGCCTTCATAAAGGAGTCTGCAAAGTCTGGCGTGGATGTATTCAGGATATTCGACTCACTGAACGAGCTGAGGGGAATGCAGCTGTCAATAGATGAGGTGGTGAAGAACGGCAAGGTGGCAGAGGCTGCCATATGCTACACTGGCGACATCCTTGACAGCAGGAAGGAAAAGTACAACCTGAAATACTATATCGACCTTGCAAAGGACATCGAGAAGGCAGGGGCACACATACTCGCAATAAAGGATATGTCGGCGCTTCTCAAGCCACATGCTGCATTCAAGCTCGTCACTGAGCTCAAGAATGAGATTGGGATTCCAATACACCTCCATACACATGACACCACAGGAAACGGAGTGGCTACAGTCCTCATGGCTGTTGAGGCTGGAGTGGATATAGTCGATACCGCGTTCAACAGCATGTCAGGACTTACAAGCCAGCCAGCGTTGAACTCTGTAGCTGCTGCGCTGAAGAACACACAGAGGGATACGGGAATCGACCTTAAGGGCATCCAGAAGATATCCGATTACTGGGAGGCGGTAAGGCCTGTATATGGAAAGTATGAGTCAGGCCTGAAGTCAGGGTCTGCTGAGATCTACAAGTACGAGATTCCGGGAGGCCAGTACTCGAACCTGAAGCCTCAGGTTGAAAGCTTTGGCTTAGGCCACAAGTTCACTGACATCAAGGAGATGTTCAAGACTGTCAACGACATGCTCGGTGACATAGTCAAGGTTACACCTTCCTCGAAGGCAGTCGGCGACTTTGCAATATTCATGGTGCAAAACGGCCTGACTCCTGAAAACATCTATGATAAGGCAGCAAACATGGCATTCCCTGACTCCGTGGTTTCATACTTCAAGGGTATGATGGGCCAACCAAAGGGAGGGTTCCCTGAAAGGCTCCAGAAGCTTGTCCTAAAGGGGGAGGAACCGATAACCTGCAGGCCGGGTGAGCTGCTTGCACCGCTTGACTTCGATGCCATCAGCGAAAAGCTTTCGACAAAGTACAGGATCGAACCGACCATGAAGGATATCCTGAGCTACGCACTGTATCCTGAGGTGTTTGAAGGCTACCTGAAGTTCAGGTCCCAGTATGGAGACCTGGGAAGGCTGGGAAGCGATGTTTTCTTCCACGGACTTTCCGAAGGTGAGACCATCGAGGCTGAGGTTGCTGAAGGAAAGACTCTCATGATCAAGCTCCTTACCATAGGAAAGCCTGACCAGGAGGGGAACAGGACTCTTGTGTTCGAGGTGAACAGGAACAGGCGTGAGATAAAGATCAAGGACAAGAACAGCACGATGAGGGATTCCAAGAACGGTGATTTTACAGCTGTAGAGATGGCTGACCCTGACAACATAAACGAGATCGGGTCGCCAATACCTGGAACGGTGATCTCAGTACTGGTAAAGGAAGGCGAGCAGGTCGCTGAAAACCAGGCTATTATCGTAGTCGAGGCCATGAAGATGGAGACCAGGATAACAAGCCCGAAGGCAGGCGCCATAGCTTCAGTCAACGTATCAGTCGGACAGCAGGTAAAATCCGGAGAGCTTCTCATAGTCATAAAATAGCAATGGAAATCTAAGAGACAGGCATTGGCTTCTGGCCATCTGCCTGTCTCTATTTTTGCCTTGTATTGCTTATTTGTAGTCAGGAACCCATCTTGTCGGGTCTACCTCCAGAAATTGCGATCTCTGGAAATTGTCCTTGAGGGCGTAAGGCACTGTACAGTCGAATATGGTCTTGCAGGAGATTCCCTTGTCCTTGATCAGAGGGCTGTATTCCGGGCTCTGTGAAGGATCCAGGGGATGGCACCTGACACCAGGGATGAAGGTCGTGTCCACATTGCCCTGGTACCTTGTGTTGAGTGCCCAAAGCACATCGTTTGAATCGAATATGTCGACATCCTCGTCAACGAGGATCACATGCTTCAGCTCTGAAAATGCTGAAAAGGCAAGGAGCGCAGCCTGACCCTGGCGTCCTTCGTCGCTTGGCTGGCTCTTCTTGAACTGCATAACTGCCATGTACTTGCCGCCGCCTGACGAGTGGGCATAAACGTTAAGGAGCCTGCCGGGCATCGCCTTCTCCACCATCTGGAGGATGCTTGCTTCTGTGGGTATTCCTGCCATGCTGACATGTTCTTCGCTTGGTCCTATGACAGTCTGCATTATCGGATTGGTCCTGTGTGTAACAGCCTTGACCTTGATTATCGGAAGTGATTTGTTGGCTCCGCCTGTATATCCTGGGAATTCCGGCATTGCCTTGCCGGTTCCGGTATTCTGGTCCTCTTCAACCCGTATGCCTGGAAGAAGCTCTCCCTCAACGACATACTCGGCATTTGCTATGGCTCTCCCGTTTACCGTCACGCACTTTACGAGCTCTACCGCCCTGCCTCTTATGGCTCCTGCTATACTTAGCTCGTCGAAGCCTATTGGTGTCGTGGGTGGCTCGAAGCAGGCTGCGATTTCTATTGCAGGGTCAACTCCGATGCTGATCGAGATCGGAAGCGGCTGTGAAAGCTTCTCTGCCTTCTGCCTGAAAACTTCAAGATGCCTTGCGCCAGGTACGAAATACATTGAGATCTCATCCTTGGACTGCAGGCAAAGCCTATGGATAGTAACATCGGATTCCCCGGTCTCCGGATCCGATGCATAGCACATGCCCATGGTTATGTAAGGGCCTGCATCTTCTGGGGTGTTGGTAGGAGCTGGTATAAGCTTCCTTATGTCGAAGCCCTCCTCATTGGAGTAGTGGACTACTTCCTGGCATGGCGCAGAAGCATTCGGAACGACCATAGGGTCGATTGGCTTTTTCACCGCGTCGTTAAGGAGGAATCCTAGCCTTTCAGGCTTGCAGCCCAGCATCAAGCCGACTCTTTCCCTGCTGGACAGAAGGCCGATAAGGGTCCTTGAATCCTCATGGCCGATGACATTGTTGAATAACATTGCAGGGCCTATCCTTGTAGGCCTCATGACTGTGCCGCCGGCACCGATGTACCTGTATACACCTGCAAGCTCGGCATTTGGGTCTACCGGAACATCAGTTTCAATAAGCTGTCCTGGTACTGTTCTAAGCAGTTCAAGCGCTGAACGCAGGTCATTGACTGCTGTCTTTTCGTTTGACATGTTTTACACCTCTTACTATTTATGTTTGAATCCAGTCTAAGGTGTATTTCAGCAATACAGTCAAGGGGTTCCGGTAAGTTAATCTGAAAAAGGAAATGCTACCGCTTAAAATTCAAGTGGCAGCATGAATCATCTTATCCTTATCTGCAGCTGGCAGTAGTCTACATTCCTGTCTGCCCCATAGAATGTCGTGTCGAGAAGGCAAAGGTCAAGGATATCCCCACACATCTCATATCCTTTTTCATTGATATGTCCGAGTAGCCTTGTCAGGGGCTCCGTCTCATAAGGCATGGCGTTCTTGTTCATGCAGACGTATTTACCGGGTTCAATTATGATTTTGCTGTCGATCTCTTCCTTGTAATAAGGAAGGAATGCGATCACTCCAGCTCCCCTGAACCAGTCCCCATCGTTTATGCAGTCCCGCCTGATCATCGTTCCGAATCCGTCAGAGGAAAGCATGTCATGCTTCCACAGGATCTTCCACGCCTTCATCAGGGTCTTATGGAGTTCCTCCCTGCATATGGGATTTTCAAAGGGTACGAAAACGGCATATCTCTCTGGAAACTCAATGATCTCGGGATTATCCAGTTCTTCCTTATACCTGCTCATGTTGCTGTAGAAATCAAGCCTGTGGCTGATGAACTCCCTGGTAAGGGTAAGTCTGGCTATCTCCCTGTCCAGTGCTTCCTTCTGGCTTTTGAGGAGGCTTGCCGCTGAATCCAGGCTCCTGCTTCCAATATGCTTCCTGATCTCCTCAAGGGGTATGCCGACGTTCTTCAGGTAACAGATTTCACGAAGAACAGGGATCTGAAGAGTGTCATATGCCCTGTACCCGTTGCTTTCAGTGTGGTCAGGCTTGAAAAGACCTATCTTGTCATAATAGATCAGCGTCTGACGTGTTATGTTATGAAGCTCCGCCATATCACTAATTGAAAGGTATTCGCTCATAGGTACCCCCAAGGTTGTCAGTTTATTGAAATAGTGTTTTTGTCATGATTTTAGCATATTTTCGCAAAGAATTCCTGAAATCACCCGATTGATTCCGATTTCAACATTGAAAGCCAATTGGACTGGACATGGGTTTTCAATGGAAGAAGAGGTTCAAAAAACTATTGACGTGAAAAAAACTATCCATTATAATTACAATGTTGTTAACGCATGTATGTTTTCAGTAACTTAAGTGTGTTGATTTGATCTGGAGAGGTGGCCGAGTGGTCGAAGGCGCACGCCTGGAAAGTGTGTATTGGGGAAACTCAATCATGGGTTCAAATCCCATCCTCTCCGCCATTCCGTGCTAGATGGGGAACCAGCGGTGCCCTGTAACCTGCAATCCGCTACAGCAGGGTTGAATTCCTTTCCGAGGCCCAAGGCTTCAGGGCCTGACCCATGAAAGTAACGTTGATGGATTGGTCCCACGCAATGTACGGCTATGAACCTCGTCAGGACCGGAAGGTAGCAGCGATAAGTAGTTTGTGCGTGTGCCGTGGTAAACCTGTTCTGAGTTTACTGCTAGGGTAACGCCTGGAACCTTTCTGTCGGAGAAAGGTGCACGGTTTAACTGTATATGTCCACCCATGATGGTGTATGCCATTGCGGGTGGTTTTTTTATTTCCTCTGTTTTCAGGATTGCATAACATTAGCAGCGGTAACAGATCAGTGATACTTCCTGGTCCTGCCATGAATATGGTGTCCGAGCTTCACGGAAACGAAGGATATAAGTACAAGAAGCACCATATAAAGAAGGATCAGCAGATAAAGCTCAGAGAAAAGGAACAGGGTCAGGAACACAATGCCGGGGACGACCAGAAGTATCGCTGCGGTGATATGGATTTCGGAAAAGAAGAAACCAAGCAGCAAGCCGAGAAGTCCGAATATTGCGAGTATGACCGCAATGATCACAAGCCTTTCATCCATGGGTCCATCGGAAAAAACCGAGTTCATGACCCCGAAGAAGCCGAATAGCAGGCCGAGGGCGAGGGAAAGAACTGATCCCAGGATTTTCTTCATTGAGCGACCGCCTTTCAGGAAATATTCACTTCAATTGTAGTATCATTTCAAGCAGGATGCAATTATGAGTATAACCTTCCCTGATTCCTGTCTGCAGGCATATCCATGCAGCTTGAAGTGATGATATAATATAGCTGTTGGAAACGTTTAGATTTCTTGGATTACAAGGAGGGTAACATGAAGGAGAGAATGTTCAAGTCGTTTGACGGTACGGGTCTTTTTGTAAGAAAGGACGAGGTCATGCTCAGGAAGGCTGTGGTGCTGATCGTACATGGACTCTGCGAGCACCTGGGAAGATACGATTATCTCACGGAGAAGCTTAACAGCGGAGGGTATTCTGTCTACAGGTTCGACCACAGAGGACATGGCAGGTCTGAGGGCAAACGTGTATTTTATGGTGCCTACAATGAGATATTCGAGGATGTCAATGCGGTGTTCGAGCTTGTGAAGTCAGAGAATCCGTCAGCAAAGGTATTTGTCATAGGGCACAGCATGGGAGGATATGCATCCGCACTGTTTGGAAGCCATTATCCGGGGAAGGCTGATGGATATGTACTTTCAGGTGCGCTTACACGGAACAATGCGGGAGCTGGTTCTGCCTTACCTCTGGATCTTCCAGCGGACACATATTTCCCCAATGAGCTTGGTGCTGGAGTATGCAGCGACCCGGCAGTGGTAGCCGCGTACCAGGATGACCCTCTTGTAGAGAAGCAGATATCTGCAGGCATGTTCTATACGATCTTCAAGGGGATCGAATACCTGAAGGGAAATCCCGGAAGCTTCACAGACCCTGTATTCCTGATGCATGGCAGTGAAGATGGATTGGTATCCAATTCTGATTCCAGGGAGTTTTTTGGTGAGGCAGCTTCAAGCGACAAGAGCCTCAAGATATACTCGAAGCTTTACCATGAGATATTCAACGAGGTTGAAAAGGATGAGGTCATAGGCGAGGCGATCAGCTGGCTGGACAAGAGGTCCTGAGGTCTGTTTTCGTGGACAAGTGACTTGCAATTACGCACACATCTGATATAATTAAAAAAATCGGAGAGTCGGAAGACCTTCGGTTCCACGTATAAAGCGATAATTAGAATTGATGAAACGTGTGGACATGGTACAGGCAGCGCAAGGTGATACCTTTTGCTGCCTGCTTCTTCATGGCCCTGCGGGATGGGGAGTGTAACATGGATCATGTAAGAGTAGGCCTGGTAGGACTGGGTACTGTGGGAACCGGAGTGTACAAGATGCTCCAGGAGAACAAGGACATCATCACAAAAAAAGTCGGCAAGGAAATCAGGGTCGAGAAGATCCTTGTAAGGAACAAGGATAAGGAGAGGGATCCGGAAATACCTTCAGAGCTCATCACGTTTGACCCGGGTGATATCCTCGAGAATGATGATATCGACATAGTGATCGAGGTCATGGGAAGCGTTGAACTGGCCATGGACTACATCAAAAGGGCTCTTTCAGCAAAGAAGCAGGTGATAACTGCAAACAAGGACCTCATCGCACTTCATGAGGAGGAACTTTCTGAGCTTGCCCATCTGAATGGCAGGGACCTGTATTTTGAGGCTTCAGTTGCCGGAGGCATTCCGATAATAGGGACACTGAAGGAAGATCTGGCTGGAAACAAGATCAGGAAGATAATGGGAATAATAAACGGAACAACAAACTATATTCTTACCAAGATGACCAAAGAGGGTAAGAGTTACGAGGAAGTATTGAAGGATGCCGTGGCACTCGGTTATGCTGAAAGTGACCCAACAGCAGATGTAGAGGGATTGGATGCCGCGAGGAAGATAGCGATCCTTGGCACTATAGCCTTCGATACGAAGATAACCTTCAATGATGTTTACGTCGAGGGTATAACTAAAATAACCAAGGACGACATAAAGTACGCTGATGAGCTTGGCTATATTGTTAAGCTGCTTGGAATAGGCATGAATGTTGACGACAAGGCTGAAGCGAGGGTCCATCCTGTCTTCATATCAAAGGACCATCCTCTGGCAGCTGTAAATGATGTCTTCAATGCCATCTTCGTTGAAGGCAACGCCGTAGGCGAGACCATGTTCTACGGGCGAGGTGCAGGAGAGCTTCCTACAGCTAGCGCGGTCATTGGTGACCTTATGAAGGCCACCAGGGACTTCATCAACGACACCATGGGCTCAAGCTACAGGAAGATAGTGAAGAGGAAGGAGATCAAGGACATTTCTGAGGTTGACACCGCATTCTATACCAGGATGAAGGTAAAGGACATACCAGGTGTATTCGCAAAGATCGCCACTGTATTCGGCGACCACGGAGTGAGCATCGCCCTGGTAAGGCAGCAGTACAGGGATGACAGCGGGGTCGCTGAGATAGTCCTTGTAACCCATAAGGTCCAGGAGAAGAATGTCAGGGACTCACTTGCGGCTATCGAAAAGCTTGATGTTGTTGAGAAGGTGACAAGCGTCATCAGGGTTGAAGAAGGAAAGAGATAAGTTGCCTGTCACAGGTTTATAGATAAGGAAGTAAGATATTTTAGCGGAGCTTTGGAATCTTTTAAGGCTTCGCATGGAGGTAGGAATGGTAAGGGTGATCGTACCAGCTACGACTGCAAACCTGGGGCCGGGTTTCGACACTATGGGACTGGCACTTGACATGTATACGGAAGTAATCATGGAAGCAGGCGGAGAAGGGATAAGGATAATATCAGAGGGTGAGGGCAGTGAAGAGCTCTCGAATTCGGAAGACAATCTTATATACAAGTGTGCAAAAAAACTGTTTGATTCAGTGGAATACGAACCTAAAGGGCTGTCTGTAAGGATAATCAACGGTATACCCCTTTCTAGGGGGCTTGGAAGCAGTGCTTCAGCAATTATTGCCGGGCTGTTGGCTGCAAGGGAGATATCCGCTGCAAATATTTCGGACTATGAGCTCCTTAAGATGGCCACTGAAGTCGAGGGTCATCCTGACAATGTCGCTCCTGCTCTTTTCGGAGGCTTTGTCCTCAGCAGGATGGAAGGCAAGGAGATCATCTACAGGAAGGTCGATGTTGACGACAAGCTTCTTGCTGTGGTTGCAATCCCTGAGTTCGAGCTTCCTACGGAAAAATCGAGGGCGATACTTCCGAGGACAGTAAGCAGGGAGGATGCCATCTTCAACATCGGAAATGCGTCACTCCTCGTATATTCCCTGCTCATGAAGGACTATAGCCTTCTAAGGAAGGCCATGAACGACAGGCTTCACGAACCTTACAGGATACCGCTGGTACCAGGTCTCGAGGAGGTCAAGAGAAAGGCTCTAGGCGCAGGGGCGTTCTCAGCTGCCCTCAGCGGTGCTGGTCCTACGGTAATCGCGTTCGCTGACGAACATAGCTCGGAATCGGTAAGGTCAGCGATGGAAGAGGGATTCAGAAGCGCAGGTATAGATTCTGACGTGAGGATCCTGAACCTTCAGAACAAGGGTGCAATAGTATACAGATGAAAATACCAATGCCGGGCAGACTGATCTGTCCGGCATTGGTATTTTCTTATAGGCTTGCAATTATTGTCATTGCTGACGGAAGGACTATACCGAATGTGCTGATGAATTGCATCACAGCATCCTTGTATGCTGTAACCAAGGTATTTGAGATACCCATGAAGGTTCCGTCTTCAGCCATTTCGTTTGATATGGCTGCAATGACATTTCCCTTCTCGGTGAGTCTCTTGATACCGGTTTTCCTGAGTGCCATGTTGGCGACTGCTGGAGCATCCTTGACTTCAGCTTCCTCTTCCTCGATTGCTTCAGGGGCTTCCTCAGCCTCTTCAGCATCTTCGGTCTTTACTGCTTCAGGGTGTGCAGCGACATATTCGTCAACGAATGCCATGACTGCAGCCTTGTATGCCTCAACGTCTGCCTTAAGGACTCCGTTGAACGATGAGTCTTCACCCATTGCTTCAGATACCGCAGCGATTATGTTGCCGGCATCCCTGAGCTTTTCGATTCCTGCTTCCCTTATGTACTCATTTGCGATTGCGGGGGCTGCCTTCGCAGGCGTCTTCTCTTCCTGCTTCATCACCTTTACAGGCCTGTTCTCATTCTTAACCGTTTTTGCATACGCTTCGATAGTGTTAAGTGACATTGTCGCTCCAAAGGCAAGGAGCGCCAGGAGCACTGCTCCGGCTATCTTCTTCATATGATCATCTCTCTTTCGTTAATTTGGTAACTTAATGATAAACCCCACTTGTGAAATTAGTGTGAAGAAAGGCTTGGAAATGAAGGGGTTCTGCGATGTTTCGTTCATCAATCTTCGACAGCGGGGCGTTCCTGTGCGATATTCTTCGACAATCGAGGTTTGAACTGAATTGGCTCAAGTACGGGATAAACTGCTGAAAAATATAGTATAATATAGGTTGACCAAGTAATAGGGACGAATGGAAGGTGAATCCATGGCATACACGGCGCTGTACAGGGAATGGAGACCGAAGGTCTTCAGCGATGTTATAGGACAGGAACATATAACAACTACACTGATCAATGAGATCAAGGCTGGCAGGATAGGACATGCATATCTCTTCAGCGGAACGAGGGGAACAGGAAAGACAACCTGCGCCAAGATAATGGCAAAGGCCCTGAATTGCATTGACCTGAAGGACGGAGAGCCCTGCAACGTCTGCCACATGTGCAGGAAGATTGACTCTGGCCTTTCGCTTGATGTCATCGAGCAGGATGCTGCGACCAATAACAAGGTCGATGACATAAGGGAGCTTGTGGATGAGGTGCAGTACCCGCCGCATGAAGGAAAATACAAGGTATACATATTGGATGAGGTACATATGCTGTCCACAGGAGCAGTGAATGCATTCCTGAAGACGCTTGAAGAGCCCCCTTCACATGTGGTATTCATATTGGCGACTACAGATCCGCAGAAGCTTCCTGTAACTATTCTCTCGAGATGCCAGAGGTTTGATTTCAAGCGCATCAGGTATGAGGAAATCGGCAGAAGACTAAGGCTTATTGCGGACAGAAAGGGCATATATGCAGAAGACAAGAGTCTCGAGCTGATAGCCCGCGTATCAGATGGAGCCATGAGGGATGCACTCAGCATGATGGACCAGGCGATAAGCATGGGTGAGGGAAAGCTTGACTATGATGAGGTGCTGGACATGCTGGGCCTTTCGGGAACTGAGAACCTGTTCAGGATCTCCGAGGCCATCCTGAAGAAGGATGTCAGGAATGCCATACAGATACTTGATGAGGTTGTGGATGGGGGAAAAGACCCATACAGCTTCACAAAGGACCTGGTGCTTCATTTCAGGAATATACTTGTAGCCAAGATAATGCCTGATCCTGAACAGGTCATCGACATGACAAGGGAAGACATCGAACTTCTGAAGATCCAGGGTGACCTAGCAGGAAATGAGATCATCACCAAAGCGATCAGACTGCTGCAAGAAGCGGAGGAGCAGGCGAAGTTCAGCAAGCAATCCAGGATATATCTTGAACTTGCCATAATAAACCTTACCAAGACAGAGCTTGATTCATCAAGGGAATCGATGCTCAGCAGGATATCCATGCTTGAAGACTATATCAGGAGCGGCAACCTGCAACCTGCAGTGAAAGCCGAATTGAAGCCTGAACCAAAGCAGGGAGCTTCAAAAAGCCAGAAACTGTCGGGTCCTGAAGACCTGAAGGTGATGAAGGAGGCTGTGAGGATAAACGAAGATATCTTCAATGATGACTGTAAGGTTACTCTTGATATGGTCAAGAGAAGCTGGAAGGAAATCATGGAGGCTTTGAAGGCCAGAAGGCAGATGATAATCCAGGCTTCCGTAATCGTCGGAACTCCAATGAAATGCGACAGGGGTGTCATTGAAGTCAGGTTTGCAAAGGAATACTCCTTCAACAAGAAGAGGCTTGAGAAAAAGGAATACAGGGATGTCCTTGAGGACACTGCAACGGCAATACTTGGTGAAAAGGTGAAGTTCAGGTTCTCTGTCGAGGGTGAAAAGGAACGAGATCCGGAGGAAACTGGTAAGGCTACACTCGCTGAGTCACTTCAGGGAACTGGAGTCGAGATTGTAGATGAATAGAAATTTATAGTATAATGTATCGAATGAAATTTTGGAGGTATTGAAATGGCGAAGGGATTCCCGGGAATGGGTGGAGGAAATATGAACGCGCTGCTCAAACAGGCGCAGAAGATGCAGAAGCAGATAGAGGATGCCCAGAAGGAACTTGAAACAAAGGAGTATGAGTTTTCAATAGGCGGAGGGGCATGCTCAGTAAAGGCGAACGGCAAGAAGGTAATCACTGAAATCAAATTGCTGCCGGAGGCAGTTGATCCAGAGGATGTGGAAACACTTGAGGACATGATACTGGCAGCTGTCAACAATGTGCTTCAGATGGTCGACGAAGAAAAGGAAAAGGTAATGGGCAAACTGACCGGAGGCATGCCTGGAATGTTCTAGGCTGAGGTGACTGATGGATTTTTACCCAATCGCGATCGAGAAGCTTATCGAGGAATTCGCGAAGCTTCCCGGTATAGGCTACAAGACAGCGCAAAGGCTAACGCTTTATGTTCTCAATCTTCCCCAGGAAGAGGTAAGGGAATTTGCGGAGGCGCTTATCAAGGCAAGGGGGACGATCAAATACTGCTCTACCTGCGGTAACTTTACCGACAAGGATCCCTGTGCGATATGCAGCAATCCCAGCAGAGACCACGATACCATATGCGTCATCGAGCAGCCAAAGGATATAATGTCCCTTGAAAGAGTGAGGGAGTTCAATGGAGTCTATCATGTGCTCCATGGCACCATTAGTCCCATGGCCGGCAGAGGGCCGGAGGATATCAGGATCAAGGAGCTCGTCAGAAGGATGTCTGGAAACATCAAGGAAGTCATCGTAGCGACAAACCCTACAATAGAAGGCGAAGCTACGGCGATGTACATCTCAAGGGTCCTGAAGCCGCTTGAAGTGAAGGTTACTAGGATAGCTTCCGGAATGCCTGTTGGCGGGGACCTTGAATATGCTGATGAAGTCACATTGTCAAAGGCGCTGGAAGGAAGAAAAGAGATCTGAAAGCCCATAAAATTGCATAGGGAGACTAAGTTGTCATCATTAATGGCAAGAGTAGTGGATATTAGAGCGGTAGACCGGTTGGTCCGCCGCTTTTAATTTTGAATTCGCAAAAATATAGTTCGGTAATCAATAAATATACTTACATCCTAATACGATAATTTAATTATATGAATTGTCTGATAAATTATTTCGACTAATTATACAAATATTCGGTGACAAAATTCGCGTGACACTTGAATGGTTAAATTTTAAGGCTGAAGTCCTCTGATAATCTGTGTGATTCTGTCAAAAAAGCTGAAAATGTTTTTGCGGACATGACGAAATGTTTGATTTGCACGTTCTGAAGGATTCAGTAGTGTAGTTTTTTGTAGAATCATGTGATTTGACGTTAAAATGTCTAGCATTTAACATTGGGTCTGTATAACAATAAGTGAATTATCAGAAGTCTTCCGTATGCATATTACAAAGTTATAATATGCAGCAGCAGTGGTTGATTATTGTCTGATGGATAGGATGGGTATGGATAATATTTTTGTGAAAATAGGCAAAGTGATTGCAATAGGTGTAATAGGAGCGGCGATGATTCCAGTGACAGGAGCTGTCAAGTCCACCGGTGCGGGGGATGCTGCAATGACAGTACGTCCTCAAGTGATGGTCGAGGCTGACTGGTCTGGTACCACAGACAACCTGGATGAGCTTCTGACATGGAAAAAAGATGCAAGAAAAGCTGAGATAAGGGAGATTGCGGTCGCGGAGACGGATCCTGAGGTTCCTGACACGGCAACCTACAATGCAGGTCTGACATACAATACCGTGTCATATTACAGATGGACAAAGTCATCCCTTAACCTTAGAAAAGGTCCTTCAGCTGGATACAGCAAGCTTGCATCCATACCAGCAGGCACCAGGCTTAAGGTTACGAGGGTAGCGAGCAACGGATGGTCGAGGGTATCTTATGGAGGAAAGACAGGATATGTTTCAGGAACATATCTCTCGAAGACTGAGATACTTCCTGCGACAAAGGCTTCCGCATCAGCAGGAAGCTCATACAGTCCATACAGGATGTACATTGCCGGGAAAACCCTGGTTTATAAGAATGGCGGAAAGTCATCAGGTCAGAGCATCATCGATTCCAACAGGAATGTGATCTCAACCTGGGGCGGTGCAACCCCATGGTCCGGCACGGATGGGGCCAACACTCACTTCATCGGGCATAATGACGGAGCTTTCAGGGGAATATGGAACCTTGCCATCGGAAGCACAATAGTCGTCACTGACGGATCTGGAAAGCCAACCACTTACAGGCTCACGAAAAAATTCATTGTCACTGACAGTGCTGTTGGTGTAAATGACGGGCAGAAATACTTCAGCTACATAACATCAACCTCCGGAGGAGAGGTAATCACACTCCAGACCTGCAAGACCTCCACGACAAACTGGATCCTAAGAGCTGAAAAGGTCAACTGAATACGGACCATTGCGGTAACCCATGAGGGTTGCCGTTTTTTGTCATTAAAAGTTAATTGGTTGGAAATATCTGATACATCGATGCGTGGGATGCTTGGGAGTATAATGCAAAATGTTGAGGTGAAAATCATGAAAAAAAGAGAGGCGGTAGTATATATCGCACAGAGCCTGGATGGCTTCATAGCAAGGGAGGATGGCGATATTTCCTGGCTCGACATGGTGGCATCAGAGAGTGAAGACTATGGATATGGAGAGTTCTTGAAGTCTGTTGATACAGTCGTACTTGGAAGGAAGACGTATGAGAAGGTCAATTCAATGAGTCCGGAAACTCCTTATATTGGAAAGAGGGTATATGTACTGACCAAAGAAATCCTTAAGGATGACGATGACGTCGTCTGCTGCAATGATGCAGAGAAACTATTCAATGAACTTAATGGTACTGAGGGAAGAAGGATATTCATTGATGGAGGAGCGCTGACAATAAAGAGCCTCAGGGACATTGACATGATTGACCGTTATGTCATATCAATAATACCTGTTATGATAGGGCGAGGGATCCGTCTTTTTCTGGACCTCGAAGAATCCGTTATAGCCGGGATGAAGCTTGTATCCTGCAGCAGGTACGAATCAGGGCTGGTTCAGCTTGAGTACGCGAAGGCCTAAGTATGGACATGCAAAATTAAATTTGACAAAATTTAATTACATGGTATAATATAGCCATAAAATACCTGAAATTTGGGGATTGATTTAATTGATTATGCCGTATGGCAGGAGGGAAATCAGATGAGAGAGATAAGCGATGCAACATTTGAAAGTGAAGTGCTGAACAAGAAGGGTATGGTCCTGGTAGATTTCTGGGCTCCATGGTGCGGACCATGCAGAATGGTGGCGCCGGTAATGGAGGAGCTTTCCAGGGAATACGAAGGCAGGCTTGAAGTAGTGAAACTGAACGTGGATAACAATCCAAAGGTTTCACAGTCACTAAGGATAACGAGCATACCTACCATAATCCTTTTCAAGGACGGGAAGGCTGTGGATGGAACCGTTGGAGTAAGACCCAAGGAATTCTTCCAGGATATCATAAAGAAGAACAGCTGATGAATATGGCACCTGCAAACCAAGATTTGCAGGTGCCTTTTAGATTCCTGTGCTTCCAAATCCGCCGCCGCGGTCTGTGCCGATGGATGCGACTGAGTCAACTACAATGAACTCAGCGCTTCTGTATTCATTGAACACCAGCTGCGCGATCTTCATTCCCTTTTCAATGTAGATGGTCCCGTATGGATTGCCTCTTTTGTCGATAATAAGCGGACTGATGCAGGATATTGCCTCCAATATATGGTCATGTGCCGGATCGGCTGTTAGAACGTGATCCTTGATATGGCTGTTTAGCTTAAGGATCTCATATTCCGACGCAATAACATCAGTTATCGATGGATTGGAAAAAACCTCATAAGGAAGATTAGCAATATTGTAGGTATTCTGCGCTATTATCCCGACTATATCCCTGTAGCCTGCATCAACAGTTCCCGGACTGTTCGGTATCCTCAGGTCTGTCTTCAGTGAAAGACCGCTTCTCGGGCGTACCTGCATCTCGATATCGTCTGGCAGTGCCACCCTTATGTTAAGTGGGATGACAACTGATTCCATGGGCCTTATCGCGATGTCACATGATGCGAATACATCAGCGCCGGCGTCATTGAAGTTTGCATATGCCGGAACTGCGCCATTCTCCATGATCTCTATGTATACCTGGACCTTATCCAAATTACTCACCTCTCCTGAAAATTATACTTGAACATCATTTGATGCACAACCTGACTGCCATTTCAAAATTTCCCTGCCGACAAAATAAGCCTATAGATGTATAATCAAGTTGAGAAGAGGTGATGATATGATAGTTGAAATTGGAAAGCTAAGAACCCTTCCTGAGCTTGAGAGGGCGATCACACTCGCGGCAATCTGCCATGTGGGGCAGGTCGACCTTATGGGGACTCCATACATACTGCATCCGTTGAGGGTGATGGGTGGTGTAGCAACCTACGATGAAAAGGTAGCTGCAGCGCTTCACGACCTGGTAGAGGATACGGACATCACGCTCCAGGACCTTAAGGACCTTGGATTCAAGGAAGAGATCGTATCAGCAGTTGATGCACTGACCAAACGGGATGAAGAGAAATACATGGATTATGTAAAACGTGCTACTGAAGACCCTATCGCAATCAGGGTAAAACTGAGTGACCTGATAGATAATCTGGGGAAGACCGAAGAGCTTCCGGATGATGAGGTAAAGGACAAGCGAAGGAAGAAGTACACAAAGGCGCTTAAGTTCGTAGAGGATGCCATCAGCAGGTCCGGAAAATAGGAATCATGTGAAAATTAGTCCTGGAAATTTTAATGGCTTCCGTACAAGTACGGAAGCCATGGCCATTATTAAAGCAATTCGAGGTATCCCTCCGGGATTCCTTTGGTCCCGTTTGGTTTATCACTTGCAAGCACAGTGAGAACTTTCTGTACTTCCAATTATGATTATACCAAAAATGTCCCCCTGTAAACAGATAAAATCAAATACAATAATAAATTTTCAGTGAACATGAGTGTTATTGGGAGTCGGAAAACTCACCCGATGCGGATTGCGCCAAGATTTCCATGCTATGACATGACTGGCTTTGGCGTTGACCAAAACATAAAACGGCGGAGCTTGATGCTCCACCGCCCATCTTCATACTATACTGATTTTCCTGTGACTCTGGCTGCCACATCCACTGCTCTCTTTGCCTGGAATTTGACTGCATCCTCGATATCGTTGACTATCTTTCCGTCAAGGACCTGCGCAGTTGTCCCGTATGGATTTCCACCGGCCTTGTAGACAGAAGGGTCGATATACCCTGGTCCGACTATTATTGCTCCGAGGTGGAAGAATACGGTGTGGAAGCTTCTGACAGTTTCCTCAACTCCTCCGTGAAGATTCATTGCCGAGCTCATTGCGCTCATTACCTTGTCCACGAGAAGTCCCTTTGACCACACTCCGCCTAAGGTATCAATGAACTGCTTCATCTGTGAAGCCATCACACCATATCTTGTCGGGCTTGAGAATATGATCGCATCAGCCCATACCAGGTCATCCGGAGTTACGACCGGAACATCTGAAGTGGCATCGTGGTTTGCCTGCCAGAGAGGATTGGCGGCTATCGCATTTGCCGGAGCCAGTTCAGGAACCTTCAGGAGCCTTACCTCTGCTCCTGCCGCCTCACCGGCTTCCTTTGCCCAGTTTACCATCTGAGTGTTGCCGCCTGTCGAGCTGTAGTATACTATTGCGAGTTTGACTTTATCCATTTAATGAACCATCCTTTATAATAGATTTTATGTGATTGAATCTTGTACTATATTTATAACGCACACATGTGAACATACAATGTGTAAAGTGTGTCTAAAATGTTAATTATACTAATTAGTAAGAAATTATGAGGTAATTTTTATCCTTCTGATTTTCTGAAAAGTGTTGACTGCATGAAATAACAATGGTAATATGATTAAGTCACATTGGTTGTGACAAATCCGGCCCCATGGTCAAGCGGTCAAGACGCTAGCCTCTCACGCTGGAAACAGGGGTTCGATTCCCCTTGGGGTCACCATTCACACCAGATTTCGATAAGAAGTCTGGTGTTTTTGCTTTGTGCGGATTTTGTGGATAATTCCACGAAGAACGTATTTCAAATCAATAATATGACATTATATGTAAAAAATGTGATAGAAAATACTATAAACATATTAAGAACGTATGGTTAATAATGGTTTAACTCTTGTGAAAAGAGTTGAATATGATATCGAAAGGGAACATAATTTAAATACGAGGGAGAGCAACTAGGCTTCTCCTGGTTTGGTGTTGAATAAACTCTGAATTCCTGCACAACTGATCTGAATGACGTAAAGCTTCTCCATGATGCAATAGAGGTGCATAAGGATGGATAATAAAAAGATGGAACTGCATAGGCTGCAGTCGAAGATAAAGGGCAGGCTGATATTTCCTGAAGACGGTGATTATGGTTCGGCGAAAGCGACATGGGACACGGTCACCGATCATAGCCCCTCGGTAATTGTTGAGGCAGTGAATGCCAAGGATGTCATTGAAACTATAAAGTTCGCAGGTGAGGAAAGTCAGAAGGTCACCGTGATTTCCACCGGACATGGTCCGACAAGGGCGGCTGACGGCGAGATAATGCTGAAGCTTTCCAGGATGGATGCTGTAAGGATTGACGAGGATGCTGGGACTGCATACGTTGAAGCTGGTGCGAAATGGGCAAAGGTGCTTGAAGAGGCAGCGAAGTTCGGGCTTGCGCCGCTTATGGGCTCTTCCTCTGATGTCGGTGCCGTAGGATATACTCTTGGTGGCGGACTGGGGTGGCTAGCCAGGAAATACGGAATGTCACTTGACATGGTGAACTACTTCGATATCGTGACGTCCGACGCTGAACTGAGGCGAGCAGCAAGAGATACCTGTGATGACCTTTTCTGGGCATTATCTGGAGCGGGAGGTGCTTTCGGTGTAGTCACTTCCATGGAAATAAGGCTTGTTCCTGAGATCGCTGTCTATGCAGGGAATCTGGTCTATGGACACGAAGATGCAGCCATGCTGCTTGAAAAATATGCTGAATGGACGGAATCGCTTCCTGATGAAATGACATCGGCATTGGTGCTTGCAAACTTTCCGGATCTCCCGATAGTGCCGGAACCTCTTCGGGGGAAATCTGCCGCAATGGTGAGAGGCTGCTTTGCTGGAAATGCTGAGGATGGGGAGAGGATAGTGAATGACCTTCGTGGATGGAAGAGTCCTGTCATTGACATGTGGTCGAAGATTCCGTTCAGCGCTGCTGATACCATCAGCAACGATCCGAAGGAGCCGATTCCTTTGACGATAACAAACGTGACCGTTGATGAACTGAGTGACAAGACGAAAGCCGCTCTTCTTAAAATGACATTCAAGGATACAGGTAATTCACCGATCCTCTTCACTGAGGTCTACCACATGGGCGGGAAGATATCTTCATCTGACAGAAGTGAGAGTGTATTTGCAGTCCGTGATGCAAAATATGTGATAAAGGTCATGGGACTGGTACCTGCAGAAGAGTCAAGGCATTCCTTCACTGCGGCTGTTATAGGACTTAAGGATGAGCTGAAGGATGAGCTGAACAATGAAGCGTATCCGAACTTTCTTGAAGGGCTTGAGAAATTCAATCACCCGGGAAGGCTTTATCCGGCCGAAATCCTGGATAAGCTTGGCAGGCTGAAGGTGAAGTTAGATCCTGACAACATGTTTGAAAATGGACTTGATATAGTACCTGTTCCGTAAGTTGAATCTGCAGCTCGGTTACCCTGAAGTGCCTCGCGTAAGCGGGGCACTCTTATTTACGAATGTTATCATATGGATTGATGAGAATGTTCATGTCAAGGCTCTGCATGTACATTCAAGGATTGGCAGGTAAATTTACAAGATTTGTATTTTCGTGATAAGCTGTTGACAGTAGGTGCATTGGGTATCAATTAGACTTATCCACATTGCCTGTTGGTAAGATGCATTTTTTGTGGATAACTTTCCGCTTGATTCTTAAGGGTAAATGAATGTTATAAACATTATCCACAGAAAAGGGATAAAAATACTGGTTAAATGTGGATAGTTAATGTAATCTTTACAATGTAAAAAAGGATTATCCACAAGTGAGGAGAATTTATGAGATTCGCAAAAGAAACAATAACTGCAAAATTCATTGACAGACCGAACAGGTTCAAGGCTTTCGTGGAACTTGACGGGGAGACTGTTGAAGCACATGTCCCTAACACTGGAAGGAACCGGGAGATACTCATACCTGGCTGCACTGTGGTACTCAGAAAAGAGGATTCTCCAGCGAGGAAAACGAAATACAGCCTTATTGCAGGCTATAAGGGAGACAAGCTGATCAACATAGATTCGCAGATTCCAAACCATGTTGTGGAGGAAGCATTATATCTGGGACTTATAGATGAGCTCAGGGGTTACGGCAGTGTAATGAGGGAAAAGACATTTGGGAAGAGCAGGTTTGATTTCCTTCTTGAGGATCCTGAAAGGAAATTCTACCTTGAGGTAAAGGGTGTTACGCTTGAGGCTGACGGCGTCGCGAGTTTTCCCGATGCACCTACCGAGAGGGGGGCGAAGCATGTCAGGGAACTGATGGATGCCCTTGCCGAAGGGCATGGTGCAGGGATCCTGTTCCTCATTCAGATTGAAGATGTCCATATGTTCACACCGGCGTACAGCCTGGACCCGGAGTTCTCGGAAGTGCTGAAGGAAGCCATGGACAAGGGAGTGAAGGTTATGGCCTACAGGTGCAGGGTAACCGAGAGCTCACTGGAGGTCATCGGGAGCATACCTGTACTCATATAGGAAATGCGCAAAATAACCATTGCTGATACAATATACTGGAAAGAGCAGGTGAGGAAGAATGAAAAAGATACCTGAGATAATGGGAACCTTCAGGAGCCACATCATTGAGGCTCCCGAAGTGATCAGGAAATGCAGCGGGTTGAGGGTTTTCGGTAAGAGGGTCAAGAGCTTCATATTCACGACAGATGTGGCGATAATAAAGAATACTGATGCTGATGCGGTGATGAGCGTATACCCCTTCACACCTCAGCCAATAATAACCCAGAGCCTTGTCAGCGCATCGGATGTACCGGTCTTCTGCGGAGTTGGCGGTGGAACAACTACCGGGAGAAGGGTGGTAAACCTTGCGCTTGATGCTGAGTTCAAGGGTGCGATGGGAGTGGTGCTGAACAGCCCTACATCCAATGAGACTATCAGGGCAGTCAGGGAGGTCATAGACATACCCATAGTCATTACGATCATCTCAGACAAGGATGACTTTGAGGGCAGGCTTCAAGCGGGAGCTACAATATTCAACGTGTCCGGAGCGAGGGATACGGCAAGGATTGTGAGGGTGATCAGGGAAAGGTATCCTGACCTGCCGATAATTGCTACAGGAGGACCTTCTGATGAAAGTATAATGGAGACGATTGAGGCGGGAGCGAACGCAATAACCTGGACTCCGCCTTCAGGAACTGAGATTATGAGGAGTCTGATGGAAAAGTACAGGGGGGATTATTAGTGGCCGTACTCGGAGAAAACTGCAAACATTGTCCTGAGTTCAAGGTTAACTGTGACGGAAACGATACAGGATGCATCTGCTACAGATGCCCTAGAAACCTGGGACAGTGCATAATAGTGAAGTACTGCAGGGAAACTGAATCTGTGCTCGAGCTGGCTGACAGGCTTGATGCCGGTACAGAGCTCATGATAGAAAGGTATTACAGAGACAAGAATATGGAATGAGGAGTTGCAAAATGGAGAACATCAGAGAAGCCTTCGGGAAGTTCCTCGACTACCAGCTGAGACTTTCCAACCTTTATCATGCTATGAACCTTCTGCACTGGGACATGTCGACAATCATGCCGCCAAAGGACGCTGAAAGGCGGTCTGAGGTAGTTGGTTTCATGTCACAGGAAGCCTTCAGGATCGAGACCGACAAGGACTTCATCGAACTGACTGACAGCCTGTTCGAGGTCAGGGATGGGCTTTCCGACCAGGAAAAGGCCATGGTTGAAAAACAGAAGAAGGAGCAGGACTTCAAGAAGAAGATTCCTGAGGCGGAATACCTTGAGTACAGCATACTTGTCTCAAGAGGAGAAAAGATCTGGGAGGATGCAAGGAATGCCGATGATTATGAGGCATTCAGGCCTACCCTTGAGAAGATCGTGCAGTTCAACAGGAAGATCGCCGATTATATCGGCTGGGAAGAGACGAGATACGATGCGCTTCTGGACCTGTACGAGCCTGGGATGAAGGTAAGCGACATTGACAAGGTGTTCAGCGAAGTGAGGGACGGACTCGTCTCGATACTCGACAGGATAAGGGCAAAGGGCGTAGTTATCGATGACAGCTTCCTCCATGACAAGTTTGACAAGAGGCTTCAGGAGGAATACAACAGGGATCTGGCAAAGAGGCTTGGATTTGATTTCGAGGCAGGTGTCATGGCGGTTAGCGCACATCCATTCACGACCAATTTCGGGAACAAGGATGTGAGGATCACCACAAGATACGATGAGAATGACCTGATGATGAGCGTATACTCGACGATCCATGAAGCGGGACATGCTATTTATGAGCAGAACATACCTGACGAGCTGGCGAAGACCAACATCGGAGGCGGAGTCTCCATGGGGATCCACGAGTCGCAGTCCAGGTTCTACGAGAATATCATCGGGAGGAGCAGAGGCTTCATAGGTTCAGAGCTTCCAAGGCTTGCCGAAAGGTTCCCGAACCTTTCGGATGTATCACCTGATGACTTCCACAAGGCAGTCAACAAGGTCATGCCTTCTCTGATAAGGATAGAGGCGGACGAGCTTACATACAGCCTCCATATCATCATAAGGTACGAGATTGAAAAGGCTTTCATCAACGGTGAAGTTGACTTCAATGAGCTGCCAAAGCTTTGGTCAGACAAATACAGGGAGTATCTGGGGATAGAGCCATCAAACTTCAGGGAAGGCGTACTGCAGGATGTCCATTGGGCAGGGGGAATGATAGGGTACTTCCCGAGCTATGCCCTTGGGAACCTTTATGGAGCCCAGATGCTCTACAAGGGGATAATGAGGGACCTGCCTGACTATGATGAGATCGTCGCTTCGGGAGACCTGACGAGGGTTACTAGTTGGCTTAAGGACAACATCCATACACACGGGGGCACCTACAAGCCTTCGGTGCTGATCGGGAAGGTTACGGGAGAAGCCCTGAGCGCAGAATACTTCCTGAGATACATAGAGGACAAGTATTCAAGGCTTTATGGAATATAGGGCTAAAAGCAGGACAGAGGTGAGTTAAGTGGTCATAAGGAAGGTCAAGGGAGATACCTACATAATAGAGACGAGCTTTCAGACTATCCCGTTCGTAAGGATAGAGGGAGGAAAGATCATAATGATCGACTGCGGTCTGGTCGAGGAGAGGGAAGGCATACTTAATCTTCTTGATTCTGAAGGGCTTAAGCCTGCTGCGGTTCTGGCCACTCACGCGCATGTGGACCATATCGGGAATGCCGCATATTTCCAGAAGGAGTTCGGAGCGAAGATTATCATGAATGAGGTCGAGGCTGCGGTGGCAAACTCCGTCAGAGGTCTGAAGACCACGTACTCGACACTATCTGTTACTGACATCATGAAGCACTTTGGGAATATGGTCGTTGAAGCGGATGAAAAGTTTGGTATGCATGAAGACCATGTTGAAGTGTTGGGTGCAGAATTTGGGATAATTGCCTCACCTGGACATTCTCCTGGACATATTGCGGTGCTGACTCCTGACAATGTGGCATGCATCGGAGATGCCCTTGCGAGCTGCGATGTCCTTGGGGGCTCGAGGATGATGTACTCCTTCGCTATCTCAAAGGACCTGGAAAGTAAAAAGTCATTGATGGATATCGAGGCTGATAAGTTCATACTTTCACATAAAGGTGCCTTTGATGAGATAAGGAGCATTATACCTGCCAATATTAAATACTTTGAGGATTCAGCGGAGGAGGTCCTTAATCTCATCGATACTCCTGTTGGATTTGAAGAGCTGCTCGACAGGGTCATAAGGCTTAAGGGCACAAAGGTCGCATCGCTCTATAAATACAACAGGATGGAGAGGATGACAAGACCGCTTCTGGAATACCTCATAGATACCGGCAGGCTGAGATGCACGATAATTGACTCAAGGCTGTATTACGTAAAATAAAGTGGCGCTTCGCTGTTTTAAGT
>NZ_AXUN02000216.1 GCF_000495435.3 Youngiibacter fragilis 232.1 | reverse complement strand
TTTTTAAGAGATATCGAATGGGTATCCTGCTCAAATCCTGCAACGCATACAAATCCAAAGGATTCAAGGTTACTGTCATTTTCGAGTATCTGCTTAGCCTGATATTCAGCAATCGTTCAATGTACATGAACATACTGACCAAAAACTATTGCCCCGGATTCAGCAAGGATACCGCTTACCGTTTCCTTAACTCGGCTTCAATCAACTGGCAGAAATTCACCACGATTCTTGCTGAGCAGGTAACTAACCAGAGCCTTATAGATCTGACAGATGCTGCCCGAGACAATGTGTTCATCATTGATGACACTCTCTACGAAAGAAACAGATCCAAGAAAGTAGAGCTGCTGTCAAAGGTCTATGACCATGCAAGGAACAGGTACTGCAAGGGATTCAGGTTACTCACGCTTGGCTGGTCTGACGGCAATACTTTTGTGCCTGTTTCAGGCTCTCTTCTGGCCTCAGAGAACAAGAAGCACCAGTACCAGGAATCTACTCCTGACTTGGACAAGCGCAGTCTGGCATTCAAAAGAAGACAGCAGGCGCAAAGAAAGGCGACAGAGGTCATGATGGAACTGATTGACCTTGCGCTTACATCCGGACTCAAGGCTAG
>NZ_AXUN02000217.1 GCF_000495435.3 Youngiibacter fragilis 232.1 | reverse complement strand
ACAGAAGTCAGCAGTAACAGTATTCAAAAGCAGCCTGGATAATCCAGGCTGCCAAAATACATTATTTTATGTTTTCTCAGATGACATATCTTGATACCAGGAAGATCACCATAAGGTGAAGAGGGTATGCCGCATAGTAGAAATACCGGATGACCTTCGACCTTGGACCAGGTTTTCCGTTATATGCGATTATGAAAATGAAGGCAAGAGACGAGTAAAGCTGAAGGCCGCCTGTAAAAAGGAAGTTTGAGAGTGTAAACACTATGAATGCGATGAGATGCCTCATTGGGCCTGTCATCAGTCTGGTATGGTAGAAGATCAGTATGTACAGGATGCCTATGTACCCATAGTCGGTATTCAGGAGTGATGCAAGGACCATTGCCACAACAACTGAGACCAGCCCAATGTAAGGAAGCTCCTTGCCTTTAGTATCCATGAGGTATATGGCGGTCAGTCCCAGGGTTAGGGTGAAGAATATGTTCTGATGTGTCATTTCAAGCTTTCCAAAGAAGGCCAGGTCAAACGGAAGCTCAGATATTATTGCAAAGGCTGCAAGCCTCCTTATATATCCCTTGACATCGCCAGAATGCCTGAAGCCTTCAACCAAAAGGAAACAGTATATTGGGAACGCTATCCTTCCTATTATCCTGAATGTATCCACTCCAGGGAAGAACACCGCTCCGGTATGGTCTATTATCATTGTTATCAGTGCTATCGTCCGTAGGGTGAGTGAGTTCATATGGCACCTCTGGTGTTTTTATCTAAGTATACAATATTTCAATAAGCCGTGACAAACGAAGAGGGCAGAAGTGTCTGCCCTCTAAGAACTATTTCAGGTATTCCGATACCTTGTTTACTGCATCATCTATAAGCATCTGCCTTTTTCCGCTTCCCCAGTTCACGATTGATGAGACATTTACGGAAGCTCCTTTTTTCTGCAGGAGGGATGTTATCTTCCTGACTGTTCCGTTGCCTCCCATCCATGGGAAGGGAAACTGTTGGGTGATGATGAGAGATATGTTCCTGCCTCTGAGGTCACCTGAGGTCTCGATCCATTTCTGTATTGCCGCTGTAGGCGAGAAACCGTGGACAGGACCAGCAAGGACTATGGAATCGTATCCTGAAACCGATGGTGCCGATACGAGCTTTACCTTTGACTTGTCCGGCTGGTCTTCGTTGTCAGGTACGATGCGTTCCAGTGTTACAGTGTGTCCGTTCTTACTAAGCCTTTCTTCGAGGACCTTGACGACCGAGAGTGTGTTGCCTGTCTTGGAATGTACTAGTATCCCGATGTTCATTTCTTTCCCCCATAATATTATGCGATTTGAAGAATTGTATCTTCAATATAAATATATATCTGCCATTCTTAAAGTCAATGCAGAAATGATGAAAATCAGATTAAATATCAGGGCGAAAAAATATCAGCATCCCTATCCCAGGGTGCTGATATCTGGTTAATGTACCTTACAGTTCAACTCCAAGGAAATTCTTAACCGCTATACCTATGAAGAATGACAGTGCTGCAACCCCAAGGCTTATAGCCGCCATTTCAAGGAACCTGGTCTTGAAGTCATAGTCCTTTGCGACCGAAAGGTAGAAGTTGAAAACAAATATGATTCCCACAACGATAAGCATTGTAAGGAACAGTGCCTGATAATGCATCTGGTCCGGAAGGAGAAGGAAAGGCAATATCATGAGCACTACAGCTATAAGGTATGCAAAGCCTGTATAGATGCTGGACTTAAGGGGGTTGCTGCTTCCTTCCGACCTGTTCGACAGGTACTCGGAGCTTGCCATCGAAAGGGTAGCGGAGATTCCGGTTATGAGGCCGGCCATGGATATGAGCCTGTTGGAGCCCATCGCGAAGGTGAATCCTGCAAGGCTTCCTGAAATCTCCACAAGGGCGTCATTAAGTCCAAGAACTATGGATCCCATGTACTTGAGCTTCTCTTCATCGAGCATTCCGATCAATGCATCCTCATGGGCTTCTTCCTCTTCGGTTATCCGTGCTGATTCCGGCACGGCCTTAATGAATTCGGGATCTTTGGTGTAATTGTCAATTGTGGTATTCTCTCCCTTTTCCATGAGCTTGATTGCAAATGTATAGCCGAAGAGCTTTGCAAGGAGAGTGTAGAAGAGTACATTCCATTTGCTGTAGCTGATGTTTTCCCTCGTATACCTCTTCCAGATTGCAGCATGCTTGTCTTCCTCAGATGCTATCTTAAGCAAGGTGGCCTTATCGTTCTCATCCTTTACTATTCCGGATATCCTTCTGTAGATTTCTGCTCCGGTAGCTTCGCTCTTCTGGTATTCAAGAAGGTTTTTTCGTATGTTTTCTGTGATTTCCATAATTCACTCCCGATCATTAAATTTTATAAAATATGATTGATTTCAATTTATAATCATTATAAATTAAGTTCAGTTCAAATGCAATCCAAAACCTTGACTGATTATTAAAAAGTGGCAGGTACATTATGCACCTGCCTATATCATGGGCTTCCCATGACAAGGTGTGAGGCATGTCATGAGGTTTCATTCAGGAGTGTGTGGGAAGCCCAGGATTGCTAAAGTGCACCAGGACCTCTTTCACCAGTCCTTATACGTACTGCGTCATCGAGCTCGTATATGAATATCTTGCCGTCACCAAAGGTTCCGGTGGAAATCTCCTTTACTACTCTTTCTATGATCCTTTCAGCTATTTCTGCAGAGACCACTGTTTCAACCTTAATCTTAGGCAATAGGTTTACCAGATATTCGGTCCCTCTGTATATATGCCTGAATCCCTTCTGGTTTCCATATCCCATTATATTTGTTATCATCATGCCGCTTGCATTGCATTCGGAAAGTATCTTTTTCAGAGGTTCGAGCTTTTCGGGTTTTATTACTATCTCCAGTTTCTTCATTAAAAGCACCCCTTGAAGATTATTTTGGATTTGCAGTTCCATGTACTGAAAAAAACGGAGTCAAAGCGTAACTTTGACTCCGTTGCCAATTGATATCATTTAATCTAATAATAGATTAACACCAAAGAAGGTGCGATTCAATAGTAAACTGAGAAAATCTGGAATGGTTACTCTTTATGATTTCTTTGTTATTTGCGGCAATTTAATGTACTTGTTTCGGAGAATGTTCATACTGCTGATGGTATAAATTTCTTACGGACATTCAAGTCTTTAAATACGATATACAAGGAGAATGATCAAGATGATAAGGAACAAAAAAATGATGGCTGCAAGCCTTGCATTGGTTCTTGGAACATTTGCGCTGGCAGGATGTACCAGAAGTGAAGCTGCCGGAGCTATGGATAACTCAGTTGCTGCAGCACAGACTGAGGGAAACGGGGAAGATGCTGTGAGCTCGGCCACGGGTGGTAAGGGAATCCCAGGAGAAAAGGGGCATAAGGTAGAAAGGGGAACAAGACCCGATGAAGAAACTTATGTGGTACAGACAATACCGGATAAGACCTTCACCCTTGAAGAATTGTCTAAGTTTGACGGTAAGGATGGAGCGGATGCATACATCGCCATAGACGGTATAGTCTACAATGTGACTGATGCGGATGGGTGGACAGAGGGAGAGCATGAGGGCTATTTTGCCGGACAGGACCTTACAGCAGCCTTCGAATCATCGCCCCATAAGGCTTCGATGCTCAATGCGCTTGAGATCATGGGTAAGCTTGCAGAATAGCATAATATAAGGATTTGCAGAAAGACGGAGCCGCAAAGGCTCCGTCTTTCTGCAATTACGATGCAGTATTCAAAACCACATAAAATAGTTTCTGTAAATATTGACTTGATTGGTCAATGGGTGTAATCTGAAGTTGTATAAGGGATTCAGTAAGGAAGGAGGAGCAATGTATACTAATTTTGAAAAGCTAGACGAAAGCAAGAAGGAGAGGATATTGAACGCGGCACTTGCTGAATTTGCCAGGAACGGATACAGGAAAGCCTCCACCAACGAGATAGTCAAGGAGGCAGGAATATCAAAAGGAATTCTCTTCCATTATTTCAAGGACAAGATGAACCTGTACAGGTACATATATGATTATTCAGTACAGACCCTCATGGATGAACTATACGGAAAGCTGTCATCTGAAAGCCAGGACTTCATGGAGAGGATAATGGAAATCACCCGGGCAAAGGGACAGCTGGTGCTGAAGCATCCGGAACTCTTCAGGTTCATCGAGACCGCATATCTTGACGATGCTGAGGAAGCCAGGTCCTACATGGATGGAAAGACAGCCGCGATTCTGAAGGAGGCACAGGGGAAGATGCTGAGCGGCACCGATGTTTCGAAATTCAAGGACGGAATAGACATAGCAAAGGCCATGCAGATAATAACCTGGACATTCGATGGGTACGGAAAGACGGTCTTCACAAAAGCAAAGGCTGAAGGGTCGGATATCGACTATGAGAAAATCTTCAGCGAGAGTGAGGAATACCTTAAGCTGCTTAAAAAAATGCTATATAAGGATGACGGAGGTAATTGGGAATGAGTGTAATAGTACTTGAAAAGCTGACTAAATACTATGGGAAGACGAGAGGGATTGAGGACCTTACGTTTGATGTCAAGGAAGGGGAGATCTTTGGATTCATCGGACCAAACGGTGCTGGAAAATCAACAACCATAAGGACGCTGCTGAGCTTAATCAGACCCACTTCGGGAAAAGCAACTATTTTCGGAATGGATATCGTAAAGGATGCCCCTGAAATAGCAAAGAATGTCGGTTATCTGCCTTCTGAGGTCTTTTACTACGATAACATGAAGGTAAAGGAGCTTCTGAACTATTCCGCATCGTTCTATAAGAAGGATTGTTCGAAGAGGATCAAGGAGCTATCGGAGGTAATGGACCTTGACCTGGACAGGAAGATCGAAGACCTCTCCTTCGGAAACAAAAAGAAGGTCGGAATCGTGCAGGGGCTGCTGCATGAACCTAAGCTTATTCTGCTTGATGAACCTACAAGCGGGCTGGATCCTCTAATGCAGAAGAAATTCTTTGACCTTCTTGAGGAAGAGAACAAGAAGGGGGCTACGGTCCTGTTTTCATCGCATATACTCGGAGAAGTACAGAAACTGTGCCACAGGGTTGCAATCATTAAGGACGGCAGGATAATAAGGCTTGACAACATTGAGAACCTGAGGGGCGAGACCTACAAGAGGTTCAATATCGAGACAGAGGACAAGCTATACAATGGGCTGCTCGATCTCCCTGGTGTGGATGATGTCTTGAAGGATGAGAAATCAGCAAGCTTCCTTTACAAGGGTGACATCAATCTGGTGATGAAGGAGCTTTCAGGACTGAAGCTCAAGAACATCCTCATCGAAGAACCTAGTCTGGAAGAGGTGTTCATGCACTACTATGAGAAAGGTGATGAATCATGAACGTATACCTGCATGAATTAAAGCAGTACAGGAAATCAGCAACAATCTGGACCGTTTCAATGGTTGCTGTCCAGCTTATGTTCCTCAGCCTGTTCAGGGAATTCACGGCTGACTCAGAGGCATTCATGAAGATCTTCGAGGGATTGCCAAAGGAGGTCATTTCAGGATTTGCGATGGACCTCAAGAACCTTCTGTCCTTTAACGGGTATTATGGGTACATCATGACTTTCATACTCCTGTTCATGAGCATCATGGGAATGAACCTGGGACTTGCCCTTTTCTCGAGGGAGAATACAGACAAGACGGCGGACTTTCTCATGACCAAGCCAGTCAAGAGGGAAACGGTGGTTGCAGCAAAGCTTATGGCCGGGATAACGCTTATCGTGATAACCAATGTGATACTGATTGCAGAGGTGTTCTTCATAGCAGGAGTACTTCTGGCTGTTGAATTTGACAAGGGAGTTTGCCTGCTTCTCGGTCTTTCAGTGCTTATCACAGAGCTCCTTTTCTTTGCAATGGGTGCTCTATGGGCGGTCTTCGCAAAGAGGATAAGGTCTGTCGTCACCGTATCGGTTAGTATCGTCGTGACTTTCTTCATCGCTTCTACCATATCCAGGATAATCGAGGAGGACAAGGTTAAACTGCTACTGCCCTTCCGGTATTTCGAATCAATATACATACTGCGTGAAAAGAGCTACGAGATGGTGTTTCTCCTGACTTCAATCGCAGCGGCAGCAGTATTCATAGGTCTTTCCTTCCTTGTTTTCAAGAGGAAAGATATCCACGCAGTGTAGGAGGAGAGGGATATGAACATATATTTCAAAGAAATGAAGGCCCAGGTAAGGTCCCTGATCTTCTGGGGCATAGGAATACTGGCAATGACCTTTGGAGGTATGAGCAAATATGGTGCCCTTGAAGTCACAGGACAGGACATCAATGCTATCATGGATGCCATGCCAAAGTTCCTTAAGCTGCTGTTTGGTATGAATGGGTTGGACATTGGTACTCTTGCAGGATATTTCGGTGTCCTGATTGCATATCTCATTCTGATGGCAGCAATCCATGCAGCTATGCTCGGCGCAAACATTGTATCAAAGGAAGAGAACGTGAAGACCTCGGAATTCCTGATGGTGAAGCCAAGGTCAAGGACTCAGATAATGGCGGCAAAGATACTTGCTGGATTTACCGGCCTTATAATATTCAACGCCATGATGTTTGCGATGTCAAAGTTCTCGGTTGACTTTTACTCCAAAGGTGAAAATATTGACAGCCTGCTATATGAGATGACAATCTCGATGCTGCTGATACAATGCATATTTTTCCTTATAAGAACTTCAGTTGCATCAGTAGTCAAACGTCCAAAGGTCTCAACAAGCCTGGTCATGTCGATCACCCTTGTGTTCTATCTGACTTCTGTATTAAGCGAGATGGTAGAGCAGGGGAAGTTCCTGAGGTACCTGACACCGTTTCGGTTCTTCTCAGTACCGGAATTAATCGATGGCACGGGGCTAAGGCCTGAGTTCATAATGATCTCTGCCGCAGCGATACTGATACTCAATGTTGTTACCTTCAGAGGTTTCAACAAACGTGACCTGTACATATGAAATAGTCAATTGTTCACAGAATTGAAAAGCAATGGCAATCTCTTTGGCATAAAGAGTTGTATAATTAAGGTAAGAAATACTTGAGGAGGGATCGTAATGCTTGAGGCTAAAGAAGGCTATTGCACCACCTGCGAGAGACTGTCTTACTTTGTGCCTGTCGAAGAAGGTTACCAGTGCCAGAACTGCCAGGCCATCAACACGATGAAGGGGCCTTCTGAACCGGATGAGGCTCCTGACATCAAGGCGGAATTGTTCGCTGATGTCAACGATCCGCCGATTGATGAGATCCTATAAAAAAGAAGCAAGGTTACAAAGAAGAATCCCCGCGATAGTAAAGATCGCAGGGATTCTTCTTTGTAAAACCTATATGGAGGAGTAATTGGTAAAGTAAATGGTACTTAATAATCAGGTATAAAGGGAAGCTATCTTCTCCTTGTACCGTCTTGAGACCACTCCTATCAGCCTTCCGATCGACAGGGAAGCTATTATTGTTCCCTCCCTCAACCCTGTTATGTTTCCGACGAAAACAAGTGAAAGGATTATGGAAGTTGAAACGCAGATGACATCGAATATGGATTTCACTTTGGAAAACTCAATGTGCCAATGGTCCGCAATTGTCTTTACAAGACCGTCCGGGGCATTCATAACAACATCGGTAAGCACGACTGTATAAACCCCGAAAGCGATCAGGACGAGGCTAATTGCCAGCATGGCAAGTCTCACGGGATATACATCCGTAGCCAGGTTCCTTGTGAGGAACATGCTCATGTCTGTAAACAAGCCGAAGACATACGAGAACACGAACTGCAGCAGATGCCTAAGCTTGAAATCCTTCTTAAGTATCACCAGCTGAAGGACTATGCAGAATGAATAGAAGGCTGTGGTCGTGAAACCGACAGTCTGACCGGAGATCCTGCTCAGCGTATAAGGTATCGAACTGACAGGAGAAACTCCAAGTCCGGACCTTATTGAAAAGGCTATACCGAATGAAAGGACTACAAGTCCAAGGATATATACAATGAATCTTCGAATATTGGGCATTGGGTGATACTCCTTTAGTGTAATCGTTCGTGTTCAGTAAAATTGGCAGAGGGCATGACAATACATGTCGGGTGTCAATCGAATGCGCTAAAAACGGATTACAGTGTAACGATCAATCTACTTTTATGACTACTGCAGCTCCGATATCACCAGCAGCACATCCGGTAAAGGCGCCATATCCGCCGCCCTGTGCAGCGAGAAGCTCGATGAGCTCAATTATTGACCTTCCTGCGGTCGGTCCCTGCGGATGTCCATAAACCATTGAAGATCCGCCATTGTTGATCATCCTCTGGTCTATTCCAAGCATCCTGCCAAGATTGGCATCATTAACGGCGAACGGGTTGTGTGTCTTTACCTGGCTAAGGTCCCTGACTGAAATCCCCGCGTTCATAAGAGCCTCCTCGAGTGCCGGAGCAGGGGCAGCGGCCATTCTTCCGGCGCCTATCCTGACTATTCCATACGACAGTACCTGTACATTTATGTTCTTGTCGGTGCTCAGCTCTTTTGCCTTTTCCTTATTGGTGACAATGATACCGCAATTGCCGTCAGCCGGATGTGTCTGGCTTCCGAAGGTAAGGACCCCACCCTCTTCAAGCGGCCTTAGTCTTGAAAGCTCTTCAGCAATCGTTGGCTTTACACCTTCATCCTCCGAAATGTACCTGAAGTTTTTCTTTCCTTCTTTGATCTCCACAGGGAACATGTATCTCTTCTGGAATTCCCTGTCGTTTGCCAGTGCATCAAGGTACTGCTGGTACCTTAGCAGGGCGATTTCATCGCATTCTTCTCTTGTTATGCCGACTTCCTTTGCGATTAACTCTGCTGTCTGGTACATCTGCAGTCCTGCTCCCGGTGACGGATCCTTTTTGAAATTGTCCAGGACCACGTTCTCCACATCGACGGTACCCGTCTTCGGGTTTGGTGCAACTATTACAGGTGCGCTTGAGGTACGGTCTGAAGAAAGGCAGAAAACAGTATCAAAGTTGCCAAGCTCCACATCATTTGCTGCAAGACCCAGAGTAGTCGTTGATGTAGCACAGACCTGGTTGAGTGAAATGGCAGGAATTTCCTTCTTCCTGTCAAGGATCACAGCTGCCGCATATGCATGCCCGTAAAAAGACAAGGGATTCACTACTGTAGAACCGAAGTAAAGATAGTCCAGTACTGTAGGATCGATTTTCTTTTCCCCGAACCATCTCTTTGCAGTATCGGCGCCGAGAACAATCGGATTTTCACCTTTAAGTGAGCCATTCCATCTTACGAACGGAGTGGAATAATATCCTCCATAAGGAATAAATGCTTTAGTGTAAGCCATGTGTAAATCCTCCTTTTCGTATATGTGCTTCTAGAAACAATATCAAATTATATTAAGCAATATCTGTGCCAAAATCGAAGATTCGGCATTTTATGAAAATGATAAAAAATGCCATGAAATATACGCTGACTGCTAACAAACTGCTAATATTGCGCAATATTACTTGCGATTTGGAAATCGTATACACTGATTCAATTGGACAACAGAGGATTGAAGGAACATATTCTCAAATAGTGGAATATTGGTGCATTTTTGCGAAGCGATTCTCGAATTAAATCATTGGAGGATAACCGCATTGAATAAAAACACAGACCCGGAAGGCCTGTGCTTCTGTTTAACTATTTTACTCCGACCTTCTTCTGGATCCCAAGCTCCTGCATCTTCCTGTATAGCATGCTCCTGTGGATTCCGAGTATGTCGGCAATCTCGTTAACTCTCCATTCCTTCTCATTTAGAAGCCTTGATATGTATTCCTTCTCTACAGCTTTGACAAGAGACTTGAGGTCGCCGGAATGCTGTGCGACTTTCTCGCTGAGAGCAGCAGCATCAAATGCTGGCTCGCTGGCCGGGACTGCTGTCGTAAGTTCAGCGATGTCATTGATGCTTCCGGGGACGATTACCATCCTTTCTATGAGGTTCCTTAGCTCCCTGATGTTTCCGGGCCAGTTGTGGGCTTCGAGTGTCTTCTTCATTTCAGGAGTCAGGGAAAGCCCGGTATCATACTTCCTGTTGAACTGTGATATGAAATGCTCGGCGATCGGGACTATGTCCTCTTTCCTTTCGCGTAATGGAGGAATCTTTACGGGTATGACATTTATCCTGTAGTAGAGATCCTCCCTGAATGAGCCATCCTTGACCTTTAGTGCAAGGTCCTTGTTGGTTGCGACAATCAGTCTGACATCGGTCTTTATCAAAGTGGTACCTCCCAGCCTCTGGACCTCTCCGGACTCTATGGTCCTGAGAAGCTTTGTCTGAAGGTTAAGAGGCATGTCACCTATTTCATCAAGAAACAATGTGCCTGTATCTGCCATTTCAAAGAAGCCAGGCTTACCCTTTGTCAGAGCTCCTGAGAATGCCCCCTTCTCATAACCGAAGAACTCAGATTCAAGGAGCTCTGTCGGTATTGCGGCGCAGTTTACAGGAATGAACGGCTCATTGCTTCTCTGGCTTTCATTGTGTATGAACCTTGACAGGACTTCCTTTCCGGTTCCCGATTCTCCCTGAAGATATACTGTGCTGTTTGTCCAGGCAACCTTCTCCAGATACGAGAGTATCTCGACCATTGCGGGACTTTCTGCGATTATGGCATTCTTGCTCTGATCAAGGCTGCCTATATACTCAATGGCGGACTTGTACCTTCTGGACTTTGCCTTGACTGCATTGAGCTCTTCAAGGTACTTGTCCATAAGGCTTTGGACTCGCACGTTAGTGACAGTCATTATTATCTTATGGTTTGCATCAAAAATTGGAGTGCAGGTAGAAACGACCCTGTTGCCTTCCTTGACAGTTACAATACCAGTGGTTCGCTCCCCCCTTACTATTGCTTCCTTAACTACAGAATGGTCATATCGCCCCTCTTTTACAAGGTCATCCACATTTCTTCCAATCAGGTCCTTCTCGGGCAGACCCATATTCTCATATGCCACGGGAGAAACATAGGTTACAGTTCCCAGGTGATCAGTAACCATTATGCCGTCTGAAGAGTTGTTGAGCACATCAATCATCTGGTCGAATGAAATGGTAGGCTTTTTGAATAAACTCTGTGATTCTGCCACTGTTTGGCCCTCCTTAGGAAATATTCATGGGAGAAATGGTTTTCAAGAAATAATATTACTATAAGATGAAGAATTTGTCATAAAATTGTGAAAAGATTGCTGAATTCTGCCCGTTTCATTACATCATTTATATCTGAAGTATCTCCTGGAGAAGCATGGTGTAATCTTAGTAAGCATATTCGAGTTCAATCTGAGCTGTGATATCTGTGGAATTTCAGTACATTTACCAATAATGATCGAGGATATGTCGAATATTGAAGGTTACCAAGCAATCTAATCGGTTGCAAAAATGCGATTTTTGCATTATTTAAGAAAAAAGTCTACAATTGTAGACTTTTCAATAGGAGTAAAAGATATCGATTTCAGTAAACGTTTCTTGAAAATGAGAAAATGCAGGCTTGATTTTGATAAATCACTAACAATAATCAGTAAATAAATCAAATGTGTCAATTAAGTCAGGAATCGATGTTTTGGCACGAGGATTGCTCTATATATGGCGAGCGAAACGAAGAATGAAAACTTCGAATTAAGAAAATAACAGCACCAAAGAATTCAGGAGGTAGGAATGGAAAAAAAGGTAGTAATAACAAGTGGAGCAAGAACTGCGGTAGGAGCATTCATGGGCGGACTCAAGACTGTCCCTGTACAGCAGCTTGCAGCTAAGGCCATAACGGAGGCGCTCAAGCGATCCAATGACCTTAATCCCGAGCTTGTGGATGAAGTTGTAATAGGTCATGTTGAGTCGTCAGGTGAATCACCGAATATAGGAAGAGATGCAGCTCTGCTCGCTGGGCTTCTGTCAGCACCTGGAAGCTCGGTAAACAGGATATGCGGATCAGGAATGCAGTCAGTTGCAAATGGCCTGATGCTTATACAGACAGGAAATGCAGATGTTGTAGTTGCAGGCGGTGCAGAAAGCCTTTCGAGGGCTCCGTTCTATCTTCCCCTCGAGGCGAGATATGAGGGTCTCAAGATGGGAAACTCGGTACTTAACGATGCGAACAGCACATACCACTACAATGCTCAGCCTGCACCGCAGTACCCAAGGATGCATATGGGAAATACCGCTGAGAATGTTGTAAGGCGTTATTCGATCCCTAGGGAGGATGCGGACAGGTTTGCCTTCGACAGCCAGATGAAGGCAAAGGCTGCAATGGAAAGAGGCAGATTCGACAGGGAGATAGTTCCTGTGGAGATTGCTGGAAGAAAGGGTGCAGTAACAGTTGTGGACAAGGATGAACATCCAAAGCCGGCTACAAACATGGAAGGCCTTGCAAAGCTCAAGCCTGCATTCGAGAAGGAAGGGACTGTAACAGCCGGAAATGCATCAGGACTCAATGATGCCGGAGCTGCGGTAGTCATGATGAGCCAGGAGAAGGCTGATGCGCTTGGACTCGAGGCTTTGGTTGAAGTAGTGGACTTTGCGGTAGTTGCACTTGACCCAAGCGTAATGGGACTGGGACCGGTCTACTCCATAAGGAAGCTCCTTGAGAAGACAGGACTCACCAAGGAAGACATCGACGTATATGAGATCAATGAGGCGTTTGCAGGACAGATGCTCGGATGCATGAAGGAACTCGACATGTATCTCGACAGCCCGCTTTATGAAAGGATCAACCCTAACGGCGGAGCGATCGCACTGGGGCATCCGCTTGGAGCTACAGGAACAAGGCTTGTAATCACAGCAATGTATGAGCTCATCGAGAAGAACAAGAAGTATGCGATAACCAGCGCCTGCATAGGTGGCGGAATGGGCATAGCAGTACTTTTGAAGAATCCAAAGGCGTAATTGACCGAAAATATGGGAGGAAATGAAATGAGACTTGAAGGAAAAGTAGCAGTTGTCACAGGTTCCGCAAGAGGACTTGGAAAAGCGATAGTGGAGAGGCTCGCAAGAGAAGGGGCGAAGGTTGTAGTCACTGATGTAAATGAGGAGGGATGTATCGAAACAGCGAACGGGATCATTGCAAACGGAGGAGATGCACTAGCGGTAAAATGCGACGTGACAAGCAGGGAATCGGTTGAGGCACTTGCAGCGGCGATAATCGCCAAGTACGGAAAGATCGACATACTTGTCAACAACGCAGGAATCACAAAGGATTCCTCACTTAAGAAGCTCACTGATGCAGCATGGGATGCGGTAATCAATGTAAACCTCAAATCTGTTTTCCTCTGTACACAGATCATGAGCAGCTACATGGTAGAGCAGAAGTGGGGAAGGATCATCAGTCTTAGTTCACTCGCAGGAGTTGCCGGAAACTTCGGCCAGACAAACTATTCTGCATCAAAGGCAGGAATTATCGGAATGACAAGGACCTGGGCAATCGAGCTTGGAAGGAAGAATGTCACAGCCAATGCAATCGCACCTGGATTCATGAACACAGAAATGACCAAGACCATACCTGCTGACATCACCAAGACACTTCTTGCAGCTATACCAGTCGGAAGAATGGGGGAGCCAGAGGAGATAGCTGCAGCCGTAGTATACCTTGCATCAGATGAAGCTGGATTCGTAAATGGAGTGACACTCAACATCAACGGCGGAGCATACGTCAACTAAAAAGATAAATAAAATATAGGAGTGATAAATAAATGCTTGGAGTTATAGGATTACTGACAGCCATAGCAATACTCATATTCTTCGTGTTCAAGGGTTATCATGTTCTTCCGGTTTCACTTTTTGCAGCGATGGTTGCTATCGTATCGAACAACGCTGACATCTGGAAGGTGCTTACTGAAGGCTATTCAACATCCCTTAAGAATTTCGTCGGAAACTACATAATCATGTTCTTCCTGGGAGCCCTTGTTGGGGAGATCCTCCAGCAGAGCGGAGCAGCAAGGACAATTGGAGTAAAGCTCGCCAATGTGTTCGGAAGCAAGAGGGCTCTCCTCATAGTAATACTTACATCAGCTCTTCTTTCATACGGTGGAGTATCGGTATTCGTAATAGTATTCTCCATATATCCGATAGCGCTCTTCCTGTTCAAGGAAGCTGATGTGCCAAAGAGACTCATACCCGGAGCTGTAATGCTTGGTGCAGGATCATTCACAATGACCGCTGTACCTGGAACACCAGCACTCACAAACATCATACCTACCACTTATCTTGGAACTACCTCGACCGCAGCCCCTATCCTGGGAATCGCAGCAGCAGTGACCATGTTCACAGTCGGTTACTTCCTTCTGACAATGTATGAAAAGAAGATGAAGGCGAACGGCGAGCATTTTGTTCCTGGTCCAAATGATGTCGTAAGGGAGCTTACAGCTGAAGAGATCAAGGCGCTGCCAAGTTTCGGATTGTCAATAATACCTCTCATTGCGATAGTTGGAATAATACTCGGTGAAAGGTTCCTTAAGATAGGACTTCCTTCGACATTCACAGTAATAATTGCGCTTTTTGCCGGTGCGCTTATTGGATACGGACTTTTCTGGAACAAGATCAAGGAGAAGAAAGAAGCACTCACCACAAGCGGAAATGGAAGCATAAGGGCGATCCTTAATACGTCTTCAGTTGTCGGACTTGGTGGAGCAATAAGGATGGTTCCTGCATTCCAGTCTTTTGTAAAATTCGCAACTTCCACTGCACTGCCAGGACTTGTTGCAACAGCATTCGCTGTCAATATAGTTGCTGCCGTAACAGGATCATCTTCAGCAGGCATAACTATATTCATGGAATCGATGTCCAAAGGATTCCTCGATATGGGAGTAAACCCACAGCAGCTCCACAGAATAGCGGCTATATCAGCTGGAGTTCTCGACTCACTTCCGCATGCTGGCCCTAACGTGACATTCCTTGCGGTAACGGGACTCACATTCAAGGAAGGCTACCCAGGAATATTCATATCGACCTGTATCGTTCCTTTCAGCGGACTTGTAGTAGCTCTCATACTTGCTACCATGGGAATAGTCTAAAGGACGCTCAAGTCAAGCTAACTTTACATGCCGGTAACCTGGCAAATGCCTGGTTACCGGATCATCTGAAAGAGCACAACATCAGGAGGAAAGAAATGGAAATAAAGAAAGTTGGCGTTGTTGGTTCAGGTGCCATGGGTACCGGAATAGCACATGTATCAGCTCAGAGCGGCTATGAAGTTGTCGTATATGACATCGCTGAAGCTGCGATCGGGAGATCAAGAGACAACATAGCATCCCTGTTTGACAAGTCAATACAGAAGGGAAAGGCAACTGAAGAGCTCAAGGCAGAGACACTTGGAAGAATGACCTTCACGACTGACATCAACGACATGAAGGATGTTGACCTTGTCATCGAAGCTGTTGTGGAAAACCTTGAACTTAAGCAGAAGGTTTTCAATCAGCTGGATTCAATAGTAAAGCCTGATGCGATACTCGCATCCAATACTTCCACTATGTCCATTACCAAGCTGGCTACATCAGTAAAGAGGCCTGAGGCATTCGCAGGAGTACATTTCTTCAATCCGGCACAGGTAATGAGGCTGGTTGAGCTCATAAGAGGCTACTATACAAGCGATGAGACCATCAAGTCACTCCAGGATTATGTAAGGGCCATCGGCAAGGAATCAGTCGAGGTCAGGAAGGATGTTCCCGGATTCGTGGTAAACAGGCTGATGCTGATCCAGTTCAAGGAGGCACAGCTCGTATACGAAGAAGGGATAGCTTCACTTGAGGACATAGACAAGGCGATGACACTCGGACTCAACCACCCTATGGGACCATTCACTCTAATGGACTTCACAGGGCTCGACATTTCGTATGATTCACTGGTTTACCTCCACAATGAATTCGGTCAGGACAAATGGGCACCACCGGTTTCACTGAAGAGGATGATAAACGCCGGCAGGCTTGGAAAGAAGACAGGCGGCAAAGGCTGGTTCGACACAAGCAAGAAATAGTATCAGCATATACTGTCAGTTTGCATGTTGATGACTTAATGTCCGGAACTGATGGTTCCAGGGACAGGGCAAGCAAAGAAGAAAAGGCTTGCCCTTCAACATGCCAGAGCTACTCAGGCAATGCCCTTATTGGGCGATCGGTTTGAAAACAAGCAATGGATGCATCGTAAATAAATGATATTGAATCTAAAAGCAATTTAGTGTTACGCCTGGATTTGACAAATAATTATCTAATTGGCTTTCTTCAATACGGCTTAAGGACATTTAAAACAAACATTCATGGGAGGTACAAAATGAACAAGCTTTCAAGTGCTAAGGATGCGATCGAGCTCATCAAGGATGGTGATGTGGTTGCAATATCAGGTTTCATGCTCGCAACAGCGGCCGATGAAATCTACGCTACTATAGAGGAGAAATTCCTCTCTACAGGTTCACCAAGGAACCTTACCCTTATGCAGGCTGCTGGCATCTCAGATTACAAGACTGCAGGTACACTCAGGCTTACCCATGAGGGGCTTCTTAAGAAGTACATTACAGGCCATTTCGCAAACAACCAGGGAATGATAAAAATGGTCAATGAAAACAAGATCGAGTGCTATAACCTTCCCCAGGGAGTAATCTGCCATCTTTACAGGGCGGCTGCTGCAGGAAAGGTCGGGGAGATCACGAAGGTAGGCCTGAACACCTACATGGATCCGAGGCAGCTCGGCGGGAAAATGAATTCAGTGACAACTGAAAACATGGTCGAACTCATAGACGTGCTTGGTGAAGAACATCTGCTGTACAAGGCTCCGAAATTCAACATAGGAATAGTAAGGGGAACTACCGCAGACGAGAACGGAAACATATCATTTGAAGAGGAATCATCGTATATAGATGCGCTTGACATAGCCATGGCTGTAAAGGCTTGCGGGGGAAAGGTCATCGCACAGGTCAAGAACTATGTCAGCTCAGCTTCCATGCCAAGGAACAAGGTTCACATACCTGGAGTATTCGTTGATAAGATAGTAGTCTGCTCAAATGTGGAGAAGCACCACAGGATGACTCCAGGAACTGTATACGATCCTGTCCTTGCCGGCTACTACAAGCAGGGCGGAACATCGTTCAAGGGCATTCCGCTTGACAACAGGAAGATAATCGCAAGAAGGGCAGCAATGGAGCTCAATGCAAATGCTGTAGTAAATTTGGGAATAGGCATACCGGAAGGCGTTGCAAGCGTTGCGAATGAAGAGGGATTCGGGAATGACCTTGTACTTACAATAGAGTCAGGGCTCATCGGTGGAATACCACAGGGCGGAAACAGCTTCGGATCTGCCGTGAACGCGTGGGCATCGCTGCCGATGACATCACAGTTCGATTTCTACAACGGCGGAGGACTCGATGTCACATTCCTTGGCTTCGCGGAGATCGACCCCAAGGGAAACATAAACGTCAGCAAGTTCGGGCCGAAGATAGCAGGCTGTGGCGGATTCATCGACATAAGCCAGTGCACGAAGAGGATCGTATTCTGCGGCACGCTGACTGCCGGTGGATTGGTTGAAGAGATAGTCGACGGAAAGCTTGTGATCGTAAATGAAGGAAAGCAGAAGAAGTTCCTCCATGACATCGAGCAGATTACCTTCAGCGCTGAAATGGTCGCAAGATTCGGCCAGGAAGTCCTTATTGTAACCGAGAGATGCGTATTCAAGTATGGAACTGAAGGGCTGACTCTCATTGAAGTGGCTCCGGGTATTGACATTGAGAAGGACATCATCGGACAGATGGCATACAGGCCAATGATATCCGATAATCTCAAGACCATGGATGCGAGGCTGTTCAGCGAGGCTGTAATGGGTCTGAAGGACGAGCTCAAGTAAGAGGTCCCTGGTGGATTGAAGGTTAATTCCTTCAGAGGCAGGTATTTGGAGGTAAAAGCAATGCTTATTGAAAAGAGAGAATCAATTGGAATCATCACCTTTGACAGGCCGGAAGCCCTGAATGCCCTCAATACAGGAGTATTGAAGGAGCTGGAGGAAGCGATTGACCGTTTTGAAAATGACCTTGACATAAGGGCTGTCATATTCACTGGAAACGGCAAGGCATTCATATCAGGAGCCGACCTTGATGAAATGAAGGACCTTAGGGATAAGGAAGCAAGGGCGTTCATAGACAGGGGTACAAGCCTTTTCAGGAGGATAGAGACACTGGGACTGCCGACCATAGCAGCTGTGAATGGGTTCTGCTTCGGTGGAGGCCTGGAATTCGCACTTTGTGCTGACATAAGGCTTGCAAGTGAAAAAGCGTCATTCTCGTTCCCTGAGGCTACCCTTGGGATAATTCCGGGATTCTCAGGGACCCAAAGGCTTCCAAGGACAGTCGGCAAGTCAAACGCCAAGGAGATGCTCTTCACAGGAAAAAGGGTGAAGGCTCAGGAAGCTTTGGAAATGGGACTGGTGAACCACGTATATCCTCTGGATGAACTGATGGGCAAGGCGATGGAACTTGCTGAGGTTATGGTTGGAAATTCACCGAATGCGATTGCAAAGATCAAGATGCTTGTTGAAAAGGGCGTCGATATGGATCTCGAGGAAGGGATAACATTGGAAAGTGATCATTCTGCACCGAACTTCGAATCCCGGGACCAGCTGGAAGGCATACAGGCATTTTTTGAGAAGAGAAAACCAAATTATAGGAGATAAGGAGAAATAGGTATGAAATTGACTAAAGAGCAAGAGATAATAGTTAAGCTTGCCAAGGATTTTAGCTTGCGAGAGGTAGAACCGCTTGCTGCAGAGATAGATGAGACAGGTGAATATCCTGATGAACTTGTACAGAAGCTCAAGGACACTGGCTTCCTTGGATGCATATTCCCAAAGAAGTACGGCGGATTCGATACCGACTACCTGACATACGCAATGATCGTTGAGGAAGTATCCAAGTACGATGTGGCAACAAGCATGATAATCAGCGGCAACTGCTCACTTTCAGCAGGACCTCTGGCGAAGTTCGGAAGTGAACAGCAGAAGGAGAAGTATCTGACAAAGGTCTGCAACGAAGGCATGATAATGGGCTTCGCCCTTACTGAGCCTGGTGCTGGATCTGATGCAGCCGGCGTACAGACCACCGCAGTGCTTGACGGGGATGAGTGGGTAATCAACGGAAACAAGATATTCATCTCAAGCGCAGGAATAGCTGACCTATACATAGTAATGGCAACAACTGACAAGTCCAAGGGAACCCACGGAATCTCAGCATTCCTTGTTGAGTACCCGACTCCAGGGTTCACCATACCTAACTTTGAGAACAAGATGGGTATCAGGGGATCACATACAGGAGAGCTCGTTTTCCAGAATGTAAGGATTCCTAAGGATAACCTTCTTGGAAAGCTAGGTCAGGGCTTCCAGATATCGATGCAGGCTCTTGACGGCGGTAGGATAACTGTCGCTGCAAGTTCAGTAGGACTTGCACAGAGGGCTCTGGACGAGGCTGTCAAGTACTCAAAGGACAGGGCGCAGTTCGGTAAGCCAATATCAAAGAACCAGGGCATATCCTTCATGCTTGCTGAGATGGAGACAAAGCTTGCGGCTGCAAGGCTACTTACCTATGATGCAGCTTCAAAGAAGGCGGCAGGCGAGCCGCATTCACACGAAGCTGCAATGGCAAAGTATTTCGCATCGGAAGTAGCTAACTTTGTAGCTGACAAGGCTGTGCAGATACATGGCGGTTACGGCTACACGAAGGATTATGTTGTTGAAAGACTTTACAGGGATGCGAAGATCCTGGAAATCTACGAGGGAACTACAGAAATCCAGAAGATAGTAATCGCAGGACATGTCCTTAAGAGAAAGTAGGAGGGAACACAATGAAGATACTCGTCTGCGCTAAGCAGGTACCAGACACCACAGAAGTCAAGATAGATCCAGTAAAGGGAACACTCATAAGGGAAGGCGTTCCAAGCATACTCAACCCTGATGATGCAAATGCCATAGAAGAGGCATTAAGGATAAAGGACAGATATCCAGACACGAAGATTACAGTAGTATCCATGGGGCCACCTTCAGCTGAGCTTGTCCTGTACGAGTGCATGGGAATGGGAGCTGACGATGCATACCTCATAACAGACAGGGCTTTCGGAGGCTCTGACACATGGGCTACATCGAATGTAATAGCTGAAGCCATAAAGTACCTTGGGGAATTCGACATCATATTCGCAGGCAGGCAGGCTATTGACGGAGATACCGCACAGGTCGGGCCTCAGATAGCCGAGAAGCTTGGAATACCTCAGATCACATACGTACAGAAGGTTGAAGTCGAAGGAAGCAAGCTTGTGGTTGAGAGAGCTCTTGAGAATGGATATGAAATCCTTGAAGCTACAACTCCAATTCTGCTTACAGCGATAAAGGAACTCAATGAGCCAAGGCTCATGAACATGAGGGCGATCCACAAGGGCTTCCATGAAGCTGGAATCAAGCAGATCACAAATGCGGAGCTTAAGATTGAACCTGATATGGCAGGACTTAAGGCATCACCGACCAATGTAAAGAAGACCTTCACCCCTGAACTTATCGTCAAGGGAACAAGGATAGAGGGCAATCCCAAGGACGCTGCAAAAGAACTGGTCAGGCAGCTTAAGCTGAACCATATAATATAGTCTTCGCGAAAGGAGAAACATATGAAACTTATCGGAAATAAAGATGAATTTAAGAATGTTTGGGTATATGCAGAGCAAAGGGAAGGCGAACTGCAGAATGTTGCCCTTGAACTTGTAGGAGAAGGAAAGAGACTTGCTGAAAAGCTTGGAGTGGAGGTTTGCGCTGTCCTTATAGGAAAGAACGTGTCAGGACTTACTGCAAAGCTATTCGAGTACGGAGCAGACAAGGTTTACCTTGTGGAGGACGACCTTCTCGAGCACTATACCACAGATGGACATACAAAGGTCATCAGTGAAATGATTGATGAGCTGAAGCCTGAGATAATGCTTGTAGGAGCGACAAACATAGGCAGAGACCTTGCTCCAAGGGTAGCTTCGAGGGTATCCACCGGTCTTACCGCAGACTGCACGCAGCTTGACATAGACGGCGAAACAAGGACACTTCTCCAGACAAGGCCTGCCTTCGGCGGAAACCTGATGGCGACAATCATAACAACAGAGTTCAGGCCACAGATGTCCACAGTAAGGCCTGGAGTCATGGACCCGCTTGAGCCTGTAGCAGGAAGGACAGGGGAAGTCATAAGGATAACACCTAATATTTCCGCAACTGATGTAAGGGTAAAGGTCAGGGAGATCGTAAAGGCAAAGAAGAAGGGTGTGCTCATTGAAGAGGCTCACGTGATAGTATCAGGCGGACGTGCCATGGGCGGTCCTGAGGGCTTTGAGATACTCAAGCCTCTTGCAGAGAGACTCGGAGGAGAGATTGGTGCATCAAGGGCTGCTGTTGACAGCGGTTGGATCGAGAAGAGCCACCAGGTAGGGCAGACAGGAAAGACTGTAAAGCCGGTAATTTACATAGCTTGCGGAATATCAGGTGCGATACAGCACCTTGCAGGAATGAAGGACTCTGATGTCATCATAGCGATAAACAAGGACCCTGAGGCTCCGATATTCAAGATAGCTAACTACTCTATCGTTGGTGACTACAAGGAAATAGTTCCGGCGCTTGTGGAAATGCTTGGAGAGAAGAGCTAATAAGATCTATTGGAGATGAAGTAATGGTTGAATATAAACCAAAAGGATTATTTTTTGAAGACTTTGAAGTCGGACAGGAATTCGCAACAACAAGAAGGACAGTAACAGATGGTGATGTTGTCAATTTCGCCTGCCTTACCGGAGACTTCAATCCTATCCATATCGACGAGGTCACAGCGTCGGAAGGTCCCTTCAAGAAAAGGATAGCCCATGGGCTCCTTGGAGTAGCGATAATGAACGGTCAGATGAACCAGCTGGGAATCTTCGAAGGTACCACCATCGCTAAGGCTGAGGACACGAACAGGTACAAGGCGCCGATATTCATCGGCGACACAGTCAGCACACTTATAAAGATCGTCGGAGTAAAGCCAAGCAGCAAAGGCGGAAAAGGAACTGTTCTAGCCGATACATACCTCATCAACCAGAGAGGCGAAGTAGTGACCGAGAGCAGCAATGTGATTCTGATAAAAGGAAGAAAGTAACCAGGATGGGAGCGTCCTGAGCAAGGCGGGAACCGTATATGGGACAACATAACGGTTACCCGATGCATATGCAGCATACAGAAAATATAATTACAGGGGGTATAGAAATGAAACTTATAAGCCAGGAAAAGGCAGCAAAGCTGGTCAAGGACGGCGACACCATATTCACCGCCTCATTTGGAATGAACGCATTCCCTGAGGAATTCGCGATAACGCTCGAAAAAAGGTTCCTCGAAACAGGAAAGCCAGTTGGAATCACATACTACAATGCGGCGGCAAGCGGTAACTTCGGTGAAAAGGGCGTAGCTCATCTCGCACATGAAGGACTTCTAAAGAGAATAGTAACAGGTCATTTTGGAGCAGCAGGTCCAGCAATGCAGAAGCTGATCGCTGAAAACAAGGTGGAAGCCTATAACTTCCCGCAGGGAGTACTTGCCCAGATTCCTAAGTTTGTGGCATCCAAGAAGCCTGCCTACATAACCAAGGTAGGACTTGGAACCTTCATAGACCCGAGGCTTGAGGGTGGCAAGTCCAATGATGCGGCTAAAGAAGACCTGATAGACATAATCGAGATCTATGGCGAAGAGTACATGATGTACAAGCTTCCAAAGGTAGACGTCGCGGTCATAAGAGGTACTTACGCTGATGAAAACGGCAATGTCGTTCTAACTGATGAAGCTATCCTCACTGATCCAATAGCTGTGGCAACAGCAGCTAAATCCTGCGGTGGAATTGTAATTGCAGAGGTCAGAGCCATTGCGAAGGCTGGATCCTTCAAGCCGAAGGAAATAAAGGTGCCTGGACTAATGGTTGACTATGTTGTCATCGCCAGCCCTGAGAACCACAGGCAGACATCGGGAACCATTTACAACCCGGCCTTTTCCGGTGACCTGAAGATACCTATGCACTCAATGCCGGTCATGCCTCTTACGGAGAGGAAGATCATAGCAAGAAGAGCCTCAATGGAGCTGGTCCCACATGCTGTAGTAAATGTTGGTGTTGGAATTCCTGACGGAGTGCCGACAGTTGCAAATGAGGAAGGGATGAGCCCGGAACTCAGCTTTGGTACCGAGGCTGGTGTAATAGGCGGAATCCCTGGGCAGGGCCTTGATTTTGGAAGCGCGTACAATGCAGATGCCATAATCGAGCACCCGCAGCAGTTCGATTTCTACGATGGCGGTGGAATCGATGTAACATTCCTTGGCCTTGGCGAATCTGACCAGTCAGGCAACGTAAATGTAAGCAAGCTTGGCGGAAAGCCTGTCGGAGTCGGCGGATTCGTCAACATAACACAGAATGCAAAGAAGGTAGTCTTCTGCGGAACATTCACAGCCGGCGGACTTAAGGAAGAGATAAGGGACGGGAAGCTTATCATCGTCCAGGAAGGCAAGGCAAAGAAGTTCAGGAACAAGATTGACCAGGTTTCTTTCTCGGGAGCAATCTCAACAAAGAACAGACAGCCGGTGCTTTATGTGACTGAAAGAGCAGTACTTGAGCTTATCGATGGAAAGCTGACGCTTGTCGAGATTGCACCAGGTATCGACCTTGAGAAGGACATACTTGGACAGATGGAATTCAAGCCTGAAATAGCAGCTGATCTCAAGGTAATGGACCTTGGCATGTTCCAGGAGACCTGGGGCGGCTTGAAGGAGATCATCTACTCGAGGCACAAGTAAATTTGATTTAGTGACTCCTGAGGGCTGCCATGAATGGCAGTCCTCATTTTCTGTGCGGATAAATTCTGCCATGATTTTGCGTTGGATGATAAATTATCAAATTGTTGTGTGGTTGGGTGACTAAAAATCACTAAAAGGCTCTATGCGTTGACAGCTTGGAATATGGGAGCCTATAATGTTATCAATTGGATTTCGGGTACCCATATTTACCGGTATCCGGCAGGAGGCGCTTATGAAGGAAAGGTCTTTCAATGAAATCAATGAAAAGATAAAATCAGGCACTGTCGTCGTATGTACCGCTGAGGAGCTCATAGCCCTTGTGGATGAGGTGGGGCTTGAGAAAGCATATGATAAGGTTGATGTTGTCACTACAGGCACATTCGGTCCCATGTGCTCATCAGGGGCATTCCTCAACTTCGGGCATTCCGACCCGCCAATTAGGATGGAGAAGATCAGTCTGAATGGAGTGGAGGCCTATGGCGGACTTGCAGCTGTCGATACCTATATCGGAGCTACAGCGGAGTCAGAGGACAAGGGCTACGAATATGGCGGAGCCCATGTCATATGCGACCTCATAGACGGCAAGGAAGTGGTTCTTGAAGCCCATGGAAAGGGAACTGACTGCTATCCTGCGAGGAGCGTTAGGACAAAGCTTACCCTCTCCGACCTCAATGAAGCGTACCTTTACAATCCGAGGAATGCATACCAGAACTATTCAGCGGCAACGAACACATCAGGAAAGTCTTTGCACACATATATGGGAACTCTCCTGCCAAAGACAGGCAACGTGACCTATTCGACAAGCGGGGAGCTGAGTCCGCTGCTTAAGGACCCGGGACTCAGAACCATAGGTGTAGGGACAAGGATATTGGTTGGTGGTGCAATTGGCTATGTCGCCTGGAATGGGACCCAGTGCAAGACATCTGCGCCAAAGAGAGAAAACGGGACTCCTGTGGCTCCAGGTGCAACGCTGGCTGTTGTTGGAGAGCTCAGGGAAATGGATACGAAATATATCAACCCTGCAGTGTTCAAGGGGTATGGTACATCGCTCAACGTAGGGATCGGGATACCAATCCCGGTGATAGATATGGATATCCTAAGGGCCTGTGCTGTTGCGAACAGGGACATAACCACCAATATAGTGGACTACTCGGTACAGAGCCGGTCAAAGCCTGTTGTGAGGACTGTGACGTATGAAGAGCTTCAAAGCGGTAAGGTGGAAATAGATGGTAAGGAAGTCAAGACATCACCGACCTCAAGCATCAGGAAGGCAAGGGAGATCGCCGAGAACCTCAAGAAGCTGATACTTGAAGGCGAATTCCTGCTTGAGGAGCCTGTAAGATACTTTAAGAAGGATGCTGTGGTGAAGGCCATGAAGGACCCTGAGGAGGTAAGGAGATGAAGACGAAGCTTTTCATGAAGTTTCCGCCAAATGTTACGAATACGCCAGTAACATACCAGCTAGTCAAGAAGTTCGACTTGAAGTTCAACATACTGAAAGCTGAGATTGATTACAACCTCATAGGGATCATCCTGTACGATATCGAGGGAAAGGCAGGCAACATCTCAGATGCCATGGACTACGTAAGGTCACTTGGGATAGAGTGCGACATGGCACCGTCGGGGATAGTTGTTAGCGAAACACTTTGCAATGACTGCGGCCTCTGCACCTCGGTATGCGCGATTAATGCGCTGTCCATCTCAGGACCGGATTGGAAGCTTAGCTATGACGCCGGAAAATGCATAGGCTGCAACCAGTGCATACCTGTGTGCCCGACAAGGGCAATTACCCACGGACTATACGAAGAGCTGGGGGCTTGACTGTGTACGAGGAGAGGTCCTACAGGGGGATAATGGGATCTGACCTCAGGCGGATGACAGTAATCGACGAGGAGTCAGACCTTGACATACAGTACAGCGGAGAGCTCGAGGGTATAGAGCAGGAGCTTTCTGAGTTAAGGAAGTTGCTGAAAAGCCATATCCAAATGGAACCGGAATTCCTCACAAGCCTCGCTCCGATAGCTGAAAAGGATGATGAGGAAAAGGTGGTTTCGCATATGAAGAGGGTATCTGAAAAGGCCGGGGTAGGTCCCATGGCTGCCGTTGCGGGAGCTGTAGCTGAATACCTTGCAGACTTGCATCCTGAGTGTGGTGACCTGATCATTGAGAATGGCGGAGACCTGTATGTAAGAAGCTCAAGGGATATCAGGGTCCTTATCTATGCCGGAGATTCAGTGCTGTCCGGAAGGATCGCACTGGAGGTGAGATCCTGTGACACGCCGCTTGGCATCTGCACGTCCTCAGGAACTGTCGGCCACTCCCTGAGCTTCGGAAAAGCTGATGCAGTTGTCATAGTCGCAAAGGATACCCTGCTGGCTGATGCAGTCGCTACTGCCACAGCCAACAGGATAAGCGCTGAGGAAGACATACAGGGAGCTCTCGATTTTGCGTCAGGTATTGATGGGGTCATCGGTGCAGTTGCGGTGATAGGTCCAAGGATTGGATTCTGGGGAGATATTAAGGTGGTGCCTGTGCGGCCATAGGCTGCTTAGGGCACCATCTTTACTTCCGTTGCATTGAGAATCAAAAGAATGTAAGATTGAGGTAGGGCGCTGTTTCTTGGGAATCATTGAAAACAGGAGTTAGATATATAATGGAAGAATTGTTTTGGGAAGTGCATTCAGGGCTTAAGAGGGAGGCTCCGGGAAGTGAGGAGTCTACAGAACGGGCGCTGAAGAAGGTGATCCTTACTGGTGAAGAACCTGTTGTCCTTGATATCGGCTGTGGTCCGGGAGACCAGACAATCACTATAGCTAAGGCTCTCAGGGATGTGAAGGTTATGGCGGTTGATACCCATGAGCCATTTCTGGATGAACTTGTAAAGCGGGCGGATAATGCAAGGGTGCTTGACCGCATAGAACCCCTCAAGGTATCCATGTTCGACATGCCGTTTCCGAATGAGCACTTTGACCTTGTCTGGGCTGAAGGCTCAGCCTACATTATGGGCTTTCGGAACGCTCTCAGGTCCTGGAAGAGATTGCTCAGGGAAGATGGCTTCATGGGCCTCACAGAGCTTTCCTGGATCACTGAACGTGAGTCAGATGAAGCAAGGGAGTTCTGGAGCAAAGGGTATCCGGGGATGAAGCACATGGATGAGAACAGGAAGTATATCGAAGAGGAAGGCTATGAGATTGTTGAGATGTTCATACTGCCGGAATCTGACTGGTGGGAAAGCTACTACAATCCCATGGAGTCAAGGATAAACGAGCTTAAGGCTAAATATCAGGGGATGCCGGAAAAGCTGGCGGTACTTGATGGTGAAATGGAAGAGATCAGGATGTACCGGGATCATTCGGACGAATACGGCTACGTCTTTTATCTTATAAGGAAGAAATGACTGGAGGTGACCTCATATGGCGACGCTCAGGGAAAAGGTCGAAGCCTTTTGCATTGAGAAGGGGCTTTTGGAGAAGAATGACAGTGTGCTTGCCGCTTTTTCCGGAGGAAGCGATTCGCTATGCATGCTGAATATACTTATGGAGCTCAAAGATGAATATGGCCTCAGGGTGGGTGCTGCCCATATCAACCATCTGCTGAGAGGTGAGGCATCTGACGCAGACGAGGATTTCTGCAGAACTGAATGCGACAGGTTGGGCATACCCTTCTACTGCCTCAGGAAGGATGCTGGCAGCTATGCAGCTGAAAAGGGCGTATCAACTGAACTTGCAGGCAGGGAAATAAGATATTCGTTCCTTTCTGAGATAATGGAAAGGGAAGGCTACAACAGGTGCGCAACTGCGCACAACCTGAACGACCAGGGGGAGACAGTGCTTCTGAACCTCATAAGGGGTACGGGATTGTCCGGACTCACCGGAATCAGTGCAAGGCGGGATGTCTTCATAAGGCCCCTCCTGTCGACTCCAAGACAGGAGATAGAGGATTACCTGAAAGACCTTGGACTTGAAGGAAGAAAGGATGCAACTAATGAGGAGAACAACTACTCCAGGAACAAGCTGAGGAATGTGATAATCCCATACATCAGGGAGAACTTCAATGAGGACTTTTCAGCTGCTGTCTACAGGATGGCCGAGCTTCTTGAGGAAGACAGCATATACATCGAAGGACGCGCAAAGGAAGCCGTTGACAGGTACATCCTTGAGAAGAGCTACGAGACCATGATAAGAAAGGAAGCCTTCAGGCTTGAAAAGGCCATACTGAACAGGGTGGTGCTTTCGGCAGTAAGGATTGTTAAGGGTGACACGGTAAACATTGAGAAGGTCCACGTTGACAAGATAGTAAAGCTTCAGGGCGGCGAGACCGGGAAGATAATCGACATAAAGGACGACATCACAGCCTACAACAATTACGGCGATGTTTATATCAGACGTAAGGGTACGGCCATCGACCCCAGCATCCTGAGCCCCCTCAAGGAGAAGTCGTACAATGTCCCGGGTACCTACTATATTGGTACCCTCAGGGTGAAATTTGAGGTGCTGGACTCAATTCCTGACAGGAAGGACCCTTGCTGCAGGTATTTCGACCTGGATGCTACAGGAAGAAGAGTAAAGATCAGGAACAGGGTACACGGTGACAGGGTTAAGCCGCTGGGCATGACAGGCTACAAGAAGGTTAAGGATATCTTCATCGACAGGAAGATCAAGAGGGACCTGAGGAACAACCTTTTAGTTTTCTTAAAGGATGATGAGATATTCTATATAGAAGACACGGTCACGGGAGAGGACTTCAAGGTGACGGACAATACGCGGAAGGTCCTTTCTGTAGGCATATTCAAGGAGGAAACTGATGATAGTAAATGATGTTAAGGAAATCCTTATAGGCAAGGAGGAGCTCAACGCAAAATGCAGGGAGCTCGGTGCGATGATAAGCAAGGACTACGCAGGAAGGGACCTTGTTCTTGTAGGGATACTCAAGGGTTCGGTAGTATTCATGACTGACCTCATGAAGGAGATAACAATACCCGTAATGCTTGATTTCATGGCAGTTTCAAGCTATGGAGCAGATACGAAGAGCTCTGGTGTAGTAAAGATAATCAAGGACCTTGACATGGATGTCGAGGGGAAGAGCATACTTATCGTTGAAGACATCATCGATACAGGGCTTACGCTGGGATACCTTGTCGAGTACCTCAGGGCAAGGAAGGCCTCATCGATAGAGATAGTCTGCCTTCTCGACAAGAAGGAGAGAAGGAAGGTGGAAATACCTGTTAAGTACAGGGGTTTCGATGTCCCTGATGAGTTCATAATAGGGTATGGCATCGACTATGCGGAGAGGTACAGGAATCTCCCATATGTAGCCTCATTGAAGGAAGAGGTATACACAAAATAGAGGTTCAGGGAATGTTAACATAAAATTCCTGAATACCTATTCTATTGGATACAATTTTATTTTACAATATAGGCAGACCCTATTGTTTAGAGCAATGCCATTACGAAAGGAAGGCCTGGTACAAGCCCGGCCATATGGAGATAGATATGAACACCAAGCAAAGAATGCCAGCAGGGTTCACCTGGATAGGAATACTCCTGTTATTCATGATTGCCTCCTTCCTCTTCTCTAATTCAGACCAGAACCTGAACCAGGTGTCTTTTGACAAGTTCAAGACCGATTACAGGGCTGGGAACGTCAAGGAGATAGAAGTCAGGGATGACGGCATGACCATCAGAGGAGTGCTTCAGGATGGGACCGAGTTTACTACAGTAGCATCAGCTGAAAGGCTGGACAGCTTCCTTGCTGAGGAAGGCAGGGATGATGTCATTGAAAAATATAACCCGGTGCAGACCAATGACATGTGGTCGATAATCCTGCCGCTCGGTGGAATACTCATCGTAATCGGATTCCTGTTCTTCTTCATGAACCAGCAGAACCAGCAGAACGGTGGCGGCGGAGGAAACAGGAATGTGATGAATTTCGGAAAAAGCAGGGCAAAGATGGCCAATCCCGAAAACAAGAGCGTTACCTTCAAGGATGTAGCAGGAGCTGAAGAAGAAAAGTACGAACTTCAGGAGGTCGTGGATTTCCTGAAGAACCCGAAGAAATATATCGACCTTGGTGCAAGGATACCTAAGGGAATACTCCTTGTAGGACCTCCCGGAACAGGAAAGACACTCCTTGCGAAGGCAGTTGCCGGGGAAGCTGGAGTTCCGTTCTTCAGTATTTCAGGTTCTGACTTCGTCGAGATGTTCGTCGGTGTCGGTGCTTCAAGGGTAAGGGACATGTTCGACCAGGCCAAGAAGAACTCACCCTGCATAATCTTCATAGATGAGATCGATGCAGTCGGAAGAAAGAGGGGAGCTGGCCTCGGCGGCGGACACGACGAGAGGGAGCAGACGCTCAATCAGCTTCTAGTCGAGATGGATGGATTCGGGATCAATGAAGGTATCATAATGGTCGCTGCGACCAACAGACCTGACATACTCGATACAGCGCTGCTAAGGCCGGGAAGGTTTGACAGGCAGATAGTTGTAGGTTTCCCCGATGTCAAGGGTCGAGAAGAGATACTGAAGGTACATGTGAGGAACAAACCGCTTGCAGATGACATAAAGCTTGATGTGCTTGCAAAGATGACCTCTGGTTTCACGGGTGCTGACCTTGAGAACCTGGCTAACGAAGCTGCACTGCTGGCAGTCAGGGCAGGCAGGAAGTTCATCACCATGGTTGAGATGGAAGAGGCCATAACAAGGGTAATCGCAGGAACTGAAAAGAAATCAAGGGTTGTATCCGAGAAGGAAAGAAAGCTTACCGCATACCATGAGGCGGGACATGCCATAATTGGAAGGCTCATGCCTGACCTTGACCCGGTACATCAGATAAGCATAATACCGAGAGGAATGGCCGGAGGCTATACAATGCACCTTCCTTCAGAGGACAGGAGCTACATGTCGAAGACCAGGCTCGAACAGATGATGGTATCCCTTCTGGGCGGAAGAGTAGCGGAGAAGCTTATCATCCATGACATTTCAACCGGAGCAAAGAATGATATCGACAGGGTCTCCAAGATTGCCAGGTCAATGGTAATTGATTACGGAATGAGTGATGTCGTAGGTACAATATCATACGGCGAGGGAGAAGAGGTATTCATCGGAAGAGACTTCTCCAAGTCAAAGAGCTTCAGCGAGAAGACCGGCCAGATCATTGATGATGAGGTCAAGAAACTTGTTGACAAGGCATACGAAAAGGCTGAGCAGCTTCTTTCAGAAAATCTTGACAAGCTTCATCTGGTAGCCCAGACACTGCTTGAGAAGGAAAAGATCGAGGCTGACGAATTTGAGTCACTGTTCACAACCGGCAAGCTTCCTGAAAAGACGGAGCAGCCATCTGATGCTCAGGCGAAAAAGGAAATGAAGAAGAATGACAGCAAGCCTGAAGAAAGGCCTGCGGTCAAGGACCTGACTGGTGCAGGACCGATTGCGGAAGCATGATGAAATTAGGATGGAGCCTGTTCCTGAGAAGGAACACGTTCCATCCTTTCATATATCATCCAACAGGAATAAATGAAAACTTAAGTCGGGAGCTGTGATCCCATGAAGCTTATTTTGGAGATATCGGGAAGAATAGTCTATTTGGTTCTGACTAGCCTCATTATAGCCATTGCCGGAAAATGGAATTATTTCCTGAGGGATCCGGCAGGGATAGCTTATCTTGTACTATGGAACCTCTGGTGGATTGTGACCTTCATAGGAAGAAGGCAAGGGAAGGAAACGAAGTATGACAAGGGGCAAAGGGCTATAGTTCTGGTCGTTTCAATTATTTCGATTCCGTGGCTAATAATAGTCCCGCCTTGGGAATACTCAAGCTTTGACGGTCCCATTGCAAGAGGGGGCCTGGTATCCTTTGGAGGACTGGTGTTGTTTGCAACCGGTATAACGGTTCAGGCGATCTCGATGCTCCAGCTGAAGGGATCATACACTGTAAGGCTTGGCGTAAAGCCCGAGCAGAGGCTTGTGACTGGCGGGCTGTATCGGATTGTCCGTCATCCCGGATATCTTAGCTACATCATTTCTCTTTCAGGCATCGGCATTGCCATGGGAAGTATTCTTACATTTGTGCTGGTCGTGATTGTGCTGATTTTTCTCATTAAACGGATTGATGAGGAGGAAAAGATGCTGATAAGTGAGTTTGGGGAAGAATACCTTGAATACATGAGAAGGACAAAGAGGCTGATTCCGTTAATATACTGAAACAGGAGCAGTTACGTGCTGACCTTAAAAGTGAATCTTTTATCGCGGAACATATGTCTGCTCTGCAGGGAATTATTCATAAACTTGTCTTCACACTGAAATCATTTATTTTGTTGCACATTTTGCATGGTATAATTTATTAGGAAAGAA
>NZ_AXUN02000218.1 GCF_000495435.3 Youngiibacter fragilis 232.1 | reverse complement strand
AGTTTTGAGGGAGCATATCTCCCATGAACGAAACCTGTTTCGTTCAACAGACCATTATATGGTTTTTTTGGCTTCATAGCTCAGTTGGTAGAGCAGAGGACTGAAAATCCTCGTGTCCTTGGTTCAATTCCGAGTGAAGCCACCATGGCGCCATAGCCAAGAGGTAAGGCAGAGGTCTGCAAAACCTTCACCACCAGTTCAAATCTGGTTGGCGCCTCCAAATAAGAAACTCCCTAAGGCAAATGCTTTAGGGAGTTTCTTATTTTACTTCAAAGTTTGGAGCTATAAGGGTAGAATTGTATGTAAGGAATATGCGGATGCTTTTTACGGAGGAAATATATGGGATATGACTTTGAGACTATCGTAAACAGACACGGTACGGGATCTGAAAAGTACAATCAGATGAAGGAATGGAATCCAGCGGTGACTGATGATATTGTGCCATTTTCAGTAGCTGACATGGAGTTCAGGAACGCCCCTGAGATCATTGAAGGGCTGAAAGAGTACCTTGATGATGTCATACTGGGCTACGCTGTTCCTACAGACGGGTACTACAATGCTGTCTGCTCCTGGATGGAGAGGAGGCATGGATGGAAGATAGAGCCTGAGTGGATAATCGGGTCGCCAGGCGTTGTACAGGCATTCTACAATGCAGTCAAGGCAATTGCAGAACCAGGAGAAGGCGTCATCATCATGACACCTGTCTACTATCCTTTCTATGGAGCGATAAAGCAGACAGGAAGAAAGATCGTAAGGACCTCGCTTGTAGCCAGAGGGGAAAGATACGAGGTCGACTTTGACGAGCTGGAAAGGCTTGCATCAGAACCGGGGAACAAGGTCCTGCTATTCTGCAGTCCCCACAATCCTGTAGGCAGGGTATGGGAGAGAACTGAGCTTGAGAGGATATCTCTGATCTGCCTGAGGAATGGTGTAACTGTAATTTCAGATGAGATACACAACGATCTTGTGATGCCGGGATTCAGGCATACGGTATTCGCAGCCTTGTCTGAAGAGGCTAAGAACAACTGCATCGTATGCACTTCACCAAGCAAGACCTTCAATCTGGCAGGAATGCATGTGTCGAATGTCATAATCCCTAACGCCGCACTTAGAAAGAAATACCAGGAGGAACTGGACAAGACCGGATTCTTCTCATTGAACATGCTGGGATACAAGGCCTGTGAGCTGGCCTACGACAAGGCTGAGCCCTGGCTTCTGGAGCTTCTAGATGTAATTCACGGGAACTATTTGGCACTTAGGGATTTTATCGCTGAAAAGCTTCCTGAAGTCAGGGTTTATCCACTGGAGGGCACTTATCTTGTGTGGATGGATTTCAGGCCGCTGGGGATAGATGCCCTGGAGCTTGAAAGGATACTGCATATGGAGGCCATGGTATTCTTCGATGAAGGGTATGTATTTGGAAGAAGAGAGGGTGCAGGCTTTGAGAGGATCAACATCGCCTGTCCTAAAAAGGTAATGCTGGACGGGTTGGAAAGAATGGCAAAGGCATTGAGGAAACACTTAAGCTAACGAACTGTTCTTAGGAGGTGCAATACCATGATAGAGATGATAGCCGCCAGCATAGAGGATGCCCTTACGATAGAGAGGGCAGGTGCTGACAGGATAGACCTTCGTACCGCGTTTTCAGAAGGCGGACTGACTCCGAGCTACGGACTCATAGAGCAGGTGGTAAGGAATGTTTCGATTCCTGTGCATGTAATCATCAAGCCACACTCGAGAGGATATGTATACAGCCAGAGGGACCTTGATGTCATGAAGGGCGATGCCTGGATGATAAGCGAGCTTGGATGTTCAGGCGCAAGCATTGGCATACTTGATCAGGAAGGGATGCCTGATATTGAAGCCATCGACTACGTGTTGGGAAACACAAATCTGAAATTCACCTTCAACAGGGCAATCGACAGGTCAACTGACCTGATGGAGTCGCTGGAGGTTCTAAAAAGGTACGACAGGTGTCAGGAGATACTGACTTCAGGTGGGCCAGGTTCAGCGTTCGAGAATTTCCGTACACTTAAGGAGATATCTGACAGGAAGGGCAGGCTGGGTCTGTTCATCGGGAGCGGTGTTGAGTACCACAACATACAGTTTCTTACAAAGTCGCTGAAGGGGTGTCATCTGCATATGGGAACAGCCATAAGGAAGGGTGAGAGGCTTAATCCGGTCGACCTTGATGACGCCAGGGAACTGGTTGAGAAATACAGGCTTGCTCTACTTGGACAGTAGAAAGTTATTATCGAATTAACAGCGGCATGACATTGCCATAATGATAAGAAGGTAGAATTGGCTCATAGGGAGGTGCGGAATGAACTTCTTCACACATCTTGGAATGGCCGATACTATCTTTGAAATCCTGGACGGTGACATTCTATTGGACAGGAAACAGTTCAGGTACGGGAACATACTGCCTGACCTGGACAAAAGAGTCAACTAACCCTCGACTGAAGTCGAAGGCATGAGGAGCGATCCTTAAGGCCTGGTTGATTAGCCTCAGTGCTTCGGCACTACGTTGTTTTTGTCATAACACCCACGGACGTCCATCCTAATCCGTGGCACTGTTGCCTGTGATTAAAAGTTCTCTTGGGTTAATGGGAACGGTGTTTCAGGCGTAAAAAGCAATTACAACATTGGCGAAGGATGCCAACTGGCAATTTTGCCGGAATTATGTACTTAACTACATCAAGAAAGGGGTGCCGGTTTGGTCTACATTTTAAGTAAAAATGGAAATCCACTTATGCCTACCAGCCGGCATGGAAAAGTGAAACATCTGTTGAAGGATGGCATGGCAAAAGTGGTAAGAAGGACACCTTTCACAATACAGCTGCTGTATGATTCGCCTGAGTATACTCAGCCAATCACCCTGGGAGTAGATGCAGGAAGCAAGGTAGTAGGCCTTAGCGCAACTACTGAGAAGAAAGAGCTTTTTGTCTCAGAGATAACGCTCCGGGATGACATCCCAGAGCTTCTATCAACACGAAGACAGAACCGAAGAACAAGGAGAAACCACCTTCGCTACAGAATGGCAAGGTTTCTTAACCGCACCGCATCGAAAAAGGAAGGATGGCTTGCTCCCTCAATCAAGCATAAGGTAGACAGCCACTTGAAGGTAATCGGGAATGTACACAGGATACTGCCCATATCAAGGATAGTGATTGAAACAGCAAGTTTCGATATCCAGAAGATCAGGAATCCTGAGATCAGCGGGAGAGAATACCAGCAGGGCGAACAGCTGGGTTTCTGGAATACCAGGGAATATGTTCTCTGGCGGGATAAACACGAATGTCAGCACTGCCATGGCAAATCAAAGGACAGAATATTGAATGTTCATCATAAGGAAAGCCGGAAGACAGGAGGAGACTCTCCCGGTAATCTGGTCACCTTATGCGAGACATGCCAAAAGAGCCATCATGAAGGAAGGATAAAGCTTAAGCTCACTCCAAACAAGTCATACCGCCATGCAAGTTTCATGGGCATCATGAGATGGTATGTATACAACAGTCTTCAGGAACTGTATCCAGAGGTTTCAATGACCTATGGCTACATCACAAAGAACAACCGTATAAGGAATAACATTGAAAAGACCCATAGTGCTGATGCCTACTGTATCAGCGGCAACATGAATGCCATAAGAATCGATGAGATCTACAATCAGGTGTTCAAGAGGAAGCACAACCGCCAGATACACAAGGCGAACTTTCTAAAGGGCGGAAAGAAAAAGCTGAATCAGTCCGCTTACGAAGTCAAGGGATTCCGCCTGTTTGACCATGTGAGGTACAGGGACGAGGACTGCTTCATTTTCGGAAGAAGGATATCTGGTTATTTTGATTTACGAAAGCTGGATGGCTCGGTTGTCCACAGGAGTGCAAGCTTCAAGGAACTAAAACTGTTGAAAAGACAGAATACCATACTAATCGAACGAAAGGGGTGTAATCGGGTTCTCCTCTCATGACTGAAGTCACGAGTCTCCGAACTCCAATGTTTATGAACAGGATGAAGCACACCTTCGATGGAGGCATTAGGCTTGTCGAAGCTGTTTGCAGCTCATTAACCTCCGAAAGGATAGATATAGATGATTTTTCAAGGAACCTTGGAATAATCACTCATTTTGAATGTGACTTTTTCTGCAGATATCACCTTGATGACGATAGGCATGATGACTATCTCCCCCACTTCATATATGAGGCGAGGTTGCATCTGGAATATCTGTCATCAGGGGATTTCCTGAGGTTCAAGGAGGAGGTCCATGTCGCGGATGTGAGGAGTCTTGTTATCGAGCTTCGTAAAATGTATGAGAAGGGTGCATCATCCTTTGAGAATGACTTACTGTTTGCAATTGGTGCAGCCGTAAGCACATGCGGGATCGTTGTAAGGCAGCAGGCCTTGTCGGGATCTGGATTCCATAGGGAAAGCTTTTCGGCTGTCATGACCAGATGAGTCATTGACAGCCTTTCTGCGCTCATAGATAATGTTGAGTATAGGCGCACTTACAGTGCAGAGGGGCATAAGAGTGCGGTGTTATGGAGGTGCAGGATGGCACAGGACAAGCTATTGAAGGAGCTCTCTGAAAGATTTAACCTTAACGGCAGCGGGAGCAACATACACGGGGATATTGGAGGCTTCTGGTTCTCAATGCATATCGACCAGAGCAACATGCTCAACCTCATAACTTCCGTTGATTACGGAGGAAAGGGAAGGGAATCTGACATCAGGGAACATCTGGAGTCATTAAGGAAACCATACAGGCTCTCGTACAAGCTGGACGGAGGTCATGCCATCAGGTTGGTCCTTCCAAGGTCCATGTCAGTTAAGACGACTGTAGAAAAGGCCATTGAGATCCTTGAGTCAGTAACAGGTGGATTCAAGGCTTTGGGATTGGCTAACTCGTGCTACAATTGCGGAGCGATTGGAAGATATCACGCATATTCTATCGGCGGAATAAGCACTGAGATCTGCGGAAGCTGTGTAACCGGAATCGAGGAGGAGTACCGGAACGAGAAGGAAACCCTTATGGTTTCAGGGAACTATTTCACAGGTGCGATCGGAGCTATAATCGGAGCGCTTCTCGGAAGTGTAGTATGGCTCGTCATATCATATTTTGGATTCATAGCTGCAATCGCAGGGCTTGCAATGGCATACATGTCCTATTACGGCTACAAGCTGCTGAAGGGCAAGGTTGGGCCGGTAATGCCATTTATCATAGCAATATCTGTTATAGTCTCTATAATCTTCGCAAATGTCGTTGAGGTTGCCCTCAGCCTTTCATATGCAGGCTACGGACTTACCGTTGCAGAGATTGTGACCATAGCGCCAAGGGCACTGTTCGACAATGAGATGTTCTATGTTGCTGAGGTGTGGAAGAACATAGGGCTGGGACTTCTTTTTGGAGTCATGGGAAGCTACAGGGTAATAAGGAATTCGATGGATGAAGCGAAGTTCAAGAGATATGAGATCGAGAGGACAAGGCTTTAGAAATGTTATGAGCCGCTGCGGTTTGCAGCGGCTCATTTTAGAACATGTCGCGTTTTTTAAGTATCCAGGAAACAATCAGCGTCGCTGCAAGTATCAGTGCCATTACAAAGCCGAATCCGTATGGGTTATCAGCCATTGGCATGTTCCTGACGTTCATTCCGTAGATACCGGCTATTATTGCCGGTATGTTCATTACGATCGTCACTGCAGCAAGGAACTTCATTACTGCGTTTACGTTGTTCGATATTACGGAGGCGAAGGCATCCATGGTGCCTGTGATAGTCTCGGAGTATATGGTGGCCATTTCGATAGCCTGCTTGTTGTCTATTATGACCTCGTCAAGGAGGTCCTGGTCTTCCTCATACCTGTTGACAAGATCCAGCTTCAGAAGCTTCTCAAGTGTCACCTCGTTTGACTTCAGCGAAGTGTTGAAGTATACGAGGGACTTCTCAAGTGAAAGCATCTGTATAAGCTCCTTGTTCTGCATTGACTTGTACAGCCTCTTCTCAATGAGGACACTCTTCTTGTCGATCTGTCTGAGATAGAGCAGGAAGTGCATGGATACCCTCTGAAGGAGCTGGAGTATGAATCTCGACTTCTTGAAGGTGAAGAAGGATTTCATCTTTCCGTTTATGAAGTCGGTTATTATCTTGGAATTCTTTAGGCAGACCGTTATGAGCTCATTCTCAGTGTGAATTATCGCGAGAGGATAAGTGTCGTATACCAGGCTGTTGTCCTCCATCTCAGTGAACGGAATGTCAACTAGTATCAGGTGGACCTTGTCCTCGATGTCAATTCGGGAGCTCTCCTCGTCGTCCAGGGCAGCGTTAAGGAATTCGATAGGCACTCCGGTCTTCTTTGAAACAAGCATGAGTTCCTGCTCAAGAGGAGCCACCAGGTTTATCCATGATCCAGGTTCAAAGTTCGTTATCTGCTTCAATCCACCCTGTGGAGTCATGTCGCTTTTGTATATTGCAATCATCTCAAGCACCTCCTAAGCCTTAACAGGCTATTTTATTATACCCCAAGAGCTTTGTCATTTCCATAGTGCATGGCAGCCAGTCACAAGACTAAATGGCTTTATTGCGATTCGATTGGCGCTGCAATCGATTACTTCGCTGATTGGGAATTTCGACCAAACGGACAGGTTCGAAAACAGGCGAAAACGTGAGATAACAGCATGTGGAAGCATGCCAGATGCATAAATCGGAGGCTGAGGCTGAAATAAGATGTTTTAAGCCGGAATCAAACGAAAGAATCTTTGCGTAACAAAGGGATTGTATGTATAATACTTTTATTGGGTCCTGCGGATACTGCGGGAACAGGCTCCAACGAGGGAGCTGCAAACATCGGAGGAAGTATGGCTTGCATTTACAATGAAAAAGTGGAGAGAAAAGGAACCCCCTTGCTTCTCGGTCTTATAGCGCTGACTCTGTCGTTTCTTATTGCCTCATACCTGTCAAAGGCAGCAGGCGTATCTGGAACGTACAGGCTTATTTTTGATTCAGCACTTGTCATGGGATTCCTGTACCTGATGTACGGGTCATTCCACATGTCAAAAGAGTGCTACAGGTATTCCATAATAGCTGATGACCTTCTGATACACAGGATGAACGGTGATACGCCTCAGCTTGTGGAGAGGGTAAAGGTATCGGACATCAGGTATTTCGGTGAGGTAGGCAAGAATCCAGTTGTGTCAAGAGTCAGGGGAAGCAACTACACATGTGAGTTCATGAAGGGCAGGTATTGCCTGGTATATGAGGATGGAGGAAGGGAAAAGAAGTTCTTCTTCAAGCCCAGCGCATGCATGATAGGAAAGATACATAATTCGATGAAACTATACAGTTAGTTATGGGCCCGGCTTGCCGGGCTCTTCTTGTTATATAAGCGAAGTGTGAAGTATAATCTAAGAGGAGGCTCTGGCCTTATTTGATAGAAACGGAGAAGCTTATGGGAAAAGGGACAGTCATTGTAATAGAAGGGACTGACGGATCCGGAAAGCAGACCCAGTCTGAGAAGCTGTATAAGGCACTTCTCGAGATGGGCCTTAAGGTAAGGAAGGTTCAGTACCCGGATTATGATTCAGAGAGCTCTGCACTTGTGAAGATGTACCTCAGGGGTGATTTCGGCATGGATCCCGAATCAGTATCCCCATATGTGGCATCCTCATTTTTCGCAGTGGACAGATATGCATCATTCAACAGGAGCTGGAAGGAGTTCTATGAGGATGGCGGAATAGTGATCGCCGACAGGTACGCTACCGCTAACATGGTTCATCAGGCTTCAAAGATAGCAGATGAGGGTGAGAGAGTGAAATTCCTTGACTGGGAATACGACCTTGAATTCAACATGTACAGGATTCCGGTTCCGGACATAGTGTTTTTCCTGGATGTTCCTCCTTCAGTGTCAAGGAGGCTTACCGCTGACAGGAAGAACAAGATCACCGGTGAGGACGAGAAGGACATACATGAGAGCGACCTGCACCACATGGAAAGCTCATACCAGAATGCCCATTTCGTTGCCGACAGGTACAAGTGGGAGAAGATCATGTGCACCCATGGCGGGGAAATGAGGCCCATAGAGGATATATTCTCAGAGATACTCGGGACTACAGTGGCAAGGCTCAGAAAGACAGGAGCCATACCGTGCAAATAAGTTGACACTTATAGTATAATAGTATAAACAGGGTTCAAAAGAACCCGTATCTGGAGGTGGAAGAGATGAAGCTTATCATAGCCATAGTAAATGACGAGGATGCGATAGATGTCATTGACCTTCTCAACGAGAAAGGTTTCAGGGTCACGAAGCTCGCCACCACAGGAGGATTCCTGAAGTCAGGCAACACGACGCTTATGATCGGAGTTGACGAGGACAAGGTTGAGATAGTGCTTGGAATCGTCGAGGAAACCTGCAGGACAAGGCACCAGGTGATAACCAATCCGTCGCCTCTGTCCACGACCACCGGAGTCTATGTTCCATATCCGGTGGACATTGAGGTGGGAGGAGCCACGATATTCGTCGTGGACGTCGACCAGTTCATAAAGATCTGAATCGGAGGGTATTGTGATGATTGGTTTCGACAAGCTTAAGGAAAGGTTCTTGAAGGCCATTTCGAGCAATACCCTTTCCCATGCCCATATCATAGTAGGACCTGACGGTATCGGCAAGTCAGCCTTGGCAGAATACCTTGCGAGGGAGATTCTGGGAATCAGGGGAAGGGACTCTGTGGACATCGTGAGGGTCAGGCCTGAGAAGACCACTGTTACAGTGGGACAGATCAGGGATGTCGTCGTTGAGGCCTCCCTCAAGCCATACGAAGGCGAGAGGAAGGTCATTATAATATATGAGGCTCACAGAATGGGAAGGGAAGCCCAGAACGCTATCCTTAAGACCATTGAGGAGCCAAATCCAGGCGTGTACTTCTTTTTGCTGACAGACAACGAGATGTTCCTTTTCGAGACTGTGAAGTCAAGGTGCCACATGCACAGGCTGCTGCCGTTAACTGACCAGGACATGAGGAAGTATGTTGAGGCTTTCGTACATTCATACAACAGGAGTGAGGAAGACCGCTTCAGGGAGGAATCCCTGAAGAAGGAGATTGAAAAATCCAGGAAAAAGGTGGAGCCTCAAAGGACCCTCAAAGTATCGAGAGAGAGCGTCGAGGAAGTGGTGTCGCTGTCCAGGGGAATTCCTGGAATTTCTGAAAACATCATACTCAAGGGCATGAGGGAAGACTCCCTGGACCTTTCGGTGAATATCCTTAAAGCGCTCGTCGAGGCAAGAAGGAGCAGGGGAGCGGACTACTTCAGGGTGCTGAAGCATCTGGATGCTGTCTCAGCAGCGGATCTGCCTGACTTCATAGATGACTTCGCCTATGCGGTTGATTGCATACTGAAGGAAAAGGCCATGTTCATCAATCCCATCAAGGACAAGACCCTGATGGAGGACATTTCATTTCTCGCGAGGGAAACTACCTACAGCACCCTTCAGAGATATCTCGACATCCTTTATGGAATGAGGAGATATGTGATGCCGGGGCTTAACATAAACAAGGAGACCGTGGTCTCCAATCTCATGCTTAGATTATTGGAGGTTTAATCATAAATGGTAAAAGTAGTCGGAGTCAGGTTCAAGAAGGCTGGCAAGGTATATTATTTCGACCCTCTTGAATATGACGTAAAGAAGGATCAGCCTGTGATAGTCGAGACAGCAAGGGGTATTGAATTCGGGCAGTGTGTCATCGCCGGCAAGGAGATAGACGATACTGAGATAGTTTCTCCGCTTAAGCCTGTCATAAGGGTGGCTTCTGAGGCTGATATAGAAAGGAACAGGCAGAACCAGACAAGGGAGAAGGAGGCATTCCCCCTTTGTGAGGCCAAGATACTTTCACACGGGCTTGACATGAAGCTTGTGGATGTGGAGTATACGTTTGATAACAACAAGGTCATCTTCTATTTTACTGCTGATGGAAGGGTTGACTTCAGGGAGCTCGTTAAGGACCTTGCTACCATATTCAAGACGAGGATAGAGCTGAGGCAGATAGGTGTCCGTGACGAGGCCAAGATGATCGGTGGAATAGGCCCCTGCGGAAGACCACTGTGCTGCTCCACATGGCTCGGCGATTTCACATCGGTTTCCATCAAGATGGCAAAGGAGCAGAACCTCTCGCTGAACCCGACAAAGATATCAGGTATCTGCGGAAGGCTCATGTGCTGCCTTAACTATGAACAGGATGCCTATGAGACAATAAGGAGAAAGTTGCCAAGAGTCGGTTCCATAGTAAACACCAGCAAGGGCAAGGGTGAGGTAGTCGGTAACAGTGTGGTCAAGGAGAATGTAAAGGTCAAGCTCAACTATGTCACCGAAGAGGTCATAGAGACCTTCAGCATATACGAGGTGGAGCTGCTGAAGGGTCATTATGAGGACACCTTTGACGAGAAGGACATTAAGATCGACCCGAGTTCCGTAGATAAAGAGGACCTTAAGCTAATCAAGAAGATATTGAAGGACGAGAAGTAATAAAAACAGGGGGAATCAACAGGAGATTAGCATCTTTTTTGTTGGTTCCCCTTTAAAAACTGTCAAAGGTTGTGTACAATTAATTAAGCTTTTCAATTCCGATGAATTTGGTCGGATAATTTAATCTTTTGTTCAGATATTGCATGTAGAATTGGTATAATATATTTGTGGACAGCTTAGGAGAGGACTAAAGGGTAAGAGGTGATCGGTATGAGTTACGACAATTTCTTCGGCTCGTTTTTTGACAGGGTCGGGGACCATGAACATGAGGAAATGAGATGCCCAAACTGCGGGCTTGAATTCCGGTCCTTCAAGAAGACCGGCCTCCTCGGCTGCAGCGTATGCTATGAATACTTCGCGGAATATCTGGTACCTTCGATAAAGAGGGTGCAGGGAGGACTTGTCCATGTTGGAAAGTTCCCGAAGCATGCAGCTATAGAGATGACTAACAAGAGGAAGCTTGAGACACTGAAAAGGCGTCTTCAGGAAGAGATAGCGAAAGAGAATTTCGAGGAAGCTGCAGGTATAAGGGATGAGATAAACCAGCTGAGGCGTGAGATGAAGAAGGAAGGTGAGACCAATGCTTGAAAAGGAATCACTTGTACTCATGAGCAGGGTAAGGCTCGCAAGGAACCTTGATATGGTTCCGTTCCCGCATATGCTTGACAGGGAGAGGGCAAGGGACATAGTTTCGAAGGTTGAGGATGCCTTCTATGTCAGCTCGGCGATCAAGTCCGACTATAGCACCCACAGGATGTGGGACCTGGGAAGGACTGACATACTTGTAGGCTTCGAGAAGCACCTGGTGAGCGCGAAGCTCATCAACAACAGCGACATATCGGCATATATACTTGAAAACAGGGAACTGGTGAGCCTCATGGTAAACGAAGAGGACCACATAAGGCTGCAATGCATGCAGAACGGCTTCGGTCTCAGGGACATATTCAAGAAGGCTGACATGCTTGACGACCTCCTTTCAGAAAGGCTGACGTTCGCATTTGACAAGAACCTCGGGTACATTACAGCTTGTCCCACAAACCTCGGGACTGCAATGAGGGCTTCGGTAATGGTCCACCTTCCTGGCTTCACGCTGGCTGACAAGATAAGCCATGTAGCCCAGGTTCTCGCCCAGATGGGCATGACAATAAGGGGCATATACGGAGAAGGCTCACAGGCGGAAGGGAACATATACCAGATATCCAATGAGGTCACACTCGGACTATCCGAGGAGGATATCCTGACAAACCTTGAGAGTACCATCCTCAGCATACTTGATGAGGAGCAGGTCAACCAGATGAAGCTTCTGGGCCAGTTCACAAGCGAGATAGAGGACAAGGTGTACAGGTCGCTTGGCATACTGATGAATGCCAGGGTGATGGCGTCAAAGGAAGCACTTTATCACCTGTCCATGGTGAGGCTAGGTATAGAGCTTGAGCTTTTGAAGGACATTGAACTGAACATAATAGATAACCTGATAATAAGCACACAGCCCGGAATGATGCAGAAGGCATATGGCACGGCACTCACCGAGAAGGAGAGGGACGTGAACAGGGCGAAGATAATAAGAAGCATTTTTTAGACAAGGAGAGTGTTAGTAATGTTTGAGAGATTTACGGAAAGGGCGAAGGCGACCCTTATGCATGCCCAGAAGGAATCCCAGAAGTTCCAGCATGGCTATATAGGTACCGAGCACATACTTTTCGGCATAGCCAGCGTTGAGGGCGTAAGCAAGAACATGCTTAATGAGAACGGGGTGACCGCAGAGGTCATTGATGCCCTGATAGAGGAAAGTGTTGGAAAGGGGAACAACATGACCATGGGGCCGGGGCAGTTCGCCCTGACACCGCGGACGAAGAGGCTGCTTGACAACAGCTTCAAGGAAGCAAGGAACCTTGCCCAGAACTATGTGAGCCCGGAGCACATGCTGATTGCGATACTCAGCGAGGCGGAAGGCATAGCGTACAGCATACTTACGAACCTGCAGGTAGATATCGGGAAGCTCAGGGGACAGGTGCTTGCATCCTTTGCAGGACAGCAGGGGGAGCCTGGCAGCGAGGGACAGTCATCCGAAAAGTCGAACACACCGGTGCTTGACCAATACGGCAGGGACCTGACTTCAATGGCAAGGGACGGGAAGCTTGATCCTGTAATAGGCAGAGGTGACGAGACCGAGAGGATACTTGAGATACTCTCAAGACGTACCAAGAACAACCCATGCCTCATAGGGGACCCTGGTGTAGGTAAGACAGCGATAGCCGAAGGCCTTGCCCAGAGGATAGTGAAGGGAAACATTCCTGAGCTGCTGAAGGACAAGAGGGTAATCAGCCTGGATATTTCATCCATGGTGGCAGGTTCGAAGTACAGGGGTGAATTCGAGGAAAGGCTGAAGAACGTAATGGAGGAGATCAGGAAGGCTGGTAATGTCATCCTGTTCATAGATGAGATCCATACCATAATCGGTGCAGGAGGAGCTGAAGGCGCGATTGACGCTTCCAACATCCTTAAGCCGGCACTGGCAAGAGGCGAGATACAGGCAATCGGCGCCACAACCATTGAGGAATACAGGAAGCACATAGAGAAGGATGCCGCACTTGAGAGAAGGTTCCAGCCTGTAACAGTAGGGGAGCCGTCCCTTGAAGAAGCGCTGCTAATACTCAAGGGGCTGAGGGACAAGTACGAGGCTCACCACAGGGTCAAGATAACCGATGAGGCCCTTGATGCCGCTGTGACTCTTTCTGACAGGTACATCACAGACAGGTATCTTCCTGACAAGGCGATAGACCTGATGGATGAGGCAGCTGCAAAGGTGAGGATACAGAACCTAACAGCGCCGCCTGATGTTAAGAAGATCGAGGAGGACCTGAAGCATATCGCCAAGGAAAAGGAAGAGGCTGTATCACTTCAGGATTATGAGAAGGCTGCAAAGCTTCGCGACCGCGAGAATGAGCTTAAGAAGAACCTGGAGGACTCCAAGAAGAACTGGAAGTCAGGCAGCGCTTCGGTAAGCAACCTTGTTGTCGGTGAAGAGGACATTGCGCAGGTAGTCTCAAGGTGGACAAAGGTTCCAGTAAAGAAGCTCACTGAAAAGGAATCCGAGAGGCTCCTTAACCTTGAGGCCATACTCCACAACAGGGTGATCGGGCAGGAAGAGGCAGTAAAGTCAATATCCAGAGCGGTAAGACGTGCGAGAGTCGGCCTCAAGGACCCGAAGAGACCGATCGGATCGTTCATATTCCTGGGACCTACAGGTGTAGGAAAGACTGAGCTTACAAAGGCACTGGCAGAGGCAATGTTCGGGTCGGAAAAATCCATGGTAAGGATAGACATGTCCGAGTACATGGAAAAGCATACTGTTTCAAGGCTCATAGGTTCACCTCCGGGCTACGTTGGATACGATGAAGGTGGCCAGCTCACAGAGGCTGTAAGAAGGAATCCGTATTCGGTGATACTTTTCGATGAGATAGAGAAGGCGCATCCTGACGTGTTCAATGTCCTGCTGCAGATTCTTGAGGATGGAAGACTTACTGATGGAAAGGGAAAGACAGTCAACTTCAAGAATACCATCATAATAATGACCTCAAACGCTGGAGCAATGACCATAAAGAAGCAGAAGTCCATCGGATTCGTGACATCAGCGGATGAGAAGGCAAGCGACTACGAGAAGATGAAGGACAACATACTTGATGAGCTCAAGAGGACCTTCAGGCCTGAGTTCATAAACAGGATAGATGACATCATAGTATTCCATTCGCTTGAGGCGAAGGACCTTGACCAGATAGTGAACCTAATGCTTAAGGAAGTGGCTAAGCGTGTTGAGGAAAAGGATATCTTCCTTACCTTCAGCGAAGAGACAGTAAACTTCCTGGCATCAAAGGGCGTGGATACGACCTATGGAGCAAGGCCGCTAAGGCGTGCAATAACAAAGGAGCTTGAGGATACGCTCTCCGAAGCGATGCTTCAGGGAAATGTCAGACCAGGTGATGAGGTCATCGTGGATGTCAAGGACAAGGCACTCATCTTCGTCAAGAAGGGTGAACGTGAGATTGCACCTGAGGAGAGAAGGGAATTCGAGGATAAGGTACTTGAACAAGAGAAGCAGGAAGGTAAATAGTGATTTTCTAAAAGGCCGGTTGAGAAACCGGCCTTTTCTTATGGGGAGAATTCACTGTATTCAAAACCGTGGAATGAATTTCATGGTTTTAACTGGCCAAAAGATCATCTGACAGGATGATTATAGGTTCGCGTGAAACGTTTCGCGTGAAATGAATACGAAATATGTAGTCCCATTTCCTCGTAAGATTTAGGGGATTTGATTTTGGCATCGCAAGTGACTATCATGAAAAGCCTTCAATACCAATGGGTTTAGAGGGTTTTGACTTTGATGGCAGCTCTGAAATGATGGCGAAACGGATTATGTTAAATAAATAACGAACATTAGTATTAAAAATAACGAAGTAACCCTTAATGAAATTTGCGCGAAATGAATTTCCTGGTAAATTTTGGATAAGGCAGAGCAAAATCGTGAAACGTTTCATGGCAATTAATGGACATGTCATCATGTACCAGTCAAAATCGTTTGAAATGTAAAGGATTTGAGAGTTTTTCCATGAAACGTTTAGTCGTTATATTTAATACTCAATAAGATACCGATTGCAAAAAAAATAAAAAAATTATTATTGTGAATATCTCATAAAAAACATACCTGGATAATATTTTAGTCAGAATATCCCGCGGATTTTACCATAAGAGGGGAAAGTGTAACGGATAATTCTTCAACAAATATTTAATAGCAATATAAATACAAGCTTGAAGTGATATAAAGTTAAAGATTTAACAGGTGTTGACAACGGTTTCTGGCAGTACTATTATGTGGGCAAGAAATTCATTCCAAAACAAAAGATGAAAACATGAAATGAATTTGATGAATTTCATGTGAATAACAAGAAGAGGAGGGAAGAAGAAATGAAAGCATTCGATTCAAGTTCAAGGAGCACAGAGACGATCGACAGGATTGTCAGTCACTATGATACATATTCGGAAGTGGAGAAGAGAGTAGCGGACTTCATACTTGAAAACCAGGAAAGTATTGCATCAATGACCACGGCTGAGCTCGCAAGGAATTGCCAGACAAGCCCTGCATCGATCATAAGGTTCAGCAAGGCCATAGGCTTCAAGGGTTTCAATGAGCTGAAGTACTACATGGAGAACCAGATACTCTCGAGCTATGGCATAGAGCAGGCAATCGGAAAAGATGATGACATCGCGATGATCAAACAGAAGTTCGCCAAGCTGAACCAGCTAATAATCGATGATACCATGCAGTTGCTTGACAACAGGCAGCTGGAATTAGCCATAGACAAGCTTGTCAATGCAAACAGGATACTTGTCATCGGTGAAGGCGGATCAGGGGCCATATGCATCAGTACATACAACCTGTTCCTTCAGCTTGGATTGCCTTGCGCAGTGGAAACAGATGCCTTTCTGCAGGTAATGGCCACAACGCACCTTACTGAAAATGATGTGGTTATTGCAATGATACATAGCGGAAGGTCGAAGAATACCCTCGACAGCATGAGGCAGGCGAAGATCAACGGGGCGACTGTCATATGCATAACAGGCTACCAGAAATCACCGATGTCTGAGGAAGCCGACATAGTGCTGTATTCAACAACGAGAAGCACTCTTTCGCTTAGTGATGTGCCATCAGCGAGGATCAGCGAGCTTTGCATTATAGGAGTTCTGCAGCTGGGAATCCTGGCGAGGAACTTCAACAAATACACAGTAAATATAGAGAAGTCAAAAGAAGCCTATAAGTTGAAGAGAATCTAAAGACAAAATAACCAGGGGGAAAGAGTACATGAAGAAAAAGATCATAGCGATACTCGCAGGCCTTGTGCTTGTGATGCCGATCCTTGCAGGATGCACGAGCTCAACAGGCGGCTCAGGTACTGGAGATGAGAAGCTTTATCCCAAGATGAAGCTGAGGATGACTGTAAACGGGACTGACATAGCAACCGACACCAAGACAGCAAAGAAGTTCGCTGAGCTTGTAAAGGAAGAGTCAGGAGGAAACATTGAGATCGTAGTTTTCCCAAATGACCAGCTTACAGGCGGAAATATGACCAAGTCAATCGAGATGGTTGCACAGGGAACCACTGAGATCTCTGCATATGCCACAAGTGCACTTGGTGTTCTGGACCAGAGACTTCTGGTTGGGACAATACCATGGATATTCGACAACTACACCCAGGCCAGGGAGATGATAGATTCAACTGGCGGTGCATATTATGCCAAGCTCCTTGCAAACAAGGGCCTGACCTATCTGGGCTCCGTGCACAATGGCTTCAGGCAGATCACGAACAGCAAGAGGGAAGTCAAGAAACCAGAAGATGTGGTTGGACTTAAGATCAGGGTCCCTGGCGGTGAGGTATACCTCAACTTCTGGAAGGCGCTTGGCGCAGATCCTGTGGCGATGAGTTGGGGTGAGGTCTTCACAGCGATACAGCAGGGTACGATCGATGGACAGGAAAACGGGTTCAGTGTCACAAACTCAGCCAACGTATACGAGATACAGAAGTACATGACTGTATGGAACTACACATATGAGAATTACCTTTTCGTTGTCAATTCTGAAAAGTTTGAGTCGATGACACCCGAAACACAGGCACTCCTTAAGGAAAAGGCCCTTGAAGCATGCGAATGGGGCAGGGACATGGTTGAGGAAGGTGAGCAGGTTCTTATGGAGAAGTTCAGGGCGGCAGGAATGACGGTAACTGAGCTCTCATCTGAAGAGCTGGAGCCCTTCAAGGCAAAGATAGCGGACCTGCAGAAGTATTTCATTCAAAAGTATGGCACTGAGGCTGCTGAGGCCTTCGGACTCAAGTAACAGAAGATAGAAACTGATTATGGGGGAAAACATGAAAAACGCATTTGATAAACTTGAAGAGATCATTGCAGCTCTTGCGTTGAGCGCTATGACGATCCTGGCTTTCGTCAATGTAATAGCAAGATATGTGTTCAGCGCATCCTTGTCGTTCACTGATGAGATAACAACTAACCTGTTCGTACTTCTTACACTTATTGGCGCATCGATCGCAACTGAGAGGAACGCACATCTGGGGCTTGGAATAGTAACAGACAATGTTTCTCCAAGACTCAGAAAGAGCCTTGCAGTCCTTGCAAACCTGCTCGGTGCTGGCTTCACTGCAGTACTTACGTACTACGGAGTAATCATGGCCTACAACGAGTACAAGCTTCAGCAGGTAACATCGGGAATGCAGCTGCCAGAATGGATATTCGGCTCGTTCGTGCCGATTGGAGCAGCTCTGCTCCTGGTAAGGTTCCTGCAGAAGGCAATCAGGATAAGTAAGGAAGAGGTGAAGTAACATGACGACGATAATTCTGTTTGCATCATTCGTAATCCTTCTCCTGATGAATGTGCCAATAGCAATAACCCTTGGACTTTCATCACTCGTTGCTCTGCTGGCTGAAGGGATCGACCCTATCATAGTTCCGATGAACGTCTATGCTTCAACAAGCAAGTTCGTTCTCCTGGCAATACCGTTCTTCATACTTGGCGGAAACATAATGGAGAGAGTCGGTATTTCAAGAAGACTCATTGTCCTTGCAGAGAAGTTTGTAGGACACCTTAAGGGTGGAATGGCCATAGTCTGCGTCCTGGTTGCCTGCTTCTTTGCAGCCATATCCGGATCAGGCCCGGCAACTGTCGCAGCCCTTGGCATGATAATAATTCCTGCGATGATAAAGACAGGCTACTCACCGGCATTCTCCTCGGCGCTAATGGCAAGCTCCGGTGCAATCGGCGTAATAATACCACCCTCGATAACATTCGTAGTATACGGATCGATCGCTGGTGCATCCATAGGAACCCTGTTCATAGCAGGTGTAATCCCGGGAATACTGGTAGGACTTGGACTTGTAGCTGTGGCTCTGGTTGTCGGCAAGAAGCTTGACCTCAAGACTTCTGAAAAGGCAAGCTTCAAGGAAAGGATGATAGCTCTGAAGGACGCATTCTGGGGACTGATGATGCCTGTCATCATACTCGGTGGAATCTATGGAGGAATATTCACTCCGACAGAGGCAGCGGCAGTATCTGCAGTATACGGACTGTTCGTAGGTCTCTTCATATACAGGAGCATAAACGTGAAGGAGCTCTACCAGATACTTGTTGATTCAACATCGCAGACTGCGGTCGTAATGCTCATAACAGCAACAGCCAGCCTGTTCGCATGGGTAATCACGGTCTCAGGGATAGGCGCTGCAATAACTTCACTGTTCATAAATGTCAGCGGAGGAAGCACTGTCATATTCTTCATAATTGTAAATGTGATACTGCTCATAGCCGGAATGTTCCTTGACTCCACATCAGCGCTCTTCATATTCACACCTCTATTCCTGCCGGTTGCTAAGGTGCTTGGAATTGACCTTATACACCTTGGAGTTGTGATGATAGTCAACCTGGCAATCGGACTTGTGACACCGCCTGTAGGAGTCAACCTGTATGTGGCCTGCGGTATAGGAAACATAAACCTTCAGAAGATTTCCAAAGCTGCCATGCCGCTGCTTATCGTATCGCAGCTGATACTTCTCGGAATAACCTATATTCCTAAGATATCGCTGTTTTTGCCGGGACTGATGTAAATACAACTTACATATAGATGAACGAAAGATAGAAGAAAGCTTGAAACACAAAAGATGAAATTCTGAGAAACGAAGGACAAGGCACCTTAGTGATACAAAAGACTAGGCATTGATAAACAAAAGAAGAAGTCCAAAACAAACAGAAGATGAAGCTGCATGGATGAAACACAAAAGATAAAGCCTATTTGGCTGATCAACGTACGCGATGAAAAACAGGAGGAAAAATCTATGAAAAACATTACCGTCAACGAACTCAAGGAAAAGGCGAAGGAGCTCAGGAAGACCGCTCTGACCATGATCTACACAGCACAGTCAGGACATCCGGGCGGATCGCTTTCAGCGGCAGACCTTATGGCTGCACTGTACTTCAAGGAGATGGACATTGATGCAAAGGACCCGAAGTGGGAGGACAGGGACAGGTTCGTGCTTTCAAAGGGACATGTAGCCCCGATCCAATACTCGGCACTTGCATTGAACGGATTCTTCCCATATGACACAGTATATACGCTCAGGAAGTATGGCTCGATACTTCAGGGACATCCTGACATGAAGAAGACCCCTGGAATCGACATATCCACTGGATCCCTGGGACAGGGATTTTCAGCGGGGGTCGGAATGGCGATCGCTGCAAAGATGGACAGGAAATCATACAGGACATTTGTTCTCGTAGGAGATGGAGAATGCCAGGAAGGACAGATATGGGAAGCTGCTGAGACTGCAGTGAAGTACAAGCTGGACAACCTTGTGGTTTTCGTTGATGACAACGGCCTTCAGTGCGACGGCGCGTGTGCTGAAATAATGCCCACACTGGACCTTGAGAAGAAGTTCTCCGCATTTGGCTTCGAGACCATCAGGATCGACGGACACAAGATGGAGTCAATAGTTGCCGCTCTTGATTCAATAAGGGGTTCAAGGAACGAACTTCCAAAGTGCATTATCCTTGACACTGTCAAAGGCAAGGGTGTTTCCTTCATGGAGGATGTTGCAGGATGGCACGGAAAGGCTCCCAACAAAGAGCAGTATGAACAGGCGATAAGGGAAATAGATGGAGGTCTGAACTAATGGAACTAATGAAGAAAGCCACAAGAGACGGATTTGGTGATGCGATACTTGAGCTCGGAAGGGTAAACAAGAATATCTGTGTAATAGATGCTGACATAGGTAACTCCTGCAAGACAGGTCCGTTCTCGACAGAGCTGCCAAGGCAGCACTTCAATGTAGGGATAGCAGAGCAGAACGCCTGCGGAATAGCTGCAGGACTGGCCACAACAGGCAAGATACCTTTCGTATCCACATATGCGGTGTTCGGATCGCTCAGGATGTGCGAACAGATAAGGCAGACAGTATGCTATCCATACCTGAACGTCAAGATAGCATGTTCACATGGCGGACTTACTCCAGCGAACGACGGAGCGAGCCACCAGAGCATTGAGGACATGGGAGTCCTGAGGACGATACCGAACATGACTGTCGTCATGGGTGCTGACTATAACTCAACCAAAAAGCTTGTAAAGAATGCCGCTGAGATATACGGACCTGTATACCTCAGGTTTACAAGGGACGCAATTCCGGTAATATACGGAGAGGATGAGGAATTTGAGATAGGAAGGGCCAAGCAGCTGTCAGAAGGAGCTGACATAGCGATAATCGCAAACGGCGATACAGTCTATCTAGCACTTGAAGCAACCAAGATACTCAAGTCAGAAGGCTATTCAGTGAAGCTTTATGACATGCACACGATAAAGCCGCTGGATAAGGATGCTGTACTTGCCTCATTGAAGACAGGCAAGATAATAACAGTTGAAGACCATAACATACTCAACGGACTTGGAAGCGCGGTTTCTGAAATAGTCGCCGAGGAAGGCGGAGCTATAGTAAGGAGAATAGGCGTACAGGACCAGTTCGGCCAGTCAGCTCCATATGAGAAGCTTCTTGAGCTCAATGGAATCACAATCGAGAACATAGTGGCAACTGCAAAGACCCTTATCGGGAAAAAGAACTAAAGAGGAGATGGGGATAATCATGATGGATTTTACAAACAGGGTAGCAATAGTTACAGGAAGCGGTTCTGCAAGGGGAATAGGCAGGACGATCGCTGAGACATTCTCATCACTTGGAGCGGCTGTAGTGGTTGCAGACGTCAACCAGGCCGGAATAGACGATACTGTCAATTTCCTCAATGCAAACGGAGGGAAGGCAATAGGTACGGTTGTTGATGTTACAAACGAAGATTCTGTAAATGCCATGGTAGCCCTCACCCTTGAGAAGTTCGGAAGGATCGATGTCCTTGTCAACAACGCCGGAATCTCACAGAAGGTTACTGTAGCTGACATGACTCTCGATGACATGAAGAGGATCTTCAATGTCAACATGTTCGGTCTGTTCCTCTGCACGAAGGCTGTCCTCAAGACCATGAAGGAGCAGAAGTACGGCAGGATAGTAAGCCTTTCATCCGTATCTGCAAAGAGAGGAGGCGGAGTATTCGGCGGAGCCCATTACTCAGCATCCAAGGCAGCTGTTCTCGGATTCTCGAAGAACCTTGCAAGAGAGGTCGCAATGGATGGAATAACTGTCAACTGCGTAGCCCCAGGTCTTGTAAACACAGACATATGGAAGTCAATGCCAGCTGAAGTCGCTGCGGGCGTAATTGCCGGAATTCCTCTTGGAAGACCTGGTGAAACAAAGGAAATCGCAGCTACCATAGCTTTCCTCGCGTCAGAGGAAGCTTCATACATAACCGGCGAAGAGATAGACATCAACGGCGGATCACACATGGACTAAGACCGGCTGACTATGGACCGGAAAACTCATAAGAAGCCGTGAATGCAGGCGACGGCCTATTGCAGGCATGAACGGAAACAATGGAATGATTCGGTTCTAAGGGGCTTGGTTTGGATTCATTGAAGATCAGACTCAATTAAATGCCATTACCTAAAATTTAGATAGAGACTCCTAAAACACTCCTAAAACAGAGTATCCTGTGAAGCGCACACTTCACGGGATACTCTGCTTCATATGAAAGTTATGGGAATGAACCAGGCTTACCTGCTGCCTTTGGAAGTATTTCCGTGGCTGAAGCCGCCAATGGAGGATGAGATATGGAAAGAGCAGGGATTATGGAATACAATCAGATAAGGATGATCATGTGGAAAGGTCAGGGGTGCACATATGGAAGACTTGTCGAAGGTTAAAAGGATCATGGATGGAATTGAAGGTATAATGGAGATCTTCAGAGGTTCCGAACAGTACGTTTCTGAAATGGAAAAGGCTGAGGAGCTGTATGAAGGGATAAAGAATACATATGAGGATTTTTCAAGTAATTACCTGGATTTCAGGGAGATAGCTGACAACCTTTATGATGGGATATACATTTCTAACGGCAAGGGGGATACCCTGTTCATCAATGAAGCGTATGTCAATGCCACAGGGATCAGGAAGGAAGAGGTCATCGGCAGGAATGTCGGTGACATCGAAAAGGAAGGGAAGCTATTCAGAGGCTCGGTAACCATGCAGGTACTTAAGACTAAGAAGATGGTCAACTCCTTGGGTACCATACTGAGGCAGAACAAGGAAGTGCTTGTAACTGGACGTCCGATTTTCGATGAAAATGGTGACATTAAGCTCGTCGTCATAAACAACAGGGACATATCAAACCTCAAGGAGCTTGAAACGAAGGTCGCAAGGCTGCAGGTCGAAGGCAAGATGTCCAATGAGGAGATAAGGTTCCTCAGGCAGAAGCAGCTTACTGACAAGAAGGGAATATTTGCAGACAGGTGCATGACTGATTTGATAAGGCTTGTGGATACAGTTGCTCCTACGGATACCACGGTACTAATAACAGGGGAGTCAGGTACTGGTAAAGAAGTTATAGCTGATAGGATCTATGCTAACAGCAGCAGAAGCGATAAGCCGTTCATCAAGGTCAACTGCTCTGCGATTCCTGCAGAACTGGTTGAATCTGAGCTTTTCGGTTATGAGGCGGGTGCCTTCACTGATGCAAGCAAGCAGGGCAAGGTAGGGCTCTTCGAACTTGCTAAGGACGGGACAATACTTCTGGATGAGATAGGGGATATGCCGCTTTCAATTCAGAGCAAGCTATTAAGGGTACTTCAGCAGAAGGAATTCATAAGGGTCGGCGGCAAGAAGACGATCAGGATAGATGTGAGGGTAATTGCATCCACAAACAAGGACCTCAAGGCAGCTGTAAGGGAAAACAAGTTCAGGGAAGACCTTTACTATAGGCTTAACGTGGTTCCGGTCTTCATACCTCCGCTGAGGGAGAGGTCGGAGGACCTCAGGGCACTCATAGATGAGTTCATCGATGTTAACAACAGGAAGTACAGGAAGGAGGTTTCCCTTACGCCTGGGGCGATGAAGGTCCTTTATGGATATTCCTGGCCGGGAAACATAAGGGAGCTTGAGAACTTCATTGAAAGGATGGTTGTGATCACGAGGAAGGAGCGCATCGACATAAGGGACGTCTCGAGGATGCTGGGAATCGAGAGGTCATCAGATGACAGCGACAGCCTCTATGACGGGATAGACCTCAAGGAGGCTGTCCACAACCTGGAGAAGGAAATGATAGCTGCAGCCATCAGGAAGTATGGATCAACAAGAAAAGCCTCAGAGCACCTTGGCATCGACCAGTCCACTATAGTGAAGAAGTGCAAGAAAATAGGACTGGATTTGAATAAACTTTAACGAATGATGAATTTTGTCATCAAAATTCATCAAGGCGTTTAAAAAATGGTTGTCTAGGAATACAGTAAGTATCTGCAAAATGAATTGATTTTTGTATGAAAAGAGTTTCCGATGAAATAATTCATCAGAATAAACGTTGGAAATCAATAGATAATGAGAATTAATAAGGATAAACGATTACAAAAACAGAGGTGTGATGAAAAATATCATCATACCTCTGTTTCCTTTTGCTTATGTTGGTGATTTTGAATGAAAATACCGCTTAAAAGAGTGGTTTTGATATAAATGGAGTGGATTTCCTGTTTGGCACGATTATTGCTGTTATATCTTCGAACAAGAGAAGGAGGATAAGAAATGGCAAAGACGATTATAACTGTGGCCACGACCGGTGCCTGGCCAACCAAGAAGGACAATCCCAATGTTCCAATGACTCCGGCAGAGATTGCTGAGGATGTCTATGCATGCTACAAGGCTGGTGCAGCTATTGCCCATCTTCACATGAGGGATGACGAAGGCAAGGGTACTATGGACAGGCTTAAGTTTGAGGAGACTGCAGCGCTCATAAGGGAAAAGTGCGACATCATCATAAACTGCACTACATCTGGAGACCTCAACGCAACAGATGAGACGAGGCAGGCCCATCTTCGGACTGTCAGGCCTGAAATGGCATCGTACGACTGCGGAAGCATGAACTGGATGCACACTGGACTGTTCCTAAACCATCCGAAATTCCTCGAAGAGCTTGGCATGACGATGCAGGAATACGGAGTTAAGCCTGAGGTTGAGATCTTCGATGCCGGCATGCTTTATAACTCACTTTACTATGTTAAAAAGGGAGTGCTTAAGACTCCGGTGCATTACCAGTTTGTTCTTGGTGCTGCAGGCGGAACTGATGCCACAGTTGAAAACCTGGTATATCTCAAGAGCCTGCTACCTGAAGGGTCGACCTGGTCTGCACTGGGAATCGGCAAGGGTCATGTACCGATACTGTATGCGACTTTGGCTTTGGGCGGACATGTCAGGGTAGGCATGGAGGACAATGTTGTTTATAGAAAGGGACAGCTTGCTGAATCAAATGCTCAGTTCGTAGAAAGGGCTGGCAGGCTCATAAGGGAATTTGGAAATGAGGTCGCGACTCCTGATGAAGCGAGAGAGCTGCTGGGACTGAAGAAGTAAGGGGGTGAAACTTATGATAAAGCGAATTGCCGTGCTTGGTGCTGGCACCATGGGTCACGGAATAGCAGAAACATTTGCTATGAACGGATATGATGTAAGCCTTTATGAGGTCTTTGATCCTGTAAGGGAGAAGGTCATTGGTACCATCAGGTCTGAGCTTGAGATGCTTGCAAGATATGATGTGGTGGATGGAGGTGAGATCGAAAAAATACTTGGCAGGATAACCCTATATAAGGAACTTGAACCTGCAGTAAGGGATGCTGACTATGTAATAGAAGCTACGCCTGAAAATCTTGAACTCAAGCAGAAGCTGTTCAGGGAGCTGGATGGATACTGCAAAAAGGAAGCTGTCTTCGGAAGCAACACTTCAAGCCTATCACTCGAGAAGATGACAGAAGGCTTAAGTGACGAAAGAAAAGCAAGGACCATGGTATGTCACTGGTATAATCCGGCTCATCTCATGCCTTTAGTTGAGCTCTCATATTTCGGTAACATGGAACAGGCGGTATATGAGGAGATCGAGGACCTGTACAAGAAAGCCGGCAAGCAGACAGTGAAGGTCCTTAAGGATGTGCCTGGCCTTGTAGCAAACAGGATCCAGCAGGGAGTTGCCAGGGAAGTATTCTCGCTGATCGAGATGGGAGTGGCAGACCCTGCGGAAATTGACAAGGCATTGAAATTCGGACCCGCATTCAGGTATGCTACAACAGGGCAGTTCGAGGTAGCTGACCTTGGCGGTCTCGATATCTGGTGCGTGGTAGGAGACAACCTTCTTGGCGTAATGGATAACAGGAAGGAAGCCAATCCACTTCTAAGGGAGAAAGTTGCGGAAGGTAAGCTCGGATTCAAGTCCGGGGAAGGCTTCTTCAGCTATCCCGAAGACAAGAAGAAGGATATCATGGAGAATTTCACAAGGAAGCTGATAATTCAGCTTAAGACATCAAAAAACTATATTGAATAACTGGGGGATAGTAATGGAGAACACAGCAAAAAGCAAAGGCTCTATATTCTGGAGAATAAGCAAGAAGTTCCAGTTTGCTGCAGACAAGATCATTCCTGACTCATTCGTATTCTGCCTTATACTTACTTTCATAGTGTTTGCCCTGGGGATGGTATTTACCGGGACCGGCCCTTTGGCTATGATCCAGCATTGGTATGACGGTTTCTGGTCGCAGATGACATTCGCGTTCCAGATGTCGTTCATGGTCGTAACATGCGCCGCTGCAGCAAAGGCAAGGCAGGTCAAGAAGGTACTTGTGTGGATCGCAAAGATTCCTAAGACACCTGTATCTGCCATGATACTCCTTATGATGTTCGGGTATGTATCAAGCTTCGTCAACTGGGCATTCTGCACAGTTGTAACACCTATACTTGCAATGCAGCTGTCTAAGCAGATCAAGGGACTTCATTTCCCGATGATGATTGCTGCAGGCTATTCAACTATGATACTTGGACAGTGCCTGGGGCCTTCAGCTTCAGTATATGCGCTGCTTGCTACCGATAAACATTTCCTCGCTGACAAGATCGGCGTACTGTCTCAGTCTGTGACTGTATACAATCCTGTCAATGTTACAATGTTTGCAATTCTCGCCATATTTACAATGGTGCTCAGCGTAATGACAATACCACCCAAGGATGAGATAGTCGAATTCAAGACTGCCCTTGATGATGTTGAAGACACTGAAGACGAGGAAAAGATCACTCTTGCTGACAAGATGAACGGAAGCAAGATAATAATGTACCTTGTCGGTATAGCTGGAGTTATTGTAATAGCCAATACCTTCATGAAAAAGGGCTTCCTTGGAGCACTCAATATAAACTTCGTAATCTTCATATTCGTAATACTCAATACATTCCTTTACAGCTCACCGAGAAAGTTCGTTGAAGCCTATAAGGACAACATGAAGCTTTGCACTGAGATCATGATGCAGTTCCCGTTCTATGGCGGTATCGCAGGCATGATGACAGGTTCGGGATTCGGAGCAGTCATAGTTGCTGCCATACTGAAGGTCGCTTCAGCCGCTACAATGCCTCTCTGGTCATACATATCAGCATCTGTCGTAAACCTGTTCATTCCTTCACAGGGTGGCCAGTGGATAGTCCAGGGACCGCTTCTGGTTGATGCTGCGCAGAGTATCAATGCCAACATACCGCATGTAGTCAACGCATTCGTATACGGCGATGAAGCCACAAACCTTCTTCAGCCTCTATATGTAATACCTGCACTTTCAGTCGTCGGAATGAAGCTCAAGAATGTCTGGGGATTCATGGCATTCATATGGTTCTTCTGGGCTATAATAACAATGCTCGGATTATATTTCATCCCGATGTTCTTCTAAGAAGTACCTAAGAAAATACCGCATATTGAGGTATGGCTCTCGTCGGCTGTACCTCATTTTCTTTCTTTACTAAGGATTCGTATAATGTGATAAAAATATAAATAGGTCGATTCCATTGCCAGTGAAAGTCTCATGCCATATAATTTATATAAAGTGATTGTGGAACTGGAGGCTTGTCATGAATAGAAACAGTATGCTTGCCCTTGTATTGTCATCGATGCTTCTTCTTTCAGGCTGCGGAAAAGAAGCAAAACCTCAGGCACAGGAACCGACACCTACTCAGACTATCGCTGAAACAAAGCCACAGGAGACTGTAGCACCAACGGAACCCGAACCAGAGCCAATACCGGTGGATATGTATGAAACTGTTCCTGAAGGAGTATCACCTCTTACAGGATTGCCATACGAAGGTGACGGCAAGGCAATAATGGTGCAGATAGAGAATACTGCAGCAGCAAGACCTCAGAGTGGAATAACAAAGGCTGACCTTATATATGAGATAGAAGTGGAAAGCCAGATAACAAGGCTTACAGCCTTCTTTTTGAGTGAATATCCGACTAAGGTCGGTCCGGTAAGAAGTGCAAGGAAGCAGCACATGTACCTTTGGAAGGAATGGGGATACATGTATGTGTTCTATGGCGGATCTGAAAAGGCAGGGCAGAATATATATGATATTCAGAAGCAGCTGGGAATAAGTGCAATCAGGATTGATGGCATGGCAACATCTGCCGGATTCAGCAGGTCATCAGACCGTGAAGCGCCGCATAACGCATATACGAATCTTGACTACCTGATAAAAAATAAATACAATTTTGAACCAAAGTCCAGGACTATTTATTTTGATGATGCGCTAGAGATAACAGGAGAAAAAGCATCCACTGTTGAGCTTTCCTATGCTTCAAACAACAGGATAAGATATGCATATGACGAAAAGACCCGACTTTACAAGAGGTTCATGTG
>NZ_AXUN02000219.1 GCF_000495435.3 Youngiibacter fragilis 232.1 | reverse complement strand
ACAGTTTTACCTCTGTGAAAAACCCTCTTAGAAAGCCCTGGCCAAAATTATGGCCAGGGCTTCTCTTTATTTCGTGTATATCTGCTTTACTATGGCTTCGATATCCATGTCCTGGACTGAGAAATCAAGGACGTTGAAGCCGTGGAGCACGAAGTTCATTATGCTCGAGATGCTAATCTCGTTCCTGTTGAAATTGATGATTGCCTGGTTGTCCTGAACGATGAAACGCAGGTTTTTCTGCGTGCTGTTGTCTATGTTCTGATAAATGGAGGAGAGGCTTTCCTTGACCTCATCTTCGCTATCGTACCTGAGGTCGAAGGTTATCTTCCTTTCAAAGCCATAGTCCTTTCTTATCTTGTCTATCCCGCCGTCGTAGAGAAGGGTACCCTTGTCTATTATGATTATCCTGTGGCAGAGCTCTTCGATGTCGCTCATGTCATGGGTCGTAAGTACGATAGTAGTACCGTATTTCTCATTCATGTCCTTGATGGCTTTCCTGATCCTCTCTTTTACAACGACATCGAGGCCTATCGTCGGCTCATCCAGGAACAGGACCTGGGGATTGTGCAGCATGGATGCGGCAAGGTCTGCCCTCATCCTCTGGCCAAGTGACAGTGTCCTTACTGTCTTGTCCATGAAGGTGGAAAGCTCGAAGACCTGGTCGAAGTATTTCATCTGCTCCTCATAGAAGTCATCCGGTACCTCATAGATCTCCTTAAGGATCGAATATGTCTCACCTAGTGGAAGGTCCCACCAAAGCTGGGTCTTCTGTCCGAAGACGACGCCTATGTGCCTGGCATTCTCAGTCCTCTCCTCGTAGGGGATCCTCCCGTCCACATTTACATAGCCTTCCGTAGGGGTGAGGATACCGGTCATCATCTTAATTGTTGTAGACTTTCCTGCGCCATTGGCGCCGATATACCCGATTATCTCTCCTCGTTTTATGTTGAAGGAGACATCCTTCACGGCATCTATGCTGGTGTACTCGCGGCTTACAAGGGACTTGAGGGTTCCCTTTATTCCCTTTTCCTTTTTGAACGACTTGAAGCTTTTCGTTAGTCCTGATACTTCTATCATTGTTCCACTAGTATCCATTATTTGTCTCACCTCCCTAAGTCCGTCTAGTTCCCGACGCTCTCATATCGTTTCATCCCGCGCTTGAATGTGGTATAGCCAAGTGTAAGTGCAAGGAAGCATATCATTGAAACCTTAAGGAGCGTGGGGATAAGGTCTGCCGCACCCAGAAAGTACGAGGCCGGTATATATGCTGTCAGTGCAAATGGCACAATGTAGGTAATGAAGGTCTTTATGAACTTGTGGTATATCTCAAGAGGGTACTTTGCGAAATCGCTCATGGAGTAGAACATGAACAGTATGGACTGGCTTCGCTGTATCCAGAATGCAAGTGCAGCGAAGAACAGTTTTATGCTCGTGTATATGAGTGTCGCAAGAAGCACCAGCAGTATGAAGATCATTACCTTGAACGGTGTGAACCGTATCCCTCCGTTGATTGAAGAATATGAGACCAGGATGATTCCAATTATGACTTCACCTATGCCGTCAGGCTGGAACTTCTGCGCGATAATCTGGAACAGTGGATTAAGCGGCCTCAGGAGATATCTGTCGAATTCTCCGTTGACAACTGAATTGCCTGCGAACAACCACAGGTAGTCGGTGAACATGTGGTCAAGCCCTCTCGGGATGTTTGCGAATCCATAGATGAAGAGGAGCTCGTGGAAGCTCCAGCCTAGAAGGTCAGGTATCTGCAGGAACACAAGGGCGATGAAGGCGATCCCTCCGAACTGCGTAAGGAAGAAGGCCAGAACGCCTACAAAGAAGTCAGTCCTTGACTGCATGAGCGTCTTCATGTACTGGGCGAGGAACATTCCGTATAGCCTGTAGTATCGTCTGAATGTCTTCATGTCATCCTCCCAGAATGGTCAGGCGCCTTATGGCGCTTTTCCAGACAAGCTGAGTCAGTGCGGCAAGGATAAATACCCAGACCGCCTGGACACCCATGTTCCTGAGAAGCTCGAATCCTGTGTATTTTCCAAGGTAAACCATGACCGGTGTGAATATCAGTCCTGCAAAGGGTAAGAATGCGAACACTGACCTGAAAGCCTGCGGAAAGAAGGTCAGGGGTATGATGCTCCCTGACAAAAGCCTTACTACAGCCTCCTTGGCGAACACGAATCCGAAGACGTACTCGACGAAGAAGGCAGCCAGTCCGAAGATGTAGTTGATATAGAAAAGGATGAGTGAGCTTAAAAATGCACTCAGGAAATAGACCGCTATGCGAAACGGCGATGGCAGCATTCCCAGTGCAAAGAAGTTGTATGCGGAATAGGCAGTCCAAAGAGGAAGGAATATGAACAGGAAGTTTGCAGCAAGGCCTCCGATGCTCGCGAAATACTGCCTCAGCTGGTAGCTTACAGGCTTAATGAGGTTCATTGCGATGTTCCCGGTCCTTACGTCCTCTCCGATTGCCCAGTGCACATCATTGTTAATGAGCATGCCTGTGACTGTCGACATAACGACATATCCTGTCATCTCCCTGAAGGTGAAGCCCTGGATCACTGATTGTGTCGAGCTCTGGAATATGGCATACCAGATATACAGCAGCACCATGGTCTGGAACATGTCGCCGAGTATCCAGACATAGAAGTTCATCCTGTAGGCTGCAAAGGCCTGGATTACTCCTCTGGTGAACGGGAGGTAGGTTTTAAGAAGTCTCTTCATATAAAGCCCTCCTTTACAGCAAAATTATATCACTAACATCATTTAGGCGGTATAGCCGAATGACTTCTATGGATATATTTTATGTGGATATGAGTACCGTCATTTTTGCGAGTGCTGCAAGCCGCTCGGTATGACCAGCAGTATTCAGGTTGAGGTAGAGGAAAAGGCATGCCGCGGCCAGGCTGCAAATACGACCCGCACACGACATGCCATAATTCATTTCAGGCTTGCTCCGTTAGTACTGATTACTTCCTTGTACCAATTGAAGCTCTTTTTCTTGTAGCGTTCAAGGGTTCCAGTCCCGTCATTATTCCGGTCGACGTAGATGAAGCCATATCTTTTGCTGAGCTCTGCTGTTGAAGCGCTGACAAGGTCAATGCAGCCCCAGCTGGTATAGCCCAATACCTCCACGCCATCTTCTATAGCTTTACCAAGTTCGATAAGGTGGTCATTAAGATATTTTATCCTGTAATCATCGTTGACAGTAATGGTCCCATTCTCCTCAACCAGAACATCAACTACGCCAAGGCCATTCTCAACTACGAACAGCGGCTTCTGGTATCTGTCGTAGTAATAATTGCATAGATATCTGAGCCCCTGCGGATCTATCTGCCATCCCCATTCGGTTTCAGGGAGATAAGGATTCCGCACACCTGATGTTAGGTTTCCGCGACCCTTCTCATACCTGGTTATGTCACTCGCTGTGCACTTGCTCATGTAGTAGCTGAAGGATATGAAATCGACAGTATTTTCAAGTAGCTCACTGTCACCATCCTCCATGACTATCTTTACTCCAAGGTCCCTGAAAAGCTTCTTTGAATATGTCGGATACTTGCCTCTTACCTGGACATCGGTGAATAACATTAGTTCGCTGTTGCGCTCCATTGAGGCGATCATGTCGTCTGGAGCAGGGGTCATGGGATAGTTCACCACACCAAGAACCATGCAGCCCACCCTGGCATCCGGCATGATTTCATGTGCAAGCTTCACTGCCTTAGCGCTGGCAATGAACTCGTGATGCGCAGCCTGATATATGTCCTGCTTTGAGAGCTCTTCCTTTGGCGTAAGTATTCCACCACCCATGAGAGGAAAATGCACTATCGCGTTGATCTCATTGAAGGTAAGCCAGTAGCGTACCTTGCCCTTATACCTCTCGAAGACAGTCCTGCAGTAGTTTTCGAAGAAGCCTACCATTTTTCTGGATCTCCATCCGTCATATTTTCTAGCAAGATGAAGAGGAGTCTCATAGTGGGAAAGGGTGACAAGGGGTTCGATTCCATGGCTCAGGCACTCGTCTATCACTCTATCGTAGTATTCCAAACCTGCTTCATTTGGTTCGGATTCATCGCCATTTGGAAAAATCCTTGACCAGGCTATTGAGAACCTGAGAGTCTTGAATCCCATCTCAGCGAACAACCTGATATCCTCAGCATATCTGTGATAGAAATCTATACCCACGAGCTTCAGGTTGGAATCAAGCGGCTCGTCAGATATGCTTCCGACTACGCCCTCCGGCATGATGTCCTGTATTGACAGCCCTTTGCCACCCTCAAGGTAGGCTCCTTCGCACTGGTTAGCCGCAATGGCTCCTCCCCACAGGAAGTTATCTGGAAAACTCGTAAGCAACACATACACCTCCCTTTATGGTATGACTCTCATAAGAGTATCGTTCTGCCAGATGAATGATTTTTCTGTTGGCAGAACGTCCAGGTAGCTCCCTGAATTTGTCACGATAACCGGAGTTACGATGTCGTAGCCTTCCTTTCTTATCAAGTCTATGTCGAACTCAAGCAGAAGGTCTCCTTCATTAACTGAACTTCCCTGCTCTACCCTTGCGGTGAAGTGCTTGCCGTCAAGTTCAACGGTATCCATTCCAACATGGATGAGGATCTCAACGCCGTCTGTGCTCTTGATTCCTATGGCATGCTTTGTCTTGAAGAGAGCTTCTATCGTACCCTTGACCGGTGAATAGACCTTTCCAACTGATGGCAGGATCGCAATGCCTTTTCCCATTATCTCCTTGGAGAATACATCATCCTTGACATCGGAAAGGGGGATTACCTCTCCTGGGATAGGGCTCTTTATCGAAAGCTCCCCGACAAGTGAAGTGCCTTTTGTATTCTGTGAGTTGATTTCCTGCAGGGATTCTTCAGCAACAGAATCCCTGAATCCTATTACAATGGAGGCTATCACCGTTGCAACAATTGATATTGCTATCGTTATGACAGCATTCCTCACATTTGACAGGTCATCGGAGATATAGACCGGGATTGCTGCAAGTCCGGCAGTCGCTGAAGCATAGGTCCTTATTCCTGAAAGTCCGGCATAAAGACCTGCGAAGCCTCCGCCGATCATCGCTGCGTATAGGGGCTTTTTTAGCTTAAGGTTTATTCCGTAGAGTGCAGGTTCAGTGATTCCCATGAAGGCTGTCATGCTGCTTGAAAGTCCAAGCTGTCTGAGGTCCTTGTTCTTTGTCCTCAGTGCCACCATTAGGGCAGAGGTCGCCTGAGCGATATTTGATGAAAGCATTCCAGGCCCGAGGATTGTTCCGTAACCAAGAGTCGCATACTGTATCTGCTGAATAGGTGCAAAGGTGTAGTGCATTCCTGTCATTACGAAGAACGGGGTGAAGGTTCCCATGATGACTGGTATGAGCCAGCCGGCCCTATCATTTATGAAGTTCATTCCGACAGCAAGTCCTCTTCCAATAAGGTTACCCATTGGCCCGAGGAGTGAGAAACCAATAAGCGAAGTGAAAAGTATGGTTATAAGGGGTACGAGGAAGACCTTGACAGAGTCAGGCGAGATCTTCTTTGCGAACCTCTCAATGTAGGACTGAGCAAGTATGATGAGTAGAATAGGAACGACGCTTGAAGCGTAGGATATCATTGTTATGGGTATACCGAAGAAGCTAACTGGCGCCCCGCCCTGGTTCAGCGCTGAAAAGCTCGGATGGAGCAGTGCGGCACCAAGGACGGCAGCAAGGTATGGGCTGCACTTGAACCTTTTTGCTGCTGAAAAGGCAATGATCACAGGCAGGAAGTAGAACACTGTATCGCTCACGAAAGTCAGGTATACAAAGGTCTGTGATCCGACGTTAACGAGTCCTGATACCTTCAGCAGTGCAAGCACAGCCTTGATCATACCCGAGCCTGCAAGAGCGGGAATTATTGGTGTGAAAATGGCGGTTATGGCTCCGAGCACCTTGTTGATAAGCCCAGTTTCGTTGTCCGACGTATCAGATGATTCGTTGTCGCCGAAGCTTCCCAGCTTATGAAGTTCATCGCAGACCTTGCTGACATCTGTTCCGATTATGACCTGGAACTGACCATTTTTGTTGACGACCCCCTGGACTCCTTCAAGCTTCCTTATTGCATCAGCATCAACCTTCCTGACATCATTTAGGTTGAACCTGAGTCTTGTCATGCAATTGGTGACGCTGGCTACATTGCCTTCTCCGCCAACAAGTTTCAAGAGATCTTCTGCAAGTTTCTTATAGTTCATGTTTTACTCTCCTCCATAGTTTCAATAAATTGAAAGACCCGGAATCCGACAAAATGATGGCATGGCCTCCATTCGTAGGATTCCAGGTCTTGCCTGCTGGTTCAGTAACAATCCTGGTAATTCATTCATAGTTTCTGGTCGATTGTGATCCGCTTTATGTGTACTGTCAGATAAACAAGTTCATCTGCAGTAAGTATACGTTCATATTTGTTCCGTATGAAATCAGCAATCCTTAAACTGCAGTCATACTCTTCAGGATACCGGATCTTCACGATCTCTTCAAAATCAGTATCGGAATTCCCGGTCTCGCTGCTGCCGCTGAGTATCCTGTAGCCGAAGAACTTCAAGTGCGTTATGAACCTGTTGTAATGGAAGTCCTCTTCGTCAAAGTCGACCTTGTACCGGTACCTAACGATATTCAGGACATTCTGTATGAGTTCGGTGACTTTGACAACATCCCTGTTGGATTCTGATCCAAGCTCTGAGTTCACAATGTGCATGGCGATTGCCGCTGCTTCATCCTCCGGGAGGTCGATTCCAAGCTCGTTCTTGATCATATCAAGACCTGCAAGTGCAACCTTGAACTCCTCAGGGTAGAATCTCTTGACCTCCCAGAGGAATGCATTATTGAATGACAGGCCAGCCTCGTACCTTGAGATGGCAAAACTGATGTGATCCGTAAGGACGATATAGATGTTTTCGTTGAAATCATGATTCAGAGCGTCCCGGGCATGCTTTATTATATTCTCAGTGACGCTCAGATGCTCCATTGGGATCTGTGCAAGCAGAGAATAAAGCTTGCCGGCAACGTTCCTCGATTTCAGGAAGAATTCCTTTTCGATTTTGTTCCTGTCTGCTTCTTCACCTTTTTTCTTCTGGAATCCAATGCCAGCTCCCAGGAGGATCCTTTCCTGGTTTCGTTCATTGATTGCGCAGACGACGTTATTATTTATAATACGCGTGATCCTCATGAATACCTCCGATGAAGCAAGATGAATGTACATAAATAATGTGGATTTGCCTGGAATAAAAAAGACCTAAATACCGGATGATCCCGATATTTAGGTCTTGCCTGCTTTCCAGTAACAATCCTAAACAATACATGTATTGGCCTTTTCATAATTTACCATGCGGACCGGTCGATGTCAATGGCCCGCGAATGGCATATGCGGTTAAATGAGGGGATTTTCAGATTTTGAAAACTATACGCAGCAGAGCTTTTCTAGATGACCCAGTTCCCGTTCCTGAAAATGTCAATTGTATTGCCTTCGTGGTCTGTTGCTGTTATGTCGAGGGAAGGTCCTCCGACCATGAAATCCACATGGATCAGGCTGTAGTTTGCACCCTTTTCAGCAAGCTCATCCAATGTCATGGTGCTTCCGTTCCTTATGGAATAGCCATATGCCCTTCCAAGTGCGAAATGCACTGAGGCGTTTTCGTCAAACAGCGTGTTATTGAAGAGTATTCCGGTATTTGAGATCGGTGAATCATCCTGTACCAGTGCAACCTCGCCGAGATACCTGGCGCCGTCGTCGTTCTTGAGAAGCGCTTCAAGCACCTCGGCTCCCTTGGCGGCGTAGAAGTCAGTGACTGCACCATCCTTGAAGGTGAAGCCGAAGTCTTCAACAATCTTGCCGTTGTAGCTTAGTGGCTTTGTCGACCTTAATGTTCCATTGACCTTAAGCTTGTGCGGTGCGGTGAAGACTTCTTCAGTAGGCATGTTCGCCATGTAGGGGACACCCTTTGAACTGTCGCTTGAGCCTCCGATCCACCAGTGCTCATTTGCCAGGTATACCTCAAGGTCAGTTCCCGGACCCTTGAAGTTTAACTTCTCGAAGTTCCTTGTGTTAAGGTACTCCATCCGCTTCTTGAGATTGGCGTCATGATCCCTCCAGGCAGTGACAGGGTCCTCCACGTCAAGCCTTGAAGCCTTTTCTATCTCATCCCAGAGAGCCTCGACTGCCTCATCTCCCTTCAGTTCAGGGAACACTGATTCAGCCCAGGGAATAGATGGCACTGCAACAATCGCCCACTTTGTCACTCCTGTCATCCTGTATCGCATTACCGGTGCCATGGCAGCAGAGGATACCTTCTGATAGGCGCCTACCTTCACTGGGTCGGCGTCCTTGAGGAGCTCTGGATCCGGGGAGATTATGAACAGGTGATGGTAGTTGTCCTTGTACATGCCCTCGAACATGGCGGTCTTCCATGAAGGGAATTCCTCGAATGCTATCTCCTTTCCGTTAATGTATCTCGAGAGTGTGACCTTGTCGTCATTTATGATAAGCTCCACATTCTTTGCGCCCATTGAATACGCTTCCTCAGCCGCAAGGCGTGCAAGGGGAAGTCCGTCAGGACCTGTTGTTATGACCAGACCTTCCTTCTCTTCAAGGTTGATACCGACCCTTACTGCAAGGGCAGCATATTTTCTCAGCATTTCGCTTCTGTCTTTCATATTGTCCTCCTAAAAACATCTATGCATAAAAGTATAGCATAAAGCTTTGTTTATGCATACAAAAGCCGCCCTTCAAGGCGGCTAGTTTTGTCATTATATTGGATGGTATTATGAGAATTGCCTTATCAGCTTTTGAAAAGCTCCATCTGTGAAATCCTGTCAAAGGCTTCCTCGAGCTTATCGACAGGGACCGTCAGTGCAAGTCTAAGGTAGCCTTCACCAGATTCTCCGAAGGCGTTGCCTGGAACGACCAGAACATGGGCCTCCTCAAGAAGCCTCCTTGTGACTTCGGCAGAGGACAGGCCTGTGCCCTTGATGTTGACGAAAAGGTAAAGGCTTCCTCTTGGAGGAAGTACTGTCATGTTGGTAAGCTTTCCGATCCTTTCGCAGGCATAGTAGGTCCTCTTCCTGTATTCCTCAATGATCGGCGGCTGTACCTCGCTTCTCATCCTGAGTGCGTGTATGGCCGCCCTCTGGGATATGGAAGGTGCGGTGAAGACATTGTTCTCATTTACGTTCTTTACAGTCTTCACTATATATTCAGGTGCAAGGATGTACCCGATCCTCCAGCCTGTCATGCAGAAATCCTTTGAAAAACTTCCGATGGTTATGGTCCTGTCCCTCATCCCTTCTATTGTGGTCATGGGAATGAAGGGCTCAGCGTAGCTGAAGGCAGTATATATGTCGTCAGACACGATGAGTATGTCATGTTCCCTGGCAACATCTGCTATGGCTTCAAGGGTCTCCCTTGAGAAGCATGTGCCTGTGGGGTTGTTGGGAGTGTTGATTATGATTGCCTTTGTCCGTTCAGTAATCGCCTTTTCAAGGTCAGCTACATCAAGCTGGAAGGCGTTCTCTTCCCTGGTCACGACCGGCACGGGAATACCTCCGGCAAGCCTTATCTGCTGGACATATGGGGTGAAGTACGGCTCGTGGATGATGACTTCGTCTCCGTCGTCTAGTATCGTTTCCATGACCAGCCACATGGCATGGCAGGCGCTTGTTGTTACCATGCATTCAGCAAGCTCCACATCATATCCATACTTCTCGGTGTAGAAGTCCATGATCGCCGAACGCAGCTCGAGGTCTCCGAAGCTGTCGGTATAGTGGGTATGGCCATCAATTGCGTCACTGAAGGCCGCTTTGATTATCCTCTCATCAGTAGTCAGGTCAGGATCCCCGATGCTGAGGTTGATGAGGTCAGGATAGCTTCTTGCAAGGCCTACGCTGTCTCCAAGTGGCGTGGAATTGTCCTTCCAGTATCTTTTGGCTAAAAACCTGTGCTTCAATTTCAAGTTCCCCTCTCTTCTCTGTTACATTGAATGATACCATAATTCTTACTTTGAGTTAACACCGGAAGTTATCGATAGAATACAGAAGGTCGGTTGAAGTGTTTAGAGAATGTAAAATGTGCGTTAATTTTGCGGTAATATGGCACAGCTTTTTCGGGGATTGGTGAATACATTCCCGGTATCATGTAACCAAGGGAAGGGGATGACGACCTTAAAGGCGATTGCCCCCTGACGCAAAAGAAAGACTGGAAGGAATGATTTTAATGTTGAATATCAGAAAGAAAGTATATCAGGGTCTCGTAGCTGCTGCTCTGTCAGGGATGATACTAACCGGATGCGGTACAGGCACCACTACACCGTCGAGTGTTACCGCAGGAACAAATGGTACGGCTGCCACTGCAGCTACAGGACAGAACACTTCGGAAGCCACAGTCTCCTATACAGGTAACATAACGGTGGAGTTCGGAACGAACGATTCAGATGACTCATATGATGCAACAGTAGCGACAGCCATAAAGCTTGAGGGTGCGTCAGCCACGGTCACAGGCCAGGGTGCCGCCGCATCATCAGGAAAGGTCACCATAAGCGCAGCAGGCACATACATCCTGTCTGGCTCGTTCGAAGGGCAGGTTCTTGTTGAGGCTGGAGATGAGGATATTGTAAGGCTTGTCCTTGATGGCGCTGACCTGGTCAATGAAACAGGAGCGGTGATCAACGTAGTGAATGCGGACAAGGTGGTCCTGATACTTGCTGATGGAACTGAAAACACCGTCACTGACGGATCGGATTATTCTTTCTCAGGAACAGACACAGAGCCGGATGCTGCAATCTTCAGCAAGGACGACCTGACTATCAACGGTACGGGATCTCTGACAGTGAATGCAAACTACAGCCACGGCATAGTCAGCAAGGATGACCTTAAGATTGCATCGGGAAACATAACCATAACTTCGGTGGGTGACGGGCTCAAGGGCAGCGACTCGGTTGCGGTTAAGAGCGGTACGGTAACCATAAGCGCAGGCGGAGATGGTATACAGGCGACAAACGATAAGGAGACTGACAAGGGCTATGTCTGGATAGAGAGCGGGATAATAGCCATAACTGCGGAGCTTGATGGCATACAGGCAGTTTCAGCTGTAATAGTGAAGAATGGAACAATTGATGTCACAACCGGCGGCGGAAGCAAAAATTCAAGCACGAGCGCATCATGGGGAACATGGGGGAAGAGCGGAACAGCTTCGGCATCTGCCAGCGCGAAGGGTCTGAAGGCCGGAGCTGATGTGACCATCGACGGCGGCACGGTAACAATTGACTCTTCTGATGATTCAATTCATTCAAATGACAGCGTAACCATAAACGGCGGAAAAATCAGTATGTCATCAGGGGACGACGGGATCCATGGTGACAAAACGGTGACACTGAATGGCGGCGACATCAACATCGCAAAGGCCTATGAGGGAATAGAAAGCTCGAAGATAACTATAAATGACGGGAATGTAAGGCTTACCACATCCGATGACGGATTTAACGCTGCAGGAGGAGCCGATGGCTCCTCCCTTAACAACAGGCCTGGACAGAATAGTTTCAGCAGCGCTTCCGGAGTAGCGCTAGTCATCAACGGAGGTAATGTATATGTCAACGCCAGCGGAGACGGCTTAGATTCAAACGGCAACATTGAGATGAACGGCGGGACCGTGATAGTAAGCGGGCCAACAGCAAACAATAACGGTGCTTTGGATTATAACGGAGAATTCACCCTTAACGGCGGGTTTCTCATAGCTGCAGGAAGCTCAGGCATGGCAGAGGCTCCGGGTACTGGGTCTTCCCAGAACAGTGCGGCTGTATTCCTTACGTCGCAGACTGCCGGGACACTTGTCAGGATTGAGGATTCAGAGGGAAACGTCATAGCTGCATTCAAGCCCGCAAAAGCTTATTCTTCAGTAGTCGTATCCTCAGCTGAGCTTGAGAAGGGCGAGGAGTATACTGTGATACTTGGCGGAACCGCTGCAGGTACTGAAGCTGACGGCTACTACGCAGCCGGCACATTCTCAGGAGGAACCGAGGCTTTAAGCTTCACGGTTTCAGGAGCTGTTACCCAGGCTTCACAGTCAGGAGCTCAGACCGGCGGCATGGGCGGCCCTGGTGGCGGAAGGAAATAGAAGTTCAATAATGAAAAAGAAAAGGCCTCCGGCGAGGGATTGAAAATCCTTCACCGGAGGTTTCTCTGATTGGGGGTTATCTTATGTTCATCGCCTGTCTGATAAGTTTCGCGATCTCCGTGTTGTCTAAGTAGCTTCCCCTTACAGGATCCGATTCGTCAGCATAGGACTTGAGGAGCCTTGCAGCATCTCCCTTGGCGTAAAGCGGGATAATGCTGTTTGTGTGGTTTCCGCTGTTCCACTCCATTCCCGGAAGGACGCCAGCGCCGTTGTTGACAATTGAAGTCCACATTGGATAAGATTCTGGTCCTGAGGCAGGTCCTGTAAGGTATCCTGTCTCATGGTCGCCTGTCACTATGAGGAGAGTCTCCCCCCAGTTGCTGTTCTCCCTTACCCATGTGCATACGGCTTCGACCGCCTTGTTGAAATCCATCTGCTCTTCGATGAGTCTTCCGCTCTGGTTTGCGTGTCCTGCCCAGTCGATCGCTCCGCCTTCTACCATGAGGAAGAACCCGTCTTCATCATTATCGAGGACATTGAGTGCAACATTTGTCATGGTCGCAAGGTCAGGGACGTTGTCGTTAAGTGGAACAGCATACGGGTCAGCCTTTCCATCTCCACCTCTTGACTGCTGCAGCGTTGTCGCTACCTGAGGCACACCTACAAGCCTTGAAGGGGCATCTCCTGTCTGAAGTGCTTCAAACTCTGATTTTTCCTGAATGAGAGTCCACTTGTCCAGCTCATTCACAGTTCCATCGCCGTTGGCGTCTGAAACCGCAAGGGTTCCGTCTGCAAGTGCATTCCAGGTATCAGCACCGCCTACATATTTGTAGCTTGGCACAGCCTTCAGATTTCCATTGTCATCATAGAAAGGGTTTCCTGCTCCGATAATGACATCTGTGGCACTGTCCATGAGCATCTCGTTAGCAATATCAGAATAGTTGTTCCTGCTTGCGTTGTGGGCTACAAAGCCAGCTGGGGTAGCGTGGCTGAACTGTACCGAGGAAACAACTCCGGTAGCCTTTCCTGCTGCTTCAAGGTCCTCTGAAATATGTCTCAGGACAGATCCGTCATCATCCACTCCGATTGCTGCATCGTAGGTCTTTTCTCCGGTCGACATCGCTGTGGCAGCGGCTGCGGAATCTGTAGGACTGCCCTTTAAGTAGTCGAAGGAATCCCAGGCAGAAGCGGGGTCATAAGATCCAACGGAGTAAGTGCTCATTCCCATCTTGAAAGGGAAGCTCTCATACACCTGTGTTCCAAGCTTTCCATACTGGTAGTAGTCAGTCGCTGCAATCTGGCTGTAGCCCCAGCCGTCGCTTATCATCACTATGACGTTCTTTGCCATTGGCTTATTGGTCTTGTTCTCAAGCGCTGCTGCGTTCAGCTGTGAACCAGCTGCAAGTACCATGACTGAAGCAAGGGCTGCTGCGGTAGCTTTCTTTGCGATTCTTCTCATTCTTTTCCCTCCGTGTGCTTTTGTTGTTTATGGTCAAGGTCACAAGGAAATGATAACAGGAGGAGGTAAAGTCAGTTTGAAGTCCGGGTTAAGGGACGTTAAGCTTTGGGTCAGATAAATTAACAATATGATCCTTTAATTGACAGGAATATGAATAGGTCTTCGTATGAGGGGCAGTGAAATTTTTCTTAAGTCAGACATGACAACAAGGCATTCGTGTATTATGATGTAGAAAATACAGGATTAAATGAAGGATGTGTATGTGATGATCTATGACAGGCTGGAAAACATAGGGAACTATCCGTTTGAACACCCGAACCTGAAGAAGGCAGTGAAGTACCTTATTGAGGAGGACATACTGAACCACAAGGAGGAGAGGTTCGTTATAGAGGAGGGTGAGCTGTTCGTGAACCTTATCGAGAACATGCAGGGGAGACCTGAGGAGAAGAAGTACGAATGCCACCATGACTTCGTTGATATCCACATCACCCTTGAAGGCCTTGACTACATAAGGTCCACAGATGAGTCAAACCTTGTTGTGACCACTCCCTATGATAGGGAGGGTGATTATCTTCTGGGAGACTGTCCGGGAGATGAATATGCTGAAGCATATATTCCGAGGGGCTGCTTTGCTCTGTACCTCCCGAAGGACGCCCATATGGTGAACGGTACCCCTAAGGAGCCGGGCAGGGTCAGAAAGTTCGTAATGAAGGTGAAAGTGAAGTAAATAGTCTGAATTTGCCTGCGGCTTTATCGATTTCTCAGCTGCAGGCATTCTTTTTCTCACTTTCGGAAGAAAGTTCCAACCAAGAAAAGTTTTTGGAAGAAATTTCGATTTTCATATTGAGTTTCATAAATTCATGTGTTATGGTAAGTGTAATAGTTTACAGGTTGGGCTTGGGAAACGAGAGTGACCTGGAAAACATTTTTAAGGGGGAGAAAAATGAAAAAACGTATCAGTGCGCTTATTGCCACCATGATGCTTGCAGCGGTTCTTGCCGGCTGCTCAGGAAAGGCTGAACCTACAACTCCTGGAACAACTACACCGTCTGAAACATCAGGAAAGGCAAGTGTTCTCTATTCAAACGGAGGACCGGTTGAATTCTTCGAGCATCCATGGCTGAACCCAGCATCGTACATGCACCAGAAGGCAATGTATGACCATCTGCTTGTTGCTGATGAGAACCTTAATCCTGTTGCAGGTGCCCTTGCGAAATCGTACACGATGGCTGCAGACGGAACAAAGCTTGAATTCGAACTTCGAGACGACATATACTGGCACGACGGAGAAAAGATAACTTCAGCTGACGTAAAGTGGTCAATAGAGTACGCTCTTAAGATCACCGGACTCAATGCGGTATTCGCTTCAACTTTCAAGGCTATAAAGGGCGCGCCTGAATTCATTGCAAAGACAGCAACTGAGATTTCAGGAATAAAGGTTGACGGAGCTAAGATAACCATCGAGTTCGCTAAGGTTGCTCCTGATGCGCTCCTTGCGTTCACACAGTTCGCACCGCTTCCTCAGAAGCACTTCAAGGACGCTGACCCTCTCAAGTTCCAGCAGGCTCCATTCTTCCAGGCTCCTGTAGGAAGCGGACCGTTCATGGTTGATGAGGTCAAGCTCAACGAGTACACGACCCTGAAGCCATTCGACAAGTATTACGGCGGAGCTCCAAAGTATTCCATATACCTTTCACCAAGCCCTGGAGATTCAGACCCGAACCTTGTCACAAACGCACAGTCAGGAATGCTTGACTACGCATACACCAAGAGCGTTGATGCGGCAAGCGCACTGAAGGATGTGCCAGGACTTAAGGTCACCCAGGTAAACATCAGGTACACAAGGCTGTTCTACCTCAACAAGTTCGACAAGAAGGACGGGAAAAAGTCACCTCTTGCAGATGCCAGGGTAAGACAGGCAATAAGGTACGCCATAGACATGGATTCAATCGCAAAGAACCTCTTCAAGGGAGCAGCTGTTCCTGCGAACAGCCTTACACCTAATGAGGCTACAAAGGCAACTGGCCTTAACGACTACAAGTACGATCCTGAGAAGGCTAAGGCCCTCCTTGCTGAAGCTGGATGGGATCCAAAGACAGTCCTTGACGTCGTATACTACTACACTGACCAGCAGACAGTTGACTTCATGGCAAGCGTTCAGTCATATCTTAAGGCTGTTGGCATAGAGATGAAGTTCAGACTCCTTGAAGGAGACCTCGGTACCCTTCTCTGGACACCACCTGCTGACCAGAAGAACGGACCAAGCGCAGTTGACTGGGATATAGCATATGCGGCAAACGCGGCGCTTTCACTCCATGAGTACTACGACAGGTACAGGACAGGATCGTCATCCAACTCACACACTCCTGAAGACGCAAAGCTCAACGAGCTCATCGATGCTACCAACTCAACTTTCGACACTACAGAAATGACTAAGGCGTTCAACGAACTCCAGAAGTACGAGAATGAGTCAATGTTCACAATGGCGCTTTACTACCAGCCGGTTTTCGTAATCGAAAGCGACAAGATAACAAAGGGAGCCGCAAAATACGGCAATCCTCAGTTCTCATACAATTGGAACGTACAAAATTGGGAAGTAGCAGCGAAGTAACATATATTTAGTGCTTAAGGTATAGCTGTGGTTTTCTCCACAGCTATATTTCTTAAGAAGGAGGAAAAATGGTTTCATATATTATCAGAAGGCTGTTGTCCATGCTGCCGATGATTCTCGTAATAACATTCCTGATATATCTCGGCCTTGAGCTGACACCTGGCGATGCAGTATCCCATCTCATCCCGCCAGACGCCATGGCCAACATATCTCCGGAGCAGCTGGCTGCGCTGAGGGATGCATACGGACTGAACGATCCGTTCCTGCTCAGATATTTCAGGTGGCTTTTCGAGATGCTGAAGGGCAATTTTGGATTCAGCATAACATCGGGTGTCAAGATCTCCGATATCGTCGCAAGGAACCTTTCTTCAACCGTAGAGCTTTCCGTAGCAGCACTTCTGATATCTACAGTGTTTGGAAGCATCCTTGGACTTGTAAGCGCCCTCAAGAAGGGGACCCTTGCTGACAACGTACTGACAATAGGAGGAATGATCGGTGTATCGATACCGCAGTTCTTCTTCGGGCTTGTCGTCATAATGGTATTCGTTCTCAAGCTCAGGCTGTTCCCGATAAAGCTTCTGCCTAACCAGACCTCTTTCATGGACGAACTGAGGGTCCTTTTCCTTCCAGCCATGGTGCTGGGAGTGTCACTGACCGCAGGCGTCATGAGATATGCCAGGGCATCGATGCTTGACGCAATGAACAAGGAGTACATCAAGACAGCAAGGAGCAAAGGCCTTCCAGAGTGGAGGGTTAACCTTGTCCACGGCTTCAGGGTTGCTCTCACTCCGGTAATGGTCCTCATAGGTTTCAGGCTTCCAATGCTTATAGGCGGATCGGTTGTCATAGAGACCATATTCCAGAGACAGGGGATAGGAAGCACCTTCGTCACAGCCGTCAGGGGACAGAATTATCCTCTTGTCATGATGATTGCGCTGTTCTCAGTGGTTGCGGTGCTTGCATCAAGCTTCCTTGTAGACATACTCACAGCCGTGCTTGACCCGAGAGTCAAGCTGGATTAGGAGGAGACATGGCAGTAAACAAGAGACTAAACAAAAAATTCGATAAGATAAAGGCCATGGAAGAAGCTGGAAAAGGCGGCGGCAAGACCATGAACAGGAGCTTAAGGAAGCTCCTGAAGAACAAGCTTGCGCTCCTCGGTATGGTAATATTCGTCATCATCATACTGGCATCACTCCTTGCTCCTCTCCTCACAAGCTATGACCCGCTTGGAGTCAACATGGAGAGCGTGCTTCAGCCGCCAAGCGCTGAACATATCCTTGGAACTGACAAGATAGGAAGGGACATCTTCTCAAGGGTCCTTTACGGCGGAAGGATATCCATACTGGTAGGCTTAGGAAGTGCTCTCGGAGCGGCAGCCATAGGAGTGATCCTCGGAGCTTACGCAGGCTACAAGGGTGGAGTCATAGACAGGACGATATTAAGGATCTCCGAGATATTCATGTCGTTCCCTCAGATCGTACTTGTGCTCCTTCTCGTTACTATCCTCGGACAGAGCCTTCGTAACCTCCTCATCATATTCATTGCCACCGGATGGGGCAGCGTGTACAGGATGACGAGGGCGAGGATGCTGTCGATAAGGGAGGAAGAGTATGTGCAGGCGCTCAAGGCCTTCGGCCTCAGCGACGTGATAGTATGCTACAAGCACATGCTGCCCAATGCCATAGGACCGATACTTGTAAACATCACGCTAAGCACCGCCATGTTCATACTTGAGGAGGCGTCACTGTCATTCCTCGGACTCGGTGTTCCGCTTGAAATTGCCACATGGGGCAACATTCTAAATGCAGCCCAGGACCAGACAGTCCTTCTTCGGAACTGGTGGATCTGGCTTCCAGTAGGTATCGTAATATCCCTGTTCGTAATGAGCGTCAACTTCATGGGTGACGGTCTCAGGGATTCTGCGGACCCAACGCAGCAGGGTTAAGGAGGCAGCGATGGAACACGACAAGATAATAAGCGTAAATAACCTGAAGACATATTTCTATACAAACGAGAGGTGCAACAGGGCCCTTAACGGGGTGTCGTTCGACATCAGGAAGGGAAGGACACTTTGCGTAGTCGGAGAATCAGGCTGCGGAAAGAGCGTTACTGCAGCATCAATAATGCAGCTCCTTCCTGACCTTTCAAGGATAGAGGAAGGCTCCATAACCTACCATTCCGATGGAGAGGATATAAGGATAGATAAGCTTCCGAAGAACGGAAAGAAGATGAGGTCAATAAGGGGCGGGGATATCGCCATGATATTCCAGGACCCGATGACAGCCCTGAATCCTGTGTATACCGTAGGCTTCCAGATCTCAGAGAACCTTAAGGCCCACACCAAAATGACTACAAAGGAAGCCCATGCAAGGTCGATCGAGCTCCTTACATTGATGGGGATCCCCAATCCTGAGCAGAGGGTGAATGAATATCCCCATCAGTTCTCAGGCGGAATGAGGCAGAGGGCAATGATAGCCATGGCAATGAGCTGCAACCCGAAGGTCCTTATAGCTGATGAGCCGACTACAGCACTTGACGTAACCATACAGGCCCAGATATTCGAGCTCATGATGAAGCTGAAGAAGGAATTCAACACTGCGATCCTCCTCATCACCCACGACATGGGTGTCGTGAATGAGGTTTCTGACGAGGTTGCAGTCATGTACATGGGAAACATCGTGGAAAGCGGGATAACCAAGGAAGTCCTGACGAAGCCTGCCCATCCATATACCAAGGCGCTGCTGCAGTCCATACCAATACTCGGAAAGGGCAGGAACCAGGACCTGAAGCCAATAAGGGGTTCAACACCGGACCCTTACAACAGGCCGGTTGGCTGCCAGTTCAAGGACAGATGCGATTTTGCTACAGACAAGTGCATGGAGATGCCTGGCGAGGAGATCGTCGAAGGCAATCACATGGTTCGATGCTGGCACTACAAGGAGGTGCTTTCAAATGGAAAATAAGGAAGTTCTCCTGAGCCTTAAGAACGTAAAGACCTACTTCCCTGTGAAGAAGGGAGTGCTGAAGAAGACCGTTGGTCATGTCAAGGCTGTTGATGACATATCAATTGACGTATACAAGGGTGAGACTTTAGGGCTTGTCGGAGAATCAGGCTGCGGAAAGACGACGCTCGGCAAATCCATACTGCAGCTCGTGAAGGCTACGGACGGGACAATGGAATACAAGTTCGAGGATGGTATGAAGGACCTGAGGAAGCTGCCTGGAAGCGAGCTTGACAACGCAAGGAAGAAGCTGCAGATAGTTTTCCAGGACCCGCATTCCTCGCTTAATCCGGCATTTACGATCTTCCAGTCACTTGAGGACCCGCTGAAGAAATTCGGGGTGAAGGACAGGGAAGAAAGAAGGAAGATAATCGGGGACCTTCTCGAGGCAGTCAACATGAGAAGGGAATACATGGACAGGTATCCACATGAGTTCTCCGGAGGACAGAGGCAGAGGATAGGAATCGCAAGGGCTCTTTCGGTAAACCCGGAGCTAATAGTATGCGATGAGGCTGTAAGCGCACTGGACGTGTCCATACAGGCTCAGGTGCTTAACCTTCTCAAGAAGCTCAAGGAAGAGAGGCAGCTCACATACATATTCATTACCCACGACCTGAGTGTCGTTGAGTACATAAGCGACAGGATCGCTGTCATGTATCTTGGGAGGATAGTGGAGCTTGCTGACGCAGACGAGCTTTACAGGAACAAGCTCCATCCGTACACACAGGCGCTGCTCTCAGCGATATTCGTCGCTGAACCGGACAGGAAGACAAACAGGATAATTCTCGAGGGAGATGTCCCAAGTCCTTCAAAACCACCTTCAGGCTGTACCTTCCACCCAAGATGCTCATATTGCATGGAGAGGTGCAAGACTGAAAAGCCTGAGCTCAAGGAATACGATATTGACGGAAGCAAACACCATGTCGCCTGCCACTACGTAGATGAACAAATAGAAAGGAATGTGAAGAATGGCTAATTTCAACATATCAGAGATCAAGGGAGTAATACCTGCACTTTTAACACCGTTTACCGCAGAGGAGGAACTGGATGAAAAGGGCCTCAGGGCTCTCATATCCCACCTGATAGGCGAGGGCGTCCACGGACTGTACCTTGTCGGATCAACAGGAGAAGGCTTCCTCATGTCGCAGGACGAGAGGAAGAAGGCAGTTGAGATCGCAATGGACGAGGTTAAGGGAAGGATCCCTGTGATAGTCCATGTAGGAGCGATATCCACAAGGCTTTCAAAGGAGCTTACCGTCCATGCCTACGAGTCAGGTGCGGATGCCGTATCTTCAGTACCTCCTTTCTACTACAAGTTCTCAGAGGAACAGATCATAGGCTACTACAGGGACCTTGCTGAGGCCAGCCCGCTCCCTATGATAATATACAACATTCCTCTTGCGGGGATCATGGGATACGGAACACTTGTAAAGCTTGCGAAGATCCCTGGAGTAAAGGGAATAAAGTACACATCGACAACTCACTTCGAGATAACCCAGCTGAAGTCTGACATCGGAGCCGATTTCATGGTATATTCCGGTGCTGACGAGATGGCACTTTCAGGTCTCCTTGCGGGCTCTGACGGCATAATCGGTTCGACCTACAATGCGATACCTGATACCTTCCTTGCAATATACGATGCATTCGTCAAGGGCGACATCGAGAGGGCAAACAACGTCATGAAGCAGGGTGTCGAGGTTATAATGCAGATGCTGAAGTATGGAAGCCTGATGTCGCTGCTCAAGGCGATAAACAGGTGGGCAGGAGTTCCAGCAGGCTATGCCAGGAAGCCATTCTCGAACTTCACTGAGGCTGAAGAGGCGTCGATCAGGAAGGATTTCGTGGCTCTCAAGAAGAGGCTTTCGCTGACTGATGTAAAGTTCATTGATACCATAGAGAAGAATGAAGCTTAAGAAAAGAATTGAGACCGACATCCTGGTGATAGGTTCTGGAATTGCCGGAGTCTGTGCGGCGGTTTCCGCTGCAAGGGAGGGCAGGAGTGTGCTCCTGACCTCCTCGGCAAATACGTTCTCAGGCTCGACCTTCTATCCAGGCACCTGGGGTTTCGGGCTTGTGGGACCGGATGGAGAGGAAGATACGGAAGAGCTCCTGGAAACCATCCGGACAGTGGGCTCCGGGATGATAAACGAGAAGGTCGCAAGAGCCTTTGCAGAAGGACTCAACAGCTCCGTGGATGAACTTGAGGCATTGGGTGTAGAGCTCATGAAGCCTTCAGGGGATGCAAGCGGCGAGAAGGAATACATACCCTGCTTCGACCACAAGCACAGGAGATGGAGAGGGCTCACCAAGAAGAACCTTCTCAGGAGCCTTCCTTCAATACTTGAGGAATCAGGCGTGAAGGAGCTCCCCTTCTTCCAGATGACTGAGATCGTCATGAATGATGGAAGGGCCAGCGGTGCTGTCGGGGTCCTTAACAGGAAGGATACCCTGTATATCGCAGCAAAGGCTGTGGTGCTTGCCTCAGGAGGACTTGGTGGACTTTACAGGAGAAGGCTCACAACAGATGATGTGGATGCAACTGGAACCGCCGCTGCAATGAGGGCGGGTGCAGAGGCTGTAAACCTTGAGTTCATGCAGATAATGCTGGGATTCGTAAGGCCGGCGTTCAAGACCATATACAATGAGAAGACCTTCTTCGCTTCAAGGTTCACTGACAGGGAGGGAAATCCATTCATAGGAAGATACCTTCCGTTCGGCCTGAAAGAGCAGGAGGTCCTGGATGCAAGGAGCCTGCACGGCCCGTTCTCGTCAGAGACTGTATCAAGGTACCTGGACATAGCCTTTTCAAAGGAGATGGCTAAAGGGAACACAGATGGCATGGTACTTAGGTACGACCTTGAAAGGCTCAATTCAGGAAGCGAGTTCGTTAAGGAATACTTCAGGTGGCTGAAGGATGAGAAGGGCGTATCCGCTGAAGAGGAGATCATACTTGCACCGTTCATGCATGCATCGAATGGCGGGATCGAGATCGATGAGAATGCAAAAACCTCGGTTCCCGGGCTTTTCGCCTGCGGAGAATGCACAGGCGGGATGCATGGAGCTGACAGGATAGGTGGACTATCAACAGCAAACGGCATAGTGTTCGGCATGAAGGCCGGAAGGTCAGCAGCAGGATATGCAGAGGATAAGGAATTGGTTGAAGAGGCTGAGCTTGAAGCATTCAATATTGCGGATTCAAAAGAAAAGCTGGAGGCACTGAGAGAAACCATGTACCGGGATGCATTCATAGCAAGGAGCAGTGAAAGCATTGAAAAGGTCAGGGATTTCATTGGCAGGATGGAACTTGCAAAGGGCAGGGGTACCTCGGATTCTGACTACCTTGATTCGAACAGGCTCCTTTCGTCAGTCGAAATGGCCAGGGCCTGCATTGAAGCAATGGACCTGAGGAAGGAAAGCAGGGGCTCCCATTACAGGGAGGATCATCCATATAAGGATGAAAGCCTGGGAAAGATGATAAGGGTAAGGCTGAAAAAGGTAAGGCTGAAAAAGGGAGAACCGATAGCTGCATTCACGGGAGGAACGAAATGATAAGGATCGGGATAGCAGGGATAGGCCAGGTAGCAGGTGACTACATGTCCATCTTCGCTGATGGCTTGGTAAATGGGGCAAACATAGCCGCCCTGTCCTCGAGAAATACCGCCAGGGCGGAGGACACAGCTGAGAAGTGCGGGCTTGCCGGTGCCAAAATATTCGGCAGCTATACCGACATGCTTGATTCAGGCTTAGTCGATGGGGTGATAATAACCACTCCGCATACCCTGCATGCGGAGATGGCTGAAGAGGCAATATCGAGAGGCATAAGCGTTCTTGTGGACAAGCCCCTTGGAGTAAGCACGATTGAGGTGGAAAGGCTTGTCGCATTGGCTGATGGCAGACCTGAACTTGCTTCCGGGGTAATGGTGAACAGGCGGGCAAACAGCCTCTACAGGAAGGTCAGGGATATCGTACACTCCGGAAGCCTCGGTGAGATGAGGCGCTCATCCTGGCAGATAACCAACCTGTACAGGACCTATGCCTATTACAGGTCAGGCTCCTGGAGAGGAAGCTGGAAGACTGAGGCCGGCGGAGTGCTGATGAATCAGGCGATCCACCAGTTCGACCTCCTGCTGTGGATAGCAGGGATGCCTGAAAGGATCTCCGCATACACAAAAGAAGGGCTGCACAGGCCGGTTAACACTGAAAATGATGCGACGCTGGTGCTATTCTACGGGAGCGGCGCAACAGGGACATTCACCGCGTCAACCCATGAGTGCCCTGGAACGAACAGGCTGGAGCTGTCCTTCGAAAGAGGACAGATAATAGTGGAGGACGATTCAAGGCTAACTGTAAGAACGCTGTCGATGCCTGAGGAGGAGTTCGCAAAGTCAGAAACAGGGTATTTTACAAAGGTGCCCTGGACTGAAACCTTCGAGGAGATAAAGGCAGTGCCCAACAAGGTGGAGCAGGCAGCGACAATACAGAATTTCGTGGACGCTATCGGAGGCAGCAAGGAGATCCAGTGCTCTTTCCATGGAGGAAGGGACACAGTGAGGGCGGTGAACGCCGCATATCTGTCAGCCTGGACTGGAAGGACAGTGGGACTCGACTTTGATCCTCTGGAATATGAGGAGGCGTACAGGAAGAAGGTATCTGAGGAAGAGGGGAAGAAAGCATGGACAGGAAAAGGATAGTATGCTTCGGTGACTCGAACACATGGGGCTATGATGCAGGGACCGGAGGAAGGTTTCCATATGAAGAGAGGTGGACGACCATGCTCCAGGAGAAGCTTGGACAGGAGTGGGAAGTCATATCCGAAGGCCTCTCCGGACGGAACGCGGTCTGCGAAGATCCTCTGTTTGAAGGACTGAAGGGAATAGACTACATACATCCATGCCTGCTCAGCCACAGTCCTGTTGAGCTCGCCATAATAATGCTGGGCACCAACGACACCAAAGAGAGGTTTTCAATGACCTCAAGGAACATAGCAATGGGGATAACAAGGCTTGCAGTCAAGGCGAGGTCCGTCAAGGCAGGTCCTGATGGAACGGGGACAACGGTACTTGTGGTCTGCCCTCCTCCGATTCAGGCAGAATACGCTGAAACAGAGATTGGCGATGCAATGGGCAGGGACTGCGACATCAAGTCAATTGGTCTTGCCGGCAACCTATCTGAACTGCTGAAGATCGAGGGTATACCATTCTTCGACTCCGGAAAGCTGATCGAGATGAGGAGTGTCGACCACATGCATCTGGATGCAGATGGGCACCGGAAGATGGCTCACCTTATGGAGGAGCTCGTAAGGAAGATGGCAGCAGGTAAAAATCTTAACGATAAGGAGGATGGCAGGCAACTGTCAGGAAATATGAGGACAAAACAGGAAGTACATGAGGCAATAAGGAACAAGGTCGTAGTATCATGCCAGGCACTGGCGGATGAACCTCTGCACAGTGCGTTCATAATGGGGAGGATGGCCTATGCAGCCTTTCTTGGCGGGGCCAGCGGAATAAGGGCCAACAGCGTCGTAGACATCAGGGAGATCAAGAAGACAGTGGACCTTCCGATAATCGGCATCATAAAGCAGGATTACGAGGGTTCTGATGTGTACATAACCCCAACCATGAAGGAAGTTGACGCCCTTTGCGAAGAGGGTGTGGACATCATAGCCATTGATGCTACAATCAGAGTGAGGCCTGATGGTATGACCATAAAGGAGGCATTTCCGCTGATAAGGGCGAAATATCCGGACCAGCTCTTCATGGCTGACTGCTCGGACTTCGAGGAGGCGAAGCTTGCAGCCGAGCTCGGGTTCGACTATATCGGAAGCACCATGGCAGGATATACCCCTTATACTGAGGGGAGGGAGCTTCCAGCACTGGACCTTATCGAAAGGATGGTCAGGGAGCTTGACAAGCCGGTAATCGCTGAAGGCGGAATATCGACTCCTGAGGAGCTCAGGGCCGTGCTTGACCTTGGCGTCCATAGTGCAGTAGTAGGTTCTGCTATAACAAGGCCTATGGAGATCACCAAGAGGTTCATCGCGGCAGCTTACAAATAGGAGGCAGTGAAATGAGGATACTTTGTGCTGATGTAGGAGGCACATCTATAAAGCTTGGGATGGTTACGGGTGATGGTGAGATCTCCGGTCTCACCGAGGTTCCGACCGAGGGGAAAAAGGGCGGAGCCCGCGTCATGGAGAACCTGATCTCAGGGCTGGAGGCCTTCGAAGGCTATGATGCCATCGGCATAAGCACCGCAGGGCAGGTAGACAGGGAAAAAGGCAGCATAATCTATGCCAATGACAACATTCCAGGCTATACCGGAACTAAGGTAAAGGATATACTGGAGAAGAGATTCAAAAGACCTGTTGAAGTCGAGAACGACGTAAACTGCGCAGCACTCGGCGAGGGGTGGCTTGGAGCAGGCAAGGGAATGACCGACTACCTGTGCCTCACATATGGCACCGGCATAGGCGGAGCCATAGTCCTTGGCGGAAGGCTTTACAGGGGAGTCGGAGGATCCGCCGGAGAATTCGGGCATATGATCCTTCATCCTGGAGGAAGGGAATGCTCCTGCGGCAAGAAAGGCTGCTATGAGGCATATGCTTCAGCAAGACTTCTGGTTGAGCTGGCAAGGGAAAAGGACCCATCCGTTTCAAACGGAAGGGAACTGTTCGCAAGGATCGCTGAAGGCGATGAAAAGATGGCTGCAGCCCTTGACGAATGGTCAGGTGAGGCGGCGACGGGACTTGCGAGCCTTGTGCATATATTCAATCCTCAGGCACTGATACTTGGCGGCGGCATACTTGAACAGGATGCGGCAGCAGAATCTCTGGAGAAAAATGCAAGGGAGCTCATAATGGACAGCTTCCAGAACGTTAGGTTTTTGAAGGCTGCACTCGGGAATACGGCAGGTCTTTTCGGGGCAGCGACACTCCATATCAAATAGGGGAGGGCATAAAATGCAGAACAGCGATATTTTCACCACCATACACACCACGTACAACTCCTTCACGAACACTGAGAAGAAGGTTGCCGATCAGATAATCAAGAACAGGACAGAGGTCATATACATGTCCATAACAGACCTGGCGGACAGGTGCGGTGTAGGTGAATCAAGCATTTTCAGGTTCTGCAAGACTCTGGGCTTCAAGGGCTATCAGGAATTCAAGATAGCGATGGCACACAGCCTGAACTCAGAGGAAGAGGCACCCCAGATCGACAAGGAGATACTAAGGAACGACAGTCTGGAAGACCTTACTGCAAAGGTGAAGAACACCAATATAAGCGCACTTGACGAGACACACAGCCTTATTAACTATGCGAACCTTGACAAGGCTGTGAGCCTTCTTGTGGCAGCTGAAAGGATAAGGTTCTTTGGAGTTGGTGCATCGCTTATCACTGCAATGGAAGGCTACAACAAGTTCCTGAGGATCACAGGCAAGTCAGAATTTACCGTTGACCAGCATCTTCAGGCCATGACCGCATCCCTGATGACTGAGAGGGATGTAGCCGTCATAATATCATATTCCGGATCCACCAAGGATACCATAGAGGTGGCGCGAGCCGTCAAAGAGGCGGGAGCGAAGACTATCTGCATAACAAGGTTCGTGAAATCACCGCTTACCGCATATTCGGACATTACGCTGCTTTGCGGAGCGAATGAAGGTCCGCTTCAGGGAGGTTCGCTGTCTGCGAAGATCGCACAGCTCTATCTTCTTGATGTGCTGTATTTCGAGTATTTCAAGAGGACCTTCGATATATCCGCGGCAAACAAGGAGAAGACGGCAAAGGCTGTCGTCGAGAAACTGCTTTAGGAGGAACAGATGAAGATAATAAAGGCAAAAGACTATAAGGACATGAGCAGGAAAGCTGCAAACATAATATCAGCTCAGGTCATCCTGTATCCGAACAGCGTGCTGGGACTCGCTACCGGTTCATCACCTATAGGAACCTACGAGCAGCTTGTTGAATGGTTCAACAAGGGTGACGTTGATTTCTCAGGTGTAAGGACAGTGAACCTTGATGAGTACAGGGGGCTTGACGGCTCAAATGAACAGAGCTACAGGCATTTCATGGACGAGCACCTCTTTGACCTGGTGAACATAGACAAGTCGAAGACCTTCGTACCCAACGGTCTCGCTGAAGACCCGGAAGCCGAGTGCAAAAGGTATGACGCACTCATCGAGTCACTTGGTGGCATAGACCTCCAGCTCCTTGGAATAGGACACAACGGGCACATAGGCTTCAATGAGCCAAGCGAAGCGTTTGACAAGACGACCCACCTTGTAGACCTGAAGCCCGAGACGATAGAGGCAAACACAAGGTTCTTCGGAAATGCCGAAGATGTTCCGAAGCAGGCGTATACCATGGGAATAAAGAGCATAATGCAGGCGAAGAAGATAGTGCTTATCGTAAGCAGTGAAGATAAGGCTGAGATACTTAAGAAGGCACTTTACGGACCGGTCACCCCTGAGGTACCGGGATCGATACTTCAGCTTCACCCGGACCTTACCGTGGTGACCTGCACAACATAAAAAACATGTATTTAGTAAAGAGGTGAGTGACCCATTTGGGTTGTTTGCCTCTTTTTGTCCGTACGGGAGAATGGAATTAATCCCATACTTACATAAATATGCCTTCTTTCTAAGTAAGGAAGGGGGATATATAATCAGGGGAAAGGGATTTGGGAGGTAGTCAAAATGCTTGGAGAACAAAGGCTAATAAGGTTCACAGAAGAGAATTATGGGAAACAGATCACGAAGGTGAACGACAGGATATATCATTTCCTCGGCTTTGACCACAGCAATGCTGTTGCCATAATTGGGGATACTTCCGTAATACTTGTGGATACCCTCGACAGCGATGGATGCGCTGAAGAAATGAAGGCAGAGCTCCTTAAGATAACTGACAAGCCCGTCAGGACTATAATATACACCCATGGCCATCCGGACCACAGGGGTGGAGCTGGCGCGTTCCGTGAGACAGCTGAGGAGATCATTGCGTTCCTGCCCCAGAAGCCGATCCTTAAGCATTACGACAGGCTGAACGGCATACTTGCGAAAAGAGGCACCTATCAGCATGGCTACGGACTTACCGATGAAGAGGCCATCTGCCAGGGGATCGGAATACGTGAAGGGAAGGAGACAGGAAAGGGCAGGTATGACTTCATAAATCCTACAACATCATATAGCGATAAGGTCGTTGAACGGATTATTGATGGTGTCAGAATTAGGCTGGTCAGTGCCATAGGTGAATCAGATGACCAGATTTACATATGGCTTGAGGACGACAGGGTGATCTGCACAGGTGACAATTACTACGGCTGCTGGCCGAACCTATATGCGATAAGGGGGACCCAGTACAGGGACATAGCGACGTGGATCGATTCGCTGGATGAGATCTTGTCCTATGATTCGGCTGCACTATTGCCTGGCCACACGAAGCCGCTGATTGGGAATGAACTCATAAGGGAGCAGGTGGGGACTTTCAGAGATGCTATCGAATTTGTCCTTCTTACGACTCTGGGTTGCATGAACAGGGGAATGACCATGAGTGAAGCCGTGGAACATGTGAAGCTGCCTATGAGGTTCGCTGATAAGGATTATCTCGGTGAATACTATGGAACTGTAGAATGGTCGGTCAGGAGCATATTTACTGGCTATCTTGGCTGGTTCGACGGGAATCCAGCTAAGCTTATGCCTGTAAGTGACAGGGAAATCAATAAGGTGTTGCTTGAAATGATAGGTGAGGAAAAACTGCTGGTAAAGATCAGGGAATGCATGGAAAAGGAAGAGTATCAGCTGGCATTGCAGCTGTTGGAGCTTACTGAAAATAACGACCTGAATAAAGAAGCCCTTCTCATGCGTGCGAAGCAGATGACCTCCGCCAATGCCAGGCACTACCTGATTGCAAGCGCAAAGGAAATTTAGTCTGAATGTATAAAATCAAGTAAGTCATTGAATAGGTTATAATGCAGAAAGCCATGAACGCGATATCATGACTTTCTGCTTTTTGCGAGTATAATTATTGAAAAATATGATCGAGTAGAACTGTATTGAGTCCATTGGAAGGCAGTTGATATCCTAGACCACAGAGGTATTGATTTAGTATGATTTGTACACTACAATTTGGGTGTAACATTAAGAATGAATGCAACATTCAATTGATGGGGGTATGGATATGATCAAGAAAGAAGAGCTTCCGGTATGTCCGGTGGCAGCTACGGTAAATCTCATCGGCAGCAAGTGGAAGCTTCTGATAATGAGGAATCTTCTTGGAAGACCTTGGCGCTTCAACGAGCTTCACAAATCACTTGAGGGAATAAGCCAGAAGGTACTCACAGACAGCCTTCGTTCCATGGAATCAGATGGAATCATTACGCGTACTGTTTATCCTGAGGTTCCACCCAGGGTCGAATATTCACTTTCAGAGCTTGGGGAAACCATGCAACCGATAATCAGTTCGATGGAACAATGGGGAAAGGGGTATCAGGAGCTTGTGAACAAGCAGGTTTGATTCTCTATCTAAGAAATCAGATCTGGCTTAATAGATCGGAATGATATGGGCTGTATAATAGTATTTCTATCTCTAACTATTTTGCTGATATGGAGGAAGGAATGAAATTTTTAATAGGGAACTCACATGGGAGCAGAGTGCTGGCTTCAAATCCTGTAAGAAGCTCTTGCCCGGTTTGTGGCAATGAAGGCACTTCTGTCGGTGTAATGACTGTGGAACATCTTGTAACAGATAGAGATTTGGTTCGGGGAGAGAAGTACAGGACCTGCATGAATGAGGATTGTGACGTCGTTTATTTCGATTCGGATAATGGAAGTACATTAACTAAGAATCAGGTTATAGTGCCAATATGGTTCAAAAGAGGCGCGGATCCTAAGTATGCCTGCTACTGCAGCCAGGTGACGGAAGCTCAGGTAATTGAAGCTGTTGAACATGGTGCGAGAACAGTCTCTGAGGTGAACGCTGCAACAGGAGCGATGAAAAATTCTAATTGCAAAAAGAACAATCCGCTTGGAGTATGCTGCCACAAGATTATTCAGGAAGTTTTAGATAGACAAGAATTAACGAAAAGTCCAATTAATCCTTTCACAAAGCAATAGGTTGGCAATCATGCTAACAAACCCGTAGTCCGGCATAATATATGAAGCGGCTACGGGTTTTTTGCTGTGTTACCTGATTGTTTCTACCGCCCATAATGGGAGATTCAATAACCAGTCATCTCTCCTGTAATCTGCCATAGAGGTGCGGATTGACATGTTCGGTTTGTACTTGTCACGGTAAACCTTCATGCTTTTTGACTGGAGATTTTCAGCTGCCTTTACCTCCAGAGGGGTTATATAAGTTCCATTGTCGATGACAAAATCGACCTCTGATGTTCCTCGTTCAGCTGACCAATAATATGTATCGATCCCGTCAAGGGTCTTCAGTTGCTGGAGAACGTACTGCTCAGTCAATGCTCCTTTGAATTCCCTGAACAGATTGTTGCCTTCAAGCAGAACAACCTGCCGGAGGCCTGTCATGCACGAAAGCAATCCTACATCAAGCAAGTATAGCTTGAATGCCTTTAAGTCTTCGTAAGCCTTTAGTGGCAGACTTGGTGTAACAACTCGCTGTATCTTGTGGACAAGCCCGCAATCCGTGAGCCAAAGCATGGCGATCTCGTATTCCTTTGCTCTTGCTCCTTCTTTGATCAGACCATAAATGAATTTCTTGTTTTCTTTGGCAAGTTGCGCAGGGATGCTGTTCCAAAGCATCCTTATACTTGGAACCACATTATTCGGAGCATGTTTCGAAAAGTCCTGTTCATAAGCATCCAGGATGTGTTTCTGGATTTCACGAGCCATGTTGAAATCCCTGTTCCTGGAAAAATCATGTACTACCTCTGGCATACCACCTATGAAGTAGTACTGCTTCAGGAGATCAATAAAATCCTGATTGAATGTATTCGCCATTTCAAAATCTCCTTTTTCAAGGAGTGCTGCATGCTGGTCTTTACCCATTGCATGTATAAACTCAAGGAATGACATTGGATACATGTCAAGAAACTCAACTTTACCAACTGGAAAGGATGTTCCATGATGAAGCGCAATACCTAAAAGACTGCCGGCACAGATAATATTATACTGAGGGGCATTCTCATGAAAATACTTGAGGCTGGTAAGTGCCTTAGGAACCTCCTGGATCTCATCAAAAATAAGCAATGTATCCTGTGGATCAATTTTGTGTCCAGAATACAATTCCAGGCCTGTAACCAGTCGCTCAACTTCGAGACTACCTTCGAAAAGATTGCTCATTCTTTCGTTATTATCAAAGTTTATATATACTACATTTTCATATTCGTTAGCCCCAAATTCCTTCATAAGCCAGGTTTTCCCTACCTGACGCGCTCCGCGGATAATAAGTGGCTTTCGATTGACTTTAGCTTTCCATGCCTTTAGTTTTTTCATCGCAGAACGGTACATTCAATCACATCCCATTAATTCTAAAGACATCATAGCACATTGGCACAAAAATACAAAGGACTTTTTGAGATATATTACAAAAATACAAAGGACTTTTTGTGATTATTACTGCATTTTACAAATGACTTTTTGTGGTATTGCTGCTGGGAGCGATAAACAAGGGATCTGAACAAATTCAAATCCCTTGTTTGGGAACAGTAATTGGACTATGCCTGATACGGCTTCCTGTATAGGTCGGCTTTCTTCAATCCGTTTTTTTTGGCCATTGGCAACCATGTCCTTCCACCCATGAAAAGATACAGACGTCTCGGGAAGCTGATGGGGATGATGAAATTATCGATATTTTGAAGAACATCTCTTCCGATATCTTCGGATATTGCTGAAAATGCTTCCTTCAGGCTGTTCAGGGGCTTTTTTGTGGCGGATGAATTTTCCATGCTTAGCAGAAGAGGACCGCCTCCTACAAGCACTCCGAATCGGAACTGCGCATTAATGTGCCTGCAGAAGCTTTGGATCACTCTGACAGCCTCAAGGTTGACTTCAGGCTCAGGATATCCGCTGTTGACAATGGCGTAAACCCTGGGACCTCTTTCAGGTATGCCACTCTGCATGCAGAAAGTGTAGAGATCCTCCAGGTATCGGATAAGCATACCGGGAAGACCGAACATGTAGAGTGGGGAAGAGATTATGACTGCATCAGAATTCATGATGACTTCAAAGTCCTTCTGGCTACTATGGTTCACCATGCTCTTTTGGACATCGATGATTATCCTGTTTGCATCGTTGAAGTGATTCGAGGCAATGTCAATCAGGTGTCTTGAAGTCGATGGTTCACCTATCTTTGGACTGCCGTTTATAAACACTATGTTTTTCATAACTCTCCACCAGCCTTCCCAAGCCTTATTCTGCCCAAAGCTTCGGTAATGTCACGATCGGCTCCCTGATAAACCATGACGTCAAAGCTTTTTCGATGCTTCATTGTGACATCCTTGAAAAGCTGGACATCCTCTTCTGACACCTGATTTCCATAACCCAAAATGATCTGCTTTGGATGTTCATCATATCTCAACGCATTACCTGTAGAACCGTCAGCTCTGGTAATCATAAAGGGAAGCTCGTTCTGGAGCAGCCTGTCGAGGATATTCTTTATATTCGAACTGTAGTGTCCAAAATAACCGGACTCAGATAAACGACAACATCACTTGCTGCAAAGCTCTTGCTGATTTTTGGCATCAGGTCGCTGATTACGCAGTCGCCAGGACTTTTTGTCCAGCAGTCAAAACACCCGCTGCAGTATTCAAGGTCATCGCTTCCTACTTCAATCATATTCGTCTCAAGCCCTTTACCACTGAGAAACGCAACAGTAAGTTCACTAAGTTTCTGGTATTGTTCATTCTTATGCTCTTTGTCGGAAATAACCGTCGCTTTCATGAGGCTCCCTTCTTTACGCAATGCGTAAAACCTTTGGTGCGAATGACTACGCTGAGGCAAATTTAGCATTTAAAAACATGTCATTTTGTACAGTTAAGCTGGTTACAAGATTTGTCTAATAACAGGAATGTTAAGAGAAGTGCATTAGTAGTGACAATGCTATAACTGTGTACAAGCTCCAACAATAGTATAGCACTATGAGTTTTTTGAGTATGAAAATTTTGGGAATTTTCTGACAATCAATTATTACATTGTTCAATTATTTGGATGAATTTGGTTTTGAACAATCGAAATAGCACATAATATTTCTGCGGGAGCATGTGGTCTTATTGTTGCAGTAGAATATAAAGCTTTAATTCTAAACTGAAATAGGTAGTTTAACTTAGGAAAACAATGGTACTCTGAATAAAACAAGTTATAGGGAGGTAGAAAATGAAGCTTGGAGTAATCATCGAAACGAAGGAATTCGAGAAAGCGTGGAATGCAATGAGGTTTGCAGTTACAGCTAAGAAGAAAGGAAATGAGGTCAAGGTCTTTCTAATGGGTGAGGGTGTGGAGATCGAGTATCTTACCCATGAGAAGTATGATGTGGCTGCGCAGGTAAAGGCCTTCGATGAGCTTGAAGGCGAGATACTGGCATGCGGGACCTGCCTGAAGTCAAGGGGAATGAATGGTACTGATGTATGTCCGATAAATACCATGATCGACTGTGTTGAGATGGTAGAGTGGGCCGACAAGGTGGTCACATTCTAGGAAATGCAGTCCGATAGTCAGGTAGGATGGGATATGGATACTGAGTCAGATGATATTGGTTGAGTTTAGTGCTGATTTAGGTAGAATAATTCAGTGCGTTAGGACAATACCATGTTTTTTAATGAAATTTCAAAAATCTGAAAATTATGTTGACAATATGGGAACATCCTGCAATAATATGTGTTAATTCAATATCATAAACCTAAGACGTGGGGATAAAAACAGACCGTGCACTTACAGAGAACCGGGTAAGCTGAGATTCCGGCAGAACGCAGACTGTTAAATGGGCCACCGAGGGCGCAGCGAAAGGAGAGATCCAAGTATCCTGTGACGTAGGGCATACGTGAGTTGCCGGGGATATGTCAGTATCCCGCAAAGATTGCACAGGCTTATTTCTCATACCTGTGTGAAGCAAGGTGGTACCGTGGGTTATGCCCGCCCTTGACAGTGATTGTCAAGGGCGGGCTTTTATATTTTGGAGGTGGAAAGATGTACAGACCAGGAATTGAAGAAGCAATAAGACTTACTGGAGAATATAGAAGAATACCTGTGAGCCGGGAGATACTGTCTGATATTCGGACTCCGATGGAGGTCCTGTCAGCGCTGATGGCTAAAAGCAGGCACTGCTTCATACTCGAAAGCATGGAGAACCCTGAGAACTGGGGCAGATACACATTCCTGGGATTTGATCCAAGGCTCGAGATCTCATGTACTGATGGAAACCTCAATGTAACAGGTGATGACGGATACGAGACATTCACGATGGAGCCTGGTAAGCATATCAGGAGAATACTACAGGAGAATGAAAGCCCAAGGCTTCCATACCTGCCGCCATTCTCAGGCGGCCTTGTAGGATACTTCTCCTATGATTACCTGAAGTACCAGGAGAGAAGCCTCAGCCTGGATGCCAGGGATGAGGAGGGTCTGAAGGATGTTGACCTCATGCTTTTTGACAAGGTCATAGCTTTCGACAACCTGAGGCAGAAGATATCGGTGATAGTGAGCTTTGACAGTAAGGACCGTGAAGAGGGTTATGCAAAAGCATGCAGAGAGATCGAGGACATCATCGAGATCGTCAGAAGCGGTGAGAAGGCTGTAAGACCAAAGCTGAGGCTAAGGTCTGATTTTCACCAGATGCATGACAGGGACGAATTCTGCAGGATGGTTGAAAAGGCGAAGGACCATATCAGGGAAGGGGACATTTTCCAGGTGGTGCTTTCAAACAGGATGCATGCAGAGGCTGAAGGAAGCCTGCTTGATACCTACAGGATGCTTCGTACCACAAACCCTTCGCCATACATGTTCTACCTTGGAAGCGACGATATGGAGATAGCAGGAGCCTCTCCTGAGACACTTGTTACCTTGAGGGACGGGGTTCTTAAGACATTCCCGCTGGCCGGTACAAGGCCGAGGGGGAAGGAGGCGGCTGAGGATGAAAGGCTGAAGAAGGAGCTCCTATCAGACAAGAAGGAGCTCTCCGAGCATAACATGCTGGTGGACCTTGGAAGGAACGACCTTGGGAGGATCAGTGAATTCGGTTCCGTTGTGGTTGAAGAATACCTGGAAGTACTTAAGTTCTCACACGTCATGCACATAGGGTCAACGGTGAAGGGAACCATAAGGAAGGAACTGGGGGCAATGGATGCAATTGAAGCTGTGCTTCCGGCAGGTACTCTGTCAGGTGCACCTAAGATCAGGGCGTGCGAGATAATAAACGGGCTTGAGGACTGCAAGAGGGGACTTTACGGAGGGGCCATAGGCTACCTGGACTTTTCCGGGAACATGGATACATGCATCGCTATAAGGACCGCCTTCAAGAAGAACGGCAGGGTTTTCGTAAGGTCAGGTGCAGGGATAGTGGCGGACAGCGTGCCGGAATCGGAATTCTTGGAATGTGCGAACAAGGCGAGGGCAGTGATTGAAGCAATCAAAGGCTCACAGGAGGTTTGAGATGATACTACTTATTGACAACTATGACAGCTTTTCATACAACCTGTTCCAGCTGACTGGTTCAATAGATCCGGACGTTATGGTCGTGAGGAATGATGAAGTGACAGTAGAGGATATTGAAAGGCTTGAGCCAAGGGCTATCATAATATCGCCGGGTCCGGGAAAACCGTCTGATGCAGGAATATGCATCGAAGCGGTAAGGCATTTTGCCGGCAGGGTACCGATACTTGGTGTCTGTCTTGGACATCAGGCTATATGCGAGGCATTCGGGGCCACCGTGTCCTATGCCAAAGAGCTCATGCATGGAAAGCAGTCGGAGATCACTGTCGATAACAGCTGCTTACTTTTCAGGGGTCTGCCTGGAAAGATAGATGCAGCGAGGTACCATTCGCTGGCTGCACTGGGAGACACGATCCCTGATGAGCTTATAGTGACTGCAAGGACAGAGGATGGAGAGGTAATGGCAATAAGGCACAGGAACTTCAGCGTATACGGAGTCCAGTTCCATCCCGAATCGATACTTACACCGATGGGAAGGACAATTCTTGAGAATTTTCTTGGAGGGACAGACAAATGATAAAAGAAGCGATAGGAATGCTGATGGACGGTAAGGACCTGGACGACGAAACGGCAAGGTCAGCCATGGAAGAGATCATGGATGGGATCGCAACCCCGTCACAGATAGGGAGCTTCCTTACCGCCATAAGGCTTAAAGGCGAAAGCGTAGAGGAGATAACCTCGTTTGCAGAGGTCATGAGGGAAAAGGCACTGAAGGTAAGGTCGGACCTTAAAGCCATGGACATAGTCGGAACAGGAGGGGACCTTGCAGGCACGTTCAACATATCGACTACGACTGCGTTTGTGGTGGCGGCCGCAGGTGTCAGGGTTGCAAAGCATGGAAACAGGGGAGTCTCAAGCAGGAGCGGAGCGGCGGACGTGCTTGAATGCCTTGGTGTCAACATTGCCACCGGCAATGAGAGAGCGGCGGAGATACTCGACGAGCACGGGATATGCTTCATGTTCGCACCAAGCTACCATTCATCGATGAAGCATGCGGCACCTGTCAGAAGGGAGCTTGGGATAAGGACAGTATTCAACATCCTGGGACCTCTTGCTAACCCTGCAGGAGCAAAGCTCCAGCTGATGGGGGTCTACCATGAGGACCTTGTGGAACCTCTGGCAAAGGTGCTTTCAAACCTTGGTGTGGAAAGGGGGATGGTCATCTGCGGCGGAGACGGGCTTGATGAGGCGACACTCACAACCACAACAAAATTCTGTGAGATAAGGGATGGGAAGCTGACTTCAGGAACCATTGACCCTCGTGAGCTTGGCCTCAGGCTTTGCATGCCGGAGGACCTTGTTGGAGGAAATCCTGAAGAGAACGCTGTGATAACCGAAAGGATCCTTTCAGGTCTGGAGAGAGGCCCGAAAAGGGATGTGGTGCTGCTCAATGCGGCGCTCTGCCTGTACATCGCAGGAGTCGCAGATACGGTCAGGGAAGGTATCCTGATCGCTGGGGAAACAATAGACAAAGGAGATGCGATTGGGAAGCTCAAGGCGCTCATATCAGCATCACAGGAGGTAACCGCATGATTCTTCAGGAGATAGCGGACAGCACCAGGGAAAGGGTTGGGGAACTGATGAAGGTCAGGCCTTTTGAGGTGGTCAAGGCTGAGGCGATGGCTTTGGAACCGGATACGGGTTTTCCTTTCGAGGAGGCTTTAAGGGCGAAAGGACTCTCCTACATATGTGAGGTGAAGAAGGCGTCGCCGTCAAAGGGCTTGATAGCCAAAGATTTCGACCATCTTGCCATAGCAATTGAATACGAGAAGGCAGGGGCTGCCGCAATTTCAGTGCTGACAGAGCCGACCTGGTTTCTGGGAAGTGACGAATACCTTAAGGATATCGCAGGGAATGTCAGTATTCCGGTCCTAAGGAAGGACTTCACTGTAAGCAGCTACCAGATCTACGAGGCCAAGGTTATTGGAGCATCAGCGGCTCTCCTCATCTGTTCATTGCTTGACGACAGTACGCTTGCGGAATACATAGGGATTGCCCACTCCTTAGGCCTCTCCGCTCTTGTGGAGGTCCATGACGAGGAGGAGGCAAGGTCAGCTGTTCGGGCCGGTGCAAGGATAATAGGAGTAAACAACAGGGACCTGAAGACATTTGAGGTAGACCTTGGAACAAGCGCGAGGCTCAGGAGTCTGATACCTGAAGGGACGTTATTCGTTTCTGAAAGCGGCATCAGGACAAGGGAGGACATTGAAGTGCTCGAGAAAATCGGTACAGACGCCGTGCTGATCGGAGAGACACTTATGAGGAGTCAGGATAAGAATGAAGAGCTCCTGAAGCTCAAGGGGATGATTTGATGACAAGGCTCAAGATATGCGGACTTTTCAGGGAAGAGGACATTGGCTATGCAAATGAAGTGCATCCGGAATATGCGGGCTTCGTGTTTGCGAAAAGCAGAAGGCAGGTAACACGTGATAAGGCAACGGAGCTGAGGAAGCTGCTGGATCCTTCGATATTGACAGTTGGTGTCTTCGTGGATGAGCAAATCGAGAGGATCCTTGAGATACTTGATGACGGGACCATTTCAATCGTACAGCTGCATGGAAATGAAGATGAGGAATATATAGCAAGGCTAAGGGAAAGGACCAGTGCACAGATAATCAAGGCTGTAAGGCCTGACAGCAGAGAAGATGTGAAAAGGGCTGAATCGAGCATGGCTGACTACATACTTTTCGACAGCGGAGCCGGAACCGGGAAGACCTTTGACTGGAGCCTTCTTGAAGGCTTCAGCAGAGAATATTTCTTAGCCGGAGGACTGAATCAGGGAAACATGGCAGATGCCATAGAATTGCTGGATCCATTCGCTGTGGACCTATCAAGCGGAGTGGAGACAGAAGGGTTCAAGGACCTTGAAAAGATGAAGGAGATAAGGAGGATGGTCAGGAATGGGTGACGGAAGATTTGGAATACACGGCGGCCAGTATGTACCTGAAACGCTCATGAACGAGATAATAAATCTGGAGAAGGCATACAGGGATGCAATGGCTGACCCGGAATTCACAGGCGAGCTGGATGCGCTCCTGAAGGAATATGCAGGAAGGCCATCGCTTCTATATTTCGCGAAAAGGATGACAGAAGACCTTGGAGGGGCGAAGATATATCTGAAGAGGGAGGACCTCAACCATACAGGCTCCCACAAGATCAACAATGTGCTTGGACAGGTGCTCCTTGCAAAGAGGATGGGAAAGACCAGGGTCATAGCCGAGACAGGTGCCGGACAGCATGGAGTTGCTACAGCCACTGCAGCTGCCCTACTGGGACTTGAATGCGAGATATTCATGGGCAGGGAGGATACTGAGAGGCAGGCTCTCAACGTATACAGGATGAAGCTCCTTGGAGCAGCGGTGCATGAGGTGACAAGCGGAACCATGACTCTGAAGGATGCTGTCAACGAGACGATGAGGGAGTGGACGAGAAGGGTCCATGACACTCACTATGTCATCGGATCCGTAATGGGTCCTCACCCGTTCCCGGAGATGGTAGGGGATTTCCAGAGTGTAATAAGCAAAGAGGCAAGGGAGCAGCTCCTGGCGGTTGAGGGAAGGCTTCCTGATACGGTTGTCGCATGCGTTGGAGGCGGCAGCAATGCCATGGGGATGTTCAGGAACTTCATCGGTGATGAAGGTGTGGAGCTTGTTGGCTGCGAGGCTGCAGGAAGAGGCATTTCGAGCGGGATGCATGCAGCGACCCTGTCAACCGGGACTGTAGGCGTATTCCATGGCATGAAGTCCTACTTCTGCCAGGATGACGAAGGACAGATCGCACCTGTATATTCGATCTCTGCAGGCCTTGACTATCCCGGCATAGGACCGGAGCATGCGGACCTTTTTGACAGGGGACGCGCGAAATACGTTCCGGTAACTGACGATGAGGCTGTCAATGCCTTCGAATATCTCGCAAGGACTGAGGGGATAATATGCGCCATCGAGAGTGCCCATGCAGTGGCATACGCAATGAAGGCGGCACCTGATATGCCAAAGGACTCGATAATGATAGTGTGCCTTTCAGGAAGAGGGGACAAGGATGTTGCTGCGATAGCCAGGTACAAGGGGGTGGACCTACATGACGAGGATTGATAAGGCCTTTGAAAACGGAAAGGCATTCATAGGTTTCCTTACCGCAGGTGATCCAGGCATTGAGAAGAGCCTGGAATTCATACTTGAGATGGAGAAGGCAGGAGCCGACCTTGTGGAGATAGGGATACCTTTTTCAGACCCGATGGCCGAGGGACCGGTGATCCAGGAGGCGAACATCAGGGCGTTGAAGGCAGGAACAGACCTCAGCAAGGTATTCCAGCTGGTAGAGGAGGTAAGGAAGGTATCAGAGATACCGCTTGTATTCCTTACCTACCTTAATCCGGTTTTCAAGACTGGATACAGTGAGTTCTTTGGAAGGTGCAGGAAATCAGGAATTGACGGTATCATAATACCGGACCTGCCATTCGAGGAGAAGGGGGAGGTCGCAGGAATAGCAAAAGAGAACGGCATAGACATCATCTCACTAATTGCCCCCACATCGGAAAAAAGGATAAGGATGATCGCTGAGAAATCATCAGGCTTCCTGTACATTGTCTCATCAATGGGAGTTACAGGAGTTAGGAGCGAGATAAGGACTGATTTGAGATCAATAGTCGAAGCGGCAAGGGAGGCAACAGATACAAAGATCGCAGTGGGATTCGGGATAAGCAGCCCTGAACAGGCGAAGGGGATATCTGAATATGCTGACGGCGTGATAGTAGGCAGTGCGATTGTGAAGATCATTGCGGAGCATGGGGATGCTGCGGGCAGATACATATATGAATACGTGAAGTCGATGAAGGAAGCGTTAAGGTGAAGAGATGATCGTCAATGTGAATGGCATGGACATATTCTATGAGAAGACCGGTGAAGGAAGTCCCGTTGTACTTCTTCACGGGAATGGGGAGGACCACGGCATATTCGATGTGCTTTCGGACGAACTGTCGATTGACCATGCAGTGTATGCCATGGACAGCAGAGGACATGGCAGGAGTGGGAAGGCTAGGGAGCTTTCGTATGAGAGCATGATGGAGGATACTGCGCGACTGATAAGGCACCTTGGCCTTAACAGGCCTTTTGTCTATGGCTTCAGCGATGGAGGGATAATCGCGCTGCTTCTTGCATCCAGGTATCCTGACCTTGTCAGAGGGATCGCAGCAAGCGGTGCGAACCTTGATCCACAGGGAGTCAGGGCTAAGTATATCAGGATACTCAGGGTCATCCATTTCTTTACAAGAAGCAGGAAGGTCAGGATGATGCTCACCCAGCCGGACATCAGCGATGAGGAGCTTGAAAGGATCGATGTGCCCACGCTTATCATCGCAGGAAGCCAGGATATCATAAGGGAAGAGCATACGAGGCATATTGCAGGCTGCATAAGGAACAGCGAGCTGGTGATACTGGAAGGGGAGGGGCATGCAAGCTATGTCGTTCACAGCAGGAAGCTATACGGCATACTGAAGCCTTTTCTGGATAGAATAGAAGGGTAAGGATGATATTGAAAGGGAAGAACCGGAAATGTGCGCATTTCCGGTTCTTCGTATCTTAAGTGAACTTTAGTTTCAGTCCGGTAGTGTATTTTAATTTGT
>NZ_AXUN02000220.1 GCF_000495435.3 Youngiibacter fragilis 232.1 | reverse complement strand
TACTGCTTACGTTCATCCTGAAACAAGGGAGAGAATCTTTGCAGCAGTGAAGGAGCTCAGCTATCAGCCTAATGTCCTTGCTCAGGGGCTCAAGAAAGGGAAAAGACATACAATAGGTGTCGTGCTGCCGAGGCTTCATATGGCGATTTTCTCGGAAATCATGCAGGGAATTGAAAAGGAAGCAAGGAAGTACAACTATGCAACGCTGATCTGCAATACTGAGGATGACCCTGAAATTGAGAAGGAAAGCCTGAGCAGATTAAGGAACGGTTTTGTCGATGGGATAATCATTGCAGGAACAGGCCGGAATCTAAGGCTGCTCCAGGAAATAAAGGCGAGTGGGATTGCAGTGGCACAGATTGTCAGGCATCAAGAGCCCTCGATAAGCAGCGTGATTGCAAACTATGAGGCATGTGGCTATGAAGGCACAAAGTTTTTAGCCCGAAAAGGGTGCAGGGAAATCGGACTGATAAACGGGAATACTCATCTGGCTCCTTACAGGGACAGGTATAAGGGGTACAAGGCAGCAATCAGGGAGCTGAACCTGAAAGAGAACTACAACACTTCACTTGAACCTTCCAATACATTCGAATATGGCTATAATTGCGCCAAGAAGCTTCTTGAGAACAACGAGAACCTTGATGCAATAATGGTTTCAGTTGATATCCAGGGAATCGGAGCCATGAGGGCAATTAAGGAAAAGGCACTGAGAGTTCCTGATGATATCAGGCTTATGAGCCTGACAGGCCATACTGTTGGAAGCATGCTCGAAACAACAATGACTGCACTGGAAATACCTGCACATGAAATGGGGGAGAAGGTTGCCAAGATGATCATCGAGGACATTGAAGCCCCATCGGACAAGAAGCCCAGCGCGCAGCATCTGACTTTCAATGCACACTTAGTGGAAAGGGAGAGCACTTAGGAATCCTGCTGATGAAGGGCACCATTTAAGCGACAGCCATATCAATCTATTCTGACTGGCTGGAAATTGCAGGTCCATACAGGTATCAACATGGATAGTGACATACAGACTGAAGGCGGGCTGACTTGGGGATAAGCTGGCCTTCTTGTATTTGCACATTTCTAAGCTGATGTTACCTGACGATAGGTATAATGGATGTTTGCTGCTGCACCGAGGTTGCTTGATGCTTGTGAAGAGTCGATATGTTGTTCTATGAATAACCAAACTGTCTTATCCCAAATGGCAACGGGAACTTCTTACCCATTGAAGCGGATTCACATGTGTTTTTGAATGCAGAAATTTTTTGATTAATCTATTATTTTGTCCTTATGATATAATTAAGTTAGTTTTTATGTGATAGTTTATAGATATTTTTATGGGGGTAATCATGGATAATGAGACGATGAAGGCAGTGGTTAGGTTTCGTGACGAGAGGAACTGGAGACAATTCCATAATCCGAAGGATCTTGCCATATCTATATCAATTGAAGCAGCAGAGCTTCTTGAAGTATTCCAGTGGTCAGGACAGGATACTGATGCAGCCGATAAATTGGATAAGATCAAGGAAGAGCTTGCAGATGTCATGATATACAGCATGCTTATGTCCGATAGATTAGGTCTCGATGTTGATGAGATTGTCATGGATAAGCTGAGGAAGAATTCAGAAAAGTATGAGGTGGAAAAAGCTTACGGAAACAGCAAAAAATATACGGAGCTAAGGTGATCTGATGATAATTTACAAGAATGATGTTGAAGGGTTCAGAAATGCCGTGGACAATAACAGGATAGTTCCTGATATAGTTAAGGAATACACAGAGAAATACGGCCGAAAAGTGAATGACAATGAGCGTAAATCCTGGAACAACTCGTTGAAATTCATGGAGACTGCCCTTAGGAAATCTAATGTCCCCGGAGACTGCGGGGTGCTGATTGAATATAACATACCATCTACAAGCAAAAGGATAGACTTCATAGTATCAGGTCATGATACAGAGGGAAATGCAAATTTTGTGATCGTAGAACTAAAGCAGTGGGAAAAGGCTGATGCAACCAGGAAGGAAGACATAGTGACAGCATACGTAGGTGGCGGTATCCGCGAGGTTTCCCACCCATCATATCAGGCCTACTCCTATAAAAAGTATCTTGCGGACATGAACGAAGCTGTATACACGAAGAACATCCAGCCTTATAGCTGTGCCTATCTCCACAACTATATTTCAAAACATCCGGAACCACTTACGCTTCCTCAGTATTCAGAGATCATCATAGACTCGCCCGTGTTCTTCTCCCAGGATATCAATCGGCTGGAAGCATTCATAAAGAAATACGTCGGTAATGGCAATGGTAAACATATACTCTACCAGATCGAGAATGGGAAAATAAGGCCATCCAAAAAATTCGTTGAATACGTTTCTGAAATGTTTGATGGTAATGAGGTCTATACTCTGCTGGATGAACAGAAGGTGGCACTATCGAATATCATGGAGTATGCCCTTGACTCAAAGCAGAAGACAACCATTATAGTAAATGGTGGCCCGGGAACAGGGAAATCGGTAGTAGCGATGAATGCACTGGTACAGCTTCTGAAACATGGATTGAATCCAAAGTTCATAGCACCAAATGCATCCTTCAAGGAGACCATTATAAGCATGCTTTCAGGAAGCAGAAAGTATTCAAAGAAGAGGATCGCAGCACTTTTTTCAGGATCAGGTTCCTTTTGGAATGCGCTTGATGATGAGTTTGATGCGATGATTGTGGATGAAGCCCATAGGTTAAAGAAAAAAGGAACATACATGTACAAGGGCATCAGTCAGGTTGATGATGTAATCAAGGCTTCGAGAGTGAATGTATTCTTTATCGACGACAACCAGAGGATACGTCCGGACGACGAAGGTACGGTTGACAGGATCCGAGAGGTTGCAGAGGCAAGGGGTTCTGAAGTCGTATATGTTGAGCTTGAAGCCCAGTTCAGGTGTTCAGGTGCAGATGGGTTCATGAACTGGATCGACCATACGCTCGGAATCAGGGATACAGGGAATTTTGACGGATGGGATGAAGGTACATTTGAATTTGAACTTGTAGACAATCCACATGACCTTGTAGATAAGGTCAGGGAAAAGAACTCTTTAGGATTCAAATCGAGAATCATTGCAGGTTATGCCTGGGAGTGGACAAGTGCAAAGGATGGAAATCCAAACTCAGAAATCGAAGATGTTATTATTGAGGAACATGATTTCAGAATGCCATGGAATAGCAGAAGCAGCCAGTACACATGGGCATCTGATGACGACAAGCAGGACCAGATAGGGTGCATCCACACCTCCCAGGGGCTCGAATTCGATTATGTAGGCATAATCATTGGCAATGACCTGAGATTCAATCCCATGACTAATGAAATCTATGGAAGCTACCTTGATTACAAGGATACTACCGGTAAGAAGGGCTTGAAAGAAAATCCATTGGAACTGACAAGACTCATTAAGAACATTTACAGGGTCCTTCTATCCCGAGGTATGAAAGGATGCTACGTATATTGCCGCGATAGCTATCTTAAAGATTACCTGGAATCAAGGATAACTAGAGAATCGAAAAACCGCTCATATCCAATGGGGAATGAATAATGAAGAGTATAAGATACTAAATTGGTCATATTCGTGCTAAGACATGAGAAGCAAAGCTCTGCCTCTTGTTTCATATGTTATTTTACCCGGTTTGGCGGACTGATGACAGTATGCTGTCATTTTATTGGAATTCCGGTTTCTGGTTGTATGTGTATTAAGAAATACCGCAGACTTAAAGGTGATGGATAAAGGGAGAGCAGACTATTTTAGTCATCTGGTTTGCCCTGAAATTAATGTAGTATAAGACCACTGAATTTTTACTTAGAAACGATATGCTTGATGTCTGTAAACTGACAGATCCAGGCAAAAAACTTATAGAATTGACTAAAAGATGGGAGCTTGACTGATGCGTGTAAGCTCCCATCTTTTTATCATTTTGTTACACCAATAATATCCAAATACCTTTTGACAGATGGTTATACTATCAAGCCAAGATGTCTGAAAGCATTCCTTATGCCATCATCAATAGCGTCTGAAGTGACATAGTCAGCAAGCTCCTTGAGTGTTGATTTGGCGTTCCCCCATGGCTACACCGGTTCCGCAGTATTCGAGCATTGAAGCGTCGCTTTCATCGTTACCGAAGGCTATTGTTGCCTCTTTCCCGATACCATGAAGGTTCATGACCATATCAATAGCTGTAGCCTTGCTGATACCTTTTTGACCGAACTCTCCGCATAACTCAGGGATCCCTCCCATTCCCCATATTCCTACATGGAGGTCCGGGAATGCAGACCTGGGAGACTCATAGTCATCATGGCTATTCAGTATGAAGCTTATCTTGTTTAGGTCATCCCTGTACAAGTCACCACCAAAAACAAGTCCAGGAATCACCTTGAGAATAATCTCCTTCCTTCCTCCGACAAACGCCGCTGCTTTGTCAAGGAAAAGCCCACTTGCGAACAGTCAGTTGTTAGACTCTTCATAGAACTCAAGGTTTCGGCTTCTCATCCAATCTACAGCCTTGCTGCAGTCTTCCCTGGATATGACCTTATGAAATAGAACCTCTCCATTTTCTTCGATATAGCTTCCGTTCCCCCCTATGAATCTATCGAGTCCGATATCCCATAAGAAATCGAAAATCTGGCATTTGCTTCTGCCCGAGCACATGTATACCTTATGTCCATTTGACTGGGCTTGCCTGATTGCGTCGAGAGCCGACTCAGGTACTTTCTGTTCAAAGTTTTCAGGCACCAGTGTTCCGTCTATATCCTGGAATATGATTTTCTTGTTGAACATCGTGCTGGTCACATCCTTTTGTTTATCTTCATTAATCATGAGTGCAGCATGCATGTCTATGAGCAGCCTCACCAGAATAATACGCGGAGCAGTTATGGTGATGTAGACCGGCATGAGATCTGTATCTGTATCTTCTTAATCACTGACAAGTGCTCAGGAAGCGCCAACAGAGCAGAGATCAGCAATCTAAAACATCAGCCTGCTTTGTGACGATCTCTTGAATCTAACATACAATAAACAGAATGGAACTACGGATTGAATCTCACGAGTTTATGCAGCAAGATTTTGGATTTCCTATCATTTGTAGGTTTCAATCTTCCCGTTGTGGAGGGTGACTTTTAACTTCTCGATATCAGGATCCTTCAGGATATGGGACACGTTATATTTCATTATCAGATTCATGACAGGCCAGCTTATTGGTGAAACAATAGCTTCTTTCGGACAATGAAGTTCGCATGAGAGGCACATTATGCAATTTCTTCCCCAAACAGGGAAGCCCTCCGGATTCAGACTGATATTTTTTGAAGGGCAGCCCTTCATACATATTCCGCACCTGATGCACTTGTCCTTATTCAGCTTGAATTTCTTCTGGAAATATAGCCTTATAGGTCGCCTGCCAAGAAATATCTGCTCTATCCGATATATGACTGGCGGGGGTTGAATTGACTCGGGCCAGCCGGTCCCAGCTGTCACCATATCATGTCCGAATCTCCTTGCAGCTTCTTTCTCTTCCTCTGTCGGGTGATTTGGTGAGGCAAAGCATCCTTTTTTTAGGTATCCGAGGAAATAATCTGCACCATGGCTAAAGAACCAGCCATTTGGTTTAAAACCAGACGTTATCATCGCCTTTTTAAGCAATTCTCCTGCATTCCAGGCATAGGTTCCATAAGTAAGGAAAGCAAATGACGGTATGTTCCTCTTGTTCGAAAGACCCTCAATGCATTCAAGCACGTTTATAGGGACGTTGAAACCATAAACCGGAGTACCGATCCCAAGCATGTCAAAAGAATCCAGTTCTGGAGGGGCTTCATCCTTGATGTTGCAGATCACCGCATCGGAACCGGAAGTTCTTATTCCTTCAGCGACATTTTCAGCAATCAATGCTGTTGAATTGGTAAGTGAATAGTAGATGATGAGGCATTTCATTGAATCTACCTCCAATCCTGATCCGAAATCTCTTGATAACAAAGCAAGGAATCTAACCTCTAATGTTAAAGAGAGTGCCTACCTAAGTCGCAATAACATCTTCATATACCCTGCTAACCTTATTAAAGCATATCATATACAAAATGCTGGTCACAAATTATGGATTTTCAGTTAATTATCGGTAAACTAATACACGGCAGCATCTCATACCTGCTCCAGGCTGGGATATATTTGGTTGTGTGGACTGATTTATGATTGTTGACCCAATCCGAAGAAAGGTTTCCGTTATTGATCGAAGGATAGAAATAACAGAAAATTCGTTTAATTAGGTGTGTGAAAATCTGATGTGGAGTATACTTGAAGTAACTACAAGTGATGTGGAGAGTGGGTTTGGCTAATTCAAACTACAGTCAGGCTTGTTGTATCAGGAGGCGGTCTAGTTGAAAAATAGCGAAAGAATACTTCTTGCTGTGTATTTGACTTTGACACTGGTTATCATTCTTTTTGACATCAGGTATCAGGATAGTAATCCGGCACTTTATATCACATTCGCAGTAAGGGTCAGTATGTTCATAACGGTTTTGGCAATCAGGAAGAGGTACCTGGAACAGAAGCTGATTGCACTTGCCTTCGCGTTTACTGTAATTTCAGACTACTACTTCATATTCGTGAACACATACGACAAGGATATTCTCAATAGTCAGCTTTTTGGGATGATTGGATTCATCGGAGCGTACCTGTGCCTCATACTCACATTCAGCAGGAACTTCAGAATAGGCAGGACAGAACTGATCACAAATGCACCCTTCTTTGTGATTTTCGCTTTCTTGTTCCTGTCACTTCAGCAGTATGCAGAAGGATTCATGTATCCTGCAGGCATTGTATTGGGAACAATACTCTGCATCTTCGGTATGACAATGGTATCCACATTATTCAGGGGCCATTTCTCAAGAAAGGCTGCTTGGCTGATCGCGATTGCAGGATGCATGATTTTCTTCAGTGACCTGTTCGTGGCTCTGGCCCTGTACCATCCCGATTTCAAGGTTTTCATTCTGTGGAGGGAGATCGTGGTAGTAGCCACATATGTACCTGCATGGACTCTTCTTATGCTGGTCGCTTCTGAAGAAGATCTCTATGCCGGAGTTAAGGCTGGAAATATTGCTTCAAACTGATTTAGTATTTCTATTTAGATTACGACATTCAAATGTACTTCAAAATAGAAATAAGCTACAACCAGCACTCGATGCTGATAAAATATATATATGGGTTATAAGAAACAAGAATGGAGAAATTTATGAGCATTAACTTACTTACTTATGATAATCTGAAGATATTTTGCGAGGCGGCGTTCCACAGGTTCGGATTCAATGAACATGACAGCGCTGTAATAACGGATGTACTGCTTCTGGCTGACCTGTATGGGATCGATTCCCACGGAACAAACAGGATTGTCATGTACCATGATCAGATAAGGGCTGGATACATTGATATTGGTGCAAAGCCGCTTATAGTGTCAGAAACGCCTGTATCGGCCGTCATTGACGGAATGAGCGGCATGGGCCAGCTGGTTTCAAAATTTGCAATGAAGAAGGCCATTGCACTTGCTAAGACTTCAGGTATAGGTCTGGTTACTGTCCGAAACTCCAACCACTACGGAATTGCAGGCTACTATTCCCTTATGGCATGCAATGAGGGATTTCTGGGGATTTCAATGACAAATTCACTGGCAGCTGTCGTGCCGACCTTCGGAAGAGTCCCCATGCTTGGGACCAATCCCTTTGCATTCAGCTTTCCTGCAGTTCCACAGCCATTCCATTTCGATGCATCAACTTCGGTCGTAACGGTAGGAAAGGCAGAAGTATCCGGTAAGACTGGGAAAGCCCTTCCTGTAGGCTGGGGAATAAATGCAGATGGCTACGATGAGCTTGATCCCTCTGCACTTCTAAGAGGAATATATGCAGGAACAGCAGGGCTTCATCCGCTGGGCGGGGGTACTGAGGAACATGGTGGTCACAAGGGCTATGGTTTCTCAATGGTAGTCGAGATACTTTCATCCATAATGTCAGGAGGCACTACCTCAAACCATGTTGAGAAAGAGGAAGGAAAATCAGGTGTGTGCCACTTCTTTGCGGCGATCGATCCAAAGATCTTCGGCAATCCGGCTGTGATCCAGAATAAACTTGAAATATTCCTTGAGGAACTGAGGAATTCAATGAAAGCAGACGGTAAAGACAGGATATACACCCACGGTGAAAAGGAAGCTGAATCCTATACGAGACGCATTGAAGAAGGGATTCCCGTAAATGAAAAGACAGTCGAGGAAATGAAGGACCTGGCAGATTACCTGAAAATGGATTTCTACAGATACTTCCCGGAATTGAAGATCTAGTTGCATGAAGAATGGATGCCATGTGCTGCAACCCTATTGCTATTGCCTTGCGGCACATGACCATATGTTATGGAGATGGTTGAAGTGATTAAAAGAATACTCTATGGTCTTATCGGATGCTTTGTTTTTCTTATAGTGGGACTAATCGCAGGCCTTATAGTCGGTTCTTTCATTGGAGGGAACTTCATGAAGAACTTCGAGTACGCAGGAGTGATGGGATATGAGGCGACAGGTCTTATAGGCGCCATGGTTGGCGGACCTATGGGAGCAATCGCAGGAATAATCATCGGAGTAAGCTTCGCATCAAGAAGTGCGGGAAACAGGTAAGTAAGATTAAAACTCGTATGAGATTCCTTAAGGATTCAGACCGTTGGAACCTGACGAATAGTCGGATAATTTCGACAAAATAAGCATATATGTCATCAAGTGGATTTATATAGGATATGCTTTAGTTAATAGGATATCAGGTATGTATGATGGCAGATATGAAATTTGGTTTGTTTCTGAAACCATGCACGAGAGGAGGTACTGATGGAGAAGGAGAATGTCCTTTCAGTCCTGGTCAAGATGGCTGCAATTGATGCAGGCGGGTTTTCGTGTTTGCTGCGACCTGCATGGGGTATTTTGCGATCTATATGTTCGTTGAAACTGTATTTTTTTCTGATAACATTGGGAACAATCCAGCTGAAGCCATACGTATCACTTACTCCATATTGCTGCTTTTCAGGTACCTTGCACTTCTACGAACTAAAGCTCCGGAACTTCTTAAGGCAATATTGCTTGTAATTCCGCTAATGATGCTCATGGTTGCTGCAATACTAGGACTGTATCTTAAGCCTCTTCTGTCATTGCCTGCCGCTGGTGCAATCTTAGCAGCGTGCGCTTTTCTGATGTATAGGTCGATGAAACCCTGGATCTGCTACTTCTCTATCTGTATGTCTGTCTTGTTTTCCCTGGCCTATGCATGGCCACGGGAATGATTCCAAAGCTACAGCGGATTGGGAGTTTATCAGTCAATTGTCTCTTGAGCAGGTGGCGTATCGGCAAGGGAGTGATTACGAATGAAGAAATCATTGTATGTATTTTTCATCATCCTGTTTTTAATGATTGGTTCCTCATGCGACGAGGATAAGCATGATCCTCTAGGCACATATGTCGCCTATAAGGCAGCATATGCTGCAATGGATTATGGTGCCATGTACGATTATCTCGACTCATCGAGCAGGTCAAAGATGACAAAGGATGAATATGTGGAGCTTTACAAGGGCTTCTATGGTGTGATTTCTGTAACTGAGGCTTCAGTTTCTGACAGGATGGAGGAGCTGGACCTGGAAAGAAAAGCTGCAGGAGCAGATACTTTAAGGGTCCCGGTCGATATAACACTGGTGACAGGGATAGGTGTGAAAAAATTCAGCACTGACATCAAGCTTGTCAAGGAGAATGACGAGGATGGTAATCCCAATTTTCTTGTCAGCTTCGCGCTGAACCAGATGTATGAGGGATTCAAGAGCACCGATAAGATAATTGAGCAGGAGGTAGGTCCTGAGAGGGGTCGTATACTTGACAGGAACATGAAGGTGCTTGCAGAAGACGGTGATGTCATCTGGATAGGGATGATACCCGGGCAGTTCGGTAACGTCAGGGAGAAATCCATAGACGCCTTGTCAGCGGCGTTTGGAGTATCAAGGAAATATATTACCGGAAGACTTGGGCTCAGCTGGGTAAAGCCAGAGACATTTGTAGACATGATCAAGGTTTCGATGGACGACAAGGAAGCTGTAGACGCTCTTGTAATATCGAATTCAGGGATAACCTACAGGATAACCAGAGACAGGATATACCCATACGGGGAAGCTGCAGCCCACCTTACCGGATATGTGGGGCTTGCAACCCGTGAAGAATATGCAGTCCTAAAGACGCTTGGATATCCGATAACAGCGAAGGCAGGTAGGTCAGGCCTGGAGCTGATCTTCGAGGAAGACCTAAGGGGCAGGACAGGGACAGAGAAGGTTCTGGTGGACAAGGACGGCAAAATCAAGGAGATCCTTTCAAACGACCACAACAATAGAGGCAAGGACGTAGTCCTTACCATAGATATCGACCAACAGCTGAAACTATATGGAGCAATGACAGGAGACAGCGGCACTGCATCACTGATAAACTTCAAGGATGGGGAAATTCTGGCATTAGTAAGCCTTCCATCCTATGACCCGAACAGGATGATCCTTGGACATACTGAAGCCTATTATGATAATTTACTTAAGGATCCAGGGAAGCCGCTTCTTAACAGGTTCACGAAGCTATATCCTCCTGGTGCTACCGTCGCACCGCTTGTATCAGCCTCAGCGATAGAGACTGGCAGTACGGCTGCAAGCCTTGTTTCAGAGGTTTCAGGAACTTCCTGGCAGAAGGAACCTGCATGGGGGAAATACTTCATAAAAAGGGCTGCTGATCCGGGAACACCTGTAGACCTTGAAAAGGCGTTCATAAGTTCCGACAACATATTCTTCGCCCAGATGGCACTTAAGCTGGGAGAGAAGGAATTCATCGAAGCTATGCAAAGGTTTGGTGTTGGTGAGGACTTTGACACGACCTTTGATTTCCAGAAATCCCAGGTGGCGAATCTAGGTGTAATGAACAGTGAGATACTGCTTGGGGACAGCGGCTATGGCCAGGGACAGGTACTGTTCAACAGCCTTACGCTGCCAAGGGCTCTGACTGCCATTGCAGACGATGGAAATCTTAAGGGACTCAGGCTGGTGAAGGATGTGGCACAGGCAGAGACCAGAAATATCCTTTCAGCAGAAACCGCAGACAGGATCCTGGAGCTAATGAGAAAATCCGTTGAAGATCCATCCGGTACCGGGAATGCCTCATTCATTGAAGGTCGAGCCATAGCAGGCAAGACAGGAATTGCAGAGGTCGGAACAGGAGCAGCAAGGACAAGGTATGGATGGTTCACTGCCATTGACCTTGACGGGGGAAGTCCGTTTATTGCGACAGTCATGGTTGAAGGACTGGGGGACAGAGGTCCGGGATATGCTGCAGGGAAGGTAAGGGCATTTCTTACAGGAGAGCTTCCAGACTAGAAATTGAACAAGGAAAATTGAAAAACGAGATGCAAATCATTACGAAATGCATCTCGTTTTTAGTTTCTACAAGTCTACTATTGTTCCAGGATTGAGTATTCCATTTGGGTCGAAGGCTCTCTTGACACCCTTCATTATCTCGATTTCCCTTGCAGTATACTGGAGGGGCATGTATGATTTTCGGGTTTTGCCTGTGCCGTGTTCAGCGGTTATTGCTCCGCCGTACTTCATGGCTGCCTTGTAGATATCGAGCCTTATGTCCTCGAACCAGGATGGCTTTTCACCGTTCTCCTTCATAACGAAGTTGTGGATGTTTCCATCTCCGATGTGTCCGACGCATGGAAGGGTGGTGTTGTATTTTGCGGCGATCTCATCAAGGTCCCTGACAAAATACGGTACTGAAGCAGGGGGTACGGAGATATCCATTCCGTCGATGGCGTGCTCTATGAAGGCGGTATATACGTTGCTCCTTATCTGGAGTATGTTCCTCTGGTCCTTCGCTGTTTCGGCGATGATGCTGTCGACTGCATTGAACTTCTCGGCTATCTCAACTATTGCCTCACTCTTTGCAAACAGGTCGTTCTCAGTGCCTTCCTCAAGGATGATCATGAGGTCAACGATTCCTTCCTTTGCCGGCCAGACAAGACCCATATGCCTTGCTGCCTCTTCAATGACATTCTTCTCCACATATTCTATGGCAAGAGGTGTTATACCTGACTGCAGGATTGCAGGCACAGTATCTGAGGCATCCTGCCTGCTGTCAAAGGATACGAGCAGAGTGCCGGTATGGTTCTGCTTTGCGTAGAGCTTCAGGATCACCTTGGTTATTATACCAAGGGTTCCTTCGCTTCCAACCATCATGTGGAGAAGGTCATAGCCTGTATTGTTCTTTATCAGCTTGCCGCCTAAAGTGACTATCTCACCAGTAGGCAGAACCACTTCAAGTCCTTTGACATGGTTCCTCATGATGCCGTGCTTTACCGCACTTACGCCACCGGCGTTTTCAGCTACCATTCCGCCAAGCTGTGCTCCCTCATCACCAGGATGTATGGGGAAGAACAGCCCCTTGGTCTTCTTGAGCTCGTCGTTAAGCTGTGCAAGTGTCACTCCGCTGTCTGCAATGACCATGAGGTTCTTGCCATCCACTTCAATATCCTTCGAAAGCCTTTCCATGGATAGTATTATGCCGGGTCTGTCAGGTATGACAGCGCCGTTAAGTCCTGTGCCGCCGCCTCTCGGGATGACAGGCATGAGTATCTCGTTTGCATATTTTACTATTTCTGAGATCTCGCTGGCATCCTTTGGTTTGACGACAACTACATCTGTACAGGCTTCTGGCTTGAGGTATTCCTCGGTCTCGTCATATAAGTAGTTGCCTATCTTTGAGAGGTCGCTGACAACAAAGTCATCGCCGCATATTTTTTTGAGTCTTCCAATTATTTCAATATCCATCTGTTCCTCCTGAAGGTATAATGTTCTATCCTAAGCATTCTCAGCAGTACTCTGAGGTTTGTTCAATACTCGTCCGATGTAGAACTTCAGCACTATCGGCAGTATTATGACAAATACCGAGATGTATCCAAGGGTTCCGTATCCCTTCGCTATGAGCGGTATGAGACCGAACTGAGCGATGGACCAGGTTATCATTACATACACTGCTGAAACGACTATGCTCCTGTTCCTCTCCTTGGCCTTGAAGGAAGCTTCATTGTCATTCTTACCCATGAGTATGACTACTCTCTGGGTTATTCCATATATGAGGTTGACGCCAGTGGATACTGCACCAAGAAGTATGAGCACTGAAATGAGCGGCACCATCCAACCAGCGCCGACGCCATTCCGTATCACTGTCAGTGCAGGTACAGATTCTGTCAGTATCCCGTCATTGATGAAAATGAGAAGACCCAGGACTGTCATTACAAGCATGGATGCATTGAGCACGAAACCGAGGACTGAAGCCTTCATTATGTCTTTCTTGTCCTCAAGTGCGCTTGAGTGCGCTATGTATGCGCCAATAACCACTGACTGGAAACCGGCATACTTCATGGTTGTCCAGAGTGCGTCAAGGAGTCCCAGACCTGAAGCAGCAGGTGCAGCCGAAAAGGCTGACAGGTTTTCAGCTATTTTAGGTAATCCGGCAATGATGTTAGGAATGTATATAATGAACATGCCGGCAATGATCGCGATTGCTATAATGCTTGCGGCTCTTCTTACAAATTTAGCACCGAATATCGTGAGCAGAAGAAGCGCGGCAGCTATAAGAGCCGTATTGAACAAATAGCTTGTTCCGAACACTGATTTCATCGTAGCTCCGCCAGTTGCAAATGCAACCGCAGTTGCTGTAACGAGAGTCAGGTTATAGAGAAGCTCATACACATTCGACATTACCTTTTCGACAGGCTTGTAGAACTTGTCGGTCCAGACCCTGTAATAGAATGCCTTGTTCTCGAACGCATACATCCATGCAGCATAGAGAACTATGGCGATGACTGCCTGAGAGATTATCGGCATTATGACTGCATATTTTCCATATCTTACGAAGTATTCTACAACCTGTCTTCCGGAAGCGAAGCCGCCGCCAAAATGGGTCGTGAACCACAGGAATGCGAGTGAAAGGTATATTTTCTCGGTTGATCTCTTCATTTGTTTTCCCCCCTGCCTAACAAGTATGCAACAGCGTCTGAAGATGAGGATGCAGCCTTTTCTTTCTTTATCCTCTCGATTAATAGAGGAATTATCTCGTAGATGTCACCGACTATACCATAATCCGCCACATTGAATATTGGGGCGGAAGGATCGGAATTGATCGCTATGATCACCTCAGAATCCATCATTCCTGCAAGGTGCTGAGGTGCACCTGATATTCCGCAGGCGATATATACCTTTGGCTTGACCCTGTTGCCGCTGTATCCCACCTGATGCTCCCTTGGTATGAAACCTGCCTCTACCATCGGCCTTGAGGATCCCACCGATCCACCTAAAAGCACAGCCAGCTTCTCAAGCATCCTGAAGTCCTCAGGACTCTTAAGGCCTGATCCTCCAGATACAACCACCTCCGCGCTTGAGATGTCAAAGCCGCTTGATTCAAGCTCCTTTATGAACTCAAGTGAAGGATTCCTCGAGCCGTACTCTTCCATCCGGACGATCTCCCCTGACCTTCCCGGTACCCTTTCAGCCTCATCGAACTCCTTGTACCTGACTGTAGCCATCTGGGGCATGGAATCAGAAAGGATCTGGGCCAGTATGTTCTCGGAAAAAGCCGGCCGTATCTGTACCAGGTGCCCTTCATCATCAACATCAAGGTCAGTACAGTCTGCAGTGAGACCTGTCTTAAGACCTGCAGCAACCCTTGGTGCTACTGACCTGCCAAGGGATGTGGCTCCAATCAGGAACACTTCCGGTCTGATCTTATCCGCAAGTCTTATTAGATTTTCAGAGAACACATATTCATCAGGCAATGAAAATGCAGATTCATCCTCAATTACAAAGACCTTGTCCGCACCTCTTTCAATAAGTTCTTCACAGGACATGCCAAAAGGACCCAGTACTGCCGCATACAGTTCTGAGCCTGACTTATCCGCGATTTTTCTTCCAACACCAAGGAGTTCGAAGCCTACCTTGTGCAGCTTTCCATCCTTTTGCTCCGCAAAAATGAGCACTCCCTTAGATTCCTTCACCCTGCCTAACCTCCAAAACCTTCGTATCCTTCAAAACTTCAATCAGGGCATCGATTGCCGCAGGCATGTCATCCCTGTAGACCGCACCTGCTCTCTCTGCTGATTCAGGAATCACGATTTTCCTGACCCTCGTTGCAGAACCTTTAAGTCCGGTTTCCTCTTCCTTTAGATAACCATCGAGGTCATCAAGTCCTATTACCGGTATTTCAGCCTTCCTGGCCTTCATCTTGCTCTTCAGCGAAGGAAGCCTCGGTGAAGCTATGTCCTTTGTGACAGTAACAAGTACTGGAAACCTGAGCTTCTTCTGGTATCTGCCATCCCAGATCCTTGTTGTGAGAGTAACAGAAGTCTCATCGACCTCATCTATGCTCTCAGCATAGCCTGCATGGGGTATTCCAAGCATCTCTGCGATTTCAGGTCCTACCTGACCGGTATCCCCGTCTACAGTCTGCATCCCGGCGAGGATGAGGCTGTAAGGTCCTGTGCACCTTATTCCTGCTGCCAGCGTCGCTGCCGTAGCCTTGACATCAGCGCCGCCGAATTTCCTATCACTTAGCAGCACACCATCCGATGCGCCTCTCGCTATGGCTTCCCTGATGGCTTCCTTTGCGCTGGGCGGGCCCATGCTGATGACGAAAACCTCAGCACCTGTTTTCTCGGAGATCTGCACTGCAGCCTCCAGAGCATTCAGGTCAAAGGGGTTGATCTCTGTCCCGGCTGAATTCCTGTCGATGACTCCTCGTTCCCTGTCGAACCGGACCTCCTCCATATCGGGAACCTGCTTGATCAGAACTACTATCCTATCCACTACGTATCCTCCTATTCGATTTCTGCAGGTCATTATTCAATTGTCATATTGTCACCTGATGTAGGACCAGAATTATCAAAATCCCATAATAGATGTATTTACCATAACAATATGTTTAAATTCAACTTTATCAAACTTTTGACGCCATAACAAGCATATGTGACAAAATTGTTAATAATCAGTGAAGTTAACCGGAATTAAGACGAAAAAACCGCATGCTGCGCAGATTATATTAATCTCGCACCATGCGGCTCATAGTGTCACTTCACAGATATCCTGATCAATGTAAGAAGTTCAGACTCAGGTATTTCACCTGGACTGTTAAGGTAGGTCTCATAGTATGCTCCTGCAGGTGAAAGGTCATGATACTCCATCCACTTCATCATTTCACCGTAGATTTCAGAGAACTTTGAATATGGCCCCTTGTATAGACACTCAACGGCTGTGAAGGCTTTGACTTTTGAACTGTGTATGGTTCCTTGCCCTGGAAGCGGAGAAACCACCGGGAATCCGATCTCTATGTCAAGGTCATCCATTTCGTTGTTGTAGTAGGCAACGTACGGTGCACCACCAGGTGATTCGCCGAGGTATTCCAGATAGTTTGCGATCTTCATGAACCCGTCGCCAATAGCTTCCTTCAGTCCTGAAAGGCTTGTACGTCTTCTTATCATGAGTACAGGGAATTCCTCAATTTCCTTCAATGAAATCTCAGCCATCATAGCACCTCCGTTTTTAGCTGGATTACTTCCTAACTGAATTATAGTACAGAACTTTGAAATAATGATGAACACCAAGGGGAAATACTGGAGCAAACTGTCCGAAAAACTTTGAAATGGTATTTGTTACGATGTATATTAGTAACAGACGGTTCTACCAAGATTGGAGTGTATCTTATGGAAAAGATGAGGAAGATAATAGGTTACAGGACACTGAAGACCGCAGTTGGAGCAGCGATAGCCGTGTTCATATCACAGCTGATCGGGCTGAGCTATGCTGCAAACTCAGGGATAATTGTCATACTGAGTGTACAGAGCACGAAGAAGAAGTCGAGGGACCTTGCCCTTCAAAGGATTCTTGCGACGATTCTGGCACTTACGACGGGAACGGTAGTGTTTTCGATACTTGGATTCACTGCACTGTCCTTTGGAGTCTACCTTCTTGTATTCATTCCTTTGGCAGTGAAGATGAAATTCCATGACGCGATTGTTCCATGCTCAGTCCTCGTATCACATATACTTTCAGTAAAGTCAGTTGCGCCAAACCGGCTTCTCAACGAATTCATGCAGATGGTAATAGGTGCCGGAGTAGGGCTTGTCATGAACATGCACATACCAAGCGTTGAAGGAAAGCTTTGTGAAGACATTACACATATCGAGGAGGGCATCAAGAAGGTGCTTAAGGATATGGCAGCCTGTCTGAGAAAGCCGCTTGAGCTGAAACTTGAAGAAAGCTATCTTACAGGTCTTGGCGCAGCCCTTGGAGAAGGAAGGGAAAGGGCGGTAATAGAGGCGTCAAACCATCCTGGCGGTGAGGTGACATATTTCATGAGATACATGGACATGCGAAACAGCCAGTATGAGCTTCTAAAGCACATGGTCAAGTACGTTCAGCGAGTTAAATACATAAACGAGCAGTCCGAAATGGCGGCAACACTCACGGATTATGTGGCCGAACAGGTAAGCGAGCCAAACACCAAGGCTGCTGCCTTCACGGGGCTTGAGGAATACAGGCGAAAATTCAGGACCATGGAGCTTCCGAAGACAAGGGAGGAGTTTGAGAACAGGGCGTCTCTCTTTGAGTACGTGAACGATCTGGAAAATCTCATTAACGAGAAAAGGAACTTCATATCATCGCTTTCGGAAAGCGAGAGACAGAAGTTCGGGAAAAGGTAACAGACACTAAGGTATAGCCCTAGGGCACGGGAGGTTCATCAGTGGTTATTGATACATGGATCAGATCGGTCTTCGATTCGCTATATGATGGGATACTTATAATAGGGAAGGATGAGAACGTCAAGTACGTCAATGCATCCTATACGAGGATTACCGGTGTAAAAGAAGAAGATATCGTGGGAAGAAAGCTCAGGGAAGTAAGACACGGTGCCAGGCTTCCTAATGTGCTTCTAACCAGGAAGCCAATAGTAGGGGCTCTTCGTGAGGAAAACGGCATTGATTATATTGTTAACATGTCTCCTATACTTTCAAAGGGTGAAGTGGTCGGGGCAATTTCAATAGTAAGCACCATAGACGATGCACTGGACCTGTCACAGACCCTGAACAGATACCAGTCCAAGATCGCCAAGCTTGAAGGCAGGATTAAGGCCATACAGAGGGCGAGATATAGCATGGATGATATGGTTACTGCTGACCCCAAGTCCAGGGAGCTCAAGAAGCTGCTGCTCAGGATATCAAAAAAGGATACGACAATACTTCTTACTGGGGAAAGCGGTACAGGAAAGGAAATGGCAGCACAGGCGATCCATAACGCATCCGACAGGGCTGGCGGCCCCTTCATTGCAGTGAACTGTGCATCATTCGGCGGGAACCTGCTTGAGAGCGAGCTGTTCGGATATGAGGAGGGATCCTTCACCGGAGCCAGGAAGGATGGCAAGCTTGGCCTTTTCGAGGCTGCAGACGGCGGAACCATATTCCTTGATGAGATAGCTGAGATCGGGGCAGAGGTCCAGGCTAAGCTTCTCCGTACACTTCAGGAAAAGACAGTAAGGAGGATCGGCGGAATACGGGAGATCTCAGTCGATGTGAGGGTAGTAGCCGCTACAAACAAAGACCTTGAAGCCATGGTTTCCTCCGGGACTTTCAGGGAGGACCTGTTTTACAGGCTTTCTGTCTTTCCTGTGATGCTGCCGCCGCTGAGGGAGCGGAGGGAGGACATCATACCGCTTGCGGAAGTATTCCTGCAGCAGCATAAGAATGACCTGAAGAGTGACATAAGCCTAGGCGATGATGCCAGGAAGATGCTCTTATCATACAGATGGCCCGGAAACATAAGGGAGCTCAGGAATTCAATTGAATTTGCCGTGAACATGATGGAGAATGACATCATTGCAGGCAGAAATCTTCCAGTAAGAATCCAGGCATCAGTTGAGGATGATTTCAAGGCTGAAAGCCTGTCAGAGATGGTGAGGAAATTCGAGAGGGAAGAGATCATGAAGCATCTTGACCTCCATGGGCATTCGCTTGAGGGAAAGAAAAAGGTGGCTGAAATTCTTGGGATATCCCTTGCAAGCCTCTACAGCAAGATAAAATAGACTGCCCGGATAATCCGAATGGATATCCGGGTTTCCAATATTCTGGAACTTTATGAAATAATTCCAGAATATTGGAAGGTGTTGCATAATAACGATTTCATGTCTGCGAATTCGATAAAAGATGTAAAAAAATTCCAGAAATCTGGAATTTGATATTTGGATGTTTTTATGAATATTGCTGATTTTCAATGGTTTTACGCTTCAAGTCAATTTGGCATGATAATTGCTTAACATAAAGTGAAATAATTATTCGGGAGGAATCTTATGTTAGCATTTCTTGGTTTGGCAACAGTACTGCTGCTTCTTGTTCTGGTAATGACGAAAAAGGCGACCCCTGTAGTGGCGCTCATCGCGGTGCCTACTTTCACTGCTTTTATTGCAGGGTCAGGGCTCAAGGTCGGGACGTTCATCACCAACGGTATCAAGACCATCGCACCTACAGGTGTCATGTTCATCTTCGCAATACTTTTCTTCGGTATCTTAAGCGATGCCGGAACATTCAATCCTATTATAAACAAGATACTCAAGGTTGTTGGCAAGAACCCGGCTAAGATCACAATCGGTACCGCAATTCTTGCAATGATCGTACATCTTGACGGTTCAGGCGCTGTAACTTTCCTTGTTACAATTCCAGCAATGCTTCCACTCTATGATGCACTTGGCATGAAGAGGACTGTACTTGCCACAGTAACAGCTCTTGCAGCAGGAACCATGAACATCGTCCCTTGGGGTGGACCGACGCTGAGAGCCGCAACCGCACTTAATGTGGAAATCACAAAGCTGTTCAACCCGGTTCTTATACCGATGCTCTCAGGTATCGCATTTGTACTTTTTGTTGCATACTATCTCGGAAACAAGGAGAAGAAGAGACTTGGAAACCTTGAGACAGAGGATGCATCATTCCATGAGGTGACTGTAGATGCGGAGAAGGAGAAGCTCTTGAGGCCAAGACTTTTCGTATTCAACATACTGCTTATCATAGCTGCTATAGGAGTTATGATATCAGCAAAGCTGCCTCCTCAGGTAGTGTTCATGTTCGCGTTCTGCATAGCACTAATAGTCAACTATCCTAAGGTATCAGACCAGAGGGCGAGAGTCGATGCACATGCGAAGGAAGCGCTTATGATGGCAAGCGTACTGTTTGCGGCAGGCGCATTCACCGGAATCATGAAGGATTCTGGAATGATAACTGCAATGTCAGAGCTCATGGTATCCATGATACCGCAGTCGCTCGGCAAGCTCATACCGCTCGTAACAGGAATAGTTTCAATGCCTCTAAGCCTCATATTCGATCCTGACTCATACTACTTCGGTGTAATGCCTGTAATAGCAAATGCAGCATCCCAGTTCGGAGTCGATCCTGTAATGGTCGGAAGAGCTTCCATACTCGGACAGATGACGACAGGATTCCCGGTAAGTCCGCTTACTGCAGCGACATTCCTTTTGACAGGACTTACAGGAGTGGACTTTGGAGAGCATCAGAAGAACACCATACCATGGGCATTTGCAGGAACGATAATAATGCTTATTGTTGCATTGGTCATGGGTGTAGTAGCCATATAGGCGAACGGAGGATAAATTATGAAGAAATTAAGGATAGGAAGCGGAGCCGGATATGCCGGAGACAGGCTTGAGCCGGCACTGGTACTCATGGAGAAGGGCGAAATCGACTATATAGGCTTCGAGTGCCTTGCAGAGAGGACTATAGCGATAGCTCAGCAGGAAAAGCTCAAGAATCCGGATAAGGGATACAATGCGCTTCTTGAGATGAGGATGGAAAAGGTGCTTCCCCTTGCATACAAGAACAAGGTTAAGGTAATCACCAACATGGGCGCTGCAAATCCTGATGGAGCAGCCAGGGTAGTTGCAAAGATGGCAGAGGATATGGGCCTCAAGGGGATGAAGATCGCCAGCGTAAGCGGAGACGATGTCCTCGGAATGCTAGGAAAATACCAGGACACTACTGTCTGGGAGACAGGAGAGCCGCTTAGGAACCTTGACGGCGAAGTGGTCTCCGCCAATGCGTATCTTGGAATCGAAGGGATTGTCGAAGCCCTGGCAAACGGCGCTGATGTCATTATCACTGGAAGGGTTGCAGACCCTGCACTTTTCCTTGCACCGCTTGTCCATGAATTCGGATGGAAGACAGACTCATGGGATCTTCTTGGCAAGGGTACCCTCATTGGGCACCTGCTTGAATGCGGCGGCCAGGTAACCGGAGGCTACTATGCTGACCCTGGCAGGAAGGATGTGCCTAACCTTTCAGAGCTTGGATTCCCGATTATCGAGGTAGATGAGGCAGGAGAATTCATAGTTACAAAGGTAGAGGGAACCGGCGGCCTTGTAACCAGGGACACATGCGCTGAGCAGATGATCTACGAGATACATGATCCTGAGAATTACCTCACTCCGGACGTGGTTGCGGATTTCTCAAAGGTATCCTTTGAGAACACAGCCAGGGATGTGGTAAGGGCGACTGGAGCATCAGGAAGCAAGAAGACTGAGACGCTCAAGGTGAGCATCGGATACAGGGATTGCTTCACCGGTGAGGGCGAAATCAGCTACGGCGGACCTGGATGCTATGAAAGGGCAGTACTTGGCGGACAGATAGTCGAGGAAAGGCTCAAGCTCAGGCAGATACCAGTGGATGAGCTGAGGATAGAGATCATAGGAGTGAACGCTCTCTACAGGAATCAGGACAGGGTCCTTGGACAGGCTCCTGATGAAGTAAGGCTCAGAGTTGCCGCAAGGACAAAGAAACTCTCCGATGCAAAGAAGATCGGTGAGGAAGTCGAGACACTTTATACCAACGGACCTGCAGGTGGCGGCGGAGCTACCAAGTCATCAGCAGAGATAGTTTCCGTAGCCTCAATCCTCATCTCCAGAGACGATGTGGATGTATGCGTGAAGTATCAGGAGGTGAAATGATGAAGCTTTGGGAGATCGCACACTCAAGGACGGGAGACAAGGGAAACATTTCAAACATTTCCCTTATAGCGTATGACATGAAGGATTTCGAGCTTATCAGGGAGAAGGTGACCCCTGATAAGGTAAAGGAGTTCTTCAAGGATATCGTGAAGGGCGAGGTTGTTAGGTTTGAATTGCCAAATGTAGGCGCGCTGAACTTCGTTATGTACGACGCACTTGGCGGCGGTGTAACAAGGTCGCTTTCACTGGACAAGCACGGCAAGAGTCTCAGTTCCTACATACTTGAAATGGAAATATAAATAAATTTATTAGGGCGGATGTGAAAGCATCCGCCCTTGCTTTTCAAGTCCATATAAACCTAAATTTCTTACCCAAGTTCTCCACCAAAATCAATGCATATAGCACTAACAATAATCGCGAATAAACTTAATACATTTTTAACACTCCATAAGCTATAATATAGTTGTTGTGATTAATGCTGCAGTAATCAGGCAAAGTGATTCAGCATTTTGGAGGAGCCATGGACGAGTTTACAGTAGGACTATTCAATGATTCTTTCCCACCTACCATAGATGGTGTGGCAAATGCCATATACAACTATGCAAGGGTAATAAATGAAAAGCATGGGAACGTTGTTGTTGCGACTCCTTACTATCCGGATGTTGTAGACAACTATCCTTTTGAGGTCATAAGGTACCCCAGCGCAAACGTAAGCAAAAAGCTTGGCTACAGGATGGGATATCCGTTCAGTGCAGCGGTGATCTCAAGGCTCAGGGAGCTGAAGATCGATGTCATACACAGTCACTGCCCGTTTGCTTCGACGGTGCTTGCCAGAGCGCTCAGGAGCTTTACCGGAGCACCTGTCATACTCACATACCACACGAAGTTTGATTATGACATTGAGAAAAGGACTGACTCCACTGCGCTGAGGAAGGCGACTGCAAGGTTCATGATGGCGAACATCAACGCCTGCGATGAGGTCTGGGTAGTGTCCGAAGGAGCAGGTGAAAACCTCAGGTCCATGGGCTATGAAGGCAGCTACCTGGTTATGGAAAATGGTGCGGACTACGAGGTGGGCAGGTCCACTCCTGAGGATATGGAGAGAGTAAGGGAAAAGCATGGGCTGGACCATGAGACACCAACCTTCCTTTATGTCGGCAGGATGATGTGGTACAAGGGGATCAGGCTTACGCTTGATTCACTGAAGATAGCGAAGGAAATGGGAAAGAGCTTCAGGATGGTCTTCGTCGGGGAAGGTGTTGACCGGCCTGAGATAATGGAATATGCAGAAGAGTGCGGCCTTATGGACTGCTGCATATTCACAGGAGCCATCTACGACAGGGAAGAGCTGAAGATTTATTACAGCATAGCCGACCTTTTCATATTCACATCTACCTACGACACTAACGGACTTGTTGTCAGGGAAGCAGCCTCGGCATACTGCCCGAGCCTTCTGATACGCAACAGCTGCGCATCGGAAGGGGTGGAGCACGAGGTTTCAGGGCTTATCGCTGATGAGGATGCAGACAGCGTAGCACGGGAGATAATAAAGGCTTGCAACGACAGGGAATGGGTTGCAGAGCTTGGAACAGGAGCAGCGACAAAGGTGTACATTTCCTGGGAGGACGCCGTAGAGAAGGCATATTCGAGGTACAGGACCGTAGTTGATGACTATAGGGAAAGGACCAGGGCGGAAGTTGAAGATTCAGTTGTCATGAAGAGGATAATGAGCCTCAGGAAGGGCTATATGAAGGGTAAGCTAACCGCGCAGGACACATACAAGAGGACAAGCAAGAGAATAAGGGACATATTCCAGTAGAGACCCGGCTTGATGCTTAATTTAAAGCTTCAAGCCGTTTTTTTGAAATGAATGGTCCTACCAAATACAAGTAAATGTTTACATGACAATCTCCAAATGTTAATATGGAATAGGAAGGAATAATATTCATATCCTTGTTAATTAAGTTAAGTATTCTTTCCAAATATCTATACGGAGGGATAATATGTCAGGAATTACTTTAATCATCACTTTTGCAATTTCTATCGTCGTTATGATTCTTGCAATTTCAAAGTTCAAACTTCATCCTTTCCTGGCGATCATGGGAACATCACTTGTTCTGGGTATGATCGTCGGAATACCGCTCAAGGACCTTCCCGGAGTACTCGGAGCAGGCTTCTCGGGAATATTCACATCAATAGGACTTGTAATAATACTTGGTGCACTAATCGGAATCATACTTGAAAAGACCGGTGCGGCTGTCAAGCTTGCCGAAATAGTCGTAGGAATCGTTGGCAAGAAGAGACCTGAGCTTGCGATGCTCATCATGGGCTGGGTAGTTTCAATTCCGGTATTCTGCGATTCCGGATTCGTAATACTGGATCCAATAAGGAAAGCTATGGTCAAGAAGACCAGGACATCAGCGGTAGCAACTGCTGTAGCGCTTTCTGCAGGACTGTACACATCTCACGTATTCATACCTCCTACTCCTGGACCGATAGCTGCTGCAGGAACACTGGGACTGGCTGACAACTTGCTGCTGGTAATCGGAATGGGTGCCCTTGTTTCAATTCCAACACTCATCGCAGCTTACTTCTTCGCCATCTTCATTGGAAAGAAAGTAAAGTCGACAAGTGAGAAGGAAGAGAAAGTTACTGCTGAGGACTATGAGCACATAATGGAGAGCTTCGGAGAACTTCCAAGCGCATTCATGGCCACTGCACCTATAATTGCACCTATACTTCTCATGGCAATGGGATCGATAGCAAACGTACTTAAGTGGCAGGGGGCGGCGCTTACAATTTTCGCTTTCCTTGGAAATCCTCTTATAGCTCTTACAGTCGGACTTCTTTTTGGAATAGCGCTGCTTGTTTCCACCAAGAAGATGCATCTCTTCAACAGCATGACCAATGACACACTTAAGACCGTAGGACCGATACTCTTCGTTACTGCAGCAGGTGGAGTTCTTGGAAGAGTAATAGTCACAGCTGGCTTCGTAGACTACATCAAGGCTAACGCCACATTCATATCAAACGTAGGCATATTCTTCCCGTTCGTAATCTCAGCGATACTGAAGACGGCTCAGGGCTCATCGACAGTCGCACTGACAACCACCGCCGGAATCATGGGTGCCTACAACGCATCAGGAACAATGATGGAGGTCCTTGGGCTCACATCACCTATGGCAGCGGCACTTTCAGTAATGGCAATAGCAGCAGGAGCAATGACCGTATCACATGCAAACGACAGCTATTTCTGGGTTGTAACCAATTTTGGAGAAATGACACCAGAAGATGGCTACAAGACGCAGACAATGGTAACTCTCGTCATGGGACTTGTGAGCATGGCATTCATATTCCTGCTTTCGCTAGTACTTCTGTAGAAACCTGTGCTGCCGGCTAGTGTAGCCGGCAGCATTACTTTTCAAACTTTTATTTTCGAGTTTTCTTTCATCCAATTGGAGGAGGATGCCATGGCAAAGATACGGTATGGAATACTGGGAGCTGCAAACGTGGCACCGAGGTTCGTAAGGGCTGTCCAGAACACAACTGACGGTGAGGTAACCGCAATCGCATCAAGGGACATCGGGAAAGCACGCAGGATGGCGGAGGAACTTGGAGTCTTGAAATCCTACGGCAGCTACGAGGAACTTGTCGAGGACCCAGGAATAGATGCTGTGTATATAGCGACACCGAACAGCCTGCACAAGGAGCATATGATTTTAGGGCTTGAACATGGAAAGCATGTTGTCTGTGAAAAGCCTTTCACGCTTTTCGAGTCTGATGCCCACGAGGTATTCAGCATGGCAAGGGAAAAAGGGCTATTTGTCATGGAGGCACAAAAGTCAGTTTTCCTTCCTGTAACGGTTGATATAAAGAAGATACTTGATTCAGGTGAGCTTGGGAAGATCAGGCTGATCGACTGCTGCCAGTCAGCCACAGGCTTCATACAGGACTGGTTCTACAAAAGGGAGTCAGGAGGTGGTGCTTTGAACGGAAGTTTAAGCTATCCACTGGAGCATGCCATGTTCCTTACTGGCTCAGTGATTGAAAAGGCAGCTGGAACAGCAACGATTGGTGAAACAGGGGTGGACCTTCAATGTGCAGTCTCGGTGAGCCTTAAGGATGGTACTCTTTTGACTTCAAGGATCACGACTCTTGTTGAAACCAATGGTATGGCAATAATCTGGTGTGAAAAGGGCCGTGTGGAGATACCAGATTTCTGGAAGGCGAGGCATGCCAGGGTTTTCTTTGACAATGGCAGGGAGATAAGGATTGACCATCCCTGCGAGCATGAGATGACCTATGAGGTGGAGCATGTCAACAGCCGCATAAGGGAAGGGCTTAGTGAAAGCCCTGTCATGACCGAGAATATGACATGCATGGCGGTGAGGACAGTTGAGAATGTCCGAAATATGATATGGCGGGATTTATGACCAGTTTGAACCTTCAGTTAATTCATGTTCATATTCAATGAATAGAGGCTCCGATGATGTATAATATTGTATAAGATACAATTTTATGCGAGGAGTTGAAACCATGGACATCAGGAGGATTGCAAAGACGGCAATTAGCATTGCAGCGGGAATTCTGGTACTTGCAGCGTGTTCCTCCAAGACTCCGGAAACTCCGACAGTCACAGGGCTTGAGCTCACGATTGAGGAGCTTGCGGAATTCGATGGAAAAGACGGTGCCAGGGCATACATAGCGGTTGATGGAGTGATATATGATGTGACGGATGTGAGGGAATGGGCAGGGGGCTCCCATTGGGGGAAGTTCACGGCAGGACGTGACCTTACAACAGAAATAAAGACAATGTCTCCCCATGGGGTATCCAAGCTGTCCGGTGTACCGGTAGTTGGAAAGATAGCAGACAAGTAGCTTGACGGGCCGAAAGGCCCGTTTCTTCTTTTTAGTGAATGTTTGGACCGAAAATGGCATAGGTAATGAACGGATGGTGAAATGGTGGTAAACTAATATGGAAAGGTGTTACTTAAGGGGGAGTGCGGCTATGGGAGTCATAATAAGGGAAGCGGCAGCGGGAAAGGTATTGGACGATTTCGTAAGGCTTCCGTTCAGTCTTTATCAGGGTATCGAAGCATGGGTACCTCCGATAATTTCTGACAACAGGAAGTATGTAACCGGCAAGAGCAACTATATGAACCAGGCTGGACCAAATGCAAGGATCGTAGCCTACCTGGATGGAGTACCTGCAGGACGGCTCCTATATGGGATCAACGAGCACCTGAATCATGCCAAGGGCTTCAGGGAAGGGTACCTGTCGCTCTTTGAGTGTATTGACAGCCAGATTGTGGCGGATGCAATGCTTGATCATGCCAGGTCATGGTTCAGGGAGAAGGGTATCGAATACATGAAGGGCCCTCTTTCACTGCCTGGCGGTGACGACTGCAGGGGCTTTCTCATAGACAACTTCGAGTCGCCCACATACGTTATGCAGACATACAACCACAAGTACTACAATGACCTTTTTAGTGCATACGGATTCGAGAAATATCTGGACTGCTACGGTTATGACATCAAGGACGACCAGGAGGACATTAGGAAGTTTGAAAGGCTTGTTCCTCTTGCAATGAAGCGGTATGGCTACACTGTGGACAGGATCGACCTTACCAACATGGACAGGGAAATGCGGGATGTAAAGAAGATAATTGAGATGTCCATGCCGGACGACTGGGATGACTTCATTCCTCCAAATGATGAGGAGATCGCACTGATAGCTAAGCAGCTCATACCCTATGCAGACCCCGACTTCATATACATTGCGAGGACTCTTGAAGGAGAGCCCATAGGCTTCGACATCGCTCTTCCGGACTATAATATGGTGCTGAAGAGGATGAATGGGAGGCTTCTTCCGTTCGGGATACTGAAGTACATGAAGTACAGGAAGAAGATAGACAGGCTGAGGGTATTTGTCCTCTTTGTCGTGCCAGAGTACAGGAAGAAAGGCGTATCAGGGGCAATATACCTCAACATGTGGAGAAAAGGCATAGAGAAGGGATATAAGAGGGGAGAAGCCTCAACTATCTGGGAATACAACAAGCCAATGATTACTGATATAAAGGAGTTTATCGGGGAGCCGTACAAGACATACAGGCTCTACAGGATGAATGTTTAGGATATTGATATGGAAAGAAGACTGATTGACAGGAAGGACGCAGAAGCTGCCCTTACATGGGACCTGTCACCGCTTTATTATTCTGTGGAAAGCCTGAAGATCGATGTGGAGAGGATCCTTACACTATCCCGGAAACTTGAGGAAGACTTCCAGGGCAAGCTTAATGACAGTTTTGCGGTAAACAGCTGCCTTGACGGAATGAGGGAGTTACTTCCAGTAATGGGAAGGGCAGGCGCCTACTCACATCTAAGGCTAATGGCAGATACTACTGACAATTCAAGCCTTGAGCTCAAGGCTATGGTATCCGATGCGCTGGCTAAGGCAAGAAGCATGCTGAGCTTCATTGATACGGAGATACTGGAAAATGATGAGGAAACTTTGAAGAAGGCAATTGAATCATCCGATGAGAACAGGCATTATCTCAAGGATCTTCTGAGGTACAGGCCTCATATTCTTGGAAAGGAAGCCGAGAAGGTCATATCGGCCCTTGGAACCGTCCTAGAGGCACCATACAACATATACAACAGGGCAAAGCTCGCTGATATGGACTTCGGGACGTTCATGGCAGGAGGAAGGGAGCACCCTCTGGGATTCGTCCTTTTTGAGAACGGGTATGAGTTCGAGACCGATACTGAAGTGAGAAGGGCAGCCTTCAGGGCGTTTTCCGAGAAACTGGGGAAATACCAGAACACTGTCGCTTCTGTATATCAGACCAAGCTCTCCACCGAGAAGGCACTGGCAGAGATCAGAGGTTTCAGATCGGTAACTGAAAGCCTGCTTTTCAGCCAGAAGGTACCAATTAAGATGTATGACAGGCAGATAGACCTGATATATGAGAGGCTGGCACCGCATATGAGAAGGTTTGCCGGAATCCTGAAGAGGATTCACGGGCTTGATGAAATGAGGTATGAGGACCTGAAGCTTGCTGTAGATCCTGCCTTCGAGCCAGGTATCACCGTGGCTGAAGCCAAAGGTCATCTGCTGGAGGGTCTGTCAGTATTAGGCAGTGAATATGCAGGGATGATAAGCAGGGCTTTTGATGAGAGGTGGATAGACTTCGTCCAGAACAGGGGGAAGTCCACCGGAGCCTTCTGCTCAAGTCCTTATGGAGCACATCCGTACATACTCATATCCTGGACCGAGAGAATGAGGGAGGTCTTCGTACTTGCCCATGAGCTTGGGCATGCAGGGCACTTTGAACTCAGTCACAGCAGGCAGAACGTATTTGATTCAAGACCCTCCCTTTACTTCATAGAGGCACCTTCGACCATGAATGAGATGCTTATGGCGAACCATCTTATAAAATCAAATGGGGATGCCAGGTTCAGAAGATGGGTATACTCGACAATGATATCAAGGACCTACTATCACAACTTCGTGACACACCTCCTTGAGGCAAGGTATCAGAGAGAGGTATACAGGATAATCGAGAATGGCGGAAGTGTTACAGCATCTCGGCTAAACGGCATATTCAGGGAGGTGCTTGAGGGCTTCTTTGGTGACTCTGTGAAGATCACAGAAGGGGCCGAGCTTACCTGGATGAGACAGCCGCACTATTTCATGGGTCTCTACCCATACACGTACAGCGCAGGACTTACTATTGCCACCGAAGTGGCAAAAAGGGTTGAAAGCGGAGACAGTTCAGCAATAGAAGACTGGAAAAGTACGCTTGAAGCTGGAGGGACACTTGATCCAATTGAACTCGCAAGGCTTGCGGGCGTAGACATAACATCGGACAAGCCGCTTATTGACACCATCGACAGGATAGGCTTCCTGATAGGTGAAATAGAGAGACTGACTGATGAGATAGAAACCGATAAATTGAACTGACGGAGGAAACATGGAAAAGCTAAATGAATTCTTTTTTAATTACGGAATGAAGATACTCGCTGCAGTACTTGTGATTGTAGTAGGGTCGTACCTTGTAAGGCTAGTCATGAGGATGGTCGAGAAGGCTCTTGCAAGGAGCTCCGTTGACATATCCCTTCACACATTCATAAAGACCGTTGTAAGGCTTCTCATGCAGATAGTCGTGCTGCTGACTGCGGCGGGAGTGCTTGATATCCCAAGCACCACATTCATCACCATACTTGGATCCGCTGGTCTAGCAATAGGTCTTGCGCTTAAGGACAGCCTGGGGAACTTTGCGGGAGGAATACTTCTCCTGTCATTTAGGCCATTCAAGGTCGGGGACTACATCGAGTCTGATGGAGTCGGAGGTACCGTGAAGGACATCCACATACTATATACCCACCTGAACACTCCGGACAACAGGCGAGTGATGATACCGAACGGAATACTTGCCAATGCAAGGATCACGAACTACTCGACAGAGGACAGGAGAAGGCTAGACCTGATATTCGGGGTGGCATACGGCTCCGACATAGAAAAGGTCAAGACGGCAATCAACGAAGTTATCGCATCGAACCCTATGGTCATCATGGATCCGGAGCCTATAGTAAGGATGCAGGCCCACAGGGAAAGTGCTGTGGAGATCACCGTCAAGATATGGTGTCTAAAGGAAAATTACTGGAATCTGCTTTATGATATGCATGAACAGGTCAAGGCATCCTTCGACAGGAATGGAATCTCAATTCCATATCCTACCAGAAGCATAAGAGTTGAGAAGGATTCGGCAGGAACCGATATACTAAGGTAGAAGTTTCCGGTAAAGCAAGATATGGATCAACACAGGTCGTGCCTAGCCGGGTTGGATGCAATCAGACTGCACGGCTTTTCCATAAGGAGGTAAACCCATGTATGACATTGCAGTAATAGGTGCAGGCATTGTAGGTGCATGTACGGTCTATGAGCTTTCCAGGCTGGACCTTGCAGTTTGTCTGATCGAAAAGGAAAATGATGCGGCAGCAGGAGCCACAAAGGCGAATTCGGCACTGGTGCATGCTGGCTTCGATCCTGAAGAGGGCACCCTTATGGCGAGGCTCAATGTAGAAGGCTGCTCAATGTTCGAGGAATTATCAAAGGAAGCAGGTTTCCCATTCAAAAGGAACGGTGCGCTGGTCCTTGCCTTTTCGGATGACGACAAAAAAACGATAGGCATGCTGTATGATCGAGGGATTGCCAACGGGGTCAAAGGTCTTAGGGTCATCGACAGTCAGGAGCTAAAAAGGCTTGAGCCAAATGTCGGGTCGCAAGCCGCAGGTGCGCTTCTTGCGCCGTCTGCAGGCATAGTGGGACCATGGGAGATGTGCATGGCCCTCCTGGGGAAAGCTGCAGACAGGGGTGTATCCCTTCGCTTCAGGAATAAAGTCACAGGTATAAGGAAAACATCTGATTTCTTCGAGATTGAGATCAATGGCGGTGAGTCACGGGTTCAGGCGAAGAGGATAGTCAACGCTGCCGGGATCCATGCTGATGAGATAATGGAGATGGCAGGTGAGAAGGAGTTTACAATATTGCCGCGCAAGGGGCAGTATTACGTCCTGGATAAGAGTCAGGGAAAGCTGGTTTCACATACCTTGTTCCAGTGTCCGTCTGACAAGGGAAAGGGCGTAATGGTAACTCCTACTGTACATGGGAACCTGCTTGTCGGTCCGGATTCAGGAATGGCAGAAGACAAGGAGGACAGGGCAACATCAAGGGAAGGGCTTTTGATTGTAAAGGAGAGTGCACTCCGTTCAGTCGGATCCATCGACTTCAGGGACACCATAAGGAATTATGCGGGACTTAGGGCCTATTCCGACAGAAAGGATTTCATCATAGAGGAAGCAGGTTCTGTCAAGGGCCTTGTTAACCTTGCGGGGATCAAGTCGCCCGGTCTTACTGCAGCTCCTGCGATCGCCAGGGAGGCTGTGAGGCTCCTTGAGGCCACAGGAATGCATATGGCCCCAAGGCAAATGGAAACCGATCCTGAAGTCAGGGTGAAATTCGGCGAGATGAGTGATGAGGAGAAGCAGTCGGTAATAAAGGGGAATCCAGCCTATGGCAGGGTTATCTGCAGATGCGAAGGGATAACCGAAGGCGAGGTGATAGAATCGCTTGGAGGACCTTTGGGGGCAGTATCCCTGGATGGAGTGAAGAGAAGGGTCAGACCAGGCTCAGGAAGATGCCAGGGGGGCTTCTGCGGGCCGAAGGTGCTTGAAATAATCTCCAGGGAGCTTAAGATAGAGCCCTGGGAGGTACAGCTTGACCTTGACGGTTCCCATGTACTCGAAGGAGAGCAGGATGATGTATTATGAGATAGTTGTCATAGGGGCAGGTCCGGCTGGAATGGCAGCAGCAATTGAAGCGAAAAGGTCTGGAGCCGGATCTGTCCTTGTCATAGACAGGGACATTGAGACTGGCGGGATACTCAACCAGTGCATACACTCCGGCTTCGGGCTTCTTAGGTTCAATGAAGAGCTGACAGGACCGGAATATGCAGAACGATGTTCAAGGTCACTGGTTGAATCAGGGGTCACTGTCATGCTTGATACAATGGTGATGAGCCTTAAGAGCCATGGAAGTGAAAAGCTTGTTCGTGCCATGAATCCTTCTCACGGTTTAATGGACATACATGCAAATGCGGTCATACTCGCAATGGGCTGCCGTGAAAGGACACGGGGAGCCATACAGATCCCAGGAGACAGACCATCAGGGGTGCTTACAGCCGGGGCTGCGCAGAGATACGTCAACATCGAAGGCCATAAAGTAGGGAAGGGGGTTGTGGTTCTAGGTTCCGGTGACATCGGCCTCATCATGGCAAGGCGCCTGACGCTTGAAGGGGCGATGGTCCTGGCATGCGTTGAGATAATGCCGTATTCAAGCGGACTTACGAGAAACATAGTACAGTGCCTCGATGATTTTGGAATCCCTCTCCTCCTGTCGCATACTGTGACTAAGGTCATAGGTAAGAGGAGGCTTGAGGGGGTTGTTATCGCAGAGGTGGGAGAGGACAGGATGCCTGTTGCCGGAACTGAAAGGTTTGTTGAATGCGATACATTGCTTCTTTCCGTTGGTCTTATACCTGAAAATGAAATTACTGCCGGAGCAGGGATAGACCTTGATCCAAGGACAAAGGGCCCATACGTGGACAGAAACATGGAAACCTCAATGGAAGGCGTTTTCGCATGTGGAAATGTGGTACATGTCAACGACCTTGCAGACCATGTCAGTCTTGAAGGGGAGAGGGCCGGCAGGAGCGCAGCGGAATATTTGCGAAAATTTGACGAAACAAAAGGAAGGAAGATAGTGATACTTCCAGGTGAAGGAGTAGCTTATGCAGTCCCCCAGCATCTATCTATAGTTCCCGGACCGGGAACCGCTGAAATCTCCTTAAGGGCAGACCGGGTGTTCAAGAATGCATATCTTGTAGTAAGGGATGAGAAGGGCTCCGTATTGAAGAGAATAAGGAGACCGAGGATAACGCCGGGAGAAATGGAGAGGATCTCGATAAAAAACGATATCATAAGCGGTGACTCGGATATGACCATTTCAATCGAGGAGGTGTGATGATTGTCAGAGCTTACATGCATTGTATGCCCAAGAGGCTGCCTTCTTAAGGTTATGGAGGGAACAGCGGGATATCTGGTAACAGGAAATGCATGTCCTCGGGGAGTGCCGTATGCAGTGAGGGAAATGACTGATCCACGGCGAATGGTCACTTCAAGTGCAAGGATCGAAGGTGCGGTCCACAGGCGGCTTCCCGTAAAGACAAGCAAAGATATACCTAAAGGACTTGTACTAAGGGTCTGTGAAGAGATAGGGAGACTTGTGGTTCAGGCGCCTGTTGAAGCAGGTGATGTCATCATAAGGGATGTTCTCGGGACGGGTTCGGATGTTATCGCCTCAAGGACAATGGAAAGAGTTCCATAGTCCTCTGACGTGCTGTAGAATTGTATCATAAGAAAGTAACTGGAGGTTTTGACATGGATGACCTGGACCTTGGGCAGATATCTGGACATATCAATACATCATGGCTGGGAAGGACCATTGTCCTCGTAGGATCCGTTGATTCCACAAACAGCTGGCTCAAGGAGCGAGCGGAGGAAGGAAGAGCTAAGGACGGCACTCTTGTCATCTCCAAGGTTCAGACTGGCGGAAGGGGAAGGCTTGGACGAAGCTTCCATTCACCTGAAGGGGGCCTTTATATGTCATTCTTCATAAGGAAGCCTGATATGAAGATGGACACATCCCTTGCTACAATAGCAGCAGCCATATCAGCGAGAGACGCGATACATGAGCTGTGTGGGATAAGACCCAGGCTCAAATGGGTGAATGATGTGTACATAGGTGACAGGAAGGTCGGAGGAATACTTGTAGAAGGAAAGTTTGACCCTGTAGGGAGAACGATGGACCATCTTGTCATAGGTATAGGCATCAACGTTACGACTGAGGAATTTCCTGAAGAACTCAAGGACATTGCCTCTTCCATTGTGAATGAGACCGGAATCAGAATAAGCAGAAGCCTCCTATGTGCCAGGATAGCAGACAATCTTGAAAAGATGCTAAGGGAAACCATCGAGGACCCTGAAGGGTTAGTTGAAGACTATAAAGGATCCCTCATGTATATCGGCCATGAGATCACTGTAAGCTCAGGAGGCGGTGTGAGACCTGCAAGGCTTGTCGGGGTGGACAGGAAGGGTGGACTAGTGGTCAGGTACCTGGATGCTGAGTACGAAGTGACTTCTGTGATCAGTTCAGGAGAGGTTACAATAAGGGGTGGATCCGGAAATGGTGCATGACGTGGCGATAATAGGTGCAGGTATCATAGGGACTGCCCTTGCAAGGGAACTTACAAGATACAGGCTCAAAGTTGCCGTAATTGAGAAGCATCCTGATGTCTCCATGGGCGCGACAAAGGCAAACAGCGCCATAGTGCACGGCGGTTATGCAGAAGGCCATGACACACTAAAGGGTAGGCTCTGCATTGCGGGCAGAAGGAGATTCCGGGAACTTGAAGATGAACTTCATTTCGGTTTTACTGAAACAGGGTCCCTTCTTGTAAGTATGGAAGATGACCTGGAGCCGCTTGAGAGGCTCCAGAGGCGAGGAATTGAAAACGGCCTCACTGACCTTTCCATAATTGGCAGGGAAGAAATAATGAAACTGGAACCCAATATCTCGGAGGAAGTCAAAAACGCCCTGTTCTGCAAGGGCGCGGGCATCTGCTCACCCTATGGGATGGCTATAGCCATGGCTGAAAATGCTGTGGAAAACGGAGCTGAACTTTTCCTTTCAGCAGAAGTTAAAGGAATTGAAATGGAGAACGGGATATTCACCCTTTCAACTGACAGGGGTGATTTTCAGGCAAGGTTTGTTGTCAATTGCGCCGGTGTGATGTCAGACAGGGTTGCGAAGATGGCAGGTGCGGATGGATTTGAAATACTACCGAGAAGCGGTGAGTATCTCCTGTTTGCCAAGGGCACCGGTAAAATGCTTGAGCATGTCGTGTTCCAGCTCCCGACTGCAATGGGGAAGGGGGTGCTTGTCACTCCGACGATCCATGGTAATCTCCTCATAGGTCCCGATGCGACGGACGTGGAGGACAGGGAGGACACATCCACCCATAAGGATAGGCTTCAGAATGTGTACAACCAGGCAAAGAAGCTGTATCCTGATATTAAAGGTGAGAGCTTCCTCAGGAGTTTCACAGGCATCAGGGCAAGGAGTTCGACTGGTGACTTCGTTATCGGACCGTCAAGGATCAGAGGCTTCATCAATGCAGCCGGAATACAGTCTCCGGGTCTTACAGCATCACCTGCCATTGCGAGTCTTCTGGTAAGCATACTGGGGGATGAAGGGCTGAACCTTGAGCCTGAGGTTTCCTTCAATCCATTCAGGAAGCCTCAGGAGTTAGCACGGAAAGACTTGCCTTACAGGGAGGTCGACAGGCTTTCAAGGCTTCCGGTCGGAAGCAGGGAGAGGATAGTATGCAGATGCGAGCGGGTGACTGAAGGGGAAATAGCAGATTCAATGGACAGAGGGATAGAGGTCACCACGGTTGATGGTATAAAGAGAAGGACCAGGGCTGCTATGGGCTGGTGCCAGGGTACGTTCTGCAGGGAGAGGATTGCAGCTGCAATGGAGGATCTGACAGGAAAATTGCCGGATGGGAGCTATGACATCGAGCGCAGCGGTGTGTCGAGGATAGAGAAAAATGACTTCCTTGACTTCCTCAAAGCGCAGAAGGAGGATTAAATGAGCGACATAATAGACTTCAACGAGCTGAAGAACAAGGTAAGGGAAAAGGACATCGATGATTTCGAGAACTACATAATGTCCCTTTACGGACAGATGGGAACCGGGAGCATGAACTTCGCCCAGATAAACAAGGCCATACAGGAATACATGAAGGAGCATGGGATCTCGCAGGAGAAATTCATGGACCTTCAGATGAAGCTTATGGAAAGATACGGAGTAACGCCTGAGGACGTCGAGAAGCAGTACAACATACCAGGCGGTAACTATGAAAGATACAGGAAATCCCTTGGATTTACTGAAAAGTACAAGGACAGGATAAAAAGCTATGCAGGCTTCAACTATGAGATTAAAAATGACAGGAATGACCTGACTATCTTCCTTAATGACAATATCGTCCTGATTTCATCAAAGAAGAAGGTCGACCTGTCTGACAATGAATTGAATGAGTTCCTTGTATCATACAAGAAGCTTTCAAAGGATGAGAAGCTGACAGTCAGGATCAGCGAAAATGTAATTGAGTATGAATATTGAGAGGAAGGTGGACCGGATGAGGATAGGCATTCTAGGTACTGGAAACATGGGCTACGCGATTGGCAAGGGCCTGCAGCTGGCAGGCTACGGGATAACGGTATACAACAGGAGCGACAGGAACGTATCTGAACTGAAGTCGGGAGGGGCACACGTGGCTGAGAGCGTCCATGAGCTTGCGAAGGAAAGCGACTTGGTTATCATCGCGGTGAAACCAAAGGACATCCTCGGGGTAATCAGGGAAAACTGTGACTACCTGGAGGGTAAGACAGTTGTATCTATCGCTGCAGGTGTATCTCTGCAGAGCCTGCGTGTCGCATCGGAAAACAAGGCGACCATGGCGCGTGTAATGCCTAATACTCCCGCACTTATATCAAAAGGTGTTTACGGAGTTGTCTCAGACGGCCTTGATCAGGAATTAAGGGAGTCCATAGTGAAGCTCTTTTCTTCGATTGGTGAGGCATACCTCATAACGGAAGAAGACATCCATGGGTTCATTTCAATAGCCGGATCGTCACCAGCCTACATATTCATGTTCATGGAAGCACTTGCAGACGCAGGTGTCAGGATGGGGATCAAGAGAGCTGACGCATACGATATTGTGGCAGATACCCTTATAGGGTCAGCCATGCTTTATAAGAAGACAAAGGAGCACCCGGGGGCACTCAAGGACATGGTCACATCCCCCAAAGGGACGACCATAGAAGCTGTAAGGATACTTGAGGAAAAGGGCTTCAGGACAGCTGTGATCGAAGGAGCTCTGGCTGCAGGACTCAAGTCACGGGAAATGGAAGCCAAGGACAAATAGACAATAAGTGCATGTTAAATGAAAGCACCCCGGAAAACCTCCGGGGTGCTTGTGCTATTCCACTGTTACTGATTTTGCAAGGTTCCTCGGCTTGTCAACATCCAGTCCCTTGAAGGAGCAGACGTAGTAGGAGAGGAGCTGCATTGGTACGACTGCAAGAACTGGTGCGAGCAGGTCGATAGTCTCCGGTATGTGTACAGCTGTATCAACGAAGCTGTCTACTGTCTTATTGCTCTCGTATGTTACAACCATGACCTTTGCGCCTCTGGAGGTTACCTCCTTGAGGTTAGAATGCATCTTGTCAAGCAGGCTTCTCTGTGTAAGAGATGCAAGTACCGATGTATTCTTCTCGATAAGGGCTATGGGGCCGTGCTTAAGCTCTCCGCCAGGATAAGCATCCGCATGGATGTATGTGAGTTCCTTGAGCTTGAGGGCCGCTTCAATTGCGACTGCATAATCAAGGCCTCTTCCGATGAAGAAAACATCCTTTTCGCCATGGATCTTCAAAGCGAACTTCTGTATGCTTTCCTTCTGCTCGATAACCTTCGAAACCTTGTCTGGAAGAAGAAGCATCTCCTTCTTTATTGCATCTGTCTCCTCGTCGGTCATTGTGCCAAGCAGCTCAGCGAAGTGCAGGGCTATGGTGTACACTGCGATCAGCATGGTGAGGTATGCCTTTGTTGACGCTACTCCGATTTCAGGTCCTGCCCAGGTGTAGAACACATCTGTGGCTTCCCGTGCTACCGAGCTTCCGACAACATTGGTGATAGCTATTACCCTTGCGCCCTTTTTCTTTGAGTCACGGAGAACCGCCAAAGTGTCAGCGGTCTCTCCGGACTGGCTTATGACAATGAGAAGGGTCCTTGAGTCTATTATCGGGTCCCTGTATCTGAACTCTGAAGCAACATCAACCTCTACAGGTATCTTTGACAGGGATTCTATTGCTGTCTTGCCTACTACTCCTGCATTGTAAGCCGTTCCGCAGGCAACTATGTAGATCCTTGAGTAACTTTCAAGCATTTCCCTGGTTATCGTTATGTCGTCCAGCTTGACCTTCTGGCCTGCCACTATCCTCGAGGTCATGGTATCCCTCAGCGCCTTAGGCTGCTCATGGATCTCCTTGATCGTGAAATGGTCATATCCGCCCTTTTCGGCAGAGTCCGCATTCCAGGTTATCGTGGTGGATGACTTCTCAACAGACTCCATATTGGCATTGTAGTATCTGATGCCGGATCCGGTGATCTCTGCGAATTCCATGTCATCAAGATATACAACTTCCCTTGTGTAGTTGAGTATGGCAGGAACATCCGATGCTATGAAGCTCTCGTTCTCTCCAAGCCCGATTATGAGAGGACTGTCCTTCCTTACTGCAATTATCTTGTCCGGATCGTCAAGGGATATTACTCCAAGAGCATAGCTTCCCTTGAGTCTCTGTGTCGCATTGATCACTGCCTCAAGCAGGCATCCCTCGAAATAGTGGTCTACAAGATTAGGTATGACCTCAGTATCTGTCTCTGACAGGAAAGTATAACTCTTGTCTGCAAGCCAGCTTTTGATCTCCATGTAGTTTTCGATTATGCCGTTGTGCACGACAGATATCCTGTCGTTGTTGCTGCAGTGGGGGTGGGAGTTCACGTCCGAGGGTTCACCGTGGGTGGCCCACCTGGTGTGACCTATTCCAAGATGACCGTGTGCTGGCTCCGTCTCCAGTTTTTCCGCGAGATTCTTAAGCCTGCCCTTTGTCTTCACGATGGTGATTTTACCATCTTCAGGCACAGCGATACCGGCCGAGTCATAGCCCCTGTATTCGAGCTTAGAGAGACCGTGCACAAGGACGTCCGTAGCATCCTTGCCTCCTAAATAACCGACAATTCCACACATGACAATACATCCTTTCTTATTCTATTAAGAAAGGTCTGGGCACCTGATCCCCTTTGTCCCCGAAGTCGCCTCCGGTATTTGAGGGAGCTTTTTCGGTAGTGCATACCGTGGAGCATCCGCCGAACTTTCGATTACTCCATCCTCGTCAACCGGCTTAAGTCAGCCGGTTCTGGCGCTATTCCATCTGGAATTTCAAATTGATATCCAAACCTTGCTCCCATCATTATATAGGCATTACTCATTTAGCGCAACGTCCAGTGATAGTATAATTTATTAGGAAAGA
>NZ_AXUN02000221.1 GCF_000495435.3 Youngiibacter fragilis 232.1 | reverse complement strand
GCTATTTTGCAACAGCACCTTCACATAATCGGTCAATTCCCGTTCTTGTCATAAAGCTTCTTTTCGCAGATCTCGACGATGGTTTCAAGGGCCTTGACCCTTGCATACTTCTTGTCGTTGCCGTTTATGACGATCCAGGGGGCATTCTTCCTGTCGGTCTTTTCAATCATGTCATTGACTGCTTCAACGTAGATGTCCCATTTCTCCCTGTTTCTCCAGTCCTCATCGGTTATCTTCCATACCTTGTTCGGATCAGACTGCCTGTCCTCGAACCTCTTAAGCTGCTCCTCCTTGGAGATGTATAGGAACAGCTTTATGACGATTGCTCCGAAGTTGGTCTGGGACTCCTCGAAATCATTGATCTCCTGGTATGCCCTGGACCATTCCTGGTTCGTTGCGAAGCCTTCTACCCTTTCAACCATGAGCCTTCCATACCAGGACCTGTCATATATTGCTATGTGCCCTGATTTGGGTATTGTGGTCCAGAATCTCCACAGATAATTATGGTTTCTCTCGGTTTCATTCGGAGCTGCTGTTGTATTTACTATATACATGGTCGGATCCAGTGGCTCAACCAGCCGTTTTATGTTTCCGCCCTTTCCTCCGGCATCCCAGCCCTCATATACCACAAAGAGTGGAATCTTCTTCTGGTAAAGGGTATACTGAACCTCTCTCATCCTCTGCTGCAGGTCCTCGAGCTTTTCCCTGTAGACCTTCTTGTCGATGGTGACACATTTGTCAAATCCTTCAAGTGCACCATCATCTGTCCCTTTGAATTTCCCGTCACGTTCCTTGGGCTCGGAGGATTTCCTGTCATGCTCGGCTATGGCCTTTTCAAGTATGGATGTTACGGTCCTCAGCATTTCGTTGACAGCCCTCTCCCTTACATCGTATTCGATATGGTGCCAGGGTGCCTCGTTGTGGTTGCCGTCCTTCAGGAGCTTCCTCATCTCATGCTCATATTTCTCGTCGTTCTCAGCGTCATACTCCTGAGCCCTCCACATGGTCCTTGGGTTTTCCCTCATCTTGCGTATGTGCTCCATCTGCTTTTCCTTCGAGATGTGCAGATAGAACTTGATAAGGACAGTTCCGTCATCGATAAGGGTATTTTCGAAATCCCTTATTTCCTTGACCAGCGCCTTCTTGTCAGCATACCTGTTAAGCTCGAATTTCTGGTTGATAAGCGCAATATAAAGAGAGTACCAGCTTCTGTAGTAGATGTTTATGTTGCCATATGAAGGAGCGTTAACGGAGTATTGCCATAGAAGAGGTCTTCTGAGCTCGTCTTCCGTAGGCTTATGGGTAGCGTAGAAGTCTGTATACCTTGCATCCAGAGCCAGGAGAAGCTCATTTGAAAGTCTTCCCTTTCCTGAAGCATGGACACCTTCAAATACGATCATTACTGGAATCTTCTTTGCCATTATAAGTCTCTGCAGATATCCTGTACGAACAACCAGCTCATCCTTCTCCTTCTTTAGCTCCTTGAAGTCTATTGTGGAAATTGCTGACATAAAATCACCCCTTAAAATAGGTTCCTTTACATTAAGTTTAGCACCAAGTGAAAAGGTTTGCCCGGGATATATGGATTTTTATTCCCAATATTGCTAAAATTATATAAAATGCTGGGGAAGGTGACAAATTTGCCGATGGAGATCCTGATCAGGAATTGGAATGAAATGGACAGAGACCTCCTGTATGAAGCACTGAGGGTCAGGCAGGAGGTTTTTGTAGTTGAACAGGACTGTGCCTTCCTTGACCTGGATGGACAAGACAGTGAGTGTATCCACGTCATGGTCATGGAGGATGGGAAAATAGCGGCATATGCAAGGATACTTCCATTAGATGATGACGGAACGAGGTCAATCGGAAGGATCCTTACATCAGGTCAGTATAGAGGCAGAGGCTATGGAAGGATACTTATGGATGAGGCCCTGAAAGCCGCAGGAAACGGGCCGATAAGGATCGGTGCCCAGGTTCAGGCCATGGGCTTCTATTCATCGATCGGTTTCAAAAGGACTGACAATGAAGGATACCTTGAGGATGGAATACCACACGTTGAGATGATATTGGAGGCGCGGGATGAAAAGTTATGAAATGGTAAGAAGCACCAAGGATAGAAAACCGAGACAGTCATGGAACGAGTATTTCATGAACCTTGCAAAACTTGCTGCCGAAAGGTCGTCATGTGACAGGGCGAACGTCGGAGCGGTGATTGTGAACAGGGAGAACAGGATAATTGCAACTGGCTACAATGGCAGCGTGGGTAGGAAGACCCCGCACTGCGACGAGGTCGGGCACACAATGAGGGATGGCCATTGCATAGCAACCCTGCATGCTGAGCTGAACTGCATCTCCTATTGTGCCAAGGAAGGGATTCCACTTAAGGATTCCGTAATTTACGTCACCCACTTCCCATGCCTGAACTGTACCAAGGCACTGATACAATCCGGGATAACCAAAATCTACTACCACGATGACTACAGGGTGGATGATTACGCGCTCGAACTGCTTAAAATGAACGAAATAGCAATAGAGAAGCTCTGATGGGCTTCTCTGTTTTTATTCGGCATCCTAATGTGCCAGATTCAATTATTTCTTCCTTTCCTTCAGAAGCTTGAGCTGCTTCTCAATTTCGGACCTCATGAGCTTCGTAAGCTCCGTATCCCCCATCTTACCTCCCTGATATTCGCGTTCTGCAACCTTTACCATCACTTCTATGTATGCAAAGCCCAGTGCAGTGGTGATGAGTGCAGCTGTTCCTCCCGATATTAGTCCGCCGACTATGGTGCCGGCTCCGGGAACCAGCTTAAGAAGGTTTGATACCAGGGTCCTGCCTGTTATCACAGCCCCGGATATCCCTGCTGCTGAGGATAAAACAGATGTGATCACAGCCTTGTCCATGGAGATCCCGAATATGCTCGTTATCTTGGCTATCATTGCCACCTGGCTTGATGCGAGGATGGGTGCATCAGCGAAGGGTATCGGGGTGAAGCCCACCATGAAGGTCTCTGCAATGAAGCCCCTCGTCCACTTCCTTGCATACTCGGCCTTTTTACCGATGTCTACCTTCTGGGCGTTGATAAAAGCCTTTTCCGCATTCTCCGGTATGGCCTTGAGCGTCTTTTCGACAAGTCCTTCAAGTCCGAAGGCGGGAACCTTGAAATCACCGAAGTCATAAGGGGCGGCTATCACCCTCTGAACTCCTTCAATTCCCAGAGACAGCCCCTCTATGTAGTCCTTGAACATTGCAGAACCCTTCTTGTCGAAACTCTGGGTAAGCACGACTATGACCGGAGCCTCTTCAGTAAGTTCCCGTATCCATTCTTCCTCGAACTTTTCGAGCCTGTTCGTGGCTGCATTTATACAGAACCAGACGACATGTATGTCATCCCTGCCGCCATAAGTCTCCTTCAGACGTTCCATCTCCTGCTCAATTTCCCGTCTTACCTCCTGCTGGACCTCGTTATCAAGCTCAAGTCCCCTGGTGTCATATAGGTTTATGGGAACTCCAACCTTGCTAAGCTTCTTCAGGTGCTTTGTAATGGGCCTTCCGACTCCTGTCCTTGCAAGGTTCTCCCTGAATATGTTGTTGATCAGGGTGCTCTTTCCGGTGCCGGTCTTCCCTATAAGCATTATGTTTATGGGATCCATCTTCTTGATCTCTTCTTCAGTTAGGTTCACGACTTCCTTGACTACATTGAGTATGTCCAAAAACCCACCCCCTTGCTTTGATTATAAATCCAAATTACTCCGAATACAAAAAGGACTCCAAATCTCTCTGGAGTCCTGTGGTTGTTAGTTACCTATTATCCTTCTTGCGCCCATGTAGTTGTTGTAGTATCTGAGAGTAGTTATCTCTACAGACTTGCCAGGTCTTGGAGCATGGATCATCTGGTTGTTCCCGATGTATATCCCGACATGGGTTACCCTGCCGCCTGAACCGAAGTACAGGAGGTCTCCCGGCTGCCTTTCAGCTACTGACTTGTAGGTTCCTACCTTCGCCTGCTCCCTGGATACCCTTGGGAGGTTGACTCCAAAGTGCGCATATACGTACTTTGTGAAGCCTGAGCAGTCAAATCCTGTGCTTGGGGTATTTCCGCCCCATACGTACCTGATTCCGAGGAAGTTGTAGGCGTAGTTCACGATTGCACTCGATGATGCCGAAACCTCTCCCCTTGAAGCAGAGCTGCCTGCTGAAGCCGCTGCCTGCCTGGCTGCCTCTCTCTCCCTGAGTATTCTCTTCGCCTTTTCTATGAGCTCGACTACCTGGTTATCAACCTTCTCTGTGATGATCTGGCTTCTTACTGCCCTGAGTGCTGTGATGGCAGCGTTGAGTTCGCTGTCTGAGCTGCTGGAGCTGTTTATGACCGAGGCATAATCTCCGATTAGGCCGGCCTCCTGCTGCTCCAGGCTTCCCCTGAGCTTCTTTTCCTCTCTCTCCATCTCTGCTAAGACCACATTGGTCTCGTCCTGCTTAATCTTGACAGCTGCAAGGTCAGCCTCGTTCTGGAGGTTGAGGTCATTGAGTGTTGCGATCTCAGCCTGAAGGGCTTCCTTCTGGACTTCAAGGTCTGCCTTCAATGCGTTTATCTCGTCAAGCATCTGCTTGTCGATCTTTGCGATCTTTATGATTGCATCTGCCCTTGCAATAAGGTCTGCAAGGCTTTCTGACCCTAGTATGGCATCTATGAGACCGGTGTTGCCCTGCATGTACATGGCCCTGAGTCTGTCTCCATACTCTTTGGTCTTGATGTCGAGTTCAGCCTGGATAGCAGCTATTTCAGCTTCCTTGGCTGCAACCTTCGCTTCAACTCCTGCAATCTGGGCATTGGTATCATCTATCTTAACCATTATGTCTGTAATATCGTCGAGTATTACATCCAGCTTCTCGTGCAGGTCGTGTATCTTGGCTTCAATGGCTTCATATTCTGCCTGTGCGCTGTCAAGCTGCTGGCTCTGTTCTGTGGTCAGCGGATCTGCCATGACCGGTACGGAAGTACCAAACAGCAATACGCTTGCCAATACGGCCGCAGTCACCTTAAGTCTGATGTTCTTCATCATTACCCCCTGTAACATGTTCTTAATTGTTACATTTTCATTACAAATGAATTATATAGATGAAATGTAAAGAACTTATAAAGACTTTGATGAAAATTTGAACGCGATTTGTGAAACAGGCAAATTCAAGCCTGATTTCTTTCAGTTTTATGTTGTATTGGGAATTGGAAGCAGTTTTCAATACATTATTCCGCTGCCGTTGAAAAGAATCCGGTCATTTGGCTTTCCGGAAATCCTTACGCATGATCCTCATTGAATTGAGGATTGCAAGGAATGCGACTCCGACATCCGCAAAGACCGCCTGCCACATGGTCGCTTCACCTAAAGCACCAAGCAGCATCACCAGAGCCTTTACCCCAAGGGCGAATACGATATTCTGGTATACCACCGTCCTTGTGTATGCTGCTATGTCCATGCTGGTCGCTATCTTCATCGGGTCATCATCCATTACCACCACATCTGCAGCCTCTATTGCCGCATCAGACCCCATAGCACCCATTGCAATACCGATGTCAGCCCTTGCAAGCACCGGTGTGTCATTTATGCCGTCTCCTGCAAAGACAAGCTTCCTTCCCTTTCCAAGCTTTTCCTCAAGTATCCTCAGCTTGTCCTCCGGCATGAGTTGGTAGTGGACCTCGTCAATTCCCAGGTCCTGTGCTGCCGACAGTGCGTTTTCCCTTATGTCTCCCGTCAGCATCACCGAAGCGATCCCCCTACCCTTAAGATGTGCAATGGTCTCCTTTGCATTAGCCTTAAGCCTGTCCTGCAGAACGATTGTCCCAATGTGGCTGCCGTTCCTTGAAACATGGATATTGGTTCCCTGAAGTGAAGCGTCCTTTCCCTCGATGCTGACCAGTCTCGAATTTCCCGCAAGGTAGATGTCACCATCAGTAGTTGTCAGGGAAACACCCATTCCAGGTATCTCCTTCGCTTCGCGGATCATTGTCCTATCTACCTGTCCGCAGTAGGCATCCACCACGGACTTCGCTATGGGATGGGGACTTGAGGATTCTATGAGTGCCGCGATACCCATGAATTCGTGCCTGTCCATGTCAGTCACCACATCAGTTACCTCGAACACACCCTCGGTAAGCGTCCCTGTCTTATCGAACACAACCGTACCGACTTCATTGAGGGCTTCGAGGAAATTCCCACCCTTAACCAGTATACCGTTCCTCGAGGAGGCCCCTATACCTCCGAAAAATCCCAGAGGTATTGAAATGACTAGTGCGCAGGGACATGAAATGACAAGGAAAATCAATGCCCTGTACAGCCATGTGGAAAACGGTCCGCCTGTTACGATTGGAGGTATGACTGCAAGTGCAGCTGCAAGACCGACGACTATTGGTGTATATACCCTTGCGAATTTCGTTATGAACTGTTCGGTCTTCGCTTTGTTCATTGATGCTTCCTGGACTATCTTAAGAATCTTCGATACGGAAGATTCTCCAAAGGTCTTTTCGACCCGTGCCTTCACAAGTCCTGAGATGTTGACGAACCCTGAAAGGAGTGAATCACCGGGATTGAGGTCCCTGGGCATTGATTCTCCGGTCATGACCCTTGTGTCAACTGAGGTAGAACCCTCGATGACAGTGGAGTCAAGTGGTACCTTCTCACCAGGTCTGATCACTATAATGTCACCTGGCGTGCAGTCTTTTGGGTCTACCCTTTTCTCAACTCCGTCAGTTATCAGTACAGCATAGTCAGGTCTTATCTTAAGAAGGCTCGTTATGCTTCTCCTTGAGTTCATTACCGCTATATCCTGGAAAAGCTCACCAATCTGATAGAATATCATGACAGCAGCACCCTCCGGATATTCTCCGATAGAGAACGCACCGACTGTCGCAATGGCCATCAGGAAATTTTCATCGAATACCTCTCCTCTTGATATGTTCCTTGCTGCCCTGTAGAGCACCGGATACCCGGAGAGGATGTATGCTGTAAGGAAAAGCGGAAGTCCTGCCGGACTGTCCTCAAAGAGGAAGCCTAAGGCAAAAATCACGAGTGCCCCGCCAAGGGTGAGCTTTTCCTTAAGAAGAGGATCCTTTTCAGCAGGCTTGTTCCTGTCAGGTTCCTCCTCATGCACCTTTACATCAGGCTCATGCCTGGTTATGATATCCCTTGCAGCATCCACGGTCCCCTGGTCGAAATCATCAACAAGCTCGAGCACCATGGTTCCCTTCATGACATTAAGGCTTGCTGAGCTTACGCTCCCGAGCCTCCTTACTTCATCTTCTATTTTGAGCGCACAGTTCGGGCATACTTCGCCTTCGAGTACCAGTTCTTTCTTTACCATGATGATCACTCCTCCATATGCGTGAATCCAAGGTCCAGTATCTGCTCCACATGTTCGTCAGAAAGGGAGTAGTAGACTATCTTGCCCTCACGCCTGTTCTTTACCAGCCTTGCGGCCTTGAGTCCCCTAAGCTGGTGGCTGACTGCAGAAGATGACATGCCAAGGACATAGGCGATGTCACATACGCAAAGCTCCCTTCTCCTCAGTGCAGTGAGTATCCTCACCCGGGTCGGATCTCCGAATACCTTGAAAAAATCTGCCATCCCAAGTATTACAGAGTCATCAGGAAGGCTTTCCTGGGCCTCATCTGCCAGTTCTTTGTGTATGAGTGTTATCTCACATGTTTCCATATTGCCACCTCGATTGAATGATTGTTCAATTGTTCAATTCAAGCTTACTCCTTCTGCTTCCATATTTCAACAAACCTGAGCATTTGCCAACCCTTTGCATATATATGGTCCGATTGATATAATCTAAGTGAATGAGGTGATGTTTTATGAGCAAGATACTAATCATAGAGGACGAAACTTCGGTGCTCGAAGCGATCGCAGCATACCTGAGGAAGGAAGACTACGAGGTTTTTACAGCTGACCGGGGTTACAAGGGATTGGAATATTCCGGGGCAAATGACTTTGACCTAGTCATACTTGACCTTATGCTTCCTGACATTTCAGGTGAGGAGGTCTGCAGACGGATAAGGGCCAAGTCCAGTGCATACATATTCATGCTGACCGCGAAATCCAGCCTAGAGGACAGGATCAGGGGGCTTGAGATCGGGGCAGACGAGTACCTTGTGAAGCCATTTTCGCCCAGGGAGCTTGTTGCAAGGGTAAATGCGCTGTTCAGGCGAATAAAGGACGACAGCCAGCAGGTCAACATTTCATCCTATGATGGAGGGGATCTTCTGATTGACAGGGACAGACGGGAAGTGAAAGTCAGGGGTGAGGTAATACAGCTTACTCCCATTGAATTCGACATTTTGGAGATACTCTCATCGAATCCAGGTATAGTCCTCTCAAGGGAGACACTTATCGAGAAGGTCCTGGGTGCAGACTTTGAAGGTGTAGACAGGACGATTGACGTACACATCAAGAACATCAGGAAGAAGATCGAGGAAGATACAAAGAGCCCTAAGTACATCATCACGGTATTTAAGCTTGGGTACAAGTTTGGCGGTGGCGATAATTGAAGTCAATAAAGTTCAGGCTTACGCTGACAATCACCATATGCTCGCTTTTGTCGCTCCTCATCGCATATATCATGATAAACATAACCATCAATTCAAGATTCAACAGCTACCTTGAGGTCAACCAGAACAAAAGGGACGAAAGGATCGTCCAGGTCTTCCGTGACAATTACACAAGGGACGGCAAATGGACGGAGTACTCCGGAAGGATACTGGAAAGGGAGGCTGAGCTATCAAACTTCACACTGAGCCTTCTGGACTGGGACAGAAACCCCATTTGGGCCATGGATCCCCTGAAGATGATAGAAGCCCAGAAGCTTGAGAACCCTGCCAATCCCTTTACAATTGAGCAGTATGTGCCATATGAGATCCCGGTGAAGATAGAGGACCAGATAGTCGGATATGTGGTAATAGGCCAGTTTTCATCACTCATAATCTCACCGGATGACAGTAATTTCATAAACTCAATATCATACAGCGTATTCCTGTCCGCGATAATTGCAACCGCTGCGGTGCTTTTCATCGCAATGTTCTTCACAAGGCAGTTCTCAGAGCCCATTGAGAAGATATCCAACATCGCATACAACCTTTCATCCGGAGAACTTACCGCAAGGGTGAAGGATAAATCCGATGTAACCGAGATTGAGAAGCTCAGGCAGAGCATAAATACCCTTGGAGAGAAGCTGGACAGGCAGGATACACTAAGAAGGCGGCTGGTGTCCGATGTATCACATGAGCTGAGGAACCCTTTGAACGTGCTTCAGACTAACCTTGAGGCGATCATTGACGGCATACTGCCGGCTACCCCTGAGAGGCTTCAGACGCTCAATTCCGAGGTAATAAGGTTCGGGAAGCTCATTGACAACCTGAACATACTGAAGCAGTTCGAATCAGAAAGCATGAAGGTCAGGATGCAGGAGCTGGATCTTGAGGAACTGCTTCAGGAGGTACATATCAATTTCCAGGGTGTCGCAAAGGACAAGAACATCAGACTGAAGTTCGAGCACCCAAGGCGCGGCAGCTTTGCAATAATCGGGGACAAGCATTCCCTGAGCCAGGTAATGACTAACATACTCCACAACGCACTCAAGTTCACTCCGAGAAACGGGGAGATTTCAATAAAGCTTTACAAGGATGCCAGCGACTGCTATATAAGGATAAAGGACAACGGAATCGGAATTCCGAAGGATGAGCTGCCTTACATATTCGAAAGGTTCTACAGGGTGGACAAGTCCAGGGAGATCACTGAAGGCAGCGGAATCGGGCTAACCATAGTCAACAACATAGTCAAGATTCATGGAGGTAAAATTACTGTCAACTCCGTGCTTGGGAAAGGAACTGTGTTCACCATAAGGTTCACATCCCTTGAGAGTCTTAACTCCCTGAAGGAAACAAGGGAAATGGTTCAGCCGGAAACTGAAGAGGACAAATAAAAAACAGGCGTCATGCCTGTTTTTTCAATAACTCAATTCTTTGAACAGAACTGCCCCGATCAAAGCTTCCTGGTATCCGCTGCCTTGAGCTTTTCTACCTTTTCAATCTCAGTCAGTATCGTCTTTATCTTGTCCCTGAGGCTGACGATCTCATCAAGCCCTATCGGGAGATTGCATGCTATGTTGTTTGGGACCTCTTCAGCTTCCTTGAGCATCTGTTTCCCCTTCTCCGTAAGGTGGATTATAAGGTTCCTCTCATCCTTCTTGTCCCTTGCCCTCTGTATGTTTCCATCAGATTCAAGCTTCTTGAGAAGTGGAGTCAGGGTTCCGGAATCAAGGTTGAGCTTGCTGCCAAGCTCCTTGAGCGAAATGCCATCCTTCTCCCAGAGAACGATCATGACAAGATACTGGGTATAGGTAAGCCCCATCGGTTCAAGGTATGGTCTGTATATTTTTGTGATCTCCCTAGAAAAAGCGTAAACCGCAAAGCAAAGCTGATTTTCCAGTTTCAACTCATCAATCATGATAAACCTCGCAAATCTTATTGTATTCAATTAAATTTTATCATGATATATTGTGGGCGTCAACTTTTATCTAAGAAGCACAGCTTATCCATGGATTCATATTCCCTCGAAAAGTCTTGATGCCAGGAACTCAGGAAGGTCAGCCTCGCGTATCTTCCTTGCTGTGGATGACTTGTCATAGTCAGTTGTCCTGAATTCAACCTTCTTCAGGACATCTTCATAGACCGCATAGTGGGCCCTGGGGATCCGGTTTCTTGCCTGACCAGCGCTGCCAGGGTTTATTATAACCGGCAGTTCATCAAGGAAAAGAACACTTTCCCCTGTCTTGAAGACCTCAATCCTGCCGTCGCCGGATTCCCTGAAAATGCAGGGAGTGTGGGTATGTCCCGTGAAAAGAGCCCTTATCCCCTTCTGTCTCATTATGGAGAAGGTCTTCTTAAGGTGAACAGATTCCTTGTCCTCCGGGAAAACATAGTTGAAGTCAGATGGAGCGTCGAGCAAAGTGTGACAGATGGCAATATCCGATACTTCCCGTGACAGAGGCAATGACTTCATGTGCTCTAGATTTTCCGGCTTCATTGTTCTCAAGGCATGCAGGATACCCTTTCGGGCATTGCTTGAAAATATGAACAGTGACTCCTGCCTGATGGCACCGCTTTCGTGGTTGCCGAGCACTCCAAGCCCGCCGAGCTTAAGGAACGTGTCATAGCATTTGTCAGGCTCAGCCGCATAACCGATGATGTCGCCAAGAAAAAGCACCCTGTCGAATTTTTCACTTGCCAGTATCTTATCGAGCGCTTCGGTGTTGGAATGGATGTCCCCGATTATAAGGTATCGCATGTCAAATACCTCCATACATGATGTTATACCTGTCGTAAAGAAGGCTGCCTGAGATGACCATGTCTAGCCTGTTCTTGTCAACAATATCTACAAGCCGCTTCATCAGCTCAATGTCGATGTGCTTCTCTACCTTGTTTATGAAGAGGACCCTTTTCCCTTTGGCACCCATGAACAGCCCTTCTCTGTCATCCACAATGGCCTTGAGGTTCTCAAGAGTGACCATGCTGTATATCCTGCTTCCGGTGACTTCAATGAACCTGTCAAGATGAAATATGTTGTCACTTTTGATTTCAAGGCCAAGGGCCTCAATGTCCAGGACTCCTACTGTAATATCTGCTGAGTCCGGAACCCCAGCCTCACTTTGCCTGAAACCCTTGAGCGGTCTTCCCATCGAGTAATCACATTCGATTATGGAGTTGTCAAAATTTACAGACAGCCTGTCAACCTCATCTCTTCCAAGTCCGAGGAGATAATTGTCAGGGGTCCTTCCATTGCAGACTATATATATCCCGTTCTCAGGCAGGACGTCGAAGCTATAATCTTCCCTGAACGAATAATCAATGAAATCATACCTTGATTCATGAGGTTCCTTGAACATGGTGGTGCTGGAAACCAGTATCTTTCTCCTTGTCCTTATGTCTTCAACAAGACGGTAAATGAGGGTGGTCTTGCCTCCTGCCCCCACCAATGCAATATTTTTATATCTGTCCAGCTTCAGTATGTCAGAAAGCATATTATCCACCCCCTTCGATGTATAAATTATACTACAATCGGGCTTTCCAGTCATTCGTAACCGTTGGTACATGGCGATAAGACCGACTTTGGGAATATTGCTGCAGGATTCCGGAAAAGAAAAAAACCGCAGAAACTGCGGTTTTAGTATGGCAGGGGTAGCAGGGCTCGAACCCACATTAACGGTTTTGGAGACCGTTGCTCTACCATTGAACTATACCCCTATATAGTGTCTCAAAAGGACTACGTTGATTAGTATACCATCAGGTGCGGCATCAAGTCAACACCGGAATTTGGTTTTTCAAAGATCTTGAATCTCTGCTGAATCAGCCCGGGAGCCCGAATATGGGAATGCATGACCAGGTGCGTTTACGAGGGAAATCAAGGTAAATGGAGGTTTACTGAGGGAAACGGAGGTTTCTTCAGGCAAACTGCTTTTTCAATTGAAACCTGTTTTGATTTAAAATGCTGTATGGGCTACAATTTCATAAAACACAATAAGGAGATGATAGCGATGGATGCTTCGGGAATCTCTCTTTGCCGTGAAGTCGGATTTGATGATGCCATGTGTATCGCCGACTGGCTTGAGGACCCCGAGGTGCGGATGCACCTTAATGAAATGGAAGGAATAAGTGAGACAATAAGGGAAAAGGCATTTAACTGCCGACTCCCTTCATATACTCCCCTCTTTTCATCGAGAGGACGCTTTTTTGTAATCAGACTTGATGGTAATGCAATAGGGTATGCAAACCTTCTTCAGAAGGGAACTGCCCATGAGGTAGTGATCGTGATCGGGAGAAAGGACTTGTGGGGGAAAGGCTATGGCAGAAATGCCCTGAACAGGCTGCTCTTCCATGCATTCCTTGACATAAGGACTGAGAAGGTGCTCGCAAAGATAAAGTCCAGGAACATCAGGTCCCTTAACCTGTTCAAGCATATCGGTTTCAGGGAGTGCCAACCTGGGGAAGAAACGGTATGCCTAACCATGGATCTTTCCGGATTCATGAAAAAAGCCGCATGAATAAATCACCCAAGCCTAAGGCATGGGTGATTTTTCATGCACGCATTCAGTTATGACTGGATCATTCGGGATCTGTTATAGCCGTTCATAAACATTGGAGTTCGGAGACTCGTGACTTCAGTCATGAGAGGAAAACTCCATTACACCCCTTTCGTTCGATTAATATGATGAGTGCATTTCGTAAGCCTCTCCTTACAATGAACTCACCGAGGCCAGGAGCAGGACTTCAGCATTTCCGGAAGGAGAAGAGCCAGGAGGCAAAGGCGTCTGAGGTTTCTGCCTTGACATCCCATATCTCCTGAAGTGAATGCTTTCTTTCTTCCGGATACCACAGTATTTTCCATATGGTATATATACCATAACTGTATTATATGAGCGTGATGATTTCTGCGTCTCCTGACTTTCGTTACGCATAATGTAAAGGGACTCCAGCCTTAATGAGAGGTCACTCATCATGAGCATATTCCCGGTTGGAACATTTTTTGAGCATACAGCAACTTTAGCCTGCTCAAGCTAATTACCAGAAATCCTGCTATTGGAACGCTTCTATTACTTCATTGAAATCACCCAGGTCAAGCCTTCTGTTGTCAAGGATGTTATACCTGTTGTCCAGTGTTATCGCATAGTCAGCATATTTCCTGACATTCTTTTCCCTGGAAGGATCCAGATTGGAGACAACTACGTAATATAACCAGCTGGATTTTGCGACCAGGGTCATGTCTTCTGTTTTCTGCCCAAGGCAATCTTCAAGCATGCTGGTTGCATCGACCAGCTTTGACGAGTCATGGTCTGCCTTATAAGCTATCCAGAGATCCCTGGCCATATCGTAGCATTCATAGTTTTCCAATAACCACACCTCCTGTATTCACATATATTATACATCTATCTTGAAGATTTTCACGTGATTTGCAATATTTCAAAAAATGTTCAAAAAAAAGAGCCTGAAGCTCTTTTTAATTTAATAGGTCTACCTTGTTTCCGGAACCATTTCCATCCTGTACGGGAATGTGCTTTCAACAGCGGGAGCATACTCCTCGCAGGCTGTTGCTATGGCATGTCTGAACCGCATGAGGTTTTCAAGGTAAATTTCCTTCCTGTCCATTGTATAATCATTTAGGATTACCTTAAGCGGGACGACGTTGGAATTTTCGAGTATCCCCTTGGCGTTAACGTACTCTGCATCCTCAGAGTAGATGAAGACCACTTCAGTACCATTTTGCATCCCATTCTTGAAATCATCAATACCTATATGCTTCACATCAAAGCTGTTCAAAAGATACCTGTACTTATTTCCTGCAGCGACATATACTATTTCGCTTGAGCCGAGTTTAACAGTTTCAAACCAGTCTTCGATCTCTTCGATCCTCTTTTTTTCTTCCAAAAGGTTCTTGTTGTACAGGTCGCTTCTGAAAGGGTCCTTTTCCATCAGCCCGAATGCTATGTTGGAAATTGCGGTGATGTAGTTAGCGGGACTTGACAGATAATATGGATTGACTAGGGATGCCTGTGAATTTTCGGGCTTATATCCCAGCAGGTGGACCCCTCTTGAGATGTCAATTACAGAAACCTGGTTTGCCCGCATTACTTCAGACAGCTTGTCCGAGAACGGCTCATATCCGGCTCCAAAATGGAAGAAAATATCAAGTTTCTCGTCTTCCACCACTATGTCATTTTTATTGAAATTATTCAGAACGGCCTCATTTTCAACTATAACTGAAGTATTATGGAGGTCTTTGGATATGGTCTTTATCATGTCCTGGATCATCCTGTTGGATGCAAGTATCGTAAGGGTCTTCCCTTCCTTAACCTCAACCGGTTCTTCCGGCCCTGAACAGCCGGCAAGTGCAGGCAGAAACGCAATTAATGCAAGAGCTATGATTTTTTTCAGCATTTCCACCTCTCCTTCTAAAAGTTCCCTCCTTATTATATAATAATAGATGGACTTCAAGGTTTGAAGATTTTATTAAGGTTGATGGTGACAATATGAAAATCATGACAAGATCGGTTGATGAGACCGTTGAAATAGGAAAAAGGCTCGGATCCCATGTGACAAAAGGCACGACTGTATGCCTTACAGGTGACCTGGGAACAGGCAAGACACATTTTTCAAAAGGCTTCGCTGATGGACTTGGCATAAGGGGGACCATAACCTCCCCCACATTCACCCTTATCAACGAGTATCATGACGGCAGACTGCCATTATTTCATTTTGATGTCTACAGGGTGCATGATGAGGAATCGGTACTGGATCTGGGCTTCGAGGAATACATATACGGCAGTGGCGTATGCCTTATAGAATGGGCTGACTTGATTGAAGGGATACTTCCTGATGAGTTCATACATGTGAACATAGAGAAGACAGACAATGAAGACGAAAGGGTCATTACGATAAGGGCTGTTGGCGGCGAATTCGAATGGCTGAAGGAGATGAGGATTTGAAAATACTATGTGCTGACACATCGACCAACAACTGTTCGATTGCCGTGATCACTGAAAATGCCATGCTCGGAGAGATGGATATTAATTTTGACCTTCAGCACTCGATTTTACTGATGCCGATGATAGAAGAACTTATGGAGAAGCTCAAGATGTCCCCTGCTGACATCGATGCACTTTGCGTATCCAGGGGGCCCGGATCATTTACCGGTCTCAGGATAGGTATGGCTGCCCTGAAAGGTATGGCCCTTGCCCTCGGGAAACCCATGTACTCGGCAACGAGCCTTGAAACCCTTGCTTACGGAGCCTTCGGTGCCAAAGGGATAATCTGTCCTCTGCTTGATGCCCTGCGAGGAGCCTATTATTCTGCCTTCTACAGGTTTGAGGAAGGGAAACTGGTGACCCTGATGTCACCGGAGGTTCTGACTCAAGATGAGATACTGGAGAGGCTCAGTAAATTCGATGAGGATGTGCTTTTCATGGGGGAGCTCAAGGACAAGGACCTAGAAACACTTCGCTCATCCGGGCTTAGGGCGGTCAAGGCACCGCCAGTCATGGACATACCAAGGGCATCTAATCTTGGTTACTGCATCCTTGAAAGGATAATGCACGGAGACTCTGAAAATCCTGATGAGCTGGTACCACTGTACATAAGGAAAAGCCAGGCTGAGCACGAATACGAGAAAAAGAGAGGCAGGCTGAATGGCTGATGTTGAGATAGCCGTCATGACGCCAACCCATATCGGGGAAGTTCATGACATAAGCCTCGCTTCATTTCCTGTATCATGGTCAAGGGAGGACCTCCTGAAGGAGGTATACAGCGACAACTCCCTGAACCTGGTTGCGCTAGAGGACGGCAAGGTTGCAGGATACATCAACATCTGGTATGTATACGATGAGGCGGATGTCATAAACGTAGCTGTGAGGGAGGATTCGAGGAAGAGAGGCATAGGAAGGAAGCTTATGCTCGAAGCGATTGTAAGGCTCATGGATAAAGGTATCACTGACATTTACCTTGAGGTCAGGGTCTCTAATCTTCCGGCTCAAAGTCTTTACAGGGCGCTAGGCTTCAATGCCATTGGAGTCAGAAGAAAATACTATTCAAACGGAGAGGATGCGTACAACATGCACCTTGAAATTAAAGCACAGAAGCCCCGGTAAACCGGGGCTTCTGCCGTAAAACAAATATTGGAGTTATAGGCTATACGCTGTGAAGACCTTTCCTGTTGAATCCGGATTCCTTCTTTATCAGGAAGGATACCTTGCTGAACAGGAGAATGCTTACAAGTGAAACTGCAGCTCCCTTTATCAGATTGAATACCGGGAGTCCGAAGGTAACATAGCTTCTGAAGAAGGAAGCTTCCATACCATCCTTGAAGAACAGTGGGATCAGTATGTATATGTTTGCGGCTATCGCTACTGCTGTAAGGACAAGTGATGCTACCGCTGTTCCTGTTACAGCTGATTTGAGGTTCTTTCCCTTAAGGTATATCATGCTTGCAGTGAGTACGTACGAGCCAACGATAAGGAAGTTGGCTATCTCCCCCACTCCGCCTGTAGATGACTTGAATATGAATGCAAGAAGCTCCTTGAAGCCTACAGCAAGTACTCCAACCATAGGACCAAATGCAAAGCCTGACAAGAGGAGCGGAACTGCACCGAGGTCAAGCTTGAGCCACGGGAATGCAGGCAGTATCGGGAATTCGAAATAGCTCAGTACAAAAGCAAGAGATACCAGAAGTGCGGTTTTGACGATGACATTGGTCTTTTTTGAGATGTTCATTATGATTCCTCCTAAAGATTGCTGCCTTCAGAAGACCGATTCAGTAAAAAAGCCCTGATTCCATAAGAAATCAGGGCGACGCAACCAAATGCAATCTATCTTCTTTCATCCAGACTATACTGTCGGCTTCGGAATTCAACCGAATCAGCCTTACGGCTCGCGGGCTATACCGCCGGTGGGGAATCACACCCCGCCCTGAAGACGCTATTATTTTTACAAACATATAATAACATACTGTTATATTATTGTCAAATGGAAAATGTAATAATTACATGGTCATTTCCCGAACAGGTTTGCGGTTTATATTCCAAATAATTGAATGAAATGGTAATTGACCTTATAATGTATACAAAGGAGTGAACTGATGATGACAATGGCATCCCTTTACAAGGAACTGACCGAAGAAGGCAACAAGCTTCTAGAGACATTCACAATCCAATATCCATACGGTCTGTACAAGGAAAGCTTCTATAGCAACACATATGATGGCCTTACGAAGTTCGTGAACAAGCTTCTCATACTGGTAGCAGACATGGAGCCAATGAAGAAGGAAGACCCGCTTTACAAACTTGTCAGGACATATCGGGGCAGGATAGGAAATCTTGACCTTGTGGAATTCAAGAAGCTTCTCTCTCTCCTTGAAGAGAGAGCACTGGAAAAGTCGAGATAAGGCAATTGTGCCGGTGGATCAGAATGAGCATAATGACAGAAGGCGCTACCTCTTTGGGTAGCGCCCTTATTTTTACTTCCTTTTTCCAAGTCCCTTCATGGAAAGGCTTATCCTCTTTCTTCTGATGTCTACTTCAAGGACCCTTACTTCCACCACATCTCCTGTCTTTACGAAGTCCAGGGGATTCTTTACGAAAACGTCAGCAAGCTGGCTTATGTGTACAAGTCCGTCCTGATGGACTCCGATATCGACGAAAGCCCCGAAATCTGATACGTTCCTGACTGTTCCTGTGAGGATCATTCCTTCCTGAAGGTCCTTCAGCTCCATGACACCCTGCTTGAAGAGCGGCTTCGGAAGCTCATCCCTGGGGTCCCTTCCGGGCTTGGTCAGCTCCTTCAGGATATCCCTTATAGTATATTCTCCAAGTCCGGTCAGTTCCATAAGCTTGTTCAGACCGAATTCCTGGGCGGCCTTCTCGATTCCTGTCAGGCTTCCTGTCTCTACATCCTTTTTACTGAAGCCAAGCTCCTTGAGTATTGTCCTGGTTGCAGCGTAAGCCTCAGGATGTACTGATGTCCTGTCGAGTGGCTCCTTGCCGCCTGTAATCCGAAGAAAGCCTGCACATTGTTCAAAGGCCTTGTCTCCAAGCCTCTTTACTTTTTTCAATTCGCTTCTTGAGGCGAACCTTCCAGTCTCGTCCCTGTAATCAACTATGTTCTTTGCCAGGGTCTTGTTGATCCCTGAAACATACGACAGCAAAGAAGGTGTAGCAAGGTTGAGGTCAACCCCCACCTTGTTGACGCAGTCCTCCACTACTCCTGTGAGGGATTCGTCGAGTTTCTTCTTTGTGATGTCATGCTGGTACTGGCCGACACCAATCGATTTCGGGTCTATCTTGACAAGCTCCGCCATGGGATCCTGAAGCCTCCTTGCGATGGATATGGCTCCCCTGACAGTTACATCCAGGTCCGGATACTCCTTTGTCGCCAGCTCCGAAGCGCTGTATACGGAGGCACCCGCCTCGTTTGTTATGACATATGAGAGGTTTGTGCCTTCCTTCTTGAGATCTTCGATAAGCTCCACCAGAACTTCTTCGGACTCTCTTGAGGCAGTGCCGTTACCTAAGGATACAACCGACACAGAGTGCTTCTTTACGAGTGTCTTCAGCTTCCTTATCGACCCTTCAACGTCCCTTTGCGGTACAGTAGGGTAAATTGTAGTATTTTCCAGGAATTTACCTGTATCATCAAGAACGGCAATCTTGCAGCCAGTCCTGAAGCCCGGATCATAGCCCATTACAGACATGCCTTTAACAGGAGGCTGCATGAGCACCGATTTCAGGTTCTCCTTGAATACTACGATCGCTCCGTCCTCTGCCTTCTCTGTGAGGGCATTCCTTAGCTCCCTTTCAAGTGCGGGGAATATGAGCCTCTTGTAGGAATCCTTAAGGGCATCAAGGATAATGGCATCATTCTCTTCACGGCCTGATAGGAATTTTGACCTTAAGTCCCTTATGGCTCCATCTGTGTCGGATTCGATGGTGACCTTGAGGATATCTTCCTTTTCTCCCCTGTTTATGGCGAGGATCCTGTGGCCAGGCATTTTCCTGGCCTCTTCCCTATAGTCATAGTATGTCTCGTAAGGGGTGTTCTCCTTGCTTCCGGAGGTGACGATGACTGCAGTCCTTGCGAGCAGAGCCCTTAGTGAGCCTCTGGCGGCAGGGTCCTCGGAGACAGATTCCGCAATGATATCCATTGCACCGGCTATCGCCTCATCTTCAGTTGCAACCGCTTCCGTAATGTATTTCCTTGCCTCTTTCCTTACATCGGGCATGCCTTTCATGATGTGGATGGAAAGCGGCTCAAGGCCTTTTTCCTTTGCAATGGTAGCCCTTGTCCTCTTCTTGGGCCTGAAGGGCAGATAAATGTCCTCAAGCCTTGTCTGTGTCTCAGCTTTAAGAACTTCTGCCTTCAGCTCGTCAGTTAGGACACCCTGTTCCTCAAGTGACTTGAGTATGCCTTCCTTCCTCTCTTCCAGTGACCTCAGATAGACAAGCCTTTCAGCGAGCTTTCTAAGCACTTCATCGTCAAGGGAGCCGGTGGCTTCCTTCCTGTATCTTGCTATGAAGGGTACGGTGGCACCCTCATCAAGGAGCTTAACTGCTCCTTCAACCTGTGCGGGTGCCACACCCAGTTCTTTTGCTATCTTCTGAAGTATATCCATAATTCTCCTATTTCTGAAGCTCTATTGTTCCGTTATTCGACTGTTTAAGGTATTCTGAGATGAACATGTCGAGGTCGCCGTTCATGACTTCAGTAACATTCCCATTTTCTGCAAGTGTCCTGTGGTCCTTCACCAGGTTGTAAGGATTGAACACGTAGCTCCTTATCTGGCTTCCCCAGCTCATATCCTTGAGCACACCGGCAAGGTCCTCTATCTTCTCCTTGTGAGCCCTTTCCTTGAGCTCAATGAGCTTTGACTTCAGCATCTTCATTGCCATATCCCTGTTGGAGAACTGACTCCTCTCGTTCTGGCAGGAGACGATGATCCCGGTCGGCAGATGGGTAAGCCTGACTGCGCTGTCTGTTGTGTTGACATGCTGACCTCCTGCTCCGCCTGACCTGAAGGTATCCATCTTTATGTCCTCATCCCTGATTTCAATGTCCTGTTCCTGGGTAAGTACAGGCATTACCTCCACTGAAGCGAAGGATGTCTGCCTCTTGCCGCTGGCGTTGAAGGGAGAGATCCTGACAAGCCTGTGTATGCCCTTCTCCGCCTTCAGGTAGCCATAGGCATGAGGCCCTGAGACCCTTATGGATGCATCACGTATTCCTGCCTCATCGCCATCGATGACATCAAGGACATCCACCTTGTAGCCCTTCTTGTCTGCCCACCTTGTGTACATACGAAGGAGCATCTGGGTCCAGTCCTGGGCATCGGTGCCGCCTACGCCAACATGCAGCGACAATATGGCATCATTCTCATCATATTCCCCTGAAAGAAGGATCTCTATCTTCTTTTCTTCAATCGCCTGCTTCAGTGAATTGATTTCGGACAACACTTCAAGTGCCATATCGTCATCATCTTCTGACAGTTCAGCGAGAGTCTCGATTTCATCGATCCTCGCCTTAAGAGACTTGTATCCATTGATCCGGTCTTCAGTCATCTTCTGTTCCCTGGACACTTCCCTGGCCTTCTCAGAATCATTCCAGAAGTCCGGTTCGGACATCTTGTGTATCAGCTCTTCCTTTTTCTTTTCCAGTGCCTCGACGTCAAAGGGACACCCGGATTTCTTCCAAACTATCCTTCATACCCTTGACATCGTTCAGCGCCTCTGCAAGTTTCAGCAGCATTTGACCAACTCCTTAGTAATATTGTAGGCATAGGGGAAAGGACCCTGACGGGTCCTCCCTATTTATTTTGCATCTTTTCCATGGCAGTTCTTGTATTTCTTTCCGCTTCCGCACGGGCACGGGTCATTTCTTCCGACCTTAGCACCTTTTTTTACGGGTTCCTTGGCGAGTGAATCGTCATAGTTGGTCTTTGTTTCAACAGCGACCTGCTCCCTTTCGATCTCCTCTTCCTTCCTTACCCTGACATGCATCAGGTACTTTATCGTATCATTGTTGATCGACTGTACCATCTGGTCAAACATCTCAGATCCCTCGAACTGGTATGCCTGCACGGGATCCTGCTGCTTGTAGGCACGGAGTCCCATTCCCTTCTTGAGGTGGTCCATGTCGTCGATATGGTCCATCCACTTTGTGTCTACAACCCTCAAGAGGATGACTCTCTCGATCTCCCTCATCTGTTCGCCGATTTCAGCTTCCTTCTCCTGGTAGATATTCTCAGCTTCATCATATAGCTTTTCCTCTATCTGCTCATTTGAGAGCTCAAGAAGTGAATTTGCATCCACCCTTCCCTCGAATGGAATGATATCTCCGAGGTAATCCTTCAGCTTCTTCATCTCATCGGCACGGTTCTCGCTTCCGTTGAGATGTATGCCTACAGCATAGTCAATGACGTTCCTCATCATGGACCTGATGTTTTCCTTGAGGTCCATTCCGTTAAGTACCTGTCTCCTCTGCCCGTAGATGACCTCCCTCTGCTTGTTCATGACATCATCATATCCAAGCAATGTCTTTCTTACGTCAAAGTTATTTCCTTCAACCTTCTTCTGGGCATTCTCGATGGCCTTTGAGACCATCTTGGACTCGATGGCGTCATCCTCAAGGCCCATGCTGTCTATCATTCCATACAGCCTTTCAGATCCGAAGATCCTCATCAGGTCATCCTCAAGAGAAAGGTAGAACCTTGATTCTCCCGGGTCTCCCTGCCTTCCTGAACGTCCTCTGAGCTGATTGTCTATACGCCTGGATTCATGCCTTTCGGTACCAAGTATCTTAAGGCCGCCATTCGCTACAACACCCTCACCCAGCTTTATGTCAGTACCTCTACCGGCCATGTTGGTTGCTATTGTAACCATTCCCGGTTCGCCGGCGTGTGATACGATCTCAGCTTCCTTCTCATGGTATTTTGCATTCAGCACCTGGTGAGGAATACCGACCCTCTTAAGGAGCGATGATACAACCTCTGACCTCTCTATTGAAATGGTGCCCACAAGTACAGGCTGCCCCTTTTCATGGGACTCCTTTATTTCATTTACAAGGGCCTTGTATTTTGCCTCTACATTCCTGTAAATGGCATCAGGATGGTCCTCCCTCCTTATAGGAAGGTTCGTAGGTATGGCAATGACATCAAGTCCATAGGTATGCCTGAATTCATTCTCTTCAGTGAGGGCAGTACCGGTCATACCTGAAAGCTTTGTATACATCCTGAAGTAGTTCTGGAAGGTTATGGTAGCAAGGGTCTTGGACTCCCTTTCGACCTTTACCCCTTCCTTTGCTTCTATGGCCTGGTGAAGGCCTTCCGAATATCTTCTTCCCTCCATGAGCCTTCCGGTGAACTCATCAACTATGATGACTTCTCCATCCTTGACCATGTAGTCCTTGTCTACCTTGAACAGGTAATTGGCCTTGAGTGCCTGTGACACATGGTGCTGAAGCTCCATGTTCTTCGGGTCGGCATAGTTGTCTACACCGAAGGTCTTCTCAGCCTTGGCCACACCTTCCTCAGAAAGCAGTACGGTCCTTGCCTTCTCGTCCACAGTATAGTCAGTCTCCTGCTGGAGCCTCTTCACGAAGAAGTCAGCAACCCTGTAGAACTCTGTTGATTTCTCACCCTGACCTGAAATTATGAGAGGTGTCCTTGCCTCATCGATAAGTATGGAGTCAACCTCATCCACTATTGCGAAATTGAGGTCTCTCTGGACCATTTCTGTTGCGTAGACAACCATGTTGTCCCTCAGGTAGTCGAAGCCAAGCTCGTTGTTAGTTCCATAGGTTATATCGCAGCTGTAGGCATATCGCCTTTCTGCGTTTGAGAGGCTGTGCAGTATGACACCGCATGTAAGCCCCAGGAATTCATAGATCTGCCCCATCCAGTCGCGGTCACGCTTTGCCAGGTAGTCATTTACAGTGACGACATGTACACCCTTGCCTGCCAGAGCGTTGAGGTAGCATGGAAGGGTAGCCACAAGGGTCTTTCCTTCACCGGTCTTCATCTCAGCGATCCTGCCCTGATGAAGCACGATTCCACCTATAAGCTGCACCCTGAAGTGCTTCATTCCGAGGACTCTCCATGAAGCTTCGCGGACTGTAGCGAATGCCTCGGGAAGTATGTCATCCAGAGTCTCTCCATTTGCGAGCCTCTCCTTGAACCAGGCTGTCTTAGCCTTCAGCTCGTCATCTGTGAGCTTCTGGTATTCGGCATCCAGAGCCTCGACCTTGTCTGCCAATGGCAGCAGTCTCTTGACTTCTCTTTCGCTGTAGGTGCCTAAAATCTTGTCGAATAATCCCATCATTTCAACCCCATCCAAATTATTGCAGGGGATCTCCCTGCACTTACGAAAAATGCGCATATTAGCACAAATAATATTATACCATCTTATCTTGGCCCATATCAACCAAAGTGACATTGGGAGCCCCAATGGATATGATGCCAAAAAAATATTAAAATTACCTTTAAATTAGAAAAGGGAGCCATCGGCTCCCTGTATTTTCGTTCACTTTGACTTCAGGATTCAAGCTCCTTCTCGATCAGGCCATAGTTTCCGTCCTTTCTCTTGTATACTACGCCCATGTCCCCGTTCTCATCCTCGAAGACGTAGAAGTCATGTCCGAGAAGCTCCATTTGAAGTACTGCCTCCTCCTTGTCCATAGGCTTTATCGAAATCTTCTTGGTCTTTACTATCCTTGGCTCCTTTGGCTCCTCTTCATACCTTGTATTGAAGGCAGCCTCATTGAATCTTACGGATTCTCCGCTTTGTCTCCTTTCTATTCTTGTCTTGTACCTTCTTATCTGCCTCTCGAGGATATCCTGTGCCATATCGATGGATTTGTACATGTCGTCAGTGGATTCCTCTGCTCTCAGGAGCACGTGCCCGAAGGGGATCGTCACCTCGAAGGTATGATTCAGTTTTATTACGCTAAGCGATGCCCTTGCCTCAACCGGCTGGTTGAAGTATTTGTCCAGCTTTCCAAGCTTGGACTCTACAGCCTCCTTCAGACCCTGAGTTAGTTCGATGTTCTTAGCATAAATAGATACTTTCATGTTATAGCCCCCTTGCAGTGTAAGTAGTTATGTTAATTATATTTTAACCCAAGAGCCGACCTTTTTAAAGGTTATCGGCCGGTGAATTAACAAAATTTTCAATCAATTTAGCATGAAAATTTTCTCAGCCTATATTGACAGCATCTATATTATCTATAAACCTTGAGTATTCTTCATTTTTTTTAAGTATTCCCAGTATATATTCACTCTCCTTACTGGTGAGATGCCTTTTTCTGGTAAGCACATCGATGGATTCCGAAGATCCGAGTGTCTTCTCGAACCA
>NZ_AXUN02000222.1 GCF_000495435.3 Youngiibacter fragilis 232.1 | reverse complement strand
TTAACTTAATGCCATTGAACGTAAGTTGACAGTCTATTTGGAATGCGCGTATTGTAAATCCAGAGAATCGATTTTCGATATGGTGCCTGAGCATGTCTCAGCTCTATTGTCCTGTTCCTATTCTCACTCTTGTTAATATCTTAAGTCATGTATAAACACAAATTAAAATACACTACCATTTCATATAAAAAGGATCCTCAGATGGCGTACCGCCTGGGGATCCTTTTCTTTGTCCTGATAATCTTTCAGAATACCTTATCTGTCAGATACCGAACCCGAATTTTGCCGAGACCTTCACATATTCCGGAACATCAACACCCAGCGTTCTGCCCATCCTGACAACTTCAAAGACAAGTCCGTCAATTTCAGAGTCGCCGCCCTTCTTCAGGTCCCTTTGCATGGATGCAGTTGCTGAAGGACTCAGGCTGTCTATGAAGTCAAGGTTTGACTTCACGATGTCCGAACCGAATGTGATGCCCATGCCTTCGGCTATGGAAAGCACTTCCTTGGTGAGGGCTGCGAACATGTCCCTACTGACTCCGTCCTTCTGGAGCTCTTCAGCAGCAACATCATAGTATGCACCGCATGCCGCGAAGGGGGATATGAATGCGAACTTCTGGAAAGTGTCCCTTGTGATATTGTCGGAAAGCATGGAAATGATTCCGCTTTCCTCAAGGTCAGCCCTGATCACCTTCAGGACATCCCTGTACTCCTCAGGCTTCCTTGTCCCGAAAACGACCTTTATCCCGTCGCTCTTCTTTATTATTGTTCCAGGCTCTGATATTTCAGCAGCTATGTATATGCAGCCATCAGTCACCAGCACACCCGGAAGCTTCTCCTGCATCCTTCCTCCGGTTCCATATATGTTAAGTATAGGAATCACCACAGTGTCAGGTCCTGAAACCTTCCTAATGAAAGGGATGGATTCCTCTAGTGAATATCCCTTCACACAGACGAAAATGGCATCAGGCCTCTCGCTGTAATTCTCCATGTCAGAAGCCTTCGGCTTCGACAGGAAGCTGCCCCTGTCGGGTGTCTCCATCCTGAGGCCTTTATCCTTTATTGCCTCAAGATGCCTTCCTCTCGCAATCACAGTTACATCCCTGCCCGCTTCGTTCATGTAGGCTGCGATGCTTCCACCGGTTCCGCCTGCTCCAATCACCAGATACCTCATAAGTCCCTCCAAAAAATTATTTGCCGGATGCACTCCATCCGTATTTGCCCTTGAGTTCCACGAACACCACTTCCTCTATGGTCCTTGAGTATATTTCGCCGTTGGTGTCCTTCTCGATCAGAAGCAGGTCCTGGCACCCTCTCGGACCAACCGGGATAACCATCCTGCCTCCTGCGGCAAGCTGCCTAAGAAGCTCCCTTGGCAACTCTGCAGCTGCAGCTGTCACCATTATCCTGTCAAAAGGTGCATGCTCTTCCCATCCGACACTTCCATCCCCTGTCATGAAGGATATGTTGGTGTAGCCAAGTCCTTCAAGCCTGCTCTTCGCCTTTTCAGCCAGTTCCCTTATCCGTTCAACCGTATATACCTCGCCTGAGAATTCAGCGAGCAGCGCCGTCTGGTAGCCTGATCCCGTACCGATCTCAAGAACTTTGCAGCCCTTGTCAGGCGAAAGGATCCAGGTCATCTGAAGCACCAGGCTTGGCTGCGATATTGTCTGCTCGTAGCCTATGGGAAGAGGCTGGTCATAGTCAGCATACTGCTTGTATTCATTGTCGATGAAGTACGCCCTGTCAAGACGCTCTGCAAAAGCCTTCAGATCTTCTAAAATCAACTTTTCCGCCCCCTCAATCCTGCTATAGAAGCACTCCCCCGCACCTATATTATATCATCCTGTCCCATGTACCATCACATGTGTTTGTGATTTTCATGAATCCCAGAAAAAAGTGACTGCTCCCGCAGCAGCAAAAGCTGTCACGGGAGCAGCAGAGTCAGTTTATAGTTACTTCTTTCCTCCCTTGTTTCCAGGCTGAGGATCCCTAGGGGCACCTACCAGGTCCTTTGCAAACGGGTCGCCTGTCAATACAAGGCCTAACTCACCATATGGCTCGCTGTTTCTTGCAGGGTCTGTCCCCGTTATGTATGTACCTGCGTCAGTGTCGGCTCCTGCGCCTTCAGACAAGTCATAGAGGAACTTGACGATGTCCTTGGTGCTGTACCTTATGACTGTCCCCGGTCCAAAGTTGGATGTCGGAACCACATAGCTGTTATATTCTCCTGTCCAATCAACCATCACGTCTCCTGTAGAGCTTGCTATGAGGATGTCCCTTCCTCCGCCTCCGAACAGTATGTCGTCATAGTACGTTGGATCATCGGTTGGTGCGAAGTCTACCTCGGTGTTGTCAGTCATTGGATTGTGGTCGTCATCGGCATTCAGGAGATCATCCCCTAAACCTCCGAACATCCAGTCCATTCCAGGCCCTCCTACCAGCCAGTCGTTTCCAAGGTCACCGAATATCATGTCGTTGCCATCAGGTTCACTTGTATCAAAGTTCATCAGGAACTCCGTCCCGCCAGTCAGTACAAACTTACCAGTCTGATCCACCATGACCCTTGCCATCGGAGCCTTTGGATTGTATGCAGCGAACAGTGTTGTCTTTGCATCATATCCCAGGACATTTCCAATATTTGAAGGTGCATAGTAGAATGCCTCAAGCGCTTCTGCTCCTGATATGGCGTCGTCTCCTGAACCTCCATGCAGGAAGTCGTTCCCCAGTCCGCCGTAGATTATATCGTCCGCATGCTGTGGGTCATAGAAAGGATCCTTCTGGACATCCACATTGAACGGATACAGATTTGCCGTCTTGTTTATCGCACCGGTCTTGTATATGGTGGCTGTCATCGACTTGGTTCCCTCGATATACAGCTCTGCATTCACTCCGATGCCATAAAGAGGCTCCTCTATCCCATTTCTTGATGTGCAGATTCTTCCGTCATCCCCAAGCACCCCGTCATCGCCGGTTCCACCTGAGATCCAGTCATGGCCCCAGCCTCCGATGATATCATCATCCCCGGCATCTCCATAAAGGATATCATTACCTTTCATACCGTAGATCGTGTCATCTCCGCCTTCTCCATGGATGGTATCCGCATCTCCAATATCCCCTGAGGCTGCACTGTAATAGTCAGGTCCCCCCGGAGTATAGTCAAGAAGCTTAGCTACCCTTGGGATCAGATTTCTGATTTCTTCATAAGTGTCATAGCCGTATGTAAGGTAACCATAATCATCCACCAGCCTGTAGATGTTTCCGTTGTCTCCAAGGATTACATCCGCATCATTTGCATGGGTTCCATCCCCATAGGTGTTTCTGCCAGTATCGGTACCTTCTCCTCCAAATATGGTGTCAGAACCATCCGACCTCTCTTCAGCCAGTTCATATCCAAACATATCTGAACTTCCTCCGATTATGTCATCCTGCCCCGGTCCTCCATAAATGGTATCTGCTCCGGAACCTCCCTCAATGTAGTCATCATCAAGGTCTCCATCGATGTTGTCATTTCCATCCTGTCCGAAGATCATGTCTTCGCCTGCCCCACCATTGATGTCGTCATTTCCTGCATTACCAAGGTGGTTAAGCTCTATGCCGAATCCGAACCAGAATGGAGCATCTCCAGGATAACCCAACATTCCTCCGACGTTTACTCTTCCATCAGCAAGGTATACCGGTCCTGCCGCAGCTCTGTACCTGTTTCCTGCAGTGTCTTCATTTGATATGTCGAGTGAAACGTTGTCACCAGCTATGAAGTCATCACCGGCATTCCCGAAAATAGTATCTGTTCCACTTCCTCCCATCAGTACGTCGTCGTCATCGCCACCTGCTATGATGTCGTCTCCTCCGTCTTCTTCAAGGCTTGTCATAATGCTCTGGACTCCAGCTGTTCCGAACACCTTTTCTCCAGCTGATGCTGCCCTGCTTATTGTTCCATGGTCTCCTATCATCACATTGCTGCCCGCACCACCAGTCATGTCGTCTCCTCCGGTTCCGCCCATCATGATATCTGCTCCCAGGTCTCCTGTCATGATATCAACATCGCCATCAATTTCCACATGCGATTCTATGGTCACAAGCATTTCTGTGAGTGTTGTCCTTCCATGGTCTCCAAGCATTACGTCGTCTCCGCCGTTGCCGTAGATCTTATCAGCTCCAGGCCCGCCTATAAGGATCTCTGCGTCATCGCCACCTGTCATGATGTCGTCTCCGCCATTATCTATGCTTGTTGATTCTATCCTTACTATCGTTCCTGGTCCTGATACCTTGTGAATACCCTGTGCCATACCATCGTATGTGATGTAGCCATGGTCTCCGAATATTATGTTATTACCTGCGCCACCATTCAGGGTATCACCAGAAGCTGTTTCAGTTGTAATAACAGTGAATGTCCTTTCCTCAAGGTCTGCATTAATCCCGGAATCTCCAAAGATTATATCGTTCCCTTCTTCGCCGTAAATTTCATCAGCGCCGGATCCTCCTGCAATGTTGTCCGGTCCCTGGCTGCCATGTATTATGTCATTTCCAGGTCCTCCATATATTGTAAGTCCGTGTGATGAAAGACTTGCGTCGATTGTGTCGATGCCAGGATTATCAAATGCATTTGCCATATCTTCATCAACTTCATCCAGCGTTCCGCTGTATCTTGAGCCGTCTTCCGAGGTGTCACCGTACACTACAAGCGGTCCCGAATTCCCATTGATTGTCATGGTATCTTCTCCTCCACCACCGTGGACTGCAGTCATTGTTCCTGCTGCAGTATCAGTTATGGTAAAGTTGTCGATGCCGCTTCCAAGCATTATCTCCACGATTTCGAGGCTTGTGTAAGTGACTCCGCCATTGTACGTAAACCATACAGGCTCCAGTTCAGTTCCTTCATTGAATGTCAGACTTCCTCCCATGCCAAGGCCTGAGAGATTATCTGCTGTCAGTGTTGCTGTAGTTCCTAAAGTTGTTCCGTCATTGAATGCATACAGCCTGTCCTTCATGGCGTTCTCATCTACCGCAGTAAATTCCGGATCTTCCAATTTAAGGCTAATCTCATACGGGAGTCCCACTCCGCTCTTAAGCGTGAAATCAGGAGCTCCGTCATAGTTGAAACCTTCTAAGTACAGCGGTCCCTGTATGGTGTTGAGGTTGTGAGGAACTATCTTAAGTATCGCACCTGTGCTGGAAACATGTTCTGTCACATCCCCCATCAGGTTGAAAACATCGGATCCAAGTCCCCCTACAAGCCTTGTAACCATACCTGTCCTTGTGCTCTGCACGTGGAATATGTCGTCACCCTCCATGCCATATGCCTCGAAGCTTTCCTCCGCTCCCTCGATTGTTATGTTCAGTCCTGCACCGCATATTCCGTTGCTTGTCACTATGAAGACATCTGCAAACTCTGTTCCTACAGCTATTACCGTGTCGTATCCGTCGCCTCCGTTGATCGTCACAGGTGCATTGATGTTGTACTCTATGTAGTCATCACCCGTCCCTGCATCTACATTCATCAGAGCCTGACCAGGCTCATCTGGATCTGCCAAAGCGAACGCTCTCAGTATGAACCTGTCGTTGCCGTCTTCCCCTTCCAGTCTCAGAGGCTTCATATTGGCATAAACGGAGAATGAATCATTCCCGTCACCACCATAAAGCTCCATGTCAAAGCTGTTTCCAGGTGTCAGGTACCCTCTTGTCGTATGGACCGTCTTTATCTGGTCTCCGTCGAGGATACCGGATTCATCTCCGACCACCCTGTCAGTAGCGAACATCTGGCCTACCTGGAAGAAGTCATCTCCGGCTCCGCTGTAGATCTTTGTAAACGCGCTGTTGTCATCGCTGTAGAACCTGTCATCTCCTCCAAGTGTACTGATTTCAAGAGCCTCAATCCTATTATCATAGTTGATCCTCTCGAACCATTCGGTATATCCGACACCATCAGCATGCAGGATAGCTATGAACTTCTCCCTAAGCAGGAATACATCAGGGTCTTCTGTTCCGAAGATGTACATTTTGTCATCCCCTGAATCTGTTCCAGTATCCCATACGTTTATGATGTTGTGGACATCCTGACCATTGTTGATATTTATTGTGTAGGTGTCAGCTCCGCCTTCACCGTCAAGTGTCAGCGTATCCTGAAGAATGCCATCAGTTTTGGATTTTAGCGATGGCAGTCTGTTGATCGTGAAGCTGTCGCTTCCGCCCTTGCCGTACATGCTGATGGCTCCAGATGCTTCGTCAACCGTAAGTATGAACGAATCATTGTCGTCTCCGCCATATACCTTTATTGAAGGCGCTTTTGGAAGCTCAAGTATCTCGATGGCTGCTCCTGTACCCTTGTCAGGATCTCCTGTATAGCTGTATGCAGCTGCTGTGTATCCCTCTCCATTGAAGTCTCCGAAAAGCACTACCTCGCCGACAGCTTCAATTTTGCTTGTCTTCAGGATATGGATGTCGTCTCCTGACAGGAGGACAACCCTTCCCTCAGAGTCTATTACAGCAAGTGCAGCTATTGTGATGCCATCACCTGATGCGCTGTCATTTGTCCTTATTATGGTATCTCCTGCACTGAAGATGTAGCTCTCAAGTGTGAACGGGCTTCGTACCGTGATCTGGACCTTTTCGTCAGCATCGATTCCTCTCTTTCCGTCTTCAATTCCTTTAACTGTCAGTGCGCCGTCATTGATTATCCATACATCCCCTGCAGCATCTCCTGCAAGCTCAGATACTTTCATAAGTATCGGGGCTGCTTCCGTACCTGCTGATCCGCCTGCTGCGAAGCTAAGGCTAAGCCCCTCAGCATTGCAGCCGGAGGTAAGGCCTATTGCATTCACTATGGCACCAGGAGCTGATATGAATATCCTGGAGTCGCTTCTTAGCTTTCCGAGGCTGAGGCTTCCGGTTAGCTCGTCAATGAACATGTCAAGCTTTGAATCTGCATCAAGCCTGCCTGCTCCGCCGTTTGCGGAGTCTATCTCAAGATGGTTGCCCGCGGTTCCTATTGATCCGTTTGTCGCTGTCAGTTTAATGTTCCTTCCAAGTATGTTTGATGACTTGGTTCCATTTTCAGCCTGAACATCAAGGATCGATCCCTCAGCCTTCAGCATTACATCTCCAGTGCTGGTTCCGATGACAAGTGCGTTGATGCCGCCATTAAGCTCCTCAACGTAGATGCCGCCGTTTGCCGCATGGATTTCCATGTTGCCGGAAAGAAGGTCAGTCTCGAGCGTTCCTCCGGCTTCACCAACCGAGTCTGCATAAATTACAAGTGACTGCCCGACTATCTTCTCATTTCCATCACTGATCGCATCCTTTATCCATCCATCCGCATTGATATTTACACTACCCGGCGTATAGATGAAGTCAAGGTTGAACGATCCGTTATCTGCTCCTGATTCGATGCCCTTCAGCCAAATGTTTCCACTGCTCCTTGCTGCAAGCCTCTCAGTACCTGCAGAAACTGCAGTGACTCCAATCGGCTTTGCTTCCGTTCCTATGTCTCCATTTCCGGCTTCAATTACAAGGCTTCCGCAGACTATGTTCTGACCAGCTGTACCAAGTGCGCTTTGGATTCCCTTTGCGCTCCTTATCCTTGTATCCTGCCCGGTCATCGTCATGATCCTTATGTCCTCTTCAGAGCCTATGCAGCTGTCACCGCCTGCGATGACTGTCAGTTTTCCTGTCGATATGATGTCAAGGTCGTCATGGATGGTTATTATGATATAGGCTGTACTTGCGCTTTCACTTGCAACCTCATCATCATTGGCATCATAGAACCTGACGTCTCCTCGCTCCGCCGCTGCCAGCATCAGCATTGTCTCCTCAGTAAGCAGTGCCTTTCCCTCATTGAAGTCAATCCTTGCGGTCCTCAGGTTACCGATCCCGTCCGCTGCCTTAAGTGTGATGTCCTGACCGCTTATGTTGACCAGCTCATACCTGTATTCAGTATCCGTAAGCCTCTTATGGAGCGCGTAAGCTAGTAGAGTTGAAATCTCAGAAGGAGTGTACTTGCTGTCCGAGCTGGCGGTTATTCCTGCCGCTGTCCACTGGTCCATGAGGTTTCCTGCAGTCACGTTGTCCCTCAGTACCACCAGCACACCCTCATTATCACCCTGCTTCTCCGTCTCGTCTCCGTCCGCAAGGCTTCCAGATACAGCTTCGATGCTTACATTTCCACTCTTCGACAAAATACCCAGTATGAACATGTCCCCATCGATTTCCTTCAGGTTGATGCTTCCTTCCGCCTTAGCAATCATTCCGCTTCCAGCTTCAGTACCGGTATCAACTCTCAGAGCCGTACCTGAACCGATGCCTCCGGAACCTGCGTTAAGGCTGATGAAGTCGCCCTTCACCAAAGTCTCCGATGATGCTGCGACAATTCCTGTCTGAGCTGTAAGCCATACTTTCCCGTCTCCGGTTGAAACTTCAGCAATCTTAAGTGTTCCCGTGATTTCCAGGATGCTGATGTCGCCCTCGTCCGTTACGGCCTTCAGGTTTCCACCCTTAAGCTCAACATGTACGCTCTGCCCGTTTCCTATTCCGGTTCCGGCCAGAAGCTCAATATCCCTGGATGCTATCGCCGTGGTTGATGTCTGTGTTATGCTTCCACCTGCTTCCAGCTTTGTTGTTCCAAGCACATTGGTCACAGGTCCCATGATCACAATATCCTCATCAGACACTATGCTTATGTTTCCTGCAAGGCCGCCTGCAAACTCTATGGCTATCGGGTAATCCGCCTTTACGCTGTTATAGTGGACGTTCTTCACGTATGTCCTGTAAATAACCTCAGTCCAGTATGTCTTCTTGAGCCCCAGGAATCCTCCGGACGTTGTCCATTGTCTTCTCGATACCTCAATCCTTGAACTCTGGGTGATCGACTCATACCAGTACATGTACGGTACGCTGCTGTTTGCCGTGTCAAAATCCAGATATTCGCCGTTTTCCAGCGGAACCGGAGTCCCGTAAGTCTGGTAAACGTAGCTGTACAGAGATCCAGGGTCCTTTGCCAGCCAGTCTATCCCTGCCCAGGATGATGTGGCGTATGTGTAGGTTTCCTTTATTCCTGAATCCTGGCCGAGCACATATACATACCTGTATCCGACAGTTGGCTGATAGCTTGTTGTACTTGCATCTGCGATGTTCGTAATGACTGTTGTCGCTGCGTCCTCACTGGTATTCGACCACCACGTCTTTACTGTGACTGTGTACTTGCCTGTTCCTGTGTCGTATGCCCTTGTGTACTTGGTGATCTGGTAGTAAGTGTAACCGCCAATCTTGGTCTGTTTCGACGTGTCCGTTATCTTGATGGTTCCGTGGCTTCCTATTCCTACATCAAGTGCCTTTATCGCCAGACTGTATAGAGTTTCGTTCACGACGCTGATTGTTCCGAAGCCGTCAAGCGCCTTGATCCTTCCAGTACCTGTTGATATTATCTGACCGAACAGTTCCACGTATCCGCCTCTGACACTGACATCATCAAGAAGTATCCTGTCATTCACCGGATCATAGTAGAACTTCATGTCCGAAATCTGCACCAGCGGGTAATCAAGGTAGTTCCTTGACAGGAGCCCGCCGTTCTTGTAGGTTTGGATCTTGGCATCTATCGATCCTGCAAGGTAAGCGCTCTGTGTCGCGTGTCCCGCCTCGATGAGCCCGTTGACGTTCAGGTACCTTGCAGCTATGAATATGTTCGCTGCCCTGAGCTCGCTGAGCTTAGCGTCCTGCCTGTTCGCAACTGAAAGTATCCCTGCAAGGAGACTGTTCATTATCGTCCTTTCAGGAGAGTCTGCAGCGTATCCCTGAGGATAGCTTATCGGTATCAGCATATTTGCAAGCCTTGAGTTTGTTATGTTCTGCTGACGCGTCGCCATGCTGCTGTAATGGACCCTTACCTCTCCCCCGACATTTATGAACGTATCCTTGTAGCTCTGCACCATGCTTGCTGAAGCACTTATGTTAAGTGTCCCTGCATTGATGTCTGACCTTACGTATACGCTTCCGGTGCTGGTTATAAGCACATCACCGAATCTCGGAGGAACACCTATGTTGCTTATTGTCCCCAGGAGCGTTATGTCAGGCTTCCTGAGGGACCCGTTGTAGGAACTCACCACATTGATCTTCGGAGCCGCCGATGTAGCATTGCTTGTTACCGCTGTGAATGCCGCTGCCTTGATCCTGTTCAGGTTGTTGAGGTTCAGGTTGAATTCTGCCGGCGTCGTGCCAGTCACATTAGTTCCGTTGAACCTTATGTATCCGCCCTCAGTCTCAGGAATAGTAAGCCTGTTCACTATGAGGAATGCAGGACCTGAATTCTGAATGATTATCTCAGCATCCCCAGGTGCAGAGAGCTTTCCTGTACCAATGAAGCTTGTCCCGATAACGTTGATGTTCGACGACTGTGCCCAGATGTCATCAACCCTTATTACGTCCACATAGACATCAAGGTCGATAGAGTAATAGGTATAGCTGCCACTTGTTGTGATTACCACCGTGTAGCCCTGCTGGGTCAGCTCTGCAAGCCTGAAGTCAAGCTCCTGCGCGAACGCTGACCCTGCTTCAGTTCCGGCATACTGCTCCTTAAGGAGCTGCAGCCTTTCAAGCTCAGCGATGATGCTTGCTGAGAGAAGCTCCCTTGTCTTTGTGAATGTGATCCCGTCGGACTTTTCAGTGACATTCCCTTCCGAGTCAAATATTAACCTCTGCTTGTTCCTGATTCCAACATGGATCTCTCCGTCTGCCCTGATCGTTCCGGTACTTGCCATAGGTGTGCTCTCATAGCGTATCTCAGCTCCTATCGCGCTCCTGTAGTAATCCTTACCTGTTCCACGGCTCTCAAGTATCGTAATGCCTGTCTCACCAATAAGGTTCGCATCCTTCACAGCCTTTACCAGCGCTCCGGAATTCACCGTGACGTTGTTTGTCTGGTCGAAGCCAGCTACCGCATCAGGATTCGTATTTACAGGAAATGCCGTATAGTTCTCAAGGTATGTCATTGACTTCAGGTTATAGGTATTTACTTCTCCGCTGCTGTTAGCTCCAGCAAGCAGATTGACTTCTCCTTCTGAGAAGAGGTCAGCCCCGCTGTTAAGCGTTATTGTGTTAACCGCTTTGACAAAGGACCTGGAATCTCCCTGTGCGGCACCTGCTCCACCTGATGTGTGCACGAATGTGTCAGTAATCATGTCAGCCATTGTCCTTGCAGAAAGGTCAATGTCCCCTACGCTCTTCAGGTCAGCATTCCCTACAGTCACATATGCAGTCAGCGCAATTGTCTCGACCTTCGAGCTTGCCTTGGCAAGTGCTATTGCTCCACTGCTTACAAGCCTTACCTTGTCTCTCGCGTATACGCTGTTAAGCGCTGAAAGTGCCAGGCTTCCCGGATAATACTTGTCACCAATTACCTCCAGGCTTGCTCCATCAGCTACCTCGATTCCAGTGGTGTGGATTATGGTGCTCAGGCTTCTGGTTGCCGGAACATCCACAAGGCCTCCGCCGGACCCTGACCACGCATTGTACGATCCGCCTATGTAATCTTTGGAAGAGCTGTTTATGGCTGTTGCAACTATGTTGTATGCAGGTATGGTGACGTCACCTATCTTAATGGTTACCCCTGCATTCACGCTGTTTATGGCCTCTGCTCCGCTGAAACCTAAAAGGGATGCGCTTGTGCTGTCCACCTTTCCGTCAAACCTTGATGTATGGTCAGCATAGATGAGAAGCCCTATGAGGCTGATCCTTTCAGCGCTGTTTCCTATCTCCGCCCTGGTAGTGCTTGTGCTTGAAGTCTCTGCCTTTGCAGCTGACCCGGCCACAAGTCCTCCTGTTCCGGCTGTTGAATCAGAAAGGTTCTTCTCGTCTCCGAAAGCGGTTATCCTCAGTTCGTCCGCAGCTATCCTGAGTCCGGTTCCAGTGTATGCACTGATCGTACCAGTTGACTCCGCCCTTGCAGTGTTTCCGCCTTTTGCCACAATACCTCCGGTATTGGAGGTGCCTATGGCCTTCTGGCTGGTATATGCATAGGCATTGATTTCAGCTATCCCTGCAGCATCGACCCTTACTCCGGTTCCTGTATAGGCATTAACCAAGCTGGTCGTCGATGCCAGTGCATCTGTGCTTGAGACACCGATCAGAAGAGCTCCGCTGCTTGCCTTGGCGTCAGCGTTTGCCGTAATGCCGCTTCCATTGTCCGGTAACAGTACTATCGCGCTTACAGTAAGCTGAGGCTTTATTTCTTCTGGATCGACTACCACAAATGCAGCCGCTGCGGTTACCTCAACTGTAAGCCTGTCCTTCGATTGAAGCACAAGGTACTTGCCATCCGATGATACTGATTCGATGATATATGTCCCATCGTTTGATGCAGTTCCCGATACCCTTATCTCCTGACCTGCCCTGAAGCCGTCGCCATACCAGTTTCCTGAGCCTCTTCTTATCCTGTCGTTCGTGTCCGCTGTCACCGATGCTCCCGCATTTACCTCGTACTTGAGTCCGTAGTTCTGCATGAGGATAAGCTCTGTTTCAGTGACTTCCCTGATCTCATAGGCCCCGTTGTTAAGCGATGACCCAGCAACCACAATTGCCTGCCCGGCTTCGAATCCATCGGTCCCCCAGCTGCCGACGCTTCTTGTTATGGTGTCCGGCCTGTCCGAATAGACCTTGACGTTATCTTCAGCACCTGCCGCTACCGCGCCTTTTTCAACTAAAGTAAGTGTTTCTGCCGTCAGCGAGTGTATGATGTACTGCGTGGTTTGTGTTCCCCTGACGACTACGATGCCGTCTTCAGCCTTGTAGCCATCTGCTATCCAGCTTCCTGAAGACCTTGTTATGGTATCCCCGTTCACCGCATCCTGGGCAAAGGTCATTGTCCCTGTTGTCTCAACATAGTTGTCCTTGAATGTCAGCGTCCCTTCCTCAGACATTATCGCCGAGCTTGAGAACTTCAGATTCGGATTTCCATTCAGGAATATTGTTCCTGCCATTACCCTTGAGTAATCCCCGATCCATGCACTGACATCAGGTTCAGCCTTTGCTGTTGAACTGGAAACTCCAACGCTTACTCCACCCGATGCCGTGGTACCCTGAACAACCGCAGAAGCCTTGGGCGTAACAATTGCAGCTATCTCCGCATCACCCTTGGAGAACACATATGCATTGCTTCCTATATAAGCCTTGACTGTTGGCTTTATCGAAACATCTGCGATGTTGGCAGTTATCCCGACAAGGAATCCTCCTGTTGCCGCTTTTCCTTCTGCAAGTGCAGATTCATCCGATTCCGCCATGATCAGCAGGCTTCCTGCGAGTATATCCGCATAGTCTCCTATGAAGGCACTTGTCCTTTCGTTGGTCCTTACTGCCGCTACGACCGCTCCTATTCCATATGCACCGAGTGCCAGGTTGTCCATGGAAGCTTCAATGGATACGATGCTGTCTGCCTTGACTGTCAGCTTTCCGCCTGCCTTTACAACCACTCTGCCAGCTGATGACGCTGCAGCTTCTATGAATGCTGCGGTCACCTTTCCTTCGGTATTGGCAGCTGTTCCGACTAAAGCCGCTATGTCAGGCTCCTCCATCGTACTGAGCATGGAGCCTGCCCTTATCGATGTGCCGTCGCTTCCTAATCCCATTGACCCTATCTTTGTATCTCCTGATACCTGGGTCATGAGGCTGTCACCATCTTTGTTGGTGATCGCAAACTCATCACCGGCAGTCTCGTCCATAGCTTCGCCGATGCTTATCACAGATACCGCTCCGCTTACTCCAAGAAGTCCTCCAGCCATGGAAGATACCTTTGAGTAGATATGCTTCGTTGAAATGGCTTCGATTGTAATATCTCCGGATGCATAAATCTCTGTTTCAAGTCCCACACTTGCAACTACCCTGTTCCTGATTGCAGCGACATCAACTGTCGCTCCAATTCCTGCTCCTATACCAGCTCCAAGCGAACCTCCCTTTCCGTCAATTGTTGAGGTATTCGTAGCTGAAACCTTTACCGTCTGAAGTGACGTGCCTGTATGATCCTTGTTGATCAGGGCTTTTGTAGCACCCTTCATGACATTTGCCTCGGTCGTTGTTTCTATGGTGTTGACCGATACGGCTCCTGCAAGTCCTGCCGCTCCTCCGACACCCATTGTCCCCAATACTGTCACGACCTTATCGCTTGCCGCAGCTCTGATTTCCATTGCTCCGTAAGCCTTGAGGTTACCACCCTTAGACTCGGCTATGGTTGAACTCTTTAAAGTATTCACTGATACTGTGCCGCCAGCTCCCGCGAAGGTTGACGCAGCGAGGAGATATGAGGTTGAACTGACATTGGCAACATCATTCGCGAGTATTGACAGCTTATCAAGTGCAGTCACATCAGAATCGGCGACATAAGCTCTGTTGTCACAATCAACGAGTGCTACTGAAACCGAACCAGATACCGATACTGATATGTACATCGATGCAGATAATGACACGCCTGCAACCACAACATCGACATCTTCAAGGGTGTCTGTGGTGACCTCGATGTCCTGTCCGTGTACTGCGGACCTTGTGACACTATCCTTGTCTATGTAAGCATATGTTGTGTTCTTTATGTTCGTATGGTCTACCGCAGCTCCTACAGCTACAGTGCCGATTGTAAGCCCTCCGGCCCTGACATCCACGTCCGTACCCTGATGGGCCTTTACCTTTACCCACATGCCAGGCTCAGACAGACTGTTGATCGTGGATGCCACAATATACGCCTTCGTCGTATCACTGACAACAGTTACTGAAAGCTGTCCGGAAAGGGCTCCTGCTGCGATTGAAACAGATCCCGAATATACGGTGACCTTGTCATCACAGTCGGCAACTATGAACAGACCCTTTGCCTTCACGAGGCTCTCTGCTCCAGATTCATCCCATGACTTGACGTCAAGTTCTTCCTTTTTGCCCCTGGCCTTAATGTCAGAATGCGAGCTATAGGCAAGTGTTGTGTTCTCCACATCATTGACAACTGCAACCGCACCGACTCCAATAGCTCCTCCTGCGAGTGCTCCACCGAATGCATTGATGGTATTCTGCGAATCAGCAAGGATATGGACGTTTCCGTCCGCATCTGCCGTCGAATGGTCCATATAAGCTTCAGTGTCGTTCCCGAGGATATTGATGACAGCCGATCCAGCGACTGATGCACCAGATGACAGGCTTCCTCCTGCCGCTATTGTCTCTATGGTTGCATCTGACTTTGCAATCAGAAGGATGCTTCCCTTTGAAGTAAGCACTGACGATGTATCAGCATAGGCCTTCACAGTGCTGCCGATCTCGTTGTATGCAGCTCCAGCTCCCAGCGCGGAACCTCCGATGCTTACCTGCCCGGCAACAGACCTTATTACCGAGGTATCCTTGGCACTGATCGTTATTCCAGGTACCGTACCCCCATTTACATATGCAGACGCGTTCTCTGAGGTTACCCTGCTGTCCGAAACAAATGCTGAAATGCTGTTCCTTATCCAGTTGAGCGATACGGCAGCTGCTAATGCATAGCTTCCTCCGCCTGCAATCGCTGCAGACACTGTCTCTATGCTTGCCTCTGACTTGGCTTCAAGTATGACGTTGCCGGCAATTGACTTCACGACTGACTTGGTTATTGAAGCTTCCACTGTGTTCTTCACGTTGTTTGTTGCAACTGAAGCACCGAGTCCTGCTGAACCACCGCCTGCAACACTGCCCGCGATAGATTGTATGGTCTTCAGCGAGTGTGATGTCTCCTTCTTCTCATCAGTCCCGTCATCGTCATCTGCGTTTCCGTCGAAGCTTGAGACCATCTCTTCTCCACCATCAGCCTGAAGCATTGATGCCGGGATCGTCTCCCTCTTTTCAATCAGGGCCATAAGAGTTACGCTGTTCTCTGCCGTCACCTTTGACCCGTTTACTATCTCTGCCGAAGTCCTGGCGGTAACGTTGTTAACAGCTACAGACCCCTGGATTCCCGTTCCGCCGATGCTTACTCCCGCCGCAATGTTGAATATGAAGGAATTGGTCAGGGCCTTCAGGTTTATCGATCCGTTTACTGATGTGACGCTTGAGCTGTCTATGTATGCCCTTGTCCTGTTGACATGGGTCCCGTCACCGATGTTCACTGTGCTTACCGCCGCACCTGCACCTACTGCACCTATTGAGACATTTCCAGCAATAGCGCTTACCGCTGAATTATCGTATGCCTCGATCCAGATGTCATTCTCCGATCTTACAAGCTTCACTGCAGGGTCTAGCGTATCGATGCAGCCCTTGATATAGCTTTCAGTATCCATATAGATGTTGTTCATGGATATGGACCCGTTCACCGCAACTAAAGCTCCGCCGCCAGCTGCCGATATGCTCTTAATCATCGAATCGGTGGATGCATGCAGTTTCACGATACTTCCGGATATTATCCTGGAATTCTCTATCCAGCTCTTCGTTCCGACAGTCGCTATGTCACTTAGCGTTACCTTTGTGCCATTGTCATTGGAGTTGTCATTTTCCACATATCCGTCATCAGCCTCTGCCGATCTGCACCCGATATTGTTTATCGCGACTGATCCGCCTATAGCTGCATACGCTGAGGTACTGAGTGCCCCTGCCAGTGCCGATATGCTTGATGAGTTGACTGAATCAAGGTATACGCCCTTGTCAGCGGTAACTGTTGAACTGTATATGCTGGCAAATACGCTGTTCGCTATGGTGTTCTTCGCAACGGATCCGGTAAGGCTGACATAAAGCCCGAAGCCTCCGCCTGCTGCTATAGCCTTGATTTCAGAATCAGAATCCGCAACAAGTAACAGGCTGCTCTTTGATGTTATGGTGGAGTTTTCGACATGTGACCTTACTTCATTTGAAATCTCATTGAAGGCTGCGGCTGCTCCGAGTCCTCCGCCCGATACCGCCACGTTAACCTGTCCGGCTACAGCAATTATGCTTGAGGTATCCTTCGCAACAAGCAGCACTCCTGATACCTTCTGAGGGTCATTCTCAACATAGTTTGCAGTTACGGTGCTGTCCTTGATATAGGCATTCGTGTCATTTTCAATCTTGTTGAGCGATACACCTGCTGCAACCGATACATAGTTAGAGACGACAATGGCTGCTGACAGTGTCTCGATAGATGCTTCAGAGATGGCCTCGATACTGATCTGTCCATCTGAAGAAGTTACAGTCGAGGATACTACAGCTGCATTGACGTTCATCCTTACATCATTTGTTGCAACCGCTGCTCCTATGCTTCCTGAGCCTCCCCCTGCAACTGCTCCCGCAAGTGACTGTATTGTGGTTATACGCCGGTCATCCTCCGAATCATCGTCTGATTCCATGTCAAGTGATCCGGTGTTTCCATCCTGTTCTCCCGCTGTCACTGCACTCGATGGTATGGAATCCCTGTTGCTTGCATGAGCCTTAAGGCTGACTCCGGTCCTGGCATTCACTACGGAATTGTTCCTTATCTCAGCTCCGGTATTCGTCCTTACATTATTAACCGATACTGAACCCTGTGCACCTGCATTTCCGCCTACTGCAATACCAGCAGTGAAGTTGAAGATCACTGCATCCGCCTTCGCCGTAAGCTCCGCCTTGCCGCCTGTTGATTCGGCCTTTGAATTGTCGATGTTCGCGCTTATGACATGAGGCTTTGCCAGTGTGCCGATATTTACCGTTCCCACTGCTGCGCCTGCTGAAACCTTTCCTGATACTGCAAGTGTCGCTGATATTATACTTACTGTGGAGTGGTCTTCTGCCTTCAGGATCAGGTCGCCCATGACCCGTACGTATCTCTCTGTTGTCCCGCAGTCCTTGATGAACGCTTCAATAAGTGAATAGATGTTGTTTATTGAAGCAGCTCCGCTGATACCTGCGTCCCCTGCTATGGTTCCTGCTCCTGTCAGGTTCTTTATGACCGAAGTCGCGATGGCACTGACTGTAAGTCCGCCACCTGTTGAAACAACCTTTGAATTCTCTATGTAGCTCCTGGTGTTTGTCGGCTTGTCAGCTGACCCTATGTTGTTCGTGGCAATCGCTAATCCGAAAGCCGCCTTTCCTGCTCCTGCAACCGTTCCTGCTATCGCTCCTATCTTCAGGTCGTCCTTCGCCTCAAGTGTGATGCTGTTCAATGTACCTACTTCCGAATTCCTGATATACGTCTCAGTGTCTGCCCCGATGTTGTTTACTGATACGGATCCTCCTGCAGCCAGAGTCTTCGCTACCGCACCGCCAGCTGTTATGTTGACTATTGTGGCATCAGACGAAGACTTCATCGCAAGTGAAGCTGCATCAAGCTTCGTATCAAGCAAATACGCAGTGACGACCTTATCTATCTCGTTATATGACAATGCGATACCAAACGAAGCCTTGTCAGATGCTGCAAGCGATCCTGCCAGTGAGAATATGTAAGAGTCATCTATGGCATCCATTGTCACAGCGCCTTCAATATCCTGACCCAGTGTCTTCTTCCCGCTAACAAACACCTTCGTATCCCCGATGATAGTGTTTACTGAAACTGACAGGGCACCTGCCATGCCTTCCTTGCTTGCACCAAGCGCGGCGGTTATCGCTATGATCTTCCCCTTCGTCTCCGCATCTATGTCAAGGAAGCCCGCGGCCTTGACATCCGATGCTTCGATTGTAGCTGCCGTGTAATTTCTCCCTCCAAGAGCCGGTACGTCATTGAACGCAATGGATACTCCTACTCCTCCCTTGCCACCGTATGCCAGAGCCCCCGCAATCGAGAAAATCAGCGAATTGTCCTTGCTCATCAGAATAACATTGTTTGCAGATATATCTGAAAGGTTGATTATCGACGCTGCCGTCTGACTTCCTATGGTGTTGATGCTTACCTGCCCTGCAATGCTTGCGCTGTTCGAGCTTGTGGACGCTGAACCGCTGGCGCAGATAGAAATTATCCTCTCGCTTCCGTCGGCGCTTGAATCATAGCTTCCTGTAAGCACGACATTGGAGTTGTCCGTCAGCGACTTGGTTACGTTTGTTATGTCATTATAGGCAAACGACCCTGCCAATCCTACTGACGTTCCCTTAGTGGTGACTATCGACATCGATCCTCCAGCACCGATGATGAGCGTCCTGTTACCGGCCTTCATTGCAAGTGAGACTCCTTTGAGCGAAGCATCATGTATAAACGCAACCGCAGTGTCACCCATCTCATTTATGACAACCTCAGCCGATATACCCAGTCCGAACTTGCTCTCGCTCTTTGGCTCTGCAGGCTTGTTCGGATCAGGCGTCTTCTCCTTGACTACAGCCGCGGCGAGTGCCAGTGAGAATATGAATCCGTCGTTCTTCGCCTCTATGGTGACAGGTCCGTTTGCGATTACCGTGAACTCCGCTTCTCCAGGCTTTCCATCAGACGTTGCAGAAAGCAGCTCGTTCCCTATGAAAGCTCTTGTATCCCTGGTAATCTCATCAATTGCTATTGACGCCCCTATGCCTATGCTGTTTGATGTTGCGATACCGCCCGTAAGGTTTATGATGAAGCTTGTATCCTTGGCATGGATCCTTAATACAGACTCTGTCTTTGGAGTACCGTAATCCCCGATGACTATCCTTGCGCCGTTCTCTATGCCCGCCCACGTCTTGTTGTTGATGTCGATTATGGAGAAGGTGCCGTTGAATGCGAAAGTTCCTGCAGTTCCGCCTGATGCAGAGAACGAGAAGCTGAAGGAGCTCGTATCAGCCGAAACATCAAGCGCATCTGCGTATAGCACAACTCCGTCCTCAATTATCGCTGTCGACACGTTGTCATATCCTACTATTATTACCGTACCTCCAAGGGCTCCGCCCTCAGCCTCAACTCCGGTTCCACCTATAGACCCCTTGATCTTCAGGGACTTGCCGCCTCCTGACAATCCAGGCACCTCAATATTTCCGCCAAGATGTATCGCCTCGTTCACAACCATTGAACTGACAGATACCTTCTGAAGTCCTGTCCTGTAAGTAGTGTCTGTAAGCTGGTTGATCTTCGCATTGCTTCCTATATATGCTTCCGCAGTTCCATTCAGGTCAATTACCGATACCGCTCCGCATATGCTTACATTCGCACCCTTTGCCGTACTCTGGGTCCAGGTGTTGACGAAGTTGTTGTCATACCCGAAGCTGTCAAGGTACGTGCTGAAAGTCCTTACAAGCTCACCGCCCCTGTACTGCCAGTCAGCGCCCATGTCCTCCCAAAGCAGTTCATTGGCATAGTTTTCAGTGGTCAGGTTGATTGATGCCGGAACCTCTCCAAGATACTTGTAAAGATGTCCTTCCTCTCCTCCTGCAGCATGACCCTCAAGAACCTCAACCACATCTCCAGTCTTTACGCTGACCTCTCCGTCCCCTGAAGTGACCTGCTCCAGTGAACCGAGGTCGAACCACATTCCTGATGTGAAGTCTATGGCCTTAAGGTCCATGGTCTGTCCGTATACTACCATGCCATCTTTGACTTCTGCCACGTACATGTAGTAGTTACCCGGTGTCCCGTTTGTCGCATTTTCATGGTCAACCAGTATTACATCACCGGTATAGACCATCTTCCAGCCTTCGCTCGACTTGTATGTGGGTGACCCTCCAAGTGCAAGGTATGTCTTGTAGAGCTCCTGGATTATGTTCTTTCCCCACATGAATTCGAAGTCGTTGAGCGACTCGGCCTTAACAACAAGGTCATGAGCTGAGTCCACGGATGCGTTGTCTGCTATGAAAGCATACGCATTATTCGTGAATATGCCTATGGCCACTGCAGCAGACCCTGCGAACTCGGTCTTCTTCTCCTCTTCTGTCTGGGGTTCGGCTGTCTTCTCAGTCTCTGATATGGCTCCTGACGCCATGACATACGGCTGGCTTTCCGCTATGGCATTTACTGTTGCGGACCCAATCGTCTTCACTACCGCAAACGTCGTGCCAAGCGGCAGTCCTATCCTGGCCGTGGCAGTATTGATGTCAAGGTACACAGCAACTGCAGCCGCCAGCTCGAAGGCTGATGTCTGTGACTGTGTCTTCTTACCTTCGGTCTGCTGCTCATCCGATTTCTTCTTCACAAGGTCCTTGACCTTACCGAAGAGAACCTTCGCCTTGTCCATTATCATTGTCTTCAAAGTGCCCTGATAATCATCCAGAAGGTTTCCGAATGTTGTCGTATTAACTCCGGTCTGGGCACAAACGCCTACGGAAGTTGAAGGTATCTGCCCGAACATCTTGTCCATGTTAATCGCATCTTTAGTCGCATAGGCCCTTACTTCCATGTCCCCTGCAACTGTAGCATTACCATCAAGCAAAGAATTAGTTGTCCCATTCTCATATGAGACTGCGACTGCCATTCCTACCTTTCCGCTGTCTCCTGTCTTGGACCTTGCCAGCGTCACGTTCCTGTCTACAGTTTCAGACAGAAGCGTAAGGTTTCCCCCGACATTCAACGTCGAGGTATCGGATGTATGCACTGTCGCATCAGAATTGAGGACGCTGACAGCAACCGCGAAGCTCACTCCGCCTATTCCGCTTGCGCTTCCGACCACCTGAAGGGTATTGTCGGATAGTGCGTTAAGGTAGCAGTCCCCTTCTGTAGTTATGCTTCCGTGTACTACTACATAAGCATTTGAGCTTGCCACTCCGACTGAAACACCTACACCCATCGCTATAGGCGATGTGGATGCGTTGGTGTAGCTCTTCGCCGTCGCGGTAAAGGTATTGCCGCTTATTTCAGAACCTTTTCCCACAGTTATGGACGCATCAGAATCTGATACGGCCACAGCTGCAAGCAGGTTTATGTCCTGCAGCATGTCAATTCCCGTAGTCACAGCCTTTTCAACCAGGCTGGCCTCAGTTACGCTTTCCGGGAATACGTACTCGTTGTCAGACTTTGCAACTAGTGTTATATCTCCTCCCCTGATTACAGTGTTCTCACCGATCTCAATCTTCGTCTCAGCCTTGTCTATCTGGACTGATGGTATGAAATCTGCTATGGTAGTCTCCTTTGTGTCCATCGCTGTCATCAATATGGCTCCAGCCAGGAACTCATTATTGGTATGCGTCAATATCCTTGCCCCGCTCTTGATAGTTATGATTGGAGCGGTCATCGATACATCTCCTGAGCTTGCCGTGGATTCCGAACCGATAAGGTCCGTTTCACCTGGTGCCAGCACCCTTGTTGATATTGTCTTGTTATCCAGGAGCGTTATGCTCTTGAATGTGTTGTCGGTATTCGCAGATGTCAGGTCAATGTCTGTTCCTGGAAGTATCAGGTCCTGGTTTATCTGCACATCACCATCGATGCATATCCATCCCTGGCTCGTCGGAAGCAGGTAGAAGTCGATCCTTCGCAGCGGAAGCTCAATTATGGACTCCTGTGTGAACTCTGCCGAAGCTGCCACATAACCCTCCTTGCTCGCTTCAAGCCTGTAGTCACCTACACCCACCAAGAAAGAATAGTGTCCGTCTTCCAATGTGACCTGCGGGTTCGGATCAAGATAGTTGATATATATGCCCTCACCGGTCCCTCCATCTATCTTCTTGTACAGAGTCACCGTCGCACCTGTGATAGGCGCCTTGCTTACCGCATCATATACATATCCAGCCGGGTCCACCAGTTCAGTAGCCTCCACGTTAAACACATCAAGCCCTGCTCCGCTTTCAGGCACTGGCGCCGTTTCAACCGGCATCTCCATTGCTTCTTCAGCAGGCAAGGCTTCATCAATTGTGGCATCCGGCTCTGTGACAGGTTCTGTCAGATTTTCCGGTGCTGGCACAATCTCTTCGTTTACAGGCAACATGGCATCAACTTGCGCAGCTGCCTCATCCGTCGGTATGACACCTTCGGGTGCAGGTTCTGCCGGCTCGGTTGCCGGGTCAGCTGGCTCCAGGGCCGTCTCCTCAGGTGGTAGCTCTTCAGTTGGCGCCGGTTCTGTCGGTTCTGTTACCGGTGCAGCTGGTTCCAGTGCCGTCTCCTCCGGTGGCAGCATCTCCTGTACCGGATCCGGTGCAGGTTCAACTGCTGTCTCTTCAGGGATAGTCTCAACCACAGCCGTCTCTTCAGGCAAAGGGTCAGTTCCAAGTTCACTTGCGAATACAGAGCGCGATCCAAACATAATCAGTGCCGTGAATACGGCTGCAATCAGCATGAGAAGTCTTTTTTCAGGGTCACCTCTCACCTTGTGCATATTATCGTCTCCTTTTGATTCAAAGGTAATACGCTGAAAGTTCAGATAAAGCAGATATCAAACGCGGAGGTCATTGTTGCAGGCGACTTCCAGTATCCTAATGACGCAAGTAAGATTTTTCGCACTCATCTGAGTACTTGGTCTTCATCGCTGCACCATCAAGCTAACAGTTGCGACTACTTTTTTCTTTAAGCGGAAGCGAGTCATGGGTTCCGAATCCTCCTGGCAGCAGCCTTTACTAGAGCTAAGCGATCCTTACACAACGGTTCTGCCGAACCATGCAATCAACCCGACTGCAATGTCCCTTTCCTCTAATACATATGATGATGACTTGACTGAGGAATGCAAGGACCAGCAAAAATCGCGGTTGATTTAGGATACTGTCCCGAGGACTACAGCCTTGCTCTGGATATTTGAATTCTTCTGTGCAGCGATTAGCGCTGGAAAACCATTGAGACTATTGCAGATGCAGAATAGAAGCGTTTGGCATTGCTGGAAGGGCAGAAGCAGTTTGCAGAAAAACCAGTAAAATGCGCTGAAAATACGTGTAATGACAAAAACCGACCCAGAGGGTCGGTTCGCATACGCTTTAAGATATGTTGTCCTTAGATTGTGCGATTCCGGCTCTGATGCATCCTACAGAACAAAAATAGCACTTACAATAAACAATATCAAGATTATCACTTTTTGACATATGAACGACATTTGGTTTGTAGTTGTCAAAACAGGCCCGCGATGCATGTTTCAATGCCCTCAAACCGTTGCGGCCCATACATGATTAAAATTGTTTGCATATCAGGTGGATTTGCAGTGAGAGCCATTTTTCAACTGTTCATTTACTTAATACATTGTTTATCAAATATTTATATCTTTCCAATATTGAAAGTGATAAGCCACGGGAATTACTGGAGCAAAATACAGTTATCCTACTATCCCGAAATGCTCTTTATATATTCCATGGGGCAGGTTTGCCATGGGGCTTCCTTGTCTGCGGCCAGGTTCTGGCATACAAGGAGCACTGATCTGCCATACATATATACGCCCTTGACCTTTTCTCCAAGAAGCACTTTCTCATCACCGTCGAGGGCAATGCCATCCTTCGTGGAAACGACCTCTATGGTTGAATTGCTTAAGATATCTTTTACGCTCTTTATCTGGTTCTTCTCGTCTTCAAAGTACTTGCCCCTTACCCTTCCATCAGTACCCTTGAGCCTCAGGCCTACTCCCGCCAGGGCACCTATTACGCCCATTCCGGTGCCTCCGTGCTCTGAGAGATGTATTCCGAGCCTGTCAGCCAGTGAATAGGCATCATATTTTGTCAGGACAGTGCATTTTGCGTCCTTTCCGAATTCGATGAGGCTTAAAGAGTCATTGAGCTTATCAGTGACTGCAGCACATAGTCCGGGATCTGAGCCAGGTTCGCTCATCTCTTCCAGGAACCGGCCGGAAAATCCTATGATTTCACTTAGTGCATCCTCTTCCACATCAAGGGTGAAGGACATTGAGCTGTTGTGGGATGTGTATGGCACATCAGGATGCACAAACAGCTGGTGCCTCACTATGTAGCCTCCCTTGCCCCAGCCTCTTGACTCAATCTCACCTATGAGCATCGCTGCAAGCTCTCCCGTTCCTCTTGTGCTTGTTATGTTGTCAGTGTCATCTATGCAGAAGATCGTCTTCATCCTGTGGCTCCTTTCATAACTATACTAAACATCTTGACCGGTCTACTTAGGGATCCTCATGCCTGATCCAGTGAGTATGTCTGCTACGGCCTCTTCAGAAAGTTCTATGCCGAAGAACTTCAGATAAAAGTCCTTTGTCTCTGCTGACATGTCCAAATCCGTGAACCTGTCAGGGTAAAGTGCCTTTGCTGTCCAGAGGATGGCAAGCGGGGTCTCAAGAGAGCCCGGATGTCCCCATCTGGATATTCCGTTTGGCATCTTGAACACTTTGCCTGACTTGACTGCTTCAAGAGCTGCCCATTGTTCATTTGTAGTTATATACTCCAGGGCTGCATCCTCATGAGCCAGGATCACATCAGGCTCCCAAAGGTATATCTGTTCAAGGCTAGCAAAATACTTGTTGTCGGTGAACCTTAGGTCGCTGTTGACAGACACGTTGACCGCACCTGCGGCAGCAGTCCACTCTGCCGGAAGGGTATCCTTGAAATCTGTCCTTGTGGCTTCATTCACACTGTGGAAGACCCTTACCCTTTCAGCCTCTGGTATCTCATCGATTACCGCCTTGACCCTGTCGATAGAACCCTGGTAAAAGCGAAGGTACTCATCTGCTTCAGCTTCCTTCCCAAGTGCCTTTCCTATGATGCCTATGGCTTCCATCTGCTGCTCCATGGTCGTATCACTGATTATGATATATGGGATACCTGTCTTGTCCAGCTGTTCTATCTCCCTTTCGTCCTTAGCGGTGTCTTCCCTTATGAAAATAAGGTCAGGGTCAGATTTAATGAGCTCCTCCACATTTATCTTGTCCGCACTGAGCGGTATGAACGCCGTTAGTATCTCAGGAACCATCTGGGTCAGAAGCTTGTCTCTCTTGAGACCTTCAACCGCCGCTACTATGTCAGGACCTTTATCCAATAGTGTAGTCACATGACCTGTGAATGCATACAGGCATGCGACTCTTTCCGGATCCACAGGTACATTGACCTCTCTCCCGAAGGAATCGGTAACGGACACCATGGCGATGCTTTCAGTCTGAACCGTAGGGTTTGTCTTCGTTTGGCAACCTGATGCTCCAAGTAAAAGGAGGGTCAATGCCAATATTGCTCCAAGTCTCTTCACCATCTGTATGTTACCTCCATAAAATCAGCGGCATGACGATTCAGACCTTATGGACACGATCTGCCTCAGTATCTTCTGCTCCTCAGTCTCGCAGGCAATCACCCTGCTGTCCATACCAAATACCACCCGCATGTTCTCCTCTGTGAATACATCCGAAGGCTTTCCTGCCAGCAGATTGTTCTCATAACCCATCAGGAGTATTTCAACTGGCAGGTTCTTATACTCAAAGAAGAATCCCTGGTTAGGGAAATGGGTGGCCATGAGTATCGCGAGGTTCCTTTCCTTCGCAAGATGTGCGATGGTTTCAAGTATGGCAATGTCATTCTTGAAGTCAAGATGGCTCGTGGGCTCATCAAGCACAATTACCGGCGTTTCCTGGGCCAGGGCTCTTGCAATCATTACAAGCTGGAGCTCGCCGCCGCTGAGCTGAGTATATGGCCTGTCCCTGAAATTACCTATCCCAAGTGCATCAAGTGCGTTTTCAGCAATCCTGATGTCTGCTTTTCCCGGCGAACCGATCATTTTGGTGTAAGCTGCCCTTCCCATCAGAACGAAATCAATGACCTTGTAAGGGAAGGTCTTCTCATGCATCTGAGGTACGTATGCCGCGTATCTTGCAAGCTCTGAGGGCTTCATGCTCTGAGAGTTCTTTCCACCGATGAGTATCTCACCCTCGTCAAGCTTCAGGAGACCAAGTACACATTCAAGGAGCGTGGACTTTCCACATCCGTTAGGTCCGAAGACACAGTAGATTTCCCCTGGTTCCACCTTGAATCCTATGTTTTTAAAAATTCTTCTTTCCCCGTAGCTGAATCCAGCATTGTTTATCTCAATAATCGCCATATTTACCAGCCTTTCCCTTTCGTCTTCTTCAGCAGATAAACGAAGAAGGGCGCACCTATAAGTGAGGTGAGTATTCCGAGTGGTATCTCAGAACCCGTCAGATTCCTCGCAAGAAGGTCAACAATAATCATGAAGCTTGCCCCGAGGGATATGGAAACAGGAATCAGCGTCCTGTTGTCATTGCCTGCAACCATCCTTCCGATATGCGGTATGACAAGGCCAACCCAGCCTACTATTCCGCTAACACATACAGCACCTACAGTCGACAGTGTAGCGAACAGGATTATCAGGCTCTTCGTGACCCTGGTGTTAATCCCTAGTGTCTTTGCCTCCTTGTCACCCATGGAGAGGACATTTATCCTCCATCTCAGGAGAAACAATCCTGATATGCCTATGCCTATGGGAATGACCGCGAAGGCCACATCCTTGTACCGTGATGAAGCAAGGCTTCCCATGAGCCAGAACACTATGGTAGGCAGCTGGTCCTGGGGGTCGGCCGCAAACTTGACAAGTGAGATCAGTGAGGAGAATATCTGAGAAACAATGACCCCGCTGAGTACCAGCATGATCGATGGTGTCGTCTTGTATATCGTACCGATCAGATAGCTGAGGATCACCGCTGAAAGTCCGAAAAAGAATGCAAACGGGTATATGTAGAATGACTGGCTGAAGATGAGTATTGCAAGCGCCGCTCCGAATCCGGCACCGGAACTTACGCCAAGCATTCCAGAGCTTACCAGTGGGTTCCTGAAGAGGCCCTGGAAAGCAGCGCCGCTCACAGCAAGGCTTGAACCTACCAGAGCGCCGAGAAGCGCTCTGGGAAGTCTGATATCCCATACTATGGTCGTCAGGACATCCATCTCAATACCTGGTCCGCCGAACAACCTGCTCCAAAGTATCTCAACTATCCTTCCGAACGAAATCGGATACCTTCCGATGAAAAGCGAAAGGAAAATAAGGATGAAGGGACTGGTGAACAAGACTGCGTATGTTATCTTCCTTCTGATCACTGCCACCTCCCCGAATCCAAATCAGCAACTACTTTATGACTGTTATCCTTGTTACGTTCACAATCCACCAGTTAGGACCTTTTCCATCCACAACCAGCTGCACAGGGCCGATTCCCTCTTCTAGTTCCTTGCCATCAGCCTTGAAGCCAAGGAGCGCCTTGCTTGATGAAATCAGGTCAGGTGTATATTCCTTGAATGTGCCGTCTGAAGATTCAACCTTGACTGTCGTGTATGTCTTCACCCCGTAGTGTTCAAGCACCTTTTCAAGTGATACGCCATCCCACTCCTGTGCAGGAAGTGATGTATCCTTGTCCTTTACACTTGCCTTCTGCTTGATAAGACCGACCTTCGCCGCTTCTGCTTCATTGAACACTGCAGGTGATTTTTCAACCCCCTCGATTGCAATTTCCCATTCTCCATCAGCCTGAGCACTGGTTGGTGCTGCGGTAGGTGCAGCTGTCGGCGCTGTTGTCGGAGCCGGTGCCTTTGCACCGCATCCTGTTACTGCGATCATCACAGCGGCAAGCGCGGCAGCAGCCATAATGTTTACCTTGATCTTCTTCATTCTCATTCCTCCAAAACTAAAATTTATGAAAAAAAAGAAACAAATCACGGTGGACTTGTTCACTTCAAATCATCTTCTCCTTTCCACCCTGGGAGGCCAGCCAGTTTCCCGGAAGACCCACGACCTTGACCCCATGCTGAAAGTTTAGGGATTAAGGTTCGGAGACAATATTCAATTAATTCAATGATACAGGCGCAGTTGCAGCAAAGTCAAACAATATTTCCATATATTGTTAATATCATTCAAAATCAGACCAGTCACCTGAAAAACAGGCTCCTGCAGGCACCGACCCTTTTTTTGCTCCTGGCAATTTGCTCAGCAATACAGATATCAGGAATATCGGAAGGTCAGCAGCCTCATCAGAACATGGCAGACTAAACCTCAATTTGCGTATCAAACCCATATATTTAGATTAATCTCATATACTTGTGTTTCATTCAAATTTTCGGATTGAAAAAAAAGTTCTTCCACTAATGGAAAAACTTTAATGAAACCAATATGAACCCTATGAGGGTCTGAACAGGTTCCGGATTAGTTACTTAAGCTCAGGCCAGTAGCCTTCGTTGGCAGCTATCAGAGCATCCAATATCTTCCTGGCCTTTTTTGCGTCCGTTACTATCCTGTTCAGGGTCAGTGCCTTAAGTGCCTTATTGTATGACCCTTCAAAATAGGCATCGACCGTAAGCTTCTCAAAGGCAAGCTGCTGCTCGATCATCCCTTTGTAGAAAGTATCTATCTTGCCTACACCGAATGGCCTGGGACCGTTTATCCCCAGGCAGGCTGTTACCTCCACCATGGCATCGTCCTGGATGTTGCTTATCAGGCCGTTATTCTCAACAATGACCACATAAAGGCTGTTTTTGTTGAATGCGATCGATTCTGCAACTTCAACAATCATGTCCCCGTGTGCATCGTTGTGGACTACATGTGCATTCTCAACCGTACCCTCTGCAGCAACTCTTCTGCACTCCTCGAATACCCTTTTCTCCCTGCCATTCATGACCTCGTTTGCCCTGGTATGGTTCGGGTCCATCTTTGAGGCCTTGTATTCAGGGTACAGGTAGTATTGAAGATATGTGTTTGGCAGGTATTCCGGGAAATCATTCAGCATGTCCTCTACCATTGCATAGGTATCCAGCCATGATTTGTCCCTTTGCTCTGCATCTGCAGGCGCAAAGCCTCTGTCCCTTACTATCTGCTTTATGACTGGAACCATATCAGCACCGTTCTTGTCGTAGAGGTGCTTGAACCACCCGAAATGGTTGAGACCGAAATATACCGGTTCGAATTCATAAGGGTCCATACCAAGTATCTTCCCGTATGACCTGAGAAGATTCACTGGCTGGTCGCATATGTTTAGGATCCTCTCATCATCATTAAAGACCCTGTTCACTGCTTCAGCCACAATTGCAGCCGGATTGGTGTAGTTCAGTATCCAGGCTTCCTTTGAATGCTTCCTTACATCTTGTATAAGCTGAATCATGTCCCTTATGGACCTCAGACCATAGGCAAACCCTCCAGGACCGCATGTCTCCTGGCCTATCACACCAAACTGAAGAGGAAGCTTCTCATCCTTTTCCCTCATTTGGTATCCGCCTGTCCTCATCTGACAGAACACGAAGTCAACATCCCTGAAAGCAATTTCCTTGTCTGTAGTGTACGTGAAATCCAGGCCAGCGTATCTTTCCTTAAAAAGCACCCTGGCAAATTCTCCAATTACCGCCTGCCTCTCTCCGTTCGTATCATACATGACAAGTTTTCCGAGTGGAAATTCATCCTTCTTCTTTACCAGACTGTTAAGAAGTCCAGGAGTCCAGGTGCTTCCTCCTCCAACGATTACGATATTATACTTTTTCATAAGTCCCCCTTGCGAGATTTGACCAGGAAAGACCTTCCATTACAAAAGGTCTTCCCTGGTACATTTATCCCAATTTCTTGTCAGTATTTCTTAAAACAAATACATAATTATCTACTATGTTTCTGATTTTGGTGATCCTGCCGCCATACACAACATGAATCGTAGACTTGTCTGGTCTTATTATCCCATTGGGATTGGTCTTCTTTATGAGGTCCTCATTGATCTTGTTCGTATCGATGACTTCAACTCTCAGCCTGGTTATGCAGTTATCGATATCAGTTATGTTGTCAAGTCCGCCAAGGCCTTCAATGATATATTCAGCAGTCTGCCTGTCCTGTTCGGAAATGGAGGCTGCCGCTCCTGTTTCCTCTTCTTCCGTGAAGTCACTATCCTTCCTTCCGATCGTCATTACATTGAACCTGGTTATGATGAACCTGTACGTGAAGTAGTACATTGCAAAGAATATAGGTCCTGCGATAAGGTACAGGTACCACTTCGTCTGGGCACCCTGAAGCACGCCGAATACGAACCAGTCTATTATTCCACCCTGGATATTTCCTATGGCAGCTCCGAAAATTGCCGGTACCAGGAATGCCAGTCCTGCAAATATCGCGTTTACTATCCAAAGTATCGGGGAGATGAATATGAATGTGAACTCTATCGGTTCAGTTATTCCTGTCAAAATGACTGCAGTTACACCGGCTATGAAGAATTTGAGGACTCTGTCCCTCTTTTCCGGTAAAGCTGAGTGATATATTGCCATCACTGCAGCAGGCATTCCGAATACCATATGAAGTATCTTTCCCTGTGCAAGGAACTGTGTAGCCGCTGGAGAGAAAGGCAGCTGATGGTCAAGCTGGTAGAGATATATCTGGAGAGCTCCGACAAGGGATTCTCCATTGACAGTCTCAACGCCGCCGAGTGCTGTAAATCTGAAGGTCTGGTTCAATATGTGATGAAGCCCGGTCGGATTGATCACCTTTTCTGTGAATCCATACAGGAACACTCCAAACATCCCGCTTTCGCTGATAAGCTTACCCATTGAAATTATTGCTGTATTAACGATCGGCCAGACAAAAGTCAGTGCGATTCCTACCACTACCATGACAAGTGCCGTGACTATCGGAACAAACCTCTTGCCGCTGTAGAAGGTAAGCGAAGGGTGCAGTTCGGTCTCCCTGAACCTGTTGTGCAGATATACACCCATGAGGCCTGCGATGATACCGCCAATGACATTCGTGTTGTATACAAAGATTCCAAGAACGTTTGTGAACAGTGAATTCCTGAGAGTCGCGTCAACCTGGGAAAGACCTCCTGTCTTCATCAGATAATCCACTGAAGTTGTAGCTCCTGTGAATCCCTGCATCTGAAGTACGTAGCTCATGCCCATGAGCATTGCGATGTATCCGACAGCTCCTGCATATACCGAGACACCCTTGTCCCTTTTTACCATTCCCAGCGGGATTGACATTGCAAAGAGAAGCGGCAGCTGACCAAATGGAAGTCCTGCTATCCTACGAATAAGTCCCAGTACTGTCTGAACAGTCTGATTGGCAAGGAAGGGAATGGACCCAATAATGTTCTTGTTTTGAAGTGCAGCCGCAAGCCCCAGGAAAATAGCCATGAATGACAACAGGCTGATCGGGAACAGCAGCGACTTGCCGAAGCTCTGAAAGTTTTTCTTGAAATTTGACATGATCTCGCTCCTTTAATATTTATTATTGGATTAATTGCTGACAATGACATTAATGATCTCCTGTGGCCTCAGTACAACATTCCCAACTGACTCCAGCTTCTCTTCCATGGCACTGGCTCTATATGACCCATCTGGCAGCACAACTGAAATCTCAGTGTTTTCCGGGTTGAACAGCCTGATGAATCTATCTCCTGTCTTTTCAGTGAGCTTCACAGCCGAAACAGCTGCTTTTCCAAGTTCCATGTTAAGGTGTCCTGCAGGTTCCTTCAGTTCCTTTCTCGCATTTATGTTGAACCTGTTGAATTCCTTTTTCTGATATCCAATCAGCGGAGACAGGAACTTCTTGCTTTCCCTTGATGGGTTCACTTCATTCAGATTGAACGAAAATGCAAATCTGAATGAAAATCCAACATCCGTCAGCTGATTATCAGGTGTCTCGATCTCAATGCCTGAAGGTCTGCCAGGTCTGTTGACCAGGTTCCTTTTACCGAGGTGTGAGAAGCATCTGAATAGAGTAAGGTGGATCCTGTCCTCAAGTACCTCATACTCCTTCAAGCCATCAGTAAACAGGTACACATTCCTGCTGCCCTCAGTCAGATGGACGAAGCTCTGGAATGTCTCGACACTGATCGGTTTCTCAGCCCATTGTTCCTTTTCCCAGACTGCCAGTTCCTCGGTCATATAGACTGGCTTATTGTGTGCAGACAGGAATCCGTCAACATGTGCCATATCAGTTTCAATGCCAGTTGAGAATACCAGCCTGTATCGTGAATCCTTGACATTATTCACATGTTTTAGCTTTGAATATACTTTAGGGTCGTTGTCATAAAGCCTGAATGAAGCGGTAAACGCGGCCAGTGTATCATCAGTGCCGTTCATTCTTCCTGCCATGTCTGAAGGCACGTTCATCGTCCATGAAACCCTTAGTTCTTCAAAGCCTTTCCCGCTTACCTTTTCAGCGCTGATCCTGCCTGACTGCGTCGTATCAAGGATCCTGTCAGGCACTGGTGGTGAATAATCATAGCTGTCGCCGGCATCACCGGAGTTTTCTATGAACAATACGTTCCTTCTCAGCTGTCCGGTCCTCAAGTCCCTGTAGTTCAATGAGTTGTCTGATACGAACAGCTCTCCCCACTGGTTCTTTATGGAGTTCTCAGATACCCTTTCAACTGCATTGTATCCACCATTCTCGATGACCTTGAAGTACCTTGTGCTCAGTCCGTCGATCCCATCAACCTGGAGCGATATTACGCTTTTGTACACTTCAAGGTCAAGCAGCCTTGCTGCAACCTGACGGTCAATGAGTCCGGCATCAACTTCGCTCTGCTTTAATATGGTGAATTCGAGCTTCCTTCCAGCCTCATCTATAATATCGAAGCCCCTTGACCTGGTGATCATCTCAACTTCAAGATATTCGTCCTTCCTGTGTTCTGGCAATGTGTTCACGATAACAATCACATTCTTTTCGTCTCTCTTAGCTAACGTGAGAAGCCTCAGATGCAATTCAATCTGGGTATCTATCATTTCCCTGGCATTCATCAACCTCTGTTTGATGTCCCTGTTCACCTTGTCAGAGTTGCATCCGCCAAGGCTGTCATGGGCATGCACCCCGAACAGGGTCTTGAGGATATTCTCTATTACTCCATGGGGATAAGGAATGCCTGCATCAGAGCCAATTACTGCCAGTGGCTCCAATGAGTTATACAGCTTATGCTCAATTTCGGAATTCAGCAGTTTGATGTCCATTCTTGTCGACCCGATTGTCCTGTGTATCCTTGAATGCCTGCTGTGAGTAAGCTCCCCTCTTACAACCTCAAGGTCAAGGCCTTTAAGCGTATCCATATAGGTTTCAAAATCAGAAACCTCAATATTGTCCTCCGGATATATTTCCCTTAGCTTTCGCACAATATCAATGATATTGGATTGGATAGGCATCTGGTCATGGCCGTTCATCACCAGTCTTCCTGTGCCTGCTGAATACTTGTCTAGTACTGCCATAAGCTTCCTGATTCTTGCTTCCAGCTGCGGTCTGTCTTCTTCAAGATACTTTGCACCCTGATAGCCTGTAGAAAGGTTGCCTCCGAATATACGTGTACCGTCTATCCCTTCCCATGTGAAATCTGATTTATCCGCCTTCAGTTCACTGAAGCCTCTCCAGAAGAATGTTGAATTTATCCCGAACTGTGAATATATTTGAGGCATTTGACTTGAGTGTCCGAAAGTATCCGGAGCATACCCTACCAGCATCGGTTTCCCGAAGTCCTGCGCTCTTTTGATTCCATAGTAAAGGTTCCTGTATACTGACTCGCCGTGGACCAGGAGCAGATCTGTTTGTGTGTACCACGGTCCGACCCTTAGCTGCCTGTTCTCTATCAGGTTCCTCATTCTGCTTTCAGCATCAGGCTCCAGTTCAAGATAATCGTCTATCATGATGCTTTGCCCATCAAGAATGTAGATATGATCCGGATTTTCTTCAAGGAAACTCATGACTTCCTGCATGTGATTTCTTAACAGCACTTTGGTCTCATCTTTTGTGAAGTACCACTCGCGATCCCAATGTGTGTGCATGAGAATCTTAATGTTCCTGTTCATCTCATTACCTCCTTGTCATTACAGCCTTAGTATAACGGTTGCAGGCACCCTTTCTCTCCAACTTCCTGGATAATTATCCGCAAATAAAATCCCACCTCAATTTCTCAAGGTGGGTTATTCTGAGATCCTTATAATTAAACCGTAACTTTTCG
>NZ_AXUN02000223.1 GCF_000495435.3 Youngiibacter fragilis 232.1 | reverse complement strand
AACTTCCACTTCCCACTTTGCCATAGTAATTTCTACTAATGTTTTTTATTGGGTTGAATTTACTTTATCAATTCAGCATGAAAACAACCTATAATTGTCCCTATAATTGGCAATTGCAAATGTACCTCCTTTCTGATAGAATATCCTTGGTAAATTGCGAAATGGTACATGATGCCCGGAGCCTTCCAAGGTTGTGAGTGCATGATCGGCCTATAGCATCGGAAAGACTTAGGTTGACAAGCCCCATGACCAAGGTGGGCAAAATGCCCGCACAGGTCCCAAAGAGGGGCTTTGTTAGATTATTTGGAGGGAAAACAATGATATCAGCAAGTGAATTGAGAAAAGGCACAACCTTCGAGCAGGACGGACAGGTATTCGTAGTACTTGACTTTCTTCATGTCAAGCCAGGAAAGGGAGCTGCATTCGTAAGGACAAAGCTCAGGAATGTAATCTCCGGCGGAACCACAGACACCACCTTCAATCCGACTACAAAGCTTCAGGAGGCTGTAATCGAGAGAAAGGAAATGCAGTATCTCTACAATGACGGAGAGCTGTACTACTTCATGGACCAGGAAACCTACGAGCAGATTCCTCTCAACTATGAGAAGGTTGAAGATGCGATAAAGTTCCTGAAGGAAAACAACTTCGCAGTCATCAAGTTCTACAAGGGAGATGCATTCTCAGTTGAAGCACCTAACTTCGTCGAGCTTGTAATCACCGAGACAGAGCCCGGCGTAAAGGGCAACACGGCTACAAATGCACTTAAGCCTGCTATCGTTGAGACCGGAGCACAGGTTATGGTTCCATTCTTCATCAACGAAGGGGATGCCATAAGGGTAGATACAAGAACTGGAGAGTACATGGAAAGGGTATAAGCCCTTTATGAAAGCCGGCAAAGGGGTGACCCTCTGCCGGCTTTGTCATTCAATGCGGAGGGATTTATGGACATGCTTTCAGCTGATTCACTGCACAGGTTCTTCAGGGCTGACGAGGGCAGGGTCAGCCTGTTCTGCTGCATAAGGGAAGCGATAGGGGCTTTTGGAGATTCAAACGAGCAGATGGGCAAATCACAGATATCATTCGGGACAAGGAGAAAATTCGCATGGGTCTGGATGCCTGTCCACACAGGTAAGGGGCGGCCTGAAGGCTGCCTTGTACTTACCCTGTCCCTTAGAAGGAAGGCTGATTCCCTGAGGATTGCTGAAGCGGTAGAACCGTATCCAGGCAGATGGACAACCCACATTATTATCAGTGATGCTCGAGACATTGACGATGAGGTAAGAGGACTCATTGAAGAGGCATATCTCCTTTCAAAATGAAACAGTACAAAGCATTTAGCCCTGCTCATGCAGGGCATTGTTGCGCTGATGATTGTTAAAAAAGAAACGAAAAACGGTGCAAATCATGTTGATTTTAGAATTTTTAATGAAGACATAGGGATTGTACATTATTGAATCATCAATAATGACTACGTTTACATACAAAAGAGTCATCATGAAATAAAATAATTAAAAATTTAACAATAAATCTTGACTCCTGGGTAATGAGTTGTTACAATGACAATGTGATAAATAATTAACAAAGGCGGAGAGAAAATGAAGACTGTTGGAAATGTAACTGAACTTATCTCTAAGTTTGAAGAAGTCAGGGAAGCACAGAGGAAATACTCTACGTATACACAGGAGCAGGTCGACGAGATCTTCAGGATGGCTGCGCTTGCTGCAAGCAATGCAAGGATAAGGCTTGCCCAGATGACGGTCGAGGAGACGGGAATGGGAATTGTGGAGGACAAGGTCATAAAGAACCAGTTCGCCTCTGAATACATATACAACCAATACAAGGATGAGAAGACCTGCGGAGTGATTGAAAAGGATGAGTCCTTCGGCATAATGAAGGTCGCGGAGCCGATTGGTGTTGTTGCAGCCATAGTTCCGACAACCAACCCTACATCAACTGCCATATTCAAGGCGCTTTTAGCGCTTAAGACAAGGAACGGGATAATATTCTCCCCGCATCCGAGGGCGAAGAGATCCACAGTTGAGGCTGCAAGGATAGTGCTTGAGGCTGCTGTCAAGGCGGGTGCACCTGAAGGGATTATAGGATGGATAGATGAGCCTTCTGTTGAGCTGTCACAGGCTGTAATGAAGGAAGCGGATATTATCCTTGCGACAGGTGGGCCTGGAATGGTAAGGGCTGCGTATTCATCAGGAAGACCGGCTATCGGAGTAGGCGCTGGAAACACACCTGCGATAATCGACGAGACTGCCCACGTGAAGATGGCGGTATCATCGATACTGCTATCCAAGACCTTCGACAATGGGGTGATCTGCGCATCAGAGCAGACGGTCATCGTCATGGATGAGGTTTACGATGAGGTAAGGAGAGAATTCCTGGAAAGGGGCGCATATATCCTGAACGCAGAAGAGACAGAGGCGGTCAGGGGGGTCATCCTCAAAAATGGAGCGCTCAATGCGGATATCGTTGGACAGAGTGCCGCAAAGATCGCAAGATTAGCAGGACTTACAGTCCCTGAGGATGCGAAGGTGCTTATCGGTGAAGTGGAGTCTGTAGAGCTTGAGGAGGCATTCTCGCACGAGAAGCTTTCACCTGTCCTTGGAATGTACAGGGTCAGTACCTTCGCTGAAGCGCTGGACAAGGCAGACAGGCTGGTAAGGCTCGGCGGATTCGGTCATACCTCGGTTCTTTATACAGACCAGGTAAAGATGAAGGACAGGGTCAATGCATTCGGAGCTAGGATGAAGACAGGAAGGACCATAATAAACATGCCTTCATCGCAGGGCGCGATAGGTGACATATACAACTTCAGGCTTGCGCCTTCACTCACCCTTGGCTGCGGAAGCTGGGGCGGAAATTCCATTAGTGAAAATGTGGGAGTCAAGCATCTCATGAACGTCAAGTCGGTAGCGGAGAGGAGAGAGAACATGCTTTGGTTCAGGGTGCCTGAAAAGATATACTTCAAGTCCGGTGCGATTGGTACTGCCCTTCTTGAGCTCAAGGGCATGAAGAAGAAAAAGGCCTTCATAGTCACTGACAAGGTGCTTTACAGCCTTGGCTACTGCGACAGGATAGCAAAGATACTGGGCGATTCAGGGATTGACTACAAGGTGTTCTTCGATGTGGAGCCGGACCCTACCCTTGCCTGCGCAAGGAAGGGAGCGGAGGAGATGAGGAACTTCAATCCCGATGTGATCATTGCTGTAGGAGGAGGATCTCCAATGGATGCCGCAAAGATTATGTGGACCATGTACGAGCATCCTGAGGTAAGGTTCGAGGACCTGGCCATGAGGTTCATGGATATCAGGAAGAGGATCTATGCGTTCCCGAAACTTGGCGAGAAGGCGATGTTCATAGCAATCCCCACATCCGCCGGAACAGGGTCGGAGGTCACCCCATTCGCTGTTATCACTGATGAAGCCACAGGCATCAAATACCCGCTGGCTGACTACGAGCTTACCCCTGACATGGCGATAGTGGATGCAGAGCTCATGATGGAAATGCCAAAGGGCCTTACGGCAGCATCAGGAATAGATGCCCTGACCCACGCGCTGGAGGCATACGTGTCGGTTCTGGCCTCGGAGTACACCAATGCCCTGGCCATGGAGTCGATAAGGCTCATATTCAAGTACCTGCCGCTGTGCTACACGGAAGGAAGGACCAATATCAAGGCGAGGGAGAAGATGGCCCACGCATCGACGATGGCCGGAATGGCATTCGCCAACGCTTTCCTCGGAGTGTGCCACTCAATGGCCCACAAGCTTGGTGCATACCACCACATACCCCATGGAGTCGCAAACAGCCTTCTTATCGATGAGGTCATAAGGTTCAATGCGGTCGAGAACCCGAGAAAGCAGGCTGCCTTCCCTCAGTTCAAATACCCGAACATCAAGTTCAGGTATGCGAGGATCGCAGATTACCTGGGACTTCCGGGAACAAACGATGACGAAAAGATAGAGAGCCTCATAGCTGCCATAGACGACCTGAAGAGAAAGGTCGACCTGCCTATGACTTTAAAGGAAGCCGGAGTCAAGGAAACGGACTTTTTCGGGAACATTGACGAGATGTGCGTGCAGGCCTTTGATGACCAGTGCACGGGAGCAAATCCGAGATATCCGCTCATATCAGAAATAAAGGAAATGTACATGAACGCCTACTACGGAAAGCAGTAAGGAAATCAATCAGGGAACCTGTAGGAATGGAAATCATTCTTATGGGTTTCTTATTTTAATATGAATATGCATGGAGTTATGCATAATTATAGCCCGTTCAATTGTATTTGATTTGTCCTTTTGATATAATGATTCTAAGCAGTTCTTGAAGTCAGGAGGATGAAAATGAGCGAAAAGGCAAAGAACACCTACGGCCAGGGCGTGGTTAAGATATCAGAGGATGTGGTCGGAGTAATTGCTGGGATAGCAGCAAGCGAGATCAAGGGAGTCGCAGGGCTATCGGCAACCCTGACAGGCGGAATAACACAGGTTGTCACAGGCAAGCGCAACGTGACAAAGGGCGTCAAGGTGACGGTTGGCGAGAAGGATGCGATAATCGACATGATACTTTCAGTCGAGTATGGCTTCAGGATCCCTGAAGTGGTGGAGAAGGTTCAGGAGAACGTGCTGACGACAGTTGAGGCCATAACGGGGCTCAAGGTATCAGCGGTCAATATATTCGTGAACAACATCCATGTCAAAGGAAAAGAACAGGAACCCAAGGAAAAGTAACAGGAAGCCCTCTGGTCACAGAGGGTTTTTTGAAGCGGACTTAAATTATCAAAGGAGGGGGCTACAGGCCCTTAGTTATGAGCATTAGAGAAAAAGAGAAGAGGTCAAGAGAGATAGCCATGGAGATCGTGTATCAGAGCACGATCAACGACAAGGATCCCGTGGAGCTTGTTGCGGATTACTTCGAGGAGTACGGTGAACTTGAGGAAGCTGACAGGGATTATGTGATGAGGGTCGTCGGCGGCGTAATGGAGAAGCGTGAGGAGCTGGATGCGCTTATAGAGGCTAACCTTGTGAAGTGGAAGCTTTCAAGGGTTTCCAAGATAAACCTCAGCATACTCAGGGTAGCCCTTTATGAGATAAAGCATGAGGACAGCATACCGAACAATGTATCCATCAATGAGGCTGTTGAGATCTCGAAGAAGTATTCGGATGAGCAGTCAGCTGCATTCATCAACGGGATACTTGACAAGATAGTGAAGGCTTGAGGAGGAACTTAGGTGACAGAGATAATCGATGTGAAGAGCATAGCCCAGAGGGTAAGGGAAGACCTGAAGGTAAGGGTTGCAGTCCTCAGGGACAGAGGTAAGGGGATACCTACCCTTGCGACTATCCTTGTCGGGAATGACCCCGGATCCGAATACTACATGGCCAGCCAGAAGAAGGCATGCGACTCCATCGGAGCCGAGATGCTTAAGCTGGTGCTTCCGGAAGACACTTCCGAAGAGGAACTCCTGAGGACCATAAGGGACCTTAATGATGACGGAAGCGTCCATGGGATAATGGTGCTTCTTCCTCTTCCGAAAGGGATAAGCGAAGGGAAGGTGGCTATGGCGATAGACCCTTCAAAGGACGTGGACGGTGTTAATCCCGTCAACATAGGCCTTGTGGCTTCAACGTCTGGAGGGGTTGCTCCCTGCACACCTGAAAGCGTGCTTGAAATCCTCAAGGCCAGCCTTAAGGAGCTCAAGGGTCTTCATGCAGTTATCGTAGGAAGGTCCAACATAGTCGGTAAGCCTATCATCCAGCTTCTCCTCAGGGAACACATGACTGTGACTGTCTGTCATTCAAGGACCAGTGACCTTAAGGAGGTTACCAGGTCAGGGGATGTGGTGGTTGCTGCCGTGGGCAAGCCTCTCATGGTCGATGATACATATATCCGGGAGGGTGCTTGCGTGATAGACGTGGGGACATCCGAATTTGAAGGCAGGATCACAGGTGACGTCGACCTTGAGAAGATCATGGGAAAAGCCTCCATGGCAACGAAGGTCCCAGGCGGAGTCGGAATGCTGACTACGGTGCTGCTTATGAGAAATCTTGTGGAATGCGCTGAAAAGGTGCTCTGATGAAGCTTCGGACGATGTCGGTATCCGACCTCAACACATATGTCAAAAGGAATTTCGACAATGACTTCATACTCGGTAACGTCATGGTTGCCGGTGAGATATCCAATTTCAAGGCTCACAGCTCAGGGCACCTTTATTTTTCCCTCAAGGATGAAAATTCCAAGATAAACTGCGTCATGTTCAGGGGAGAGGCGCAAAGCCTCAAATTCAGGCCTAAGGACGGGATGAAGGCGATCTGCAGCGGGCGTGTAAGCGTATACGTCAAGGAAGGCTCATACCAGCTGTATGCGGCTTCAATGCAGGAAACCGGGCTTGGAGACCTGCACCTTGAGTTCGAGAGGATAAAGGCCCTGCTTGCAAAGGAAGGGATCTTCGATGCCTCTGCAAAGCGGGACATACCTGAATATCCTGACAAGGTGGCTGTCGTGACCTCAAGGACGGGTGCGGCGGTCCAGGACATCATCAATGTGGCTGCAAAGAGGAACAGGAAGGTTTCATTGACCATATTTCCTGCCCAGGTACAGGGTGAAGGCTCTGCAGCAAGTGTGATAAGGGCCCTTGAGGCTGTTGAAAAGGAAGGCGGCTATGACGTCATAATAATTGCGAGGGGCGGAGGCTCATTCGAGGACCTTTTCTCATTCAATGATGAGAACCTTGCAAGGGCAATAAGGAGGTCACCGGTCCCTGTAGTAACCGGTATCGGTCACGAGGTGGATTACACTATTGCTGACTTCGCTGCCGACATGAGGGCTGCCACCCCTTCACAGGCGGCGGAGATTGTAGTGCCGTCACTGAAGGAGATGGAGAGGAAACATGAAGTGATGCGCTTCAGGCTGAAGTCATCGGCATATTCGCTTCTAGAGCTCTCAAGGGAGAGGCTGGATGCGAGGATAAGGGCGCTTTCGAGGAACAATCCAGCGACTATCGTCGCCAATGAACTGCTGAGGCTCTCAGAAAAGAAGGAGCGAATGAGGCATCTGATAGCAGCAAGGCTTCTTAACGAAAGGGACAGCCTTGTCAGTAAATCGGACCTGCTTCATGCCCACAGCCCCCTCGGGGTTCTCGGAAGAGGCTATGCGATAGTGTACGGTGAAAACGGCAGAATACTGAAAGCGGTAGAGGAACTGGATCTTCAGAATAGTATCAGGGTAAGGCTCTGTAACGGAGAAAGGACCCTTGAGATTGAGAGGTAGATATGGCCAAGAAGAAGAGGACCTACAAGGAGATCATGGAAGAACTCGATGCTGCAATAAAGGAGCTTGAGAACGGCGGGCTGCCGCTTGAAGAGGCCATTGAAAAGTATGAGCTCGGAGTGAAGCTGTCCGGGGAGCTTCTCGTCATCCTGGAGAAGGCTGAGGAGAGGGTCAGGATAATGGAAGAGGACGGTGAGAAGAACTTTGAGGGAGCTTGATGAATACAAGGTTCTTGTAGACCAGAGCCTGGAGGAATATTTCAATGGTCTGGGCGATGGAAAGCTTGCCAGGGCGATGGCTTACAGCGCTCTGCTCGGTGGGAAGAGGATAAGGCCGGTCATGGCTCTTATTTCCGCGGAGATGTTCGGTGGAAGCGTCGAGGAAGCGATGCCAATTGCAATGGCAATCGAGATGATACACACCTATTCCCTTATACATGACGACCTCCCGGCAATGGACAATGACGACCTGAGGAGAGGAAAGCCTACGAACCACAAGGTTTTCGGTGAAGCGATGGCTATCCTTGCAGGTGACGCCCTCCTAAATGAGGCTCACAGCCTGCTCATAAGGAGCGCGCTGAAATCAGGATCCAGAGGGGCTGAAGCGGCACTGGTCGTATCCCTTGCGGCGGGCAGGGAAGGAATGGTCGAAGGTCAGGTGAGGGACCTGGAGAACGAAGGAAGGGCAGCAAGCTTTGATGAGCTCAGGGGCTGTCACGAGCTCAAGACCGGAATGCTCATTGCAGCTTCCCTTGAAGCACCTGCTGTGCTTTTCGGGGCAGGCGAGGATGAACGGAAGGCCATGAGGGACCTTGGACTTAAGTTAGGCCTTGCATTCCAGATCAAGGATGACATCCTTGACACCACATCTACGAAAGAGGTGCTTGGCAAGACTCCAGGCAAGGATGAGACCAGCGGAAAAACCACATACGTCTCACTTTTCGGCCTTGAAAAGAGCGAAGAGATGGCAAAAGGTCTTACCGGGGAGTGCCTTGGCATCCTTAAGGGTCTTGACAGGGATACGGCACAGCTGTGGGAGATGTGCCTGGCGCTTCTTCAAAGAAATCGTTAGTAAGGAAGAATTCAAATGGGTATATTGAGGGACAGATACAGGAATCCTGAAGACATCAAAGAACTGACCATGGATGAGCTTTACCAGCTTTCAGACGAGATAAGGGCATTCCTTATCGAATCGGTATCCAAGACAGGTGGACATCTTGCCCCGAATCTTGGAGTTGTCGAGCTCACCGTAGCCCTCTTCAACGTCTTCGACCTTGAAAAGGACAGGATAATATACGATGTGGGACACCAGAGCTATGTGCACAAGATGCTTACGCACAGGCTCGATGAGTTTGCGAAGCTGAGGAAATACAAAGGACTGAGCGGATTCCCCAAAAGGGACGAATCAAGGTATGACGCCTTTGACACAGGACATTCCAGCACCTCCATAAGTGCAGGACTCGGCTATGCCAGGGCAAGGGACATCGCAGGTGACGACTACAACGTCATATCTGTCATCGGAGACGGAGCCCTTACAGGCGGAATGGCCTTTGAAGCACTGAATGACCTGGGATTTTCAAAGACAAGGATGGTGATAGTCCTTAACGACAACCAGATGTCCATATCGAGGAACGTAGGCGGGATAAGCACCTACCTTTCGCAGCTTCGGGGTGACAACTATTACGAGAAGGTCAAGAAGGACATACAGGACACCATAGACAGGATGCCCATGGGAAGGACGCTCAACACAGGGATGATGAGGCTTAAGAACAGCGTCAAGACAATGCTTGTTCCCGGAATGCTGTTCGAGGATATGGGGCTGAAATACCTTGGGCCGGTGGACGGCCACAACATAAAGGACATGAGCAAGGTCCTGAAGGTAGCGAGGGACTTCAACGGTCCTGTGATAGTGCATGTCAGGACGCAGAAGGGCAGGGGCTATGTCGCATCTGAGAAGAGGCCGGACCAGTTCCACGGTATCGCCCCGTTCAACAAGCAGAACGGAGAGGTAGTGTCGAAGGTCAAGGTGACCTACTCAAAGGTTTTCGGTGAAGCGGTGACGGAGCTTGGCAGAAAGAATGGAAAGGTGTGTGCCATAACTGCGGCAATGCCGGATGGGACAGGGCTTTCAGCATTCAAGAAGGAGTTCCCGTCAAGGTTCTTCGACGTGGGGATTGCCGAGCAGCACGCTGCGACGCTTGCCGCAGGACTTGCTGTAGCTGGCATGAAACCCTACATAGGGATATACTCCACATTCCTGCAGAGGGCATACGACCAGGTGATACATGACATATGCATACAGAACCTGCCCGTAGTCATCGGTATTGACAGGGCTGGCATAGTCGGTGACGACGGGGAGACCCATCAGGGGATACTGGACCTGTCGTTCCTGAGTGCTGTCCCGAACCTTACGATAATGGCGCCCAAATCACTTGAGGAGCTTCATAACATGGTTATGTGGTCAGAAACCTTTAACGGACCGCTTGCCATTAGGTACCCAAGAGGCGGGGACCCTGCCGGGTTTGAGCCGGAGGCGCTTGCCATGTTCACACCTGGAAAGTTTGAGGTCATTTCAGAAGGCATCGACGGATACATCTATGCCACTGGAAAGATGGTGCAGAGGGCAGAGGCGGTTGTGAAGGGGCTTGAGGGCAGAGGCCTGAGGTTCGGTATAGTCAATGCCTGCTTCATCAAGCCGGTCGATGTAGAAATGATAAGGAAACACAGTGAGGAGAATAAGGCGATAGTCACACTTGAGGACAACATGGTCCACGGTGGGCTGGGATCCCAGGTCCTCGAGGCTGCAAACGACATGGGACTGCCGGCGAAGGTGATAAGGTTTGGCTTCAGGGATACATTCGTTGTCCAGGGAGACCCTGAATCGCTATACAGGCATTACGGCCTGGATACTGATTCAGTTGTAAGGAAGATCGCTGAAAGGCTATGTGAGGGTGATTGCGATGAGTAAGGAGAGACTTGATACCATACTTGTCGACAAGGGACTCTTCGAGACCCGTGAAAAGGCAAGGGCTGCCATAATGACCGGAAAGGTCTATGCGGACGGGATGAAGGCCGACAAGCCTGGCGGCAAATATGACACTGAGTCCGTCTTCGAGTTCAGGGGTGAGAAGATGCCCTTTGTCTCAAGGGGAGGCTACAAGCTTGACAAGGCAGTGACGGCCTTCGGTATAGACCTTCAGGGGCTTACCTGCCTTGATATAGGGGCATCGACGGGAGGCTTCACCGATGTGTGCCTTCAGAGAGGAGCCGCAAAGGTATACTCTGTGGATGTGGGCTACGGGCAGTTCGCCTGGAAGCTGAGGACTGACCCCAGGGTAGTATGCCTGGAGAGGATGAACTTCAGGTATGCGACAAGGGAGGACATTCCGGATGAGATTGATTTTGCAGCTACTGATGTATCGTTCATCTCGATAATGAAGATAATACCTCCTGCCCTTGCGCTTATGAAGGAGACTGGTACCATGGTAGCCCTCATCAAGCCTCAGTTCGAGGCTGGAAGGGAACAGGTCGGGAAGCATGGCGTTGTCAAGGACAGGAAGGTCCACGAGGAAGTCATAAGAAAGATATGTACCTTCATATCCGGAACGGGCTGCCACATATACGGACTGGACTTCTCACCGATCAAGGGCCCCGAAGGCAACGTGGAATTCCTCATCTATTTCGGAAAGATGGACAAGGGCGTAGCCTTCGATGCGGATGAAGCTATAACTAAGGTAGTTGACGGAGCACATTCCTTATGACCTGTCATGGAGGCGTTGCATGAAGAACATCGGTATTTACAACAACAAGAGAAAGGATCCGGAAGGCATATACGAGGCCGAGACCGTGAGGATACTCAGGGAGGTGCTTGCAGATGTCAGGATCAGCAAGGTCACGGGAGCTGAGGACATATGCGGCCAGGATCTGCTGATAGTACTTGGAGGAGACGGGACCCTCCTTTCTGCAGCCAGGATAGCATCCAGGCATGGTCTTCCGATCCTGGGACTGAATATAGGCACGGTAGGCTTCATGACCGGAGCTGAGATCAAGGACCTTAGGAAGGCGATTGAGAACATAGAAGCCGGCAGCTTTTCCATAGAGGAAAGGATGATGCTCGAGTGCTCGTTCGAGAATGACGGCATCACGAAGAGCTATGTGGCACTTAACGACATAGTGGTCTCAAAGGGAGCGCTAAGCAACATACTGGACTTCGAGCTTTTTGTTGACATGGACTTCTGCACAAGGTACAGGGGCGACGGGATAATAGTGAGCACTCCAACGGGCTCCACTGCCTACAACCTTTCTGCAGGCGGACCGATAGTATACCCTACGGCTGATGCCATCTGCATCACAGCCATCTGTCCCCATACCTACGGGGTCAGGAACCTGGTGCTTAACAGCACCCAGGAGGTGGAGGTAAGGGTTGACATGGATGAGGCTGAATACTACCTTTCCGTCGACGGACAGGAGCATGAGGTCCTCAATGAGGATGTGACGATAAGGATCGGCAAGGCGCCGTTCCCGTGCAAGGTCTTGAGGCTTGCGGACTACGACTACTTCAGCGTACTTAGAAAGAAGATATTATATAAGGCAATGGATATTAACAGGGGGGAATAATTTGAAAACGGACAGAAGATCAAGGATTTTGGAAATCGTATCTAACAAGGACATCGAGACACAGGAGGAACTGGCTGAGGAGCTGAGAAGACTTGGCTTCAACGTCACCCAGGCTACGGTATCAAGGGACATCAAGAACCTGCAGCTCGTTAAGATGCTGAACTCAAAGGGCAGGTACAAGTATGTCATCTCAAGGGACGAAGGCAAGGATATGGGTGAGAAGCTCGTGTCAATCCTCGAACAGACGGTAGTCTCAGTCGAGTCACTCGATAAGTTCGTAATCGTAAAGACAATAACCGCGTCCGCCTCTGCAGCCGCAGAAGCGATCGACCAGCTTGACCTGACAGAGATCGCGGGAACTATCGCCGGAGACAACACGATATTCATCCTGGTAAGGACTGTCGAGAAGGCGAGGGACCTCGTTGAGAAGATAAGTTCAATGATGAGGAAATAGAATGCTGATTCAGCTGAATGTTAGGAATTTTGCTCTGATCGACAGTCTTGACATATCTTTTGACACCGGCTATACCATCCTGACCGGTGAAACCGGAGCAGGAAAATCCATACTCATAGATTCCATAAGCTTTGTGCTCGGAGGGAAGTTCGCAAGGGACGCGATAAGGACTGGAGCTGACAGCGCTTTTGTTGAGGCTGTCTTTTCCGTGACCGAAGGGGTGAAACCTGTACTTGAAGCCACGGGAATACCTTTTGAGGATGAAATCGTAGTATCAAGGGAGACCTTCACCTCGGGCAAGAACACCGCGAGGGTCAACGGCAGGACAGTACTTGTGGGTCAGCTCAAGGAAATCGGAAGGGAACTTCTGGACATACATGGCCAGCACAACAACCAGAACCTCCTCGACACGGCAAGGCACCTTGAGTACCTAGACAGCTACACAGGAATGGATAAGGAACCTGGTTATATCGCATATACCGAAAGGTACAATGAGCTAGTTAACCTGAGGGCAAGGCTTTCATCCATGAAGGGCGGCAAGGACAGGGAAAGGCTCCTTGACTACCTTGCCTACCAGATCAAGGATATCGAGGATGCGAGGCTAAGCATCGATGAGGAGAAGGATCTTGATGAGAAGCTGCTCATGCTTGTCAATGCCGAGAAGCTTTCGACTGGCCTTGGCGGAGCGCTTGAACTGCTCGACGGTGAAGACGGGGCCCTTGACAGGTGCCGTCTGGCCCTCAAGAGCCTCGGCTCAGTAGCGAAGATCATAGAGAAAGCAGGAGGAGCCCACAGGGGACTTGAAGAAGCCTTCTATTCGATGGAGGAAGTGGCGAGGGACCTTGAAAGGCTCAACCAGGAGATATATTTCGATGCTGATGAGCTGGAGCAGGTCAACCAGAGGCTGCATACGTACGAGAACCTCAAGAAGAAGTATGGAAGGGATACCGGATCGGTACTCAGCCACCTTGATGAATCCAGGAAGCAGCTTGATGAAATCGTCAACCAGGAAGCGATAATCGAGGAGATAAAGGGATCGATAGCTAAAACTGAAGATTCTCTGAGGGAACTTGGCAAAGTCATCACCCTTAAGAGGGAGGAAGGCGGAAGACTTCTTTCTGAACGGATAAACAGCGAAATGAAGTTCATCGGCCTTGAAAAGGCTGACTTCTCCGTAGAGGTGGCTAACGAAGGGAACCTTACCGAATCAGGAATGGACAGGGTCAGCTTCCTGATTTCCACGAACCTTGGTGAACCAAGGAAACCTCTGGAAAAGGTGGTATCGGGCGGAGAACTTTCGAGGATAATGCTCGCCATGAAGGTGGCATTCATTGCCAAGGACAGGACTCCATCGGTGATCTTCGATGAGATCGACACCGGTATCAGCGGCAGGGTGGCTGAAGCTGTAGGTGAAAAGATGTACTCGCTCTCAAACGGCTTCCAGGTCTTCTGCGTTACACATCTGCCCCAGATAGCCGCATTCTCGGACAACCATTTTGTAGTCGAGAAGCTTGAGAAGGACGGAAGGACGATAACAAGGGTCAGAAGCCTTGATCATGAGGAGAAGGCAATGGAGCTTGCAAAGATGATCGGCGGCAGCGTGATCTCGGATATAACAGTAAGCTCTGCCAGGGACATCATCGGGAAATCGGATGAGCTTAAGCGGAAATATGAAAAATGAATTCAATCAGGATTTCGGATTAAAATAATAATTCCAGATAATTAGCAATAATATAACAAATCGGATGATTTTTGAATTATAATAAAAATAATACGAAATTCTTGATAAGGGGACAATGACATGGGAAAGAAAATCAGCGTAGTCATTGCTGACGACAACAAGGACATCAGCAATTTGCTAAGGGAATACTTATCTACGGATCCTGAGATAAATGTGGTAGGCCTCGCAAGAAACGGACTGGAGACTATCGATATTGTCAGGGAGAAGGAGCCGGATCTTCTTCTCCTTGATATCATAATGCCTCAGCTGGACGGACTTGGTGTCCTTGAAAAGCTCAAGAATCTGGATAACAAGCCTAAGATCATTGTATATTCGGCAATTGCCCAGGATAAGATAACACAGACAGCAATCCAGCTTGGTGCCGACTACTACATGGTCAAGGACATTGACATGAAGGTCCTTAAAAGCAGGATAAAGCTCCTCTTCAACATGGAGGAGAAGCAGGAAAAGACTGAACAGCACTATGAACCGGCAGAGAAATTCCAGAGGAAGACTGAAATCGGTGAAGGCGCTGACCTTGTATCAGAGGTCTCATCCATACTCCAGGAGCTGGGGATACCTCCTCATATCAAGGGATACCAGTATCTGAGGGAAGCCATACTGCTTGTCATTGGTGACCTTGAGCTGCTTTCAGCAGTCACAAAGGAACTGTACCCTGCGATAGGCAAGAAGTTCAACACAACGCCATCAAGGGTTGAAAGGGCCATAAGGCACTCCATAGAGGTTGCATGGTCAAGAGGCCAGATAGACAACATGAACAGGATCTTCGGCTACAACATAATCCTTGACAAGGCAAAGCCAACAAACTCCGAGTTCATCGCCATGGTAAGCGACAATCTGAAGCTTACTATCGGAAAGAACCAGTAGCGGCCATTTCAAATGATTTGAATGCATAAGGCTCCGGGAAAACAGCCCGGAGCCTTGATTCTTGAAATTAATTCCAATAAATTCAGCCAGTTGTTCATTTTTATGTTGCTTTAGTCCCTGGATTTTGTTAAAATAACTTTGTGCTCCTGCGGGTATAGCTCAATGGTAGAGCATCGGCTTCCCAAGCCGGTAATGGGAGTTCGATCCTCCTTACCCGCTCCAGTGACCATGGGACGTTAACTCAGCTGGTAGAGTGTCATCTTGACGTGGTGAAAGTCACAGGTTCGAGTCCTGTACGTCCCACCAGAATAAAACCGCCTGTCGATTGAAAAATCGGCAGGCGGTTTTGTGTTGTCTTCATTTCTTAGCATTAGTGTGATATAAATACATTTATTTATTTCGACTTAACCAATCAAGATATAATATTGTGATATAATGGTAGAAGTCTCAGGATTGATTTGAAGTGAGATGGATAAAATATTATGTGAGCGCCAGGTTATTCTAAGATGTTACTAGATGTGGATCAAGGAATATAGATTCAATTCATCGTTGGGGGGAAGCTATTGGAAGTAATAAGAGTGAATAACATACTCAAATCGTATGGGAAATGTGATGTTCTTAAAGGTATCAGCCTTTATGTCAGAAAAGGGCGTATCGTCGGATTACTTGGGCCGAATGGTTCGGGTAAGAGTACACTTCTAAAGATCATTTCAGGGCTAGTGATACCTGATGCCGGGGATGTTGAAATCAATAAACTCAGCTTGAGGACTGACCTTAACAGGATAATGGAAAGCGTGGGTGTGCTTATCGAAGAACCAGGCATTTATGAATACATGAACGCCATGGGAAATATGAATGTCAGTTCCATGCTGCATGGAAAAAATGACAAGCAGAAATCCAGGAAACTATTGAACAGGTTTGAACTTGACCCAGATTCCAAGGTCAAGGCAGCCAAGTATTCGACTGGGATGAAGCAAAGGCTCGGTATTTGCATGGCAATGGTACATGATCCTGAGATACTTATCCTGGATGAACCTACAAACGGTCTCGATGCTGATGGAATAGTGCTGTTAAGGAATACACTTAAGAGATTCAAGGAGGATGGCAATACAGTAGTTATTGCCACCCACCTTCTTTCCGAAGCTAAAGAACTGTGTGATGATATAGTGCTGAATAACACTGGTGTAATCTTAGAAGAGTTCAGTTATAGAAATAATGAAGGCTCTGAAATGGAGATACATTCTATAAATCTTAGCGGCCTGGATCAAAGGCTTTTTGAAGAAAATCTAGCTCAAATCAGTACATACAGATATTGGTTAAGCAGTGAAAGATTGGAAGTCTTAATAGCCGAAAGCGAACTTGGAAAGCTTGTACTTAAGCTCAATGAAAGAGGAATGGAGTTAGAGAGCTCACAATTTTCCAAGATAAGCCTTGAAGAATTCTATTTGAGAAAGGTGAGTGGTGTGCAGTGATAAGAGTTCTGAAGGCTGAATTCTATAAGCACAACCATTCGGGCTTGTTTATAGGTTTATCTGCCGCTTTGACATTACTATCAACAATTCTGTATGGAGTAAGTTATGTAATCATGGATGGCAATATTGGTTTTTATTCGATTGCAATGACTAACCTGGTCTGGTTCATACAACTATACTTCCCTGTTGCCCTCATAGTAATTTATGCCTCGATATTTTCTCAGGAAGCAGGTAAGAAGGTAATCAGGAACAACATTATTGGGGGGGTAGACAGGACTAAGATTCTTGACGGGAAAATCCTATTCGGCGTTATGGTATCCGGAGCATGCATGGTAATGGTCACAATAATTCCATTACTTTTAGATATTTCAACGGGTGCAATATACATCGAAGAAAGCACCATACCTACTTCAGAGTTAATATTGAGGACTGGTGGGGCGTATCTATATTCATTCTTGTATCTCACTTCCTACGCTCTTTTTTGCACTATGGTCAGTCTTCTATTTAATAACCATAAAATAGCGATATTACTTACACTTTTTATTCATTTTTTTATCATTTATGTTTCGCAGTTTCCTGTAATTGGAGATGTGATAAGGCGATTAACATTCTGGACCGGGCCAGGATGGCTTGAAGCATTTTCGGTCAAGGACATCCCATCATTAGACTTGACCCGGAATATTGTGGTTTTTGCAGTCAATATTATTTTGTTTTACCTTGTATCCTTGAGGATAATGAATAATAAGGATTTTTAGGTATAGCTGAAAACTGAGGGAGTGAAGAATTGTTAATGAAAACTAGCAGGACAAAGTTCCTGACTATAATACTAATAGTACTGATAGTAGTAATTGGAGCATTCCCATTACTGCAGGATTTTTATGACAGCAAGGATGATCTGTACGGTAAGGATACCCAGCTTGAGGCAGTCTTGAAACAGGCGGATATTTCATCTATTACCGATGAACAACTAGTTGACTTTGCAAGAATATTGCTGATTAGACGAATGTCGAAAGAACTCCAGCCGTATCTATCCGAGCTTAAAAATAGAGCTGATGTGGGAAATTGGTATTATGTATTCAAATATCGGGATAAGCTCAATGGTTTCATGTATGATGATGCTTTTAGTATACTTACTGAGTGGATTTCAGCTTATCCTGATGATGCAGCAGCATTGCTGAGGTATTCGGAGCATGTGCTGGAATCCGATCCTGAAAGAGCGTTAATGGTTATTGAAAAAGCTAAAGCAAACTCACCTGCAGATTCGATATACTATGAGAAGCTAATCAGAACTGTCAAAGACTTCATCGATATGATGGAAGTTGACCAAGTTAAAGCATATGCCATATTCCTCGAAAGCGAGTTTAACCAACTTGAACCAATCCGGATCAAATATCTTGAACTACTTGTTAAGGAGAATGAGGTTAAAAACCTGTCAGGATACGGGAAATTCTACATCGAACTTGGAAACCTCTATAGCATCTTTGGAATTTCTGAAAAGGCTATTGAGGCATATGAAGGGGCAAAATTACATGGAAGTGATGCATCGGCTTATGTGGGGATGGAGTATTTTAAAAACAATGATATTGGTGGGATAAATGAATTGGTCTCAGCCGAAAGTCGAGATAGCAGCGACGGACTGATGCTCATGGGAGTAAAGGAATATCTATCAGAAAACTACGAGAGTGCCTGCAATTATTTTGAAGACTCTCTGGCTAAGGATCCGGACAATATTCTTAATAACTACCTCCTTGTCTACAGCTATGACGCTATTGGAAAAAAAGTTAAGGCAATCGATGCACGAGAAAAATTTGTAGGAGCATACGGTAACTACGAGCTGCAATTCTCCTTCGATTACTATAATGACCTGCTTTCAAGACAGAACCAGATTTTCGGAGATAACCCATGAAGCCGGGCATTGCATGGGTAGAGCTTTATAAGCTTAGCAAGAAGAAGGAGATGGCAGCGGTCATTATTCTTTTTCTCTTTTCATTCATAGGTAACATCGTCCTTAGCTACAAGAACAGAACTGATTTCCCCGTGAGTACATACTGGATCATTTTGTCTTACCTTAGCAATGTATATAACTTTGCAGTTCCTGCATCGATCTGCATGCTTATGGCAAGTTCCATAGCTGGGGAGAACAGCGCAGGAAACCTAAAGACAACCTTCTTAAGTGTGATTCCAAGGAAAAAAGTATACCTGGCAAAGCTTACAGTGACAGCTGGAATGATCATAACATTGAATATCATGCTGATAACGATACTCTTTGTTGTCCTCTTTGCTTTTTTGGGTTTGCTGCCGACAGCTGAGGAGCTTGCAGATATTCTTATCAAGACTGCTTATTACCATGTCCATATGGTCTCACTGTCTGCATTCGTCCTTGCAGTGACACTTTTGTTCAAGTCGAGCATGAAGGCAATGGTATCCATATACATCCTGATAAGTTTTTCAAGGGCAATAGCAGGAACTGGAATATTCGGGTCCAGATTAAGCCCCTTTATCAGGACTTGGATGAAAGTAGGGGTGATTCAAAGAGAGTTCATGACACTGACCATGGCTGTCTACACTATTGTGACAGTGCTATCAGTGCTTTTCGGCCTCTATGGATTTTCAAGGTACAGAGCAAGAGCCTGAGGACCGAAGGGTCATCAGGCTCTTGCTTTTAGTTAGCAGGTATATTTTTTAAAGTACTGGTCATTTGATCATACTCCGGATGTAGTTCTCTATTTCTTCAAGTGTTTTTGCTTCTGAAATTACAGGGTACATATCCCTTGCAAACAAAATTCCATCTCCTGATTTAAGGAATGCAAATCTCATACCGTCAGCTAACCCATATGGTGCGACGTCCTGAAGCTTCAAAGTGTATCCGTTCTGTTCCCAGTATGCACTTCCATCATACTCAATAGGCATGAAGATCCCAGTGGAACCGAGAGTGAGCTGTGAAATTATCTCAGTACCTGTCATCAGCATTCCTCCACTGATTGGACAGGGCAGAAGCACTGATACTGTATCACCTTTGTCAATGGCACCCCTAAATATGTTGTCGACTTTTATCTCCGCAATAGCCCTGTATGCTTTGTCACCCTTGAAGCTTATGACTATGTTGTTAAGCTTTGTGACAGTACCGCTGAATATTGCAGTGTTCCATTTGTTGAAGATATCTTCCTGTGAAAGCCACATGAGGTCAGCTTTGGTAAATGGCAGGTCCGTTGGCGGACTTTCGATGTATTTTGCTATGCCGCTTTGAAATGCCGCTGGCATGCTGGCGCTCTCAAGAGGCTTATTGATTGAAGGTAATGCAAGGGTGAATATGAGCGCCAGGCAGGCAGCCATCGTACCCAGAGTTATGATTATCCTTCCTGAATTTCTCCTCTTCTTATTTTCGCTTCGTTCCAGGATGTCTTCATCCAGCATGCTTATGCTTTCAAAAAGTGTTTCTCTGTTCATACTAAATAGACCTCCTTTTCCAGATGTTTCTTGAGCTTTTTTCGGGTTCGGCTCAGGGACACCACTACATTGCTTTCTGTAATTCCGTATTTAGCGGATATTTCCTGTACTGATTCTACGTAGAAGTATCTTCTGACAAACAAACTGCAGTCCCTTTCCGACAAGGTATGGACGAACTGGTTTATGCTTTCACCAAGCTCCTTCATGATAAGGTCTGATTCAACATCTGATGGGCCCGCCATGCACTCCTCAAGCTCATCAAGGACAGCTGATATCTTGCCGCCTCCACGCTTTATAGCCATAGCTGATTTGTATCTGTTGAATGAAAGGTTCCGGGTGATCTTTGCAAGATACATGCGCAGATTATCAGGAACATGGGGAGGTATTGAATTCCACGCATTAAGCCATGTGTCATTCAGGCATTCCTCCACACTTTCCCTGTCCTGAAGGATATTGTTTGAAATGGCACGGCAATAGGACCTGTATTTTCTTTCAGCCTCAATGATGGCCTTCTCATCTCTTTTATTAAACAGCTCGATTATATCAGAATCATCCAAATCATCACCTCCAGAATCCATGATAAAGGGCCTTACACTTATAATGACAGCAAATGGGCTAAAATATTACAACATGAATAAAAGAATTGGGAATATGAAACAATAAATCAAGTTGGTGTATAATATTATTATACATTGATGGCATAAAGATGTGTATAGATATATGAAGAATAAAATATGTTCCTTTATGGTATTATTGCTTGTTCTTTCAGCTGTCGGCTGCACAAAGTCAAATCAATACCGAAATCTGAACAAGGATGACCCGGACCTGTCTTATTCAATGGAAGCCTTCTTTTCACTTGGTATGGAGCCAGTGGTTAGTGAATCATTTCAGGCTGTCTTCAGCGACCTGACTGAAGTGAAGTATCATGATGCTGAAACCTCGGTTGGATACACATATTATGTATATGAGATATTTTTTGCACCAGTAACTTCAAGACCGCTTTCCCTGAAATCTGTGACAGTCTCACCGACCGGAGAGGCATATGGATATCTGAACAGAGACTTAAACAATGGAAGGAGCAGCCTCAAGGACTGGCAGGGATTTACTGATAAGCTGGTCATTCCCAAGTGGTCCGCAATCAGCGATTTTACCGCCTACAGGCTCCTCATTACCTATAGTGATTTAGGTAATGACACCATGGCATCATACGGTATAGATACTGACATGCTTGATCAGGGAATGGAAAATGTCATACTCAGGATCAGATATGACGGTGGTGAAGATGAGATTAACCTGAGCTTTGGAAAGAAGCCCCATGTAGTTGATTCTAAGGCTGACCCGTTATTGCTTGAAAAGCCATACCTTAAGCCAGTGCTCTCAGATGGCATACCTGAGTTCAGGCTCGAGCCATTGCGTTGATATGATTGCTTTATCTGTTAATCGTCATAATTATCGTTATTGTCATGACTAAATGACATAGGATCATGTTTTCATATCGGGTAATCAGGATTGGATTTATCGTATAAAGTGTCTGATACCTGAAAGCAAGAATCTACCAAAAATAGATTTCGATACAACGAAAAGTAAGACGGATCTTACACAGAGGTTTCGATATAACGAAAAGTAAGATGGAGTTGTCACTGAGATTTCGATATAAATAAAACTAAAAGCATGGTTTACATAACAATTAATATAATTAACAATTTATCCATTTAAACTCAGTGGAACAATATTGTAGAATTAGCGTGTAGACATGGATAATCGGCTTAAAATACTGATTCTTAGTAATAAATAAGGATGGTGGATCGATGGATTTTTTTGAACATACCCTCGAGAGGAATGAGGTGTTCCAGGGGAAGATCATTACCCTTGAGACCCAGACTGTGGAGGTCCAGGACGGGAACACAGCATACAGGGAGATAGTCAGGCACCCGGGTGGTGTATGCATACTTGCAAGGGATGAGAACGACAAGATCCTTCTTGTGAGGCAGTACAGGAAGCCCATGGAAGAGGCGTATCTGGAGCTTCCTGCAGGAAAGCTTGAGAAGGACCTTACACCCTATGAGAATGCTGTGAAGGAGCTGGAGGAGGAGACTGGCTACAGGTGCGATGACCTTATACATCTGGCGACTCTCGCAACCTCTCCTGGCTTCTGTGATGAGAAGATCCACCTGTACATGGCCAAGAAACTGGAAAAGGGGACCAAGGGCGGTGACGACGACGAGTTCATATCCATAGTCAGGCTTTCTGATGCTGAGTTCATAGAGCACATAAAGACCGGTCAGATAAAGGATGCGAAGACAGTTGCGGCATACAGCCTGAGCAAGATAATATGATGGACCCGTTTGTCGGTGAGTTTCTTGAAGAACTTAAGAGCAAGGGAAAGTCTCCAAATACCATTGATGCGTACGGGCGTGACCTGAAGCACCTGACTGACTTCCTGTTGGATGAGGGGATAGACCTTGAGGAATTCAATGAGATAGAAGTGTCCAACTTCATCAACAACCTGCTGGACCTAGGCATGTCAAGGACTACTATATCAAGGCATCTTGTAAGCGTAAGGAACTTCTACAAGTTCCTGAGGAGAAAGAACAAGGTGCTTGAAGCCCCCATACTTTACTTTGAGCTTCCCGAGATAAAGAGGGCGCTGCCAGTATCACTTACCATAGAGCAGGTGGAGGAGCTTTTGGCAATACCGGACACATCTACTGCGAAAGGCAAGAGGGACAGGGCCATACTTGAGATACTGTATGGTGCAGGACTCAAGGCAAGCGAGCTTATAGAGCTTAACTACAGGGATGTGGACCTGTCGAGGGGCTATGTCTCGATCAAGGGGCGGAAGAACAAGGAAAGGCACATTCCGATAGGGTCATATTCAGTGGGTACTCTCAGGGAGTACCTGTCAACCAGGGAGAATATCGTGGGAGCATCGATTCTCTTCCCTTCAATGAGGGGGGAAAGGATGACGAGGCAGGGCCTCTGGAAGATACTGAAGGACTATGCCGATGAAGCCGGTATTGAGGAGAACATCAACATCAACACTTTAAGGCACAGCTATGCGGTGCACATGCTTTCTGGAGGAGCCGACCTTACCACGCTGTCTCTGCTTCTGGGGCACAACGACATCAAGGCAACGTCGATCTACCTGAAGCTTGTCAAGAACAGAAAATTCAAGGATGTATATGAAGAGGCCCATCCAAGGGCATGATTCATCAGAAAGGAGTATTTATGAAAAGAGCGATACTAATAGTCCTCGACAGCGTCGGAATCGGTGAACTGCCTGATGCGGCCGATTACGGAGACGTGGGGAGCAACACATTGGGAAATATTGCGAAGGCAGCAGGAGGTCTCGAACTGCCTAACCTGAAGGGTCTTGGACTAGGAAACATAAGCCCGATACTTGGGGTGGAGCCGGTATCCGACCCGAAAGGAAGCTTTGGGAAATCCGATGAGCTTTCCAAGGGCAAGGATACGGTAACGGGGCATTGGGAGATGGCTGGAGTTATCCTTGAAAAGCCTCTTAATACCTATCCTGAAGGATTCCCGAAGGATATCATAGCTGAATTCGAGGAAAGGATAGGCAGAGGGGTAATCGGCAATACGGTGGCCTCAGGCACTGAGATCATAAAGGAGCTTGGAGATGAGCATGTTGCGACAGGAAAGCCAATAGTATACACATCTGCTGATTCAGTGTTCCAGATAGCCGCGCATGAGGAGGTTATCCCTCTATCAGAGCTTTACAGGTACTGTGAGATTGCAAGGGAGATGCTTGTGGGTGACAGGCAGGTAGGAAGGGTAATCGCAAGGCCTTTCATAGGGACAAGCGGAGCATATGCAAGGACCTCCAACAGGAAGGACTATGCTCTCGCACCGTTCAACAAGACCGTGCTTGAGTATGTCAATGAGGCAGGACTCAATGTCATGTGTGTCGGAAAGATCGAGGACCTGTTCAACGGGCTTGGAGTGACGCATGCAGTCCATACCAAGAACAATGAGATGGGAGTCGACGAGACGATAAAGTACATGGACATGAAGCTTCCTGGATTCATATTCACGAACCTTGTTGACTTCGACATGCAGTTCGGACACAGGAATGACTACATGGGCTACAAGAAGGCACTGGAGGATTTCGACAGGAGACTGCCTGAGATACTTGTAAGGCTGCAGGAGGGAGACCTCCTGATAATAACAGCGGACCATGGCTGTGACCCTACAACCGCCTCAACGGACCATTCAAGGGAGTATGTGCCTATGATAGTAGTGGCAAAGGGCTTAAGGAACGGCGTTGACCTTGGAATAAGGAGAACCTTCTCAGACATGGGAAAGACTGTGCTAGAACACCTGGAAGCGCAAAATGAGATGTTCGGGACAAGCTTCCTCGGACTCCTGAAGTAGGTGAGAATATGAGGATGCTCGACATCATACAGAACAAGAAGCATGGAATGGAGCTTTCAGCTGAAGAGATAGATTTCTTCGTGCAGGGCTATACCAAAGGAGAGATACCTGACTATCAGGCTTCAGCTCTCCTTATGGCCATATGGTTCAAGGGGATGAGTGAAGCTGAGACCGCAAACCTTACAAAATCCATGGTGAACTCGGGGGATACCCTAGACCTGTCTGGGATAAAGGGAGTGAAGGTCGACAAGCATTCCACCGGAGGAGTCGGCGACAAGGTAAGCCTTGTTGTCATACCACTTGTTGCTGCCCTGGGGATAAAGGTTGCGAAGATGTCAGGCAGGGGACTTGGACACACGGGAGGAACGATAGACAAGCTGGGGAGCATTCCCGGCTTCAACACTTCAATAACCATGGACCAGTTCATATCAAACGTCAACAGCCATGGCATGGCAATCGTAGGCCAGACCGCGAACCTGGTGCCGGCAGACAAGAAGCTTTATGCCCTTCGTGATGTAACTGCAACCGTAGACAGCATACCGCTCATAGCAAGCTCCATAATGTCAAAGAAGATAGCATCAGGCTCTGATGCGATAGTCCTTGATGTCAAGGTCGGAAGCGGAGCATTCATGAAGACGATTGAGGACGCAAGGACGCTTGCAAGGGCTATGGTCGGGATAGGGAATAACCTTGGCAGGAGGACTATAGCGATACTTTCCAACATGGACGAACCTCTTGGAAGTGAGATCGGGAATGCCAACGAGGTAAGGGAGGCGATACTGACCCTCAAGGGTGAGGCTGAGAAAGACCTTATCAACGTGGCCTGCGCAATAGCGGCACAGATGGCTGTGGCAGGAGGAGCGTTTACGGATGTCAGTGAAGCTGAAAAGGCTGTGATGGAACTCATAACATCAGGGAAGGCGGTTGACTTCCTTGCGGAGCTTGTGGAGATACAGGGAGGAGACAAGAGAGTCATATACGACCCGGAGCTTCTTCCAAAGGCAGGCTTCGTGATACCTGTGGTTTCGGAAAAGGAAGGATACGTCCATTCAATAATGGCGGAGGAGATAGGTACTGCGGCAATGCTGCTTGGAGCCGGAAGGGAGACCAAGGAGGATGAGGTCGACCATTCAGCGGGGATCACCCTGAAGAAGAAGGTAGGCGACAGGGTAGAAAAGGGAGATGTCCTCTGCATTCTTATGACGAACAGGGAGAACCATGATGCGGCACTCTCGAAGGCACATGAGGCCTATGTTGTCACAGAAGTCCCGCCGGATAAGGTCCCATACATTCTTGATGTGATAGGCTGATTGAAAGGGTATGCTCCCGTATGGAAGTATACCCTTTGTTCATTGTTTTGACTTTAGTTTGAAACCAAAGCAGAAGGCTCTGGTGATAGTATCAGTATGAAAACAGAATAAACTTCGATAGTTCATTCTTCTTGTTTCAAGGTTCCTCGGGAGGTGCTGAGATGAGACACGGAGGAAGAAAGGCACTTATTGCAAGATTTGCTGTTTCTGTTGTCATCACAATGCTCTTATCGGTAACCGGCACATTATCATCGGGACGATTTCATGATGTAACTGCTGCGGAGATTAAATTCACTACTGCTAACCTGAACCTCAGGACGGGACCGGGTACCATATATCCGGTAATAACAGTTATCCCGAAGGGGGCTGAGGTTTCTGTAGACAGCTATTCAGGGAACTGGGCCCATACAACGTATGGCTCATATGTCGGGTATGCCAGCAATACCTATCTGGCATCGCATTCAGATGGTACCGCCATGATGACTACCGCTAACCTAAACTTCAGGACAGGACCCGGTACGGGATATCCAATAATCATGGTGATTCCAAAGGGCTCGCAGGTCATGGTGGACAGCACCTCAGGAGGCTGGGCACACGCGTCTTACTCAGGGAAGACGGGATACCTCAGCGTGGCATATCTTACGGGCTCGCTTCCAGATACCGGGGGAGCTGTAACGAGGTATACCACAGCGGACCTTAACCTGAGGGCAGGACCGGGAACAGGTTACGCGATACTTGCGGTGATCCCGAGGGGTACTCCTATCAGCATTACGTCATCAGCCAATGGATGGGCAGCCACAACCTATGGAGGCAAATCTGGATACGTAAGCACATATTACCTTTCTACCACACCACCGGGAAGCACAACACCTTCAGGATCAGCTGCAGCCATAAGGAAGGGCAACGAACCATATTCAGGAAAGCGGATAGCACTCACATTCGACGACAGCGGAACTGTATCACAGATCAGGAACATCCTTGATATTCTCGATGCATACGGAGTCAGGGGCACATTCTTCCCTACCGGGTCGTTCGCTTCAGCCAATCAATCAATAATACGTGAGATATCGACAAGAGGGCATGAGGTTGAGAACCATACGCTTTCCCATGTGGAGCTCACAAAGTCAAGCGATGCCGAGATAAGGAGACAGATAAGGGAAGGAAACAACATAATACGAAATATAACTGGTAAGACGCCATACCTTCTCAGACCTCCGTACGGCTCATATGACTCGAGGGTCCTAAGGATCGCCGGTGAGGAGGGCATGAAGTATGCGGTCCTGTGGTCAGTTGACCCAGCTGACTGGGCATCCTATTCCACTGTCACAAGTATAATAAACAACGTCCTCAGCAACGCTTCTAATAACGGCATAGTGCTCTTCCACATGCATTCCTACAAGTCCCAGAAAGCTCTGCCGACCATAATACAGGGACTGAAGGACAGAGGCTACACATTCTGCACAGTTGAGGATATGGTGAACTGATTATATTGCCGGGAAATACCCGGCTTTTCTTTTTTTCTTTGGATGCATATAATTGAGGTGTGGGTTAAGGAGGGGTATAGTTGGCAAAGATAGACGAAGATAAGGATAAGTTCCGGAAAACAGTGAGAAGGATAGCGGATACGTTCGGTCATCTCAACATGACGGAATGGAGCGGTGAAATAGCGGAAAGGGTATTCACACTTCCCGAATACAAGGCAGCCAAGACCATATTCACCTTCATTGGAGTGGACAGTGAGGTTGATACGAGGCCCATAATTCAGAGGGCGATACTTGAAGGCAAGAGGGTTGCGGTGCCCAGGACCTTCGGTAAGGGGATAATGGTCCCATGTGAGATAATGGGGCTCCATGACCTGATACCTGGAAGGTATGGCATCCCTGAGCCACAGGATGATGCTCCTGAGGTTCTTCTGGGAGAAGGGGACCTGATCCTTGTCCCCTGCCTTGCGTGTGACCTGGAGGGAATGAGGATAGGTCACGGGGCAGGCTACTATGACAGGCTGCTGGCGGGAAGCAAGGCCTTTAAGGCTATCCTCTGCTTTGATGCGCTTGTGGTTGAGGATATTCCATACGATGAGCATGACATAAGGTCGGATATGGTTATTACAGAGAAAAGGCTGGCAAGGACCGGGAAAGGCAGTGAACAGCATGAAGCTATTTAAAGCCATTGGACTCAGGAAGGAAGCTGTGCTTTTGGATTCGTGGCTGTATATACTCAAGTCCATGATGGCTATAGCCGCCGGATTCCTTATAGGAAGGGTGGTGCCGATTGCGAACCTTGACATGATTACAGTTCTTGTAGGGGTCATGTACACCCTTGAACCGGTAAACCTGCACGGTATAAGGGGAGGTCTCAGTCAGCTGCTGACATCTGCTCTGGGTGCTGCAGCCACTGCAGCTGTGGTTCAGGTGTTCGGGCTGAACGCCTTCACAGTGGCCATATCGATGGGGCTTGTATTGTACGTATCGCTTAAGATAAACTGGAGGATGGTGTCACCTGCCGCCATCTTCACAAGCATATACATGACACAGAATATACGCATTGGTCCGCAGGGAACTCCCAGTATGATATATACCTTCCTGATCAGGATTGCGGCTCTCGGCTTGGGAGTCCTGGTGGCTATAATCTTCAACTGGCTATTCTCAGCTCTTTACTACAGGAGGCTTCCGGAGAAGAGGCTGGAGCTTGTAAAGATGAATACGATCGAAGGCTTTGAGCATTCAAGGGAGATATTGTCAGGTGATAAGGCCTTTTCAAGGGAAGAATTCACAAGTCTCCTTACAGGTATTTTCTCCAACATAGAGATGGTATCAGGAAACATGGCTGCCATGCTCGGCGAGGGGAAAAGGTCTGAAGAAATCAGACGATACATGGAGATACTATGGAGACTCAAGGAAGTCAACCACCTGACCTATGATACAGGGTACGCGGTTGGAGGGGGGCAGGAGGTAACCTTGGAACTGAAGGACAAGGTCCTTAAGGTGCTTATGGAGGCAGAGCGTATGCTGTCCATTATAGATTACTCAAGGAACAATGCAGCAGTGGATTCGGGCAGCATTGAAACCCTGTCTGGTTTTGCCTCCGATGTATCAGGGGCATCATATGGAAGGATCGAAGAGAATATCAGAAGGATCGCAAAGAACCTGCTTGAAATAATCGAAATTACGAATGTCAGATAATCAAACGTGACAAGAAAGGAAGCTGCCGATGTCTGAACTAAGGCTCAACATAACAAATTTCGAAGGACCGTTCGACCTCCTGCTGCATCTTATCAAGGCTAACAAGATGCAGATCAGGGATGTCAGGATCTCTGAGATAACATCACAATACATAGCCTATCTCAATGAGATGAACGAGCTGGACATGGAAATCGCTTCGGAATTCCTGGTGATTGCAGCTACACTCATAGAGATCAAGTCAAGGGAGCTGCTTCCGAGAAACGCAGAGCCCGAGGATGAGGATGACATCAAGGAGAAGCTGGTGCTGAGGATCGAGGAATACGAGGCGTTCAAGCTTATTGCAGAAAAGCTCTCTGAAAGGTTCGGCCGCGACATCTGGATCTTCACCAAGATGCCTGAGACCATCGAAGCGGAGGAGGTTCCTGTATCAGAGCTCCTGAAGGGACTCACCATGGAGAAACTGCACAAGACCTATGCGGACCTGATGGACAGGAAGAAGGCCAAGATCAACAAAGAGTCGACAATGACAAAAAGCATAGAGGCTGAAAGCTACAGGATTGAGGATAAGATGGAGGAGCTGGAGAGGGTGATCATAAAAGGGAAACCTCTGAAGCTGTTCGACATGCTTGAAAGGTCCAACTCAAAATACGAAGCAATTGTCATTTTCCTTGCAGTATTGGAACTTGCAAGAGGAAGAAAGGTGACACTGTCACAGGATGATATTTTTACGGAGATCATAGTAGCGAAGGGAGACGCGGATGGAGACCACAATACAGACGGAAATGACATTGGGCCATGACTTGAAGAAGCTTGAGGGCATCCTGGAAAGCCTGCTCTTCGCATCGGGGGAGGCTGTCAAAGGTTCTGACCTTGAAAGGATAATGGGGATTTCAGCTGATATCCTGGAACAGGTAGCTGAAGGCTACAGGTCTTCCCTGGCACAGGAAGGCAGAGGATTGAAGCTGATGCTGATAGAAGACAGGTATCAGCTTGGTACATGTGAAGAAAATGCTCCCTACCTGAGGCAGCTTCTTGGTGTCAACGAGCGTCAGAGCCTTTCAAAGGGTGCTCTGGAGAGCCTCTCGGTAATAGCGTTCAAGCAGCCTGTGACAAGGGTTGAGATTGATGAGATAAGGGGAGTCAGCAGTGAATATGTTCTGCAGAAGCTGATGGAAAAGGAACTCATCAAGGAAGTCGGAAGAAAGGATGCACCTGGAAGACCAAGGCTTTATGGGACAACTGACGAATTCCTTATGCAATTCGGATTTTCGAGCCTTAAGGAAATGAGGGGTGAAGTTACTCCCGTCCTCAAGAATGTGGAAAATGAATAGATAGGGAAAAGGCCGGACTGGCCTTTTTAAACGGATTCAATATTACATAATAAATATTATGGTGAATCGATTATTGTCTGCATGTAAAATCAGGATTCATATTTCAGAATCTTGATGCAGGAATATGGTCTTCCTGCAAAAAATAGGTTGCAGGAAATGCAAAATATAAATTCAAATGAAGCCGATTTGTAGTAGAATTGAATCAAGGAAGGTCTATAGGCCTTATAAGTTTGGAAGGTGGTATTTTATGGAAGGCAACAGAGACGACCTGATGCGCAACATACAGGGAAGATTCCCCAAGCTGAGCAAGGGACAGAAGCTCATTGCAGAATTCATACTCAAGCATTATGACAGGGCGGCTTTCATGACGGCGTCGAAGCTTGGCTCAAATGTAGGGGTCAGTGAATCCACAGTTGTCAGGTTCGCGAATGAGCTGGGCTATGAAGGATATCCTGAGCTGCAGAAATCCCTGCAGGACCTGGTAAAGGTGAAGCTCACCACAGTTCAGAGGCTTGAGATAACAAAGGACCTCGTAAGCTCTGAGAATGCACTGAAGGGCGTACTCAAGGCTGACATGGAGAATATAAGGGCGACACTTGAGAAGATCAACCAGAAAACCTTTGATTCCTTCGTGGAATCGATATTCAGCGCCAGGAACATATACATAATCGGCCTGAGGAGTTCAAGCACGCTTGCTGACTTCTTCGCGTTCTACCTGAACCTGATCCTTGAAAACGTAAAGTCACTTAATCACGGCATAAGCGACATCTTCGAGCAGATGCTGAAGATCAGCGACGAGGACCTTATCATAGGAATAGGATTCCCCAGGTACTCCAACAAGACCATAGAGGTCCTTGATTTTGCCAAGGAGAGGGGTACCAAGATCTGCGTAATTACTGACAGCCTGCTTTCACCCCTTGCAGCCAGGGCGGACCTCAGCCTCATAGCACAGAGCAACATGGCTTCCTTTGTCGATTCCCTTGTGGCACCGATGAGTGTGATCAATGCGCTTATCATCGCAGTCGGCCTGAAGAAGAAGGACCACGTTGCTGAAACCTTCAACACACTTGAAGACATCTGGAAGAGGTATGATATCTACAATTGACGAATAGTCAAAATTAGCGGGTTTGGATTCGATTTCACGAGTGAAATTCTCAATAATTTATGCAATAATTAATGATGTAAAGGTTTATATGGTAAGGTGACAAAGTTATCCATGATATTCATATCCTTCATCAAAAAGAGTAAAATGGAATTAAGGATATTGTGTGTTCAATCGATACATTGATTTGGGGGTAGTGAGAATGGCAAAGGCATTACTAGGTCCTAAGGAGTACATTGAAAAGGTAATTGAAGACGTAAAGCAGAAAAGTTCAGGTGAGCCTGAATTCATACAGGCTGTGGAGGAGGTTCTCCCGAACCTGGAGCCGGTACTTGCAATGCATCCTGAATACATCAGGATGAACCTTCTCGGGAGGTTCGTGGAGCCGGAAAGACAGATAATGTTCAAGGTTTCATGGATGGACGATGAAGGAGAAGTTCATGTCAACAGAGGGTACAGGGTCCAGTTCAATGGAGCCATAGGACCCTATAAGGGCGGCTTGAGGTTCCAGCCATCGGTAAACCTTTCAGTGATGAAGTTCCTCGGATTCGAGCAGACTCTGAAGAATTCACTCTCAGGGCTAGCAATAGGAGGAGGAAAGGGCGGATCTGACTTCGACCCGAGAGGAAGGTCAGATGAGGAGGTCATGAGATTCTGCCAGGCATTCATGACTGAGTTGTACAGGCATATCGGACCTGATGTAGATGTTCCGGCTGGTGACATCGGTGTCGGAGCGAGGGAGATAGGATATCTCTTCGGCTACTACAGGAGGATCAAGGGTGCATTCGAGAATGGTGCGTTCACAGGCAAGGGGCTGCAGTACGGCGGATCACTTATAAGACCTGAAGCGACAGGCTTCGGAGTGGTCTACTTCTGCAACGAGATACTGAAGCACGAGAACGATACGATTGAAGGGAAGACGATAGCTGCATCAGGCTTCGGAAACGTAACCTGGGGCGTATGCCGGAAGGCGACTGAGATGGGGGCAAAGGTAGTGACCCTTTCTGGTCCTGACGGCTATGTCTATGACGCTGACGGAGTAAATACCGAGGAAAAGTTCAACTATCTCGTAGAGATGAGGAACTCAGGAAGGGACAAGGTAGAGGATTACGCTGACAGGTTCGGCGCTGAGTTCTTCCCAGGAGAGAAACCATGGGGAAGAAAGGTAGACATCATAATGCCTTGCGCAACCCAGAACGACATCCATCTTGAACATGCGAAGAAGATTGTAGACAATGGAATAAAGTACGTATGCGAGGCTGCAAACATGCCATGCACCAATGAGGCCGTGAAGTACATGCAGGAGAACAAGGTCATAATAGGGCCTTCAAAGGCTGCCAATGCAGGCGGAGTATCAGTTTCAGCCCTTGAAATGGCCCAGAACAGCATGAGGCTTACATGGACTTTGGAGGAGGTTGACCAGAAGCTCCACCAGATAATGTCCAACATCCACAAGAACGCGAAGGATGCGGCTGAAGCATACGGATTCGGCTACAATCTGGTTGCAGGGGCAAACATAGCAGGCTTTGACAAGGTTGCCAAGGCGATGGCGGCTCAGGGAGAATATTAAAGTATATGAAAAGGACTGCCCGTCAATGGGCAGTCCTTTAGCATGTGGTCCGGTCAGAACTCCTGGGTCTCGTAGTCCTTGAGGCTCCTGCTCCTTATCACGAACAATGACTGCAGTGCCATGAGGATTCCGCAGACTACGAGAATTTGCTCAATTCGGATGACCTCGGCAAGAGGACCGAACAGCAGCATTCCAAGTGGCATCATTACAGAGGATGCGCTTATCAGGCTGAAAACCCTTCCCAGCTTATCCTCAGGGACATTTTCCTGAAGCAGCGAGTAAATGGGCACATTGAAGAACGGCATGAGGATACCCACAAGAAGCATCAGCCCGATATATACCGGGAATACCCTTGTAAGTCCCATCCCTACAGTGAGAACACCCATTGTGAAGATTGATGCACCGAGGGTATCTATCCTGTTGGTGAAGCCTTTCCAGTATCCAATCGCGATGCCTCCGAGGATAGTACCGCCGAAGAAGGAGATCTCGTTCACCGTCAGCCTCCAGTATTCCTCCCCATAGCTCCTTGCGACAAGGAGAGGGGTTAGCATCGCAAGAGGTGCCACCAGGAACGTGATGGCAAGCTGGGAGAAGATCAGCGTTATTATGAATTTGTTGTGTAACGCATAGCTCATTCCAAGCTTGAGCTCATCAAGGTATCCGGTATCTGGCCTTGTCGTCCTTGCATACGCAGGAATCTTGAGCGACATGAGAAGAAGGATCGCGGTCATGGCGGTTGCCACGTCTATGAAGAATATCCTGTCCATTGACGAGTAGGTCAGAAGCAGGGCACTCAGCGCCGGAGATGCTATCATAGTGGCAGACTGCAGCGACGAATTGAGCCCGTTGACCCTCATCAGCTTGTGCCTGGGCACCAGCTGAGGTAGTATCGCACTTACAGAAGGTGTCTGTATCCCGGCTCCTATTGAGCGTATGAAGGATACGGCGAAAATAGCCTCAAGGCTCCTCATCCCTGACATGAACATCAGGGCAAGGATGAAGGTCGACGACGCTATTGCAAGGTCAGACAGTATTATAAGCTTCTTCCTGTCATGCCGGTCAGCCCATACACCTGCAAAAACAGATACTACAAGCTGTGGAAGGAATCCGAAGAGCATTGAAAGGGTAAGCATGAACCCTGAATCTGTCGTAAGCGTTATGTACCAGGTTATCGCATATTGCACAAGGGAGGATCCGAACAGGGACAGGGACTGTCCTGCAAGGAATACTGCCGTATTCCTTTTCCAGTGGGTGAAGCTTTTGGTAATATTCTCTTCTTCTGATATGATTATGTTGTCATTCGTCATGTTCATTTGATACCTCGTCCATTCAAGTAAAATACGGTTGCATACAATTCATTATATGACATCCTGGTCTGAAGTGTATGACGAATACGTTAATTCGCAGAGAACTTTATTTTCATCTGTTCTGAAAACACTTGTTGAACCTTATCAGGTCCAAAGGCAAAATTCCCATACTGGATGAACGGCTGAAATAGGACTGTAAAAAACATGTCATAAAGTATAGAATGGTTATTGAAGACAAGTGAAAAAATGGATGAATACAGAGGATTGGACGTGATCTGGTGAAGGAGATAATAGTTGTGGGTGCCGGGCCTTCAGGCATCATGGCTGCAATAAGGGCAGCTGAGGACAGGAATAACAGGGTGACCCTGGTTGACAGGAACCCTGGCATAGGCAAGAAGCTGTTCATTACCGGCAAGGGCAGATGCAACCTTACCAGCAGCAAGGATATTGGTGAGTTTTTTGAGAACATACCGAGAAACAGGGAATTCCTGTATTCGGCACTGTATACATTCACGAATATGGATATCATGGATTTTTTCATCAAGCGCGGCTTGAAATTGAAGATTGAACGGGGAGACAGGGTGTTTCCCGAATCGGACAAGTCATCTGATGTCATAGACGTTCTCAAGCGGCAGCTTGAGGCTTCAGGGGTCAGGATGATGCTGTCAACGAAGGTTGAGGGCATAGAGGCTGATGGAGGCAGGATAGTTGCACTTGAGACGAGCAGGGGAAGGATTTCCGGAGACTCCTTCGTTTTCGCTACAGGCGGAGCATCATACTTCGGAACCGGATCGGACGGCATGGTCCTTGGTCTCATCGAGAAGCTCGGGCACAGCATTTCGCCGCTCAAGCCGTCGCTGATACCTTTTGTATGCAGTGAGCCCTTTGTCAAGGACCTTCAGGGACTCTCGCTGAGGAATGTGAGGTTCACATTAAGAGATGACAGGAAGGTCCTGTATGAGGATTTCGGAGAGCTGCTTTTCACACATTTCGGGATAAGCGGTCCTATAGTCCTATCATCCTCAGCCTACTACCATGGAGGCAAGGCGAGGGGGATCATTGACCTGAAGCCTGCTCTCGACAAGAATGAGCTAGATGCAAGGATACTCAGGGATTTCTCAAAGAACATCAACAGGGATTTCAGGAATTCACTTGATGAGCTGCTTCCATCAAAGCTGATACCTGTTATTGTCGCTCTTTCTGGAATTGATCCAGCAAAGAAGGTGCATAGCGTCACGAAGGACGAAAGGAGAACCCTTGTGGACCTCCTGAAGGGACTCACAGTCACTGTAACAGGTACTAAGTCACTTAATGAAGCGATAATTACACGAGGCGGTGTGGACACAAGGGAGATCGAACCTTCAACCATGAAGTCGAAGAAGGTGGAGAATCTCTACTTTGCAGGCGAGATGATTGATGTGGATGCGCTGACAGGTGGATTCAACCTGCAGATCGCCTTTTCAACCGGATATCTGGCCGGCAGCAACGCGTAAAGCCTTGCAGGTATGGCAGAACCTATTATTTTGTTGGATTATATTTTGAAAATATAGTATAATGTCTTAGTGCAGGCCAACTTATGTAGAAAAATGGGTTTATTATGAATTTTTAAATAACTCACTTTATTTTTCCATGAGGAAATATTAAACTATATACGTATAGCGTTGCAAATTTCTCTTTCCGGGAGTGAGCAAATGAGGGAGATCATCAGGGCTGAATACTCCGGCTTCTGCTTCGGAGTTGACAGAGCCGTGAAGGAGGCCTTTACAGTCAGGAAGTTCAAAGGCAGGACCTTCACCCTGGGGCCGCTTATCCACAACAAGGATGTCACAGACAGGCTGGAAGATTCAGGCGTGAATGTGATCACTGAAGCTGAGATAGGAAAACTTGACAAGGATGACACTGTCATCATCAGGACCCATGGGGTGACCAGGGCAGTCCATGACGGACTTAAGGCAATGGGAGTCGAGATAATCGACCTTACATGCCCTTATGTTATAAACATTCAGAGAAAGGTCAGTGAGTATCATGACAAGGGTTACCAGATAATAATCCTTGGAGATGGTAATCATCCGGAGGTGGTAGGTATCAATGGCTGGTGTGACAACACAGCTTACATCACACCAACGGGAGAAGTGGACATTCCTTTGAAAAGAAAGGTTTGTGTCGTTTCCCAGACCACTGAGAAGCAAAGGAACTGGTTGAACCTTATCATGAACATTGCTAAGACATCCAAGGAGTTCGTGGCTTTCAACACCATCTGCAAGGCTACTGAAGAACGCCAGAAGTCGGCTGAAGAGCTCTCGAAGGAAGTCGATGCGATGATAGTGATTGGCGGGAAATCAAGCTCCAACACTAAAAAACTCTACGAACTCTGCAAGGCTAACTGTGAGGAGACCTATATGGTCGAGAACGCAAAGGAGCTTGCAGCTATGATAAGCAAATTTGAAGGTGCGGTTCGAGTAGGGGTTACCGCAGGTGCATCCACACCCGAATGGATAATTAAGGAGGCAGTCGGATTATTATGATGGAAGAAAACAACAACATCGAGAAAAATGAGTCGGAGATGTCCATGCAGGACCTAATGGACCTTTATGAGAAGCCTGTAAGGATCGGACAGATTATAAAGGGCAAGGTCATCCAGCTGGATGAGAAGGAAGCTATTGTAGCGCTGGTAGGAGCAAGTCATGATGGTAAGATTGCTCTCGAGGAAGCAAGTGCAGGAAGCAGCGACAGCCTGGCTGAAGTTCTTCAGGTAGGACAGGAGATCGAGGCCAAGGTAATAAGAAGGCCTCAGGAGAATGACAGCTTCTTCATACTTTCCATGGTTGAAGTCCAGAGAGAGGAAGCCCTTGTTGATATAAGGAAGGCCTTCGAAACAAACGAGACCCTGACAGTAAAGATCAAGGAAGCGGTAAAGGGCGGACTTGTAGGATTCTATATGGGCCAGAGGGTATTCATACCTGCATCCCATGTTGAGCTCAACACAGTAAAGGACCTTAACGTATACCAGGGTCAGGACATGGAAGTCAGTGTCATCGAGATTGAAGAAAGAAGAGGCACCACAAGGATTGTTGCTTCAAGAAGAAAGAAGCTCCAGGCTGAGAAGGAAGTAATCGAGAGTTCAGCATGGGAAAACTTCGAAGAAGGGCAGGTCATCGAAGGAAGAGTCGAGAGACTTACTGACTTCGGCGCATTTGTCAATGTAAACGGAGTTGATGGACTTCTTCACGTTTCCGAAATTTCATTTGGAAAGGTAGGAAAGCCAAGTGACGTACTTAAGATCGGAGACTCTGTAAAGGTCAAGATCATATCCCTGGACAAGGAGAAGAAGAGACTGTCTCTCAGCCTCAAGGCTCTTGCTGAAAATCCATGGACCAACATCGAGGAGAAGTATCCTGCGGGAAGCATAACCCTCGGTAAGGTAGTAAGGTTCACGGACTTCGGAGCGTTCATAGAGCTCGAGCCAGGTGTGGATGGACTTGCCCATATTTCACAGCTCAGCCACAAGAGAGTAGAGTCACCTTCAGAGGTACTTACAATCGGTGAGACTGTAAAGGTCAAGATCCTTGATTCAAGCGAGGCCAACAAGAAGGTCTCCCTTAGCCTCAAGGCAATAGAGTAATATCGCACAAGCCCCGGCAAAAAGCCGGGGCTTGTTTCATCAAAGGAGATCCTTCAGCAGGATATAAGGCTCAAAAATCATTAAGTCAGGTCCATGAAAGGATAATTTGAGTTATAATGACAGTATAGCTATTAAGTACGAAAGTAGCAGGAGGATGCTATGGCTGTTGCCGAACATGTGACAAAGAAGGACATTGAAGAACTGGAAGGAGAGCTTGAGGGCTATAGGAGCTTCAACAAGTTCAATGAGGATTTTTTAAGCATATACAGGAATTCAAGCATGATAGTCAGGCACCAGATGAGGTCCTCGTCCAGGGTGATATGGATCGACGGAGTACAGGTTATGTTCCTTTGGTGTGATTTCAGGAGTTATTCGTCCACTATCAGGACAATGGTCCCGCTTAAAGCCCTGGGACCGGCAATGAAAGGCAGCAGTCTGCAGGAGATAATCCCGGCAGTCATGAGGAGCGCTTCTCTTTCTGACACCGGAAGATTCAGGTACAATGCTTCAGAAAGCCCGGAGAACAGGCAGCTGCTTGAAGAGATGGGCTTCTACCTTGATGAGATGTCACTCTCCATGAAGATAGATACTGCAGGTCTTCCTTCCATGGGCACCGTCCCTGAGGTCAGGCAGTACCGCGTTGAGGATATTGATGACAGGGTGAAGGTACAGAACCTGATATTCGAGGACAGGTACAGGATTCCCCTTGGAAGGGCAGACATACTGATTGAGATGGCCAAAAGGACATACATACCTGATGCAAGCTGGTTCCTAATCAAGTATGGCAGGATAGCGGGATACGGTCAGATAATGAAGAGCGGGTCAAGGAAGGTGCTTGTGAATTTCGGAGTCGTACCGGAGATGAGGGGCAAGGGGCTTTCAAGGGATTTTCTCATCTGGATACTTGAACAAGGCAAAGCGATGGGATATAAGGAAATCTACCTTGATGTCAATGCAGGAAACATACCTGCAGTGAATCTTTACCAGACCACCGGCTTCGAGATAGTCGAAAAAAAGGTGAAATGGTACTTCAAGGAATATTGAAGCCTGCATTCAGCTGAACCAGGGGTTCAGGTGAATGCAGGCTTTGTTGCTCTAGAAAAGTCTTGAATATTCTATAAGGGCGCTCCTTAGCACCTCAACAGCGATCTTCAGGTCTTCAGCCTTGATGCAGTAGGAGATCCTTACCTCATCCTCGCCAAGTCCCGGAGTATTGTAGAACCCACCTGCTGGTGCCATCATCACAGTGACACCGTTCAGGTCATAGGACTCAAGTATCCACTGGCAGAAATGCTCAGAGGACTTCACGGGGAACTTCGCGATGATATAGAATGCTCCCTCAGGCTTTCTCATGAACACGCCCGGGATGCTCGAAAGCCCTTCGAAAAGGATGTCCCTTCTGTGCTGGTACTCCGCCCTGGTCTTCTCGAAGAAGGATTCAGGCGTCCTGTAGAGGGCAGCTGCAGCGACCTGTTCGACAGTCGGTGCGCAGAGCCTCGCCTGTGTGAGCTTCATGATCTCATTGATGAGTGCCGTGTTCTTCGATGCAACAAGGCCGATCCTTGCCCCGCACGCGCTGAACCTCTTGCTTATGGAATCGGTGAGTACCACCCTGTCCTCTATCTCCTTGTAGGCGAGAGGGCTGTAGACCGTTAGGTCGTCATAAACAAGCTCCCTGTATACCTCATCAGTAATGAGGAAGAGGTCGTGCTCGATGGCAAGGTCCCTCAATAGCTCTATTTCAGCCTTTGTATAGACTGTTCCTGTAGGATTCGAAGGGCTTGAGTAGAGTATGGCTTTTGTATTCGGAGTGATACTGGCTTCTATCTCCGACTTTGAAGGCAAATGGAAACCATCTTCCTTGTAGGTCTTGAAGGAGGTCACCTTGCAGCCTGCCATCTCGGTGAAGGATGAATAGTTTGTGTAGAACGGTTCAGGCACAAGGACTTCATCCTCAGGATCGCATATAGCCATGAGGGAGAAGAGCAGGGCTTCAGACCCGCCGTTCGTTACGACCATGTTCTCGTCCTTGAAGTCATAGCCGAGCTTTGCGTAATAATCTGTGAATGCATCGAGCAGAACCCTCTGTCCCCTCGAGTCCGAATAAGCGAGGACCTTCTCCTCGTAATTCTTGAGCGTGTCAAAGAAAGCTGCCGGTGTTTCGATGTCCGGCTGTCCTATATTGAGCCCCAGGACCCGTTTCCCGTCTTCCCTTGCCTTGGCGGCATAGGGAGCGAGCTTCCTGATTGGCGAGAACTGCATTTTTGATATCCTGTTCGAAAGCTTCATAAATTTACCCCTTTGATGATAATCGTATTTCATGATACTACTTTTCCGTACTAAATTTCAAGACTTTGCAGAGTCTAATTGAATCTTCTCTTGAATTTCGTATTCTTCTGGTCTAATGATAGCACAATTGACAGCATTTGACCTTAATGTGCAGTATTTCTTCAAGCGGGTCAGTATCCTGTCAGAGGAGGGTTTTTGGCACTTCAATCATAATATGTGGTATTATATTGTAATGTGAAGATTCAATAATAAATTGTTTGAGAGGAAGATGATCTTGTCAAAGAGATACTACATAGAGACCTGGGGCTGCCAGATGAATGAGGAGGATTCTGAAAAATTAAGCGGAATGCTCGCAAACATAGGCTATGAGAAGACACTGTTCAAGGACCAGGCAAATGTCATAATATTCAACACCTGCGCTGTCAGGGAAAATGCTGAGCTGAAGGTCTACGGAAACCTTGGTGCGCTGAAGAAGCTGAAGAGAGACAATCCTGAGCTAATCATAGCCGTCTGCGGCTGCATGATGCAGCAGAAGGGAATGTCTGAGGAGATACTAAAGAAATACAGGCACGTGGACATAGTCTTTGGCACCCACAATGCCTATAAGTTCCCGGAATATCTGGAGAGGGCCAGGACCGAAGGCGTCCAGGTCAAGGAAATATTCGAAAAGGAAACGGACATAGTCGAGGGCATGCCAATAACAAGGGAATCCACTGTGACAGCTTACGTCACAATAATGTACGGCTGCAACAACTTCTGCACCTACTGCATAGTACCGTATGTCAGGGGCAGGGAAAGGTCAAGAAAGCCTGAAGACATACTGGCTGAGGTAAGGGACCTGGTATCTAAGGGGTACAGGGAGATAACGCTTCTTGGCCAGAACGTAAACTCATATGGCGTTAACCTTGAGCAGGACATCAATTTTGCAGGACTACTCAGGTTGGTCAATGAGGTCGATGGGCTTGAGAGGATCAGGTTCATGACAAACCATCCTAAAGACCTGACCGATGATGTCATCGAGGCCGTAAGGGACTGCAGCAAGGTAGTGGAACAGGTCCACCTTCCTGTGCAGAGTGGATCCGACACTCTTCTTAAGTCCATGAACCGCGGTTATTCGAAGGAAGGATACCTGGAAACCGTTCGAAAGCTAAAGGAAAGAGTGCCTGGTGTAGCGATAAGCACAGATATCATTGTGGGCTTTCCCGGCGAAACCGAAGAAGATTTTCTCGGCACCCTGGATGTCGTTGAAACAGTAGGCTACGATACAGCCTACACATTCATATATTCAAGAAGGAAACATACTCCTGCTGACAGGATGACTGAACAGGTGCCGGACAAGGTCAAGCATGAGAGGTTCAACAGGCTTGTCGAGGCAGTTAACAGGAAGTCACTGGAGAGGAATTCAGCCTGCCTCGGAAACATATGCGAGGTGCTTGTCGAGGGTCAGAGCAAGTACGACCCTGAGGTCCTCCAGGGCAGGACAAGGACTGGCAAGACAGTGAATTTCAAGGGAGAAGAGGAACTAATTGGAAACCTCGTCAAAGTGAGGATTTCAAAGGTGGGTACCTTCAGCATGAATGGAGACAGAGTGGTATAGGGAAAAAAACAGCCGGCATCTGATTTCAGATGGCGGCTGCAATGCTCTTTGGACCGGATTCTGAGGCGGGCTTCCTGTCCCAAGGTAAAGCGCTTTGCCGAAAATGCGTTCTACGGTCTCCCTGTCAGGGACCTCAAGTACAATGATGGTCTCAGATGCTTATTCGTGAAGCCCCGGAAGAAATCCTCTGTAACCGTCTTTTTGAAGCTGATTCATCTATGACGACCACAGCAGAGCTTCTGTCGCTGAAGCGGTCCTCCCTTTTGAATCCCGGTTCAGAGAGTAACCTTGTGCTCTTCTCAAGGTCTTCAGCATGCATGTGTTCAAGACAGGTCATCCTATGGGAATATTAATCAAAATGATGTACGGCATGTTTCTCATCTCGGACTTTCTTCATCTTTTCTGCAAATTGTGTAAAACCGTGGAGTGTATCTCCTGGGGAGGTAAGAAGGAGCATTCTTCAATAATTATAAGGTACAATGTAGAACACGTATTTGGTATACTATAAGGTAGTTAACGTTTGGAGGTCTGAAATGGCACTTACACCGATGATGCAGCAATATTTTGAAATAAAGGAAAAGTACAGGGATACCATACTGTTCTACAGGCTTGGAGACTTCTATGAGATGTTCTTCGAGGATGCGGAACTTGCATCCAAAGAGCTTGAGCTGGTGCTTACAGGAAGGGATTGCGGCCTTGAGGACAGGGCTCCAATGTGTGGGATACCATACCATTCGGCAAGGAACTATATAGGAAGACTTGTTACCAAAGGATACAAGGTAGCCATATGCGAGCAGGTGGAGGACCCGAAGCTTGCAAAGGGTATAGTCAGAAGGGATGTCATAAGGGTCATAACTCCCGGGACTTTCCTTGACGAGACATTCGTATCAGAGGAGAGGAACAACTACATAATGGGGGTTTTCAAGGAAGGCGGCAATTATGGGCTTTCATTCTGCGATATCTCCACAGGTGAATTTTACTCAACAATAATCAAGGCGGAAGCCGAGATGCTTGATGCTGAAATCGGGAAGTTCTCTCCGAAGGAGGCTGTCGCCTCATCTGATGAGCTTGCAGAATATATTTACAGCAGATATTCACTGCTCACGAATGCAAGAAGAATTCCTGATGAGTCCGAGCTGCTTCTTGAGGGAAGGTTCAAGAGCGTTTCAGGAGGTATAAACTCACTTATTGCATCCTCCTGCAGCATCCTTCTCGGATACCTCGAGGAAACACAGAAGACCGCACTGACGAACCTCACCCATCTGGAGGTCTATTCGTCGTCGGATTCAATGGCCATGGATCCAAATACGAAGAGGAACCTTGAGCTTACTGAGAACATAGTTGATAAGGGCAAGATAGGAAGTCTCCTTTGGGTTCTCGACGACACTGCGACAGCCATGGGAGGGAGAAACCTGAGGAGATGGGTAGAGCAGCCGCTCATCAGCCGCGAGCTCATCGACAGGAGGCTTGAAGCTGTCGAAGCACTCTATGGCAGCCTTGACATGCTGGAAGACCTCAGGGAGGCTTTGAAGGGTGTATACGACATCGAGAGGATAGTGTCAAAGGTAGCCCTAAAGTCTGTAAATCCCAAGGAACTGCTGACACTCAAGAATTCACTCGGAAGGCTGCCTGCTGTGAAGGAAGTTCTGAAGAGCCTTGATTACGGTGAGCTTTCAAGGTTGAACAGGAAAATGGACACCCTCTCGGACATATGGGACCTCCTTGATTCATCCATTTCAGAGGATGCACCCATGACCTCGAAGGACGGCGGGATAATAAAGAACGGCTACAGCGCAGAAGTAGATGAACTGAGGGACATCAGGCTGAACGGCAAGAGATGGATCGCTGAGCTTGAAGCAAAGGAAAGGGAATTCACAGGTATCAGGTCGCTCAAGATAGGCTTCAATAAGGTATTCGGGTACTATATCGAAATAAGCAGGGCCAACTTCTCAAGCATTCCCGAAGGGAGATATATAAGGAAGCAGACCTTAAGCAACGCAGAGAGGTACATCACAGAGGAACTCAAGGTGATGGAGGACAAGATACTGGGAGCGGAGGAAAAGCTCTCAGAGCTTGAATACGGTCTGTTCACGGGCATACGGGACAGGATCGAGGGAGAGATAGAGAGGCTTAAGTCAACCAGCAGATGCATTGCGGACCTGGACTGTTACCAGTGCCTCGCAAAGGTCGCAAGGGACAATGGTTATGTGAAGCCCTTATTCAGCATAGACGGTAAGGTCAACATAACGGAAGGAAGACATCCTGTAGTTGAGAAGATGATGGAAAAGGGAGCCTTCGTATCCAACGACCTGGTCATGGACAGCTCCAGTGAGAGGTTCCTCATAATAACAGGCCCCAACATGTCAGGAAAATCTACCTTCATGAGGCAGAGCGCACTTATTGTGCTGATGGCCCAGATCGGCTCCTTCGTTCCGGCGAAGAAGGCATCTCTATCAATATGCGACAGGATATTTACGAGGATCGGAGCCTCGGATGACCTTGCAGGAGGCAAATCCACCTTCATGGTCGAGATGAGCGAGGTTTCGGAGATCCTGAAGAATGCTACATCAAGGTCGCTTATCATCCTCGATGAGGTAGGCAGGGGTACCAGCACCTACGACGGTCTAAGCATCGCATGGGCGGTAATAGAGTACATACTTAAGCACATAAGGGGAAGCAAATCCCTGTTTGCCACCCACTATCATGAGCTTGTTGCCCTTGAAGGTGAGCTTGAGGGAATAAGGAACTATTCCGTACTTGTCAGGGAGGTTGGTACGACCATAGCCTTCCTCAGGAAGATAGTCCCTGGAGGTGCTGATGAGTCCTATGGAATAGAGGTTGCGAAGCTTGCAGGCATACCAAGGGAAATACTTACAAGGGCAAAGGATATCCTTAAGGACCTTGAGAAGAAGGGTAAGAAGCCCGCAAGAGCCCAGAAGGTCAAGGAGGACCCGCTTCAGATCGGGTTCGTGGACATAGGCCGCGAAGCCCTGTTTGAAAGGATAAAGACACTTGACGTCATGTCAATGACGCCCATTGAGGCCATGAACGCGCTGTACGAATTGAACAATGATGCGAAGGAATTGAATTAAATGGCAAGGATTAATGTCCTGGACAAGGACACATTCAACAAGATAGCGGCTGGAGAGGTGGTTGAAAGACCATCCTCAGTTGTCAAGGAACTGGTGGAGAATTCAATCGATGCAGGCTCGAAGGAGATACACGTAGAGATCCAGGGCGGCGGAGAAGAACTCATAAGGGTACTGGACAAAGGTGAGGGCATCGAGCCTGATGACATGCTGAAGGCCTTCATGCCCCATGCCACGAGCAAGATCATGACCGCGGATGACCTCTTCAGGATAAGGACCATGGGCTTCAGGGGTGAGGCCCTGTCAAGCATAAGCTCGGTATCCAAAGTCCTTATGAGGTCAAGGACGGAGGGCTCGGACGGCAGGGAGGTATACATAGAAGGCGGCGACCTCAAGTATGAGAAGTACTCGCCTATGGACAGGGGTACTCTTATCGAGGTCAGGGACCTGTTCTATAACGTTCCTGCAAGGAAGAAGTTCCTCAAGACCAGGTCAAAGGAAGCTGGGACCATCGGTGAGATACTTTCAAAGATAGCAATAGCCTACCCAGAGATCAGCTTCAGCCTGGTCTCCGACGGGAAGACACTTCTCAAGACCTATGGCACCGGAGACCAGAAGGATGTCATAAGGCAGGTCTACACGAAGAAAATCCAGGAAAACACATTCCCATTCCACGAGGAATTCGACTCCCTCAGGATAAGCGGCTTTGTCGGGAACGAGGAGATATCCAGGGGAAACAGGAGCCAGCAGAGCATATTCGTAAACAGGAGACTTGTGCAGTCAAGGACGATTACAGTTGCTGCAGAGAATGCATTCAGGGCCTTCGCCACTGTAAGCAGGTTCCCGTTCCTCATATTAAACATAGATATACTTCCGGAGATAATCGACGTGAACATCCATCCTCAGAAGGCGGAGATAAAGTTTGAGGATGACAGGCACATATTCAAGGTGGTGTTCGATACCATCCACAAGACCATGGCAGAAGGACTCAAGAGGACCTTTGATGTCGAACCGGAGGTCAGGCAGGAGGAAAGCCATGAGCAGATTTCAGCGGACTTGCCTGTAAGGCCTGTATATATCGACATGCCGGTGGATGTCACAGCTAGATCCTTACCTGATTCTGGAAGGCAGTGGACGGATGCATCCGATCACAATGACGAAGTGAGCAGGCCTGAACAAGCGTCTTCAGCACTGGAAGCGAGACCTGCAAGCTCATTTGTGGCAGAAGAGGCAGTTCCAATGAGGGAGGCAAAGTTCCCGATGCCAAGGATCATAGGTCAGTTCAGGAGCACATACATACTTGCCGAGATACATGACGAGCTGTATGTGTTTGACCAGCATGCCGCACATGAGAAGATAAACTTTGAAAAGTACATGAGGGACCTTTCAGCCGGGTCAGTAGCCTCACAGCCCCTGCTTGTGCCTGCAGTACTTGAATTGAGCCTTGAGGACTACAGCCTGATGAATGAGAACAGGCAGGCCCTTACAGAAGCTGGTTTCCTTGTGGAGGATTTCGGTGACAGGGCGATATCAGTGAGGGAAGTACCTTATTTTCTTGGTGAGGTCTCCAACATGTCCTACCTTACCGACATTCTGGACAACATAAGGAACCTAGGGAAAGGAACCAGAGAGGAAATAAGGCGGATGAGGATAGCGACCGCAGCCTGCAAGGCGTCTGTAAAGGCCTATGAGCCGCTTGTTATCAGGGAGATGGAACATCTCATAGAAGAGCTCAGGCATATAGACGAACCGTTCACGTGCCCCCATGGAAGGCCTACGATGATCAAGTACACCGAGAAGGATTTCGAGAAGGCATTCAGGAGGATCGTATGAAGCCGGGTCTTATAGTGATAGCCGGACCTACAGGAGTCGGGAAGACTGAAATATCAATAAGGCTTGCCAAGCTCCTTGATGGAGAGATCGTATCCTGCGACTCCATGCAGGTCTACAGGCTGATGGATATCGGCTCCGCCAAGGCAACATATGAGGAAATGCAGGGAATTCCTCACCATATGGTCGACATCATAGACCCGGAGACGCCCTTCACTGTCTCTGAATACAAGGCCATGGCTGAAAAGGCCATAGATGACATCATAGCAAGGGGGAAGGTCCCTATAATGGCAGGCGGCACCGGGCTTTATATCGACAGCGTCATAACTGACATGTCATTCGCTGAAGGCTCGGGAGACCCTCAGTTCAGGAGCAGAATGGAAGAGCTTGCAGCTGCTGGCGGAAAGGAAGATGTCCACAGGCTTCTTGTGGAAGTGGATCCTACAGCGGCTGAAAGGATACATCCTAACAACCTGAAGCGGGTGATAAGGGCCCTTGAAGTACATCATATGACCGGCAGGCCGTTCAGTTCATTCGCTGACGAGGGGATCCTCAATCCGAAGTATGAGGTCAGGTACTACTACCTTAACCGTAAAAGGGAAGACCTGTATGAGGCCATCGACAAAAGGGTCCTCAAGATGTTGAGTGATGGTCTTCTGGAAGAGGTCAGGATGCTGAAGGAAAGGGGCCTCACAAGGGAGCATCAGAGCATGCAGGGAATCGGCTACAAGGAGGTCCTTGACTATCTTGACGGAAAGAAGACCTATGAAGGGATGGTTGAGGAGATTCAAAGGCATTCCAGGAACTATGCCAAAAGGCAGCTTACCTGGTTTAGGAGGAAGAGCATCGCTGTAGAGATCAACAGGGATGAAATGAGTACCGAAGAGATCCTAAATATCATCAAAAGCATGGAAAGCTAAATCTACATGTTATATAATAAAGGATATACAAATTGAGATACTTTGACTGCCCGGAATAATGGGCATATTCAATAAAGAGGGGTGAGGGGATGAACAAGTCTACAAACAATCTACAGGATATTTTCCTCAATGGGGCGCGTAAGCAGAGGATGCAGGTCATCATACATCTTGTAAATGGATTCCAGCTCAGGGGCACGGTAAAGGGCTTCGACAATTTCACCGTGGTGCTTGACAGTGAAGGAAAGCAGATGCTCGTGTACAAGCATTCGATAACTACCATCACTCCTCAGAAGCCGATACTCTTCAACAACCCTCAGGTTCCTGAAGAGGTCGTCCCTGAAAGTGAACAGTAGAAAGAGAGGACCGGGAAACCGGTCCTTTGCAATGTAGGCATTTTCCTTTGCCTTGAGCCGGGACCTGTGTTAGACTGTTGTATTGTACAAATTATGGATTGAGGTAACTAACATGAATGAAATTACAGAAAAATTCCTTCTGAAGGAATATGGCATAAGCGAAAAGGTACTTTTGCTCCACAGGAAAGCTCTCAAGGAAGTCGAGGGGATGTTCGAGTACTATGACGGAATCAGGGAGTACAACCAGTTCAAGGTCCTGAAGGCATTCCAGGATGAAAGGATAAGCGATTACCATTTCACTAATTCCACAGGCTACGGGTATGGGGATGTCGGAAGGGATACGCTGGATGTCCTATATGCGAAGGTGTTCAAGGCGGAGGCAGCTCTTGTGAGGCCACATTTCGTAAGCGGGACACACGCCATCGCGGCTGCACTCTACGGGGTCCTGAGGCCGGGAGATACCATGGTTTCAGTATGCGGCAGACCCTATGACACCCTGCACAGCATAATCGGCCTGGCCGGGGATGAAGACACAGGGTCTCTTAAGGATTATGGAGTAGGCTACGTCGAAGTTCCTCTTAAGGAAGACAAGGTTGACGTTGAAGCAGTGCTTGATATCCTTCAGAAGGATCCTTCGGTAAAGATGGTACACATCCAGAGAAGCACCGGCTACGGCTGGAGAAAGTCCATGAACATAGCTGAAATAGAGGAAGTCATAAGGCAGGTTAGGTCAGCAAGGGAAGATGTCGTGGTCTTCGTGGACAACTGCTATGGTGAGTTCGTAGAGGAGAAGGAGCCAATTGAGGTTGGCGCTGACCTTGTTGCGGGATCTCTCATAAAGAATATTGGTGGCGGTATAGCACAGACCGGAGGATATGTGGCCGGAAGAAAGGACCTTGTTGAAAAGGCATCCTTCAGGCTTACCCTTCCTGGAATCGGCGGTGAAGCAGGTTCGACCTTCGGAGTCATGAGAAGCTTCTACCAGGGTCTCTTCCTTGCTCCCCATACCACAATGGAGGCAGTGAAGACATCCGTTTACGCAGCAAAGCTTCTGGAGCTTGCAGGCTTCGTAGTTCTGCCGAAGGCGGAAGACAAGAGGACTGACATAATCCAGGCGATAAGGTTCGGTGTAAAGGACAAGATGATCGAATTCGTGAAGGGCATCCAGTTCGGAGCGCCAATCGACTCATCTGCCGTCTGCGAGCCATGGGACATGCCGGGCTACGAGGACCAGGTAATAATGGCTGCAGGTGCTTTTGTCCAGGGAGCATCAATCGAGCTTTCCTGCGATGCGCCGATAAGGGAGCCATATATCGCTTACCTTCAGGGCGGACTGACCTTCGACCACGGAAAGCTTGGAGTGCTGATTGCACTTTCGAGGGTAATCTCCTGAGTTTGATAAAAATTTATTAAATTTTTAAAATTGATATAAAATTAACAATACTTGTGCTATGATTAAGCGGATGAGAAGCAAGGTCAGCCCTTCCTTCGAATCGGAAGACATATGAAGTACTCACCCCAAGGGACATCCTAGGGGGAAGGCGCAAGTAAACGGGTTTATTCACCGCGCCTTTGTGCGCGGTTTTTTTATTTTCCGCGCCTTAATCCGGAAGCATTGAACTTATGGAAATCAGTGATTGAGGGGGATCAGTTATGGAATCAAACATCATGCTCATCAGGAAGCTGGAAATGGAGCAGTCGCTTGAAATGGATGAGTTCGCAAGGCTCATAGGAACCTTTGACAGGGAAGACCTTGAGTATGCCGGTGAGAGGGCAAGGACTGTCAGGAAGATGCACTATGGGAACAAGGTGTATATCCGGGGCCTTGTTGAGCTTACCAGCTACTGCAGGTGCGGCTGCCATTACTGCGGAATCGGGAGTGCCGTGAAGTCGGCAGAAAGATACAGGCTTGATGCCGACCAGGTGCTGTCATGCTGTGAGAATGGCTACCAATTGGGATTCAGGACATTCGTAATACAGGGCGGGGAGGATCCTCACTACAGCGATGGAATGCTTACTGACATGATAAGGCGGATCAAGGATAGTCATCCTGACTGTGCTGTCACACTTTCACTAGGGGAACGTTCAAGGGAAAGCTACGAGAAGCTTTTTGAGGCCGGTGCGGACAGGTATCTCCTCAGGCACGAAACTGCTGATGAGGAACATTATTCAAGGCTCCATCCAGCCGTGCAGACGCTGAAGGAGAGGAAGAGATGTCTCTGCGACCTGAAGGACATAGGATTTCAGGTAGGCACTGGCTTCATGGTCGGATCTCCATGGCAGACCGCAGAGTGCCTCGCCAAGGACATGCTGTTCATGAAATCCCTTGATCCTGAGATGGTGGGAATCGGTCCGTTCATACCGCATCACGAGACACTTTTAGGGAATGAGAAGCCAGGAAATGTGGACCTGACGCTCTTCATGCTCGCACTGACCAGGCTGATGCTGCCGAAGGCCCTCATACCGGCAACCACGGCACTTGGCACACTCGACCAGAATGGAAGGGAGAAAGGCATGCTCCATGGGGCGAACGTTGTTATGCCTAACCTCTCCCCAATGGATGTCAGGAAGAAGTACCTCCTGTATGACAATAAAGCTTTCACGGGCAGTGAAGCGGCTGAAAGCCTCAGCAGCCTGAGGAAAAGCATGAATGAGACAGGATTCCGGGTTGTAGTTGACCGCGGGGACCATATAGGGACTTCTGTTAAAAGAACCGCTGTATCACATGAAGAGACCAGGAAGGGAGAAATGCAGCATGTATGATGTAAAATCAATGAAAGCCGAGGAGTTCATTTCCCATGACGAGATCCTTGAGACACTGAGGTATGCCGAGGAGAACAAGGACAACGAAGAGGTAGTGGACAGCATAATAAAGAAGGCAAGGCTCAGGAAGGGAATATCCCACAGGGAAGCCCTTGTGCTCCTGGACTGCACCCTTGAGGACAGGAACAGGGAAATTGCAGAGCTGGCCAGATCCATAAAGCAGGACTTCTACGGGAACAGGATAGTGATGTTTGCGCCGCTGTACCTGTCCAACTACTGCGTAAACGGCTGTGTGTACTGCCCCTATCACCTTGAGAACAGGAACATCGCAAGGAAGAAGCTTTCCCAGGAGGATATCATCCGTGAGGTAACAGCCCTGCAGGACATGGGCCACAAGAGGCTGGTGCTGGAGACTGGTGAAGACCCGATAAACAGCCCCATAGAGTATGTGCTTGAGAGCATCAGGACAATATATGGAGTAAAACATAAGAATGGTGCCATAAGAAGGGTCAACATAAACATCGCAGCAACTTCAGTCGATAACTACAGGAGGCTGTCTGATGCAGGCATAGGAACGTATATCCTCTTCCAGGAGACGTATCATAAGGAAAGCTACGAAAGGCTCCACCCGACAGGTCCGAAGCATAACTACAGGTATCATACCGAAGCCATGGACAGGGCGATGCAGGGAGGCATAGATGATGTGGGGCTGGGCGTGCTGTTCGGCCTTGAACTGTACAGATACGAGCTTGCTGGCCTCATTATGCATGCTGAGCACCTTGAGGCTGCGTTTGGAGTCGGTCCCCATACCATAAGCGTACCGAGGATAAGGAACGCGGACGACATTGACGCTGATTCCTTCAGCAACGGCATAGATGATGATGTATTCGCAAAGCTTGTCTCAGTTATAAGGATAGCGGTGCCCTACACTGGCATGATAGTATCAACGAGGGAAAGCCAGGCCTGCAGGGAAAGGGTGCTTGAACTCGGAGTGTCCCAGATAAGCGGAGGTTCGAGGACCAGCGTTGGAGGGTATATCCTTCCTGAGCCTGAAGATGAAAAGTCAGAGCAGTTCGAGGTCAGCGACACAAGGACACTTGATGAGATAGTGAAATGGCTTATTGACAAGGGCCATATTCCAAGCTTCTGCACAGCGTGCTACAGGGAAGGAAGGACCGGAGACAGGTTCATGATGCTCCTTAAGAGCGGCCAGATCCAGAACTGCTGCCAGCCAAATGCCCTTATGACATTGAAGGAGTACCTTATCGACTATGCTTCCCTGGAGACTCGGGAGGCAGGTGAAGCCATGATCGAGAGAGAACTTGGCAGGATAACAAACATGAAGGTGCTTGGAAAGGCACGAGAAAACCTCATTGCTATAGGAAACGGATCAAGGGACTTCAGGTTCTAGGAGGAGAAGAAATGGGACTTAATAACACGCCAAGCTCTGAAAGGGTGCATATAGGGATATTCGGGAGGAGGAATTCCGGGAAATCAAGCCTGATCAACGCCATAACGGGACAGGACCTTGCAATAGTATCCGAGGTCCTCGGAACCACCACAGACCCAGTATACAAGTCCATGGAACTCCTCCCGTTAGGCCCGGTTGTGATAATTGACACTCCCGGCCTTGATGATACCGGGAATCTTGGAAGGCAGAGGGTTGAAAAGGGATATCAGGTATTGGGGAAGACCGACATAGCTGTGCTGGTAGTGGATTCAACAGAAGGCAAGAATGTTTTCGATGAAGAGATCACAGCAGTGCTCAAGGAAAAGAAGATACCATTCATAACGGTATACAACAAGAGTGACCTTGGATGTAAGGTGTCAAAGCCGGAAGATGACTGCCCTTCGATATCTGTCAGCGCCGAAAACATGGAAAACATAAATGAACTGAAGGAAATGCTTGCAAGGATGGTTCCTCAGGGCACGGGCGAAAGGAAGCTTGTGGCTGACCTTATCCTGCCGGGTGACGTAGTGCTGCTTATAGTTCCAATTGATTCAGCAGCTCCGAAGGGAAGGCTGATCCTGCCGCAGCAGCAGGTCATAAGGGACATACTTGAAGCCGGTGCCTGCGCAATGGTCATCAAGGAGGACGGAATCGAAAGGACACTTCGCTCACTGTCAGTGAAACCAAGGCTTGTGGTCACAGACAGCCAGGTTTTTGAAAAGGTGAAAAAGGAGATCTCCGAGGATATTCCACTGACAAGCTTCTCCATTCTCTTCGCCCGCTACAAGGGCAGCCTGTCAGAGGCGATAAAGGCTGCGAAAATCCTCGATTCACTCTCTGATGGAGACAAGGTGCTGGTTTCCGAGGGCTGCACACACCACAGGCAATGTGATGACATTGGTACTGTCAAGCTGCCGAAGTGGATCTTGAAGTACACTGGGAAGGCAGTGGAGTTTGAGTTCACGAGCGGAACCGGCTTCAGTAGGGACCTTTCAGAGTACAGGATGGTTATCCACTGCGGAGGCTGCATGCTGAACGAAAGGGAGATTCAGTCAAGGCTCTGCTACGCTAAGGGAGAAGGTGTTCCCATTACCAACTACGGGATTTCAATAGCTTACATGAACGGTATACTTGCAAGGAGCATAGCTCCATTTCCTGAATTCGAAGGACTTTTGGAGTAAGAACATGTAAAAAACGCATGCTGGCGACATTTGTGCTAAAATATAGTTATTAAGCATAATGAAGGAGAAATGCACATACCTATGAGCACAACAGAACTCATATCCCAGATAGTCCTCATAATAGTCCTTGTACTTGTCAATTCGTTCTTTGCCATGGCAGAGATGGCAACCGTATCTTCAAACAGGACGAAGATAAGCGTCAAGGCGGAGGCGGGTGACAAGAAAGCCCTGAATCTAATAAAGATACTTGAGAGGCCAAGCGATTTCCTTTCAACTATCCAGGTAGGGATAACACTTGCTGGTTTCTTTGCAAGCGCACAGGCAGCTACAGGACTCGCCCGGGAAATGGGCAAGTTACTTCTAAAGTACAATGTGCCTTACAGCGAAACTATTTCAGTCGTCCTGATCACTATAATAATCTCCTATTTCACACTTGTCTTCGGTGAGCTTCTTCCTAAGAGGATGGCGCTCCAGAATCCTGAGAAGACGGCCTTGAGAGCCATCGGGGTCATCAGGGTAGTATCAGTCGTTGCACGGCCATTTGTCAAGTTCCTGAGTGCATCGACAAGCTTCTTCGCGAAGCTTATCGGAATACACTCCGACACTCTGGACCAGGAGGTTTCACTTGAGGAGATCAAGTCCCTGATCGAGGTTGGAAGAGAAAAGGGAGTGATCAACCAGACTGAAAGAGACATGCTTGAGGGAATCCTGGAATTCGACAACAAGCTTGCAAGGGAGGTCATGACACCAAGGACTGAAGTGGACATGATCTCTATGCAGGAGCCTGTCAACAACATAGTAACAAAAGCTATAAACAGCAACTTTTCAAGGATCCCTCTCTATGATGAGGATGTAGACAACATAATCGGAATACTGTATGTCAAGGACCTTTTCAGAAGGATAACAAACACCGGAAAACCAGGTAACCTTGAGAGCCTTCTCAGGAAACCGATGTTTGCTCCTGAGACCAAATATATCGATGACCTATTCAAGGAGATGCAGGGCAAGAAGCAGCAGCTGGCAATCCTTATCGATGAGTACGGCGGCTTTTCCGGAATTGTGACAATTGAAGATCTGCTTGAAGAAATCGTAGGGAACATGTATGACGAGCATGACATCATAGATGGATACATCAACAAGGTGACTGATAACATATTCATCGTTGATGGACTGGTGTCCATAGACGACTTTAACGACAGGTCAGGCCTCGACCTTTATTCTGAGAATACTGATTCATTGGGCGGCTATGTCATAGAAAAGCTTGGAAGGGTCCCGGTAAAGGGCGACAGGGTATTCCATCAGGGCACTGAACTCAAGGTTCTCAAGATGTCAGGGAAGAGGATAAAGGAACTGAAGGTAACCATAAAGACTGAGAATATCATTAAGGATGAAGAGAATGAACCGGTCTCATATGAGGATTCAGGTGGCTATTAACAGATAAGGGTGCACTTTGCACCCTTGTTTTTGTATGATCTTGGCTTCAGTTATAACAAACAAGTTATAACAAACCATATTGTCTGTTTTCCAGGTATATGGTAATATTCTACTGCCAATATATTGGCCAATAAATGCAATGAGGTATAAAATGACTGATAAATCGACTAATAATGGTGTAAGGCAGGGAAGGGAGACATTTTCATCCGGACTTGCTGTATTCTTTGCTACATTGGGTTCAGCAGTAGGCTTAGGAAACATCTGGAAGTTCCCGTACCTTACTGGCCAGAACGGCGGCGGTGCATTCATACTTGTCTACCTGATAAGCGTTGTCCTTGTGGGTGTCCCCATTATGATAGCGGAATTCTATCTGGGAAAGACAACCAGAGCTAACGCAGTAGGCGTATTCAAGAAGCTGAAGGCATCCAGATTCTGGAGGATCATAGGCTTCATGGGAATGATGTCAGCACTTCTCATAATGTTCTTCTATAGCTCTGTGGCAGGATGGGTGTACTCATACGTCCTGAAGGCTGTAAGAGGGGATTTCAAGGTGCTTTCAACCATGCCCTTTGATGCTGCGGGAAAAGCTGTGGAAGCTCAGTTCGGAAGCACCGTGGGAGGAACCTTCTCGCCATTTGCATGGCAGGCAGCTGCAGTAGCTGTGGTCACGGTAATTCTTGTGGCTGGAGTGAAGAAGGGCATAGAGAGGGTAACAAAGACTCTGATGCCTGTACTCCTAATCCTTATAGTAATCATCGCAGTAAGGTCGCTTACCCTTGAAGGTGCAGGAAAAGGACTGGATTTCCTGATGGGTGTGGATTTTTCAAAGATTACCCCTTCAGTAATACTGACAGCCCTGGGATTGTCCTTCTTCAAGCTTTCTCTTGGAATGGGGACCATGATAACATACGGAAGCTATTTCAACGAGGATAACAAGATAGTAAATACTGCCTTCAAGGTGGCGGCATCTGATACAATGGTTTCGCTTCTGGCAGGCCTGGCAGTATTTCCTGTCGTTTTCACCTTTGGGCTTGAACCTGGTGGCGGGCCGGGGCTTCTGTTCAATACGATTCCACTCGTGTTCTCACTGATTCCATTTGGAAATGTGCTTCTCATACTGTTTTTCAGCCTTGCTGCCATTGCTGCAACCACTGCAATGATCTCAATGGTTGAGGTTCCTGTTATTGTGCTTACTGAAGAACTTGGTATCAGCAGAAGAAATGCAGTAGTTTCAATTTCTGCAGTCATCCTGGCGGTAGGCGCGCTTACAGTACACCCTGAAAGCATGTTTGGATCGACAATGATATTTGGAAAGAGCTTCTTTGACTTCTTCGATTACCTGTCCTCGAACATATTCCTCCCGGTGGGGGGCCTTCTCATAGCGATATTTGTAGGATGGAAGGTAAAGACAAAGGACCTAAGCCTGTCATTTGGCAGCGCAAGCAATGATGGTGTTTCTAAGCTTGCCCCTGTTTATCACATTATCCTCAAATTTGTGACTCCGATACTTCTGCTTATAGTTTTCCTTAATGCAGTTGGAGTGATCGGCATATAATATTTGAGCATTAAGAAAGGCCCCCGGCAGTTTTTGCCGGGGGCCTTGGATTATCTAGAATTTCCTGTATAGTCCTACGAGTTTTCCAAGAATCTCGCATGATGGAACAATGATGGGCTCCATGGCTGAGTTTTCAGGCTGAAGCCTGATGTGTCCATGTTCCTTGAAAAATCTCTTGATTGTCGCTTCGTTTTCTATCATGGCCACGACAATGTCGCCATTGTTCGCTGAATTTACTTTCTCAACAATAGCCAGGTCGCCATTGATTATTCCTGCTTCGATCATACTGGTTCCGATTACCTTGAGCATGAAAAGGTCATTGTCATGCTTTACGAAATTCATCGGCATATGGAAGTACTCATCTATATTCTCTACAGCAAGTATCGGGACACCAGCCGTAACCTTTCCGAGGATTGGTATGTTCAGCATTTCTGCCCTGCTTCCAAGCTCAGCTATCTCGAGTGCACGAGGCTTGGTAGGATCTCTCTTTAGCAATCCATCCTTTTCCAGCTTCTGTAGATGATTGTGGACTGATGATGTGGACTTCAGGTCGACTGCAGCTGCTATTTCCCTTACCGAAGGCGGATAGCCCTTTTCCTCAGTGAATGCCAGCACATACTCATATACTTTCTTCCTGGTCTCCTTTTGAGCCATTCTTGCACCTCTCTTGATCATTTTCTAAATTATATCATGAGATAGCTGGAAATACAAACAAATGTTCAATTTTGAACATTTGGTGACGTTCTTAAATAGTCCCTGATTATGGTATAATCTAAGTGATGAGAGCCCTCACAGGGCGAGTAAGATGACGAGGAGTGATGATATGCCAACACCACATATCAATGCAAACAAGGGAGATATTGCAGAGTCCATACTGCTTCCGGGAGATCCTCTAAGGGCAAAGTTCATAGCAGAGAACTTCCTTGAAAATCCGGTACTGTACAATGAAGTCAGGGGTATCCTTGGATATACTGGTACATACAAGGGGGTACCTGTTTCCGTTCAGGGTACGGGTATGGGAATACCATCTATCTCAATCTACGCACATGAGCTGATCCATGAATTCGGAGTCAAGAACCTTATAAGAGTCGGAAGCTGCGGAGCGATGCAGGAAAATGTAAAGATAAGGGACGTCATAATAGCAAGCTCAGCTTCCACTACATCATCAATCAACAGGAACAGGTTCAAGGGACTTGATTTTGCACCTACTGCAGACTTTGACCTTCTTCTGGCAGCCTACAACAAGGCCAGGGATATGGGGATCAACGTGCATGTAGGCAATGTTCTCAGTTCAGACCTGTTCTACGATGACAGCAGTGCTGCCAAGATGTTCATGGATGCAGGTACTCTCGGCGTTGAAATGGAAGCTGCTGCCTTGTATACTGAAGCTGCACTTGCCGGGGCAAAAGCACTGACCATACTTACTGTTTCAGACAGCCTTATTACAGGTGAGGCTACAACACCTCAGGAAAGGCAGGAAACGTTCAAGGAAATGATGAAGATAGCGCTGGAGGCTATAGTCGCGCTTTCAGCAAAATGATTCCAAAGGTCCGCACCAGTGTGCGGACCTTTGCCGTCTACAGGAGAAAAATCATGGAAAGTGGTTCTAAGCGAGTCCTTCCTTTTGTTCATACCATATTGGCAGGATTGTTGGTATTTCTGGTATTCAGCCATATGAGACCCATATTTTCCGGTACGGCTGATGTTGTTTCCCGTCTTATATTGGCTGGAGCATTCCTTTCCCTTTCTTTAGTTTCTAATGGCAGAAGGAACCAAAACGCTGATAAGGGGTTATCAATGTCTTTCTTCATCGCAATGACAGCAATATCCCTGGATCTTTACCTGCCGACAAGCAGATGGATAGTAAAGGCAGTGGGTACCGACTACACCACTCCAATGGGCCTGGCGCTTGATAAACTGGACAGCAGCCTAATAATAATACTGACTATCATTATTCTCAACAGGCTTTCGGGAGGATCGTCAAAGGACCTGAGACTTCAGGAAGGTAACCTTAAGAGAGGGATTTCCATTGGGATTCCATCCTTTGCGGCAGCAGCTATCCTGTCACCTTACATGGCCGGAATTTTCGGAGCGCAAGGGTTCACTTTCACTGAGGTTCTGGAGTGGCTCCCATGGATCATAATATTTATAGCGGGTAACGCTCTCAATGAGGAACTTCTTTTCAGAGGGCTGTTCTTAGGTAGAATGGAGCCACTTATGGGAAGGAATCTGTCCAACCTGGCAGTGGCGATTCCTTTTGTTCTCCACCATACGGGAGTAACCTATACCACGGACTCGCTGATGTTTCTTGCCTATCTCCTGCCTTTGGCTCTTGTTTGGGGAAGGCTTACTCAGGATAATGACAGTCTCATCGGATCAGTACTTTTTCATGCAGGGACTGACATTACCGTAGCTCTGGCATTATTTTCCAGCTTGTGATGATCAGTCTTTAAATCAGAATGAAAGGGTCCATGCTGAATTTTGCTTAACACATTCCTTGAAAGATAAACCTTAAATGAAATATGAAAAGCAATTACAGCAAAAATATAATAAAATACGGCAATAATATATTGAATAACAATAAATTAAGTGGTATCCTGTTTTTGATGTGAGAGCTTAGACTAAAGCTTAGCGGAAATCATAGGAGGGAACCATGAAGAGATTTGCTATTCCAATATTAAGGTTCGGATTCATTTTGGGAGCAGGTATCGTGCTCCTGATTTGCGCTACGGTACTGCCGGAACTTGCTGAGTTCTATGCTGAGATCGCACCCGAGTGGGCATATTTGCGATACCCTCTTCTTTTGGCGATATACTCGACGCTCATTCCATTCATGGCAGCAGTTTTTTTTGCGATGAAGCTGACCTTCATAATCCAACGAAGTGATGAATTCTCTAACAATGCTGTATTTTGTCTAAAGGCTATAAGGGTCTGTGCTTTCGTTCTCGTGGCAATGTATTTCACCGGAACTGCAATAATGGCAAGGCTCGTGGATATAAGTCCTCCAATAGGTCTCCTTGTACTTATGATAATTCTGGCGTCAATAATGGTTGGTTCTTTCGCCGGCATTCTAGAAGAGCTTCTACGGAAGGTCATTGGATACAAGGAAGAAATCGAACTGACCGTATAGGAGGTCTGAAAATGGGAATTGTAGTGAATCTAGATGTAATGCTGGCGAGGCGGAAAATGAGTGTTACTGAGCTTTCCGAAAGAGTGGGGATTACACTTTCAAACATATCTAACCTTAAGACAGGAAAGGCAAGGGCTATTCGGTTCAGCACGCTGGAAGCGATATGCAGGGCTCTGGAATGTCAGATAGGGGACATACTGGAGTATCGAGAGGTAGAATAGAGCATTATTTCAGGAATTTAATAAGGGCATTGCTGAGTGCAGCAATGCCCTTAAAATATGATAGGAGTGATAATTGCTATTCTTCCGTTCCGCTTTTCAGACTGAAAAGGTATATGAAAAGGGCAACGCTGCCGAATACTGCTGAAGAAATGAATGGAGCAATCGATACCTCGCTGGCAGCATAGGTTGCGACACCTGATGAAGCAAGCACTGTGACTGAGGAGTCTGGCAACAGCTGCAAAGCAATGACAACGTGTGCAATAGAACGTATCGTGTTCTTAGTCAAGGTCATCACCACCAATTGTAATATTGCTTGTGTAAATCATTATAACAAGATTTATCTAAGCTTTTAACAGCAGGCCCCGTTTTGTCAATGACAGTTTTGGCACGAATCGTGACAGAAATCATTTACAGCCAATCCTGCGTTTGTTATCATCAAAGTGGAGGCGATTCAGTATGACATTTGCCGAAAAACTTGATTTTCTAATGACCCTTACAAAGACCTCAAACAGCGCTCTTGCGCAATGGTCCAACATTGATCCCTCATACATAAGCCGTTTGAGGAGAGGGGACAGGACCCCGGCTAAAAACGAATCATACACCATGTCAATGGCCATGTATTTCTCCAAGAACTGCAGCCAGGATTTCCAATGGAGTGCAATTGTTGAAATGATGGGCGGGAATGAAACATCAAAAAGCCTGAGTGACAGGGAAACCAGGAAAGACCTGATCCACAGCTGGCTCAATCAGGAGAAGCCAGGGAAGGGCAGTATGGTACGTGGCTTTCTTGACAATATGTCAATCTCCAATCCAATGAGTGCTGGAGGAGTGGTCATAGGTAGAGAAGAGCCTGCAAGTCCGGACCTCGAGAATGCCATGATTACATTTGGAAACCAGGGCATGAGGGAGTCTGCAAGGATTTTTCTTGATAAGGTCATCCACTCTGGAAAGAGGCATACATTGCTATTGTTCAGCGACCAGGATACCTCCTGGATCACAGAGGACCCTAGATTCATGAGGGAATGGGCTCAGCTTATATCAAAGGCTATCATGACTGGTAACAGGATAAGGATAATCCATACCGTAAGCAGGAACATTGATGAAATGATGACAGCCATAAGGGCATGGGTCCCCCTGTATATGACCGGAGCCATTGAGCCTTACTATTATCCGAAGATAAGGGATGGAGTATTCAAGCGTACATTGTATGTTGCTCCAGGCACAGCGGCTGTATCTTCTGCAGCTATGGGAAGCGACCTTTCAGATACGACTCTTTTCATCGTTACAGACCCGGTGTCAGTAGGAAGCTTTGAGAGAGAGTTTACTAGATATCTTAATATGTGCAAACCGCTAATGAGGATATATAAGAAAAACGATACTACAGAATTTTCAGAAGACCTCCTTGATTTTGAGGGGGAGAGCAGCAATGTAAGGGTTGAAGGGCCGCCATCGATATATACTCTACCGATATATATTATTGAAAGGATAGTCGGAAGCATGGGTACACTACCTGGTGAAGCCATCACGGAATTAATGAGGCAAAGGACTGAACTATTCGAGAAGAACCTCCTTGATAACGAATATCTGCACCAGATAGTCCTTCCTGAAATTGATGCTGTAAAAAATGGCATCGCAGAAATCGTACTTTCCGATTATTTCTGTGGAAGTCCGGGCTACTACACAGTTTCTGACCTTACAGCGCATATCCGGAATATCATCAGGTACCTTAAGGATTTCAGCAACTATCATGTAAGTGTCATCGAAAGCGGGCAGAACAAAGGCTACATTCTCTATGCAAAAGAGGGGAGTGGGGTGCTTGTCAGCAAGACCAGCCCTCCATCGGTTACCTTCATCATAAAGGAGTCAAACCTGACTGCAGCATTTTGGGATTACCTCGACAGGAAGGCTGATACTGGCTGGATTACAGAAGCCAGCCGAAATGAGACCATAGCTGTCCTTGAAAAATACATCGAATCACTTAACAGGGAATAAACAGAGACTATACCTTATTTTGAGGTATAGTCTCTGTTTTTCCGTGATTCGCCGCTCCTGGGAGCATTCTATTCATCTCCCTGATTTTCAGCTTCCGGTTTAATCGAGGTCTCTGCATTCCTGCTTGAAAAACGCTCAGTCAGATTAGCTGCATCATCAAGTAAAAAACTGAGGAGGGCAATACCAGAGGCGGCCATGAGGAAGTACATCGGCAAGTCGTTAGATGCAAACTTGAAATATCCTATTGCGATGCTTGTGAGTATACCTATGAAATATACTGCCATCGCATAGAACAGATACCTGGCCAACTGTGATGATAACTTGAAAAATCTGATCAAAATAATACCTCCCTGAAATTGATGAAATATCTTGCGCAAACTCGTGACTTTAGTCATGAGAGGTTCAAACAAATCAAGTATACAATTTATATGTGACAATCGTATGTCATAAAACATAGTACTTTAAAATGCAAAAGAGCATACGAATATATATGCTGTGTAATGATGTTTGCCAAGAGGGGAGTGGGGGAGAATCAGCTGATTTATAACGACATATCATTAATTATGTAAAGCTATTACGATGAATAACACAACTAGACCACTATATGTTGTGGTTCAATTGAATAGATTAATACAAGAGCCGAATCAGACAGATTCAGCTCTGAATTAATAAAGATCTTAGGTGATGCATTAATATTAAAATAAAATGGATACTATACATTTTCATCAGCGAGTGGATTGAGGTTCACGGCTTCTCTTAGGTCTTCATTATCGACGTGTGTATATATCTGAGTGGTCGATACGTTCTCATGTCCAAGTATCAGCTGCAGGCTTCTGATGTCCACCTTGCCATGTTTATACATTAGTGTAGCTGCAGTATGCCTGAGCTTATGAGGGGTGTAATGATTGTCATAAAGGCCTGCAGCGCTGATATGCTTCTTGACCAGGACCTCAACAGTGCGTTTGTTGATCGGCCTGAGATGCGTGGAAATGAACAGATAATCCTTGTTATCATCGGGAATCTGCTTCTTTTCACGTACAGGAAGATATTGGTTGATGCTGCTTATGCATGCCTGGTTGAGGTAAATAACACGTTCCTTGTTGCCTTTGCCGATGACAGTCAGCGTATCATTCCTGATTTTGCTGATCCTGATGTTGACAAGCTCAGACAGACGCATGCCGCAGTTCAGGAAGAGAGTAAGTATACAGTAATCACGATGGTAGTTTATGTTTTCCTTGTCCATAGACCTTAAAAGAGCCCGGCTCTGGTCCAGGGTAAGGTATACAGGATTTCTCTTCTTGATTTTGGGGCTTTCCAGCTCAGCAGTCGGATCTTTGTCGACTATACGTGCTTTTAGATTCAAGTATTTGAAGAAAGTTTTGATACAGGCCGTTTTTCTGGCGCGTGCATAAGCTGAATTCATTCGCTTTTTGTCTGCAAATGAAAGGAATGCATAGATATCAGACAGCGACACAAGCCTCAGGAAGTCATCATCAATACCGCTGATATCAATATTTTCGAATGGAATGTCAGCAGGAACCTGATGCCTGTATCTTTTCAGGAATCTTAGGAACAGTCCGAGGTCATATCGGTATGCATCTATAGTGCTGTCCGATTTTCCTCGTATTGTGCTTGAATAGTTCAGAAAATCCATGACGCGCTGGGGATATGGATCAAAATACGTGTTATTTTCGCTATTCATGATCTCATCCTTTCAACAGAATTCGATAGGGGGATTTGGGCTATTTTGGAGGTAATTTCTTCTGCTTCTTTAATTTTATCATAATTTATTCGCGAAATCTACATTTCGCGAAATAAATTAAATTTTGAGAAATTGCCCTTCCCACCCCTTTTTAAGTCGAAAAAGCCATGAATCTGCTCTGATTCAGGGATCTTTCTCGGGTAAGTTCGATCAAGATCACTGCAATATGTGCCAGTTCATTATCACAGGATAGAAAATTCGCTGAAGTACCAGTTCAGTTTAAGCTCGTTCCAATTAATCATGCTATCATTGACCCTTTCTTGTCCTTAGTCCGACCTCCGTGAAGTAATTAAACCTGTTGTCACTTTGTTCAACATATCCTTCATGTACATGTTGAACAATGTGACTGTGTAAATCCTATCAGGACCAGTCCTTCTGATTGAGTACCTTACTTAGATCATGTCTGATTGAATTTATGTACTCCACCGACTTAAAGACCTTGAGCTGCCATGATCAGTAAGATAAGTAAATTCCTCGTAAAAAACACCTGAGTTGCAGCCGTGTTCTGTATCTCCTTCTGTACCGCAGATTCCAGGTCAAGCGAGCTGATTTCTGATGAACCATATCTAAGAACAAATGTTCTATTGCGATATTACATGGACTAAAGGTCTTTTAGATTAATTGATGTAATCGTTTGCTAATGGCGATATAATTAAGAGGATGAATATACGGAGGTGATTTCTTTGAGCTTCAGAATCAATGACAATGTTACCTGGGTAGGTAAGATTGACTGGGAGCTATCATCATTCCATGGTGATGAGTATTCCATCCATCGCGGTACCCACTACAATTCATATCTGGTCAGAGATGAAAAGACGGTCCTTATCGATACTGTGTGGGATCCTTTCGACAAGGAGTTCGTGGAGAATCTGAAGAAAGAGATCGACTTGAACAAGATAGACATGATTGTAGCCAATCACGCGGAAATCGACCACAGTGGTTCTCTCCCACTTCTCCTTAAGGAGATACCAAATGTACCTGTTTACTGCACTGCTAATGGCATGAAGAATCTGAAGGGCCATTTCCATGAGGACTGGAACTTCGTCACAGTAAAGACCGGAGATTCAATTGAAATCGGTGAAAGAAAGCTGATCTTTGTTGAAGCCAGGATGCTTCACTGGCCTGACAGCATGATGACCTATATGACAAAGGACAACATCCTGTTTAGCAACGATGCGTTCGGACAGCATTTTGCTTCTGACTTGATGTACAATGATCTGGTCAAGCAGTGTGAACTTTTCGAGGAAGCGATAAAATATTATGCCAATATCCTGACCCCTTTCAGTGCCCTTGTTACTAACAAGATCAAGGAGCTTCTGTCATTCAATCTGCCTGTAGACATGATATGCCCGAGCCATGGCATTATATGGAGGGATAATCCGGGTCAGATAATCGAGAAGTATATGGAATGGGCGAACAGATACAAGGAAAACCAAATTACCCTGGTATATGACAGCATGTGGAAGAGTACCAGGAAGATGGCTGAGGCAATCGCTGAAGGGATCAAGTCTGTAGACAGTGAGGTTGCAGTTAAGCTCTACTCCGCATCACATGCTGACAAGAACGACATACTTACAGAGCTGTTCAGGTCCAAGGCTTTCATGGTCGGATCCTCTACAATCAATAAGAATGTGCTGTTTGCTGTCTCTGGAATGTTGGACATGGTCAAGGGAATCGGCTTCAAGGATAAGAAGACAGCTGCATTTGGATCATATGGCTGGAGCGGAGAGCATATAGGAGTCATTGAACAGAGGCTTAAGGAAGCAGGACTTGAGGTAGTCCAGCCGGGAATAAAGGAACTTTGGAATCCTGATGAAGATGGCCTTGTAAGATGCCGCGAGTTCGGAAAGAGTTTCGCAGAGAAGCTTTAGACAGGATAAGTTAAAAAAGGGAGCGCAGATGCGCTCCTCTTCAATAATAGATATGATCCTTTTATCCTGTTTGATTTTATATTATTTTACTTAGGTTTGTGATAGAAGCCATTCCCTTGAAGCCAATACCTCTTCCTTTGTTAGGGAGTGTCCCTTATCAAACCAGCTGATAACTGCATCAGCACCATTCCCTTTGAGAAGCTCGTATAGTCTCTGAGAATTCTCGCCAGTGACAATAGGGTCGTTTGTTCCTGCACCTATGAACACTGATGTACCTTCAAGATTAATATCACCAACCTGAGAGAGCGGAACCATGGGGTGATGAAGTATGGCCTGTCTGAATATGCCGCCTTTCAGGAGCAGCATTGCGGCAATCATGTTGGCTCCGTTTGAATAGCCAAGGGCAATGAGGTCATTAGGATTGAATCCATACTTTTCCGATGCTTCAAGTATGAAGTCTGAAATCTCCCCTGCCCTTTGCCTGATATCGTCCTCGTCAAATATTCCCTCTGCAATCCTCCTGAAGAACCTGTTCATGCCGTTTTCTGAGACCGCACCTCGGATCGATAAAATGCCGTTGCCCTTATCGACCATATTTGCCAGAGGGACAAGGTCCATCTCATCCCCACCAGTACCATGGAGCAGAAGGAAGGTCTTCTTTCCTTCCTCAGCTTTCTTGAAATAATGTATCATCATGACCTCCTGACCGCTGTATCAAGGGGCTTCAGTACCTTCTCTATGTACTCTCTCCTGTTCTCAAGGAATGGAGGCAGAGAAAGCCTTTCACCCAGGAATTCCAGTTCCTCATCAGTATCAAAGCCCGGACCGTCGGTTGCCAGCTCGAATAGTATTCCGTTAGGCTCCCTGAAGTAGAGTGACTTGAAATAGAACCTTTCAACAAATCCGGAGTTTCTGATCCGGTTATCATCTATCCTGCTTATCCACTCCCTGAGTTCAGCCTCATCCTCCACCCTGAAGGCGACATGATGAACTCCGCCATATCCCTGCCTTTCAAATGGAAGGTCGCTGCGCTCTTCAAGATGGATCTCTGTTCCTGAGCCACCCTCGCCTGTTTCAAGCACGATTATGTCCTTCTGCCCTTGAACTTCAGCCCTGTAGGATCCTTTAAGCCTATATCCCATGATCTCCGTGAGCACGTATAGCGTATCCCCTGGCTCCTTTACTGTCAGCCTGACAGGTCCAAGCCCCATTATCTGATTCTCAATTGGAACCGATGAGAGTTCCCATGGTATGAATGATTCAGATACGGCACCATTGTCCGAAACAAGCATAAGCCTCTGGCCTTCAGGGTCCTTGAAGTAAAGGGTCTTTCTTCCTGCACGCTCCGCGATATCCTCATGCCAGACTCCGAACTCATCGAATCTTCTTGCGAAGTATTCAAGGGCTTTATCATCCCTCACTCTGAAGGATATGAGCGATATGCTTGATATCCCCTCCCTGTTACTTGAAGTCCCGGGAAATTCGAAGAATGTAAGTGCTGTTCCCGGTGTGCCCTTCTGGTCACCGTAATACAGGTGATAGACAGAGACGTCATCCTGGTTTACGCTCTTCTTGACAAGCCTCATCCCCATTACCTTAGTGTAGAACATATAGTTTTCAGCAGCGGATGCCGTAATAGCAGAAACATGATGTATTCCTTTAAGTTTCATTGTTTTTCTCCTTTTTGCCCGATATCTTCCTTAGCATCTCGAGCATCATTTTCTTTTCATTTTTTGACAAACCCTGGAAGAACTCTCCCTGGAACCTTTCAAGATCGGGTACGAGCCTGTCATGAATCTCCCTACCCTTTTCCGTGAGGGAGACATACTTGGTCTTCCATTCCTGTCTTCTTTCAACAAGGTCTAAGCATTCCATGGCCTGCAGCAGCTGGCTGATTCCGCCTTTTGTCACAAGAAGTCTTTCTGCAAGCTCATTCTGGGTCATTTCCCTTATCCCGAGCTGAGCGATGACATCTGATTGGGCAAGCGTAAGTCCGTATTCCCTTGCTATGATACCGGATTCCCTTATGTTGTCAGAGTGTATTCCAGATATCTTGAACCAGATAAGAATGCTGTCCACTATGTCCTCTCTTTCCATGTCATCAACTCCTTAGTATCAGTTTAAATCTAAACTGATAAAATGTCAATGATAAAATCGAATTGAATAAAATATAATATCAGACCCAAAAAAAGGAGCAGATCCCTGGTCAAGGGTTCTGCTCCTATTTTGGTTCAAGCTTTGAAAGTATTGAACCTGTCTCCGTGGAAATGACATATTTGCATTTGAATTTGCCTGCGTTTGCAGTTGCAAGAGTAAAGTAGAAGTTGTACACCTTTTTTCCATAGTATATGTCAACTTCACTGCTTATCTTGTCTGTACTGAGCTGAGTAATGTATGGTTTCATCAGTTCAGACGTTTCAAGGTAGTCAAACAGTATCTTCCTTGCCTGCTCCATTGAAATGGTGCTCTGCTTGTTTAGAATCGCAGGATCCTCGTACTTCATGGATATGCTGATAAGGGTACCATCCTTTATGTATTGCAGGTACACATTGTTGCCTGTGAAGTATTCTCCGCTTTTATGACGGGCTACAGCGGTTACCTGTTCCTTGCTGCTGCTGATCGCATAGGTGATTTCATAGGTTTCAGGATTGACCCCAAGCCTCAACAGGTAATCCGTTGTCTTCTCCTGGAGCACTTCGGACTTAACGTCATTCAGGTCTTCCTTCTTCGGTTCATCCTTTACGAAGATGCTAAGGAACCTTCCTGCCTCATCCAGTTCATATATGTATTCATCATCGGTGAATTCCATTACAATTCTGCCATCATAGGTCTTGTTCCTGACGAAGCTAATGCTTTCATCAGGAAGTTCTGAAAAGGAAGCGACCTTGAATATGTAGACATCCTGCGGATTCGGCTTTCTTGTTTCACATGAAGCGAACAGAAATGATGCGGCGATCACTGGTGCAAGATATTTTAAGCTTCGAATCATACTATCCCTCCAATCCACAATATATTATATGTCTAAGATATGAATTACTTATAAAGAATGAGTGTTTATAGGCATAAGCTTATGCCATCACTGAAAATAGTATCATGTTTCAGGTGCCAATTGAATCAGGATTCCAGAAATCATATAAATAATTATAAGAAAAGAAGGCCTAAGGCCTTCTACTTCACATATTGTTCAGCTTCACTGACTAGTTCGTCTACCAGCTCCTGAACCTTGACTATCTTTTCAACCCTGTACGCATTGCTTCCTGCAAATACAAGTCCCTCACCACCGGATACCGAACTCATCAGAGCATCAGATATGCAGTAAGGGGTGGTCCTTGGGTCACAAGGTATGAGGCAGTTGTAGCATCTCCTTACCTTGATGTCCCCTTCATCGAGCTGCTTGGTGAAGCTGTTGTTCACAGCTCTTCCGGGCATGCCGACAGGGCTCTTCACGAGTCTTATGTCTTCCTTCTTCGCATTGACATAAGCCATCTTGAAGCTTAAGTCCGCATCGCATTCCTCAGTGGCTACGAATCTGGTTGCCATCTGTACGCCTGCTGCACCGAGATTGAGGTATTCAGCAATATCCTTGCCTGTAAACACTCCGCCGGCAGCTATGACCGGTATCTTTACCCCGTATTTTTCCTCATATGGCTTGATAGCCTCAAGCACTTCCGGTATAAGCTCCCTGAGCGGCTTCACGTTTCCTGACTCAATGTCTTCCCTCTTGAAGCCGAGATGTCCTCCTGCTTCCGGACCCTCCACTATGAACATGTCTGTGGTCCTTCCGAACTTCTTGTCATATACCTTGGAAATAAGTGCTGCTGCCTTGCCTGACGATACTATCGGCGCAATCTTCGTTTTAGTTCCCTTTACAAGCTCCGGAAGGTCAAGAGGAAGACCTGCCCCTGATACTACAAGGTCTATGCCTTCAGCTATTGCTGTCATTACCAGCTCCTTGTAGTTGTTCATTGCAGCCAGCATGTTTATCCCTATGATCCCGTCTGAAAGCTCCCTCGCCCTCCTGATCTGGGCTATCATCGCCCTCTTGTTGGCTTCGAGGTTGTTCTTCACGAAATCAGGCTCCTTGAAACCTGTCTGCACTCCCGAGATGACTCCAATGCCTCCGGCATTTGCCACCGCTGCAGCAAGTCCTGAAAGTGAAACCCCTATTCCCATGGCTCCCTGAACTATCGGAACCCTGGCGACAAGGTCGCCTAATCTTAACTCATTCAATTTCCCTATGATAATCAATCTCCTATCGCTATTGCTGTAGATACAGCTCTTATTATAGTGCCAGGATTGTTTGAATATCAAAATGTTAAGACTTTATTAAGAAATTAATTTCACTTCACCGGATCTGCCGAGGACAAGGCGACCATGGTATTGTACAGAGTCTTATCATCCCTGAAGTTCAGGTATACAGGATAATCGAGTGTCTCAATCAGTATATAGGGACCTCCTGACTTGTATAGATACAGATAGGCCCTGTTAGCACCGACCAGTTTAAACCTGCCCTTAAGGACGCTGCCTATAGCTGCACCATTGGTCCTCATGGTCACAACAGGAAGCGTCTCTACAATCCTGATGTCCTCAATATCACCAAGAGGGATGCTTCGGCCGAAGATCCCTGAAACCTTCACACTATCCCCTTCAATGGCAACACTGCTCTCCTTGATTGTCGTCAGGAACAGTATTCCGATCCCGATAACAATGACCAGGGTGAATGAGGCAGCAAGTATAGTCTCTCCTTTAGTCTTCCTGTTAGTATCATATTTTCTTATTTTCACTATTGTTATTATTGGGACAAGGATGTTTGCAGCCATAGCGATGAAGAACGATGACTCTCCGGTCTTCCAGGTCAATGCTGAAATAAGATTGATGAGAGCGAGTGAAAGGCTCATCTTACCAACAGCCTTACCTATCGATTCAAGGTCCATATTGGCCTTCTGCTCCTCTGAAGCTGTATTGACTCCTGCAATGAGCCAGTACATCTTCTTCCTGTCCACAAGGTACCAGATGATTAGAAATGTGAATGAGACAATTCCAAGTACGATGCCAGTCATGTTTTTGATACCTCCAGATTTCTCTATCTATATTGTAGACCAACATGTGGTCAATGAGAGCAAAATTACTGACCTTTTGAAAATTAAAATATATGAAAGCGATGAAGCAACTCAATTGGGTTCACCTGTTGGGGTTCAATTTGCAGTAGGTCAATCTATGCTTTAATTACGCCATCATTCGGTATTCCATTAGCGGTCATAATTCCCATAATACTCTAGGACATTAATCGCTCTCATGGTTATCCGCTTAGATGGACTCCCCTTCTTCTCGATATCTGCAATCATTTTCCCGCTGTTTGAGGTCTCCATGATCCACGTCCCTTCTGGAGTCATCTTACCTCTAAGTACGTCGAGTGCATCCTCGAGTCTTTTGTCCTTTATCCCAAGAGCAGCCATTATCATCAGGAGCTCGAGGATGTCCGTCTGGTACATTAGCGGGAATCCAAGTCTGAGCCATCCAGGTTTGGATGTTTTCTCGAGGTCGTGGCTCTTCTTGAACAGCCTGTGTATGAGGAAGTACTCGACAAGCTCGTCATTCTTTACCCTTATCTGCTCTGTCCTCATGCCTTCAGGAATGGCTGCAAGCGCCTTGAGTGCCTTTGCAGCTCCCATGTGGCACGTATGCCTTCCGAAGCATGGTGTGAGCTTTTCATAGTCCGTAGGAAGGCTTGTGATGTACTCGCCATCATCGGTCCTCTGGAATTTTATTATCCATTGAATCTCCCTTAATAAAA
>NZ_AXUN02000224.1 GCF_000495435.3 Youngiibacter fragilis 232.1 | reverse complement strand
AAGTTACTTTATCAATTAACCCCACATGGATTTATTAAGAAAAGTACGAAATCCCCATCAATAGAAATTGCGAAGGTCTACATGAAGGACTATAGAGGAGAAACAGTTGAGTAATGCAGGAGTTAACTACAAGGACTATAAAGCAAAATACCTTGAAAATGCCGGGGTAAAGAAAGAATTTGATGCACTTGAATTGAGGTACAGGATTGCAATGGAGATTGCTAGACTAAGAAGAGATAAGAAAGTAACACAGGCGGAACTAGCTGCAAGGCTTAAAACGACAACTTCTGCTGTATCAAGGATTGAAAGCGGAAACCAGAATGTATCGGTCGATATGGTAGAGAAAATTGCTGAAGCATTAGGCAAGACTGTTGAGGTTTTGTTCAAGTGAAAAATCAAATGAGTTGCGGAATTATCAATTTCATATGTGCTTTGTCCTGCATTTTTCAAATTCAGGTGCGATAATGAATAAAAGTCGGAGCAGAAGCAATGTTTAATGGTATAATTTTTAGAGAAGTTTTGAAGGATGGTGGAAGTCATGATAGCTAAAGATATGAAGAATTCAATAAAGAACGGCTCAATTATTAGAGCTATGTTTGAAGAAGGTAAGAAAAGGGCCAGGATATACGGTGCTGAGAATGTATTTGACTTCAGTCTGGGTAATCCTAATGTTGAGCCACCTGAACAGATCAAACAGGCAATCATTGATATAGTGTCCTCTGAGAAGCCGATGAACATACATGGCTACATGATGAACTCAGGGTATGAGGATGTAAGGGAAGACATTGCGAAGTCTATCAACAGGAAATTTAAGACTGATTTTACGAGCAGGAACATAATAATGACAGTTGGTGCCGGTGGTGGAGCAAATGTCGTATTCAAGACTCTTCTGGATCCTGACGATGAGGTAATAACCTTTGCTCCTTTCTTTGGTGAATACAGAGGCTATGTAGCAAATTTCGGAGGGAAGCTTGTGGTTGTATCTCCCAATACTGTGGATTTCCAGCCTAATCTTATTGAATTCCGGGATAAGGTAACTCCAAGGACAAAGGCCGTGATCATCAATTCGCCAAACAATCCAACAGGTGTAGTGTATTCCGAGAAGACTATTATTGAGCTTTCAGAGATATTGAGGGAAAAGCAGAAGGAGTTTGGAACCGAAATATACCTGGTCTCTGATGAGCCATACAGGGAGCTTGCCTATGAAAATGTTGAGGTTCCTTATCCGACAAAGTATTTCGAGAACACTATCGTAGTGTATTCCTTCAGCAAGTCCCTTTCGCTTCCAGGAGAAAGGATTGGATATCTCGTGATACCAACTGAAGCCGCAGATTATGAGAATGTCTTCGCTGGAGCAGGAATAGCAACAAGGATACTTGGCTTCGTAAATGCACCATCACTGTTCCAGAGGGTTGCAGCGAGGTGCGTGGACCTGGAAGTTGATGTAGAGGTCTATAACAGGAACCGGGAGCTTTTATATGACAGCCTCAAGTCGTATGGGTATGAGTGCATAAAGCCTGAAGGTGCGTTCTACATGTTTGTGAAATCTCCAATAGCTGATGACTCCAGATTCTGCGATATGGCAAAGGAGAAGAACATACTCATAGTACCCGGCACATATTTCTCATGCCCCGGATATTTCAGGATAGCGTACTGTGTGGCTTACGATACCATTAGGAATGCGCTGCCTGGATTCAAGGCGCTCATGGATGAGGTCAGTGGTATATAGGCTGATATGAAATAAGGAAAACAATGAACTCACATTCAGTAAAGCAGTTTCATTGAGATAATTGTGATTAAAAGGCGGTTTGTTCAAAAATCTGAACAAACCGCCTTTGCAGTTTCAATTATTGTTTGTGGAATGAAGACTAAGCCTTTTCGTTGGCATCGAATTCAAGTGTTTCATTCTTTGGAGGCATCAGCAGGGAGAATACTACGAATACTACGAGTGCTGATACAAGTCCTGGGATAACAGCCTGCTGCTCCCATCCGAAGAATGTCAGCCCAGGTATGAGCTTCTTTTCGAATATCAGTGATACCAGTGACCCTACTATAAGGGATGCAATTGTACCTGCTGGTGAGGCTTTTTTCCAATAGTGTCCGAAAACGTATGGGAAGAATGCTCCGGCAGCCCTGAGGGTGAATGAGAACATCAGCAAGTCTATTATGCTGGTTGCGCTCAAAGCGACTATAAGGCTGAAGATACCGACTATCACCATTGTGATTCTGGTAACATTCATGATTTCCTTGTCGTCAGCACCTGGCTTTATGTATTGCTTGTAAATGTCGTTGCTGAATATGGATCCTGCACCGAGAAGGTCTGAGTCGGCGCTTGACATAGTCGCTGATATGATTCCGCTGAACAGTAATCCTACTATGACGGCAGGCATGGTTAGTGTAGCAAGAACCGGCAGTGAGTATCTTGCACCCTGAGCGAGGACCTCTGTTGAGGATACTTTACCCATGTTGACAAGTGCAAGGGTTATGATTCCAAGTATGGTAGGTATGAAGGCGTAAATTATATTTATGCCTGAAGCCAGGATGGAGCCCTGCATTGCAGCTTTTCCGTCCCTAGCTGAATAGTACCTTGATACGGCTTCCTGACCTACAGTAAAGGTCGAGATATACATGATTATGAGTGCTAATATTGCTTTCCATCCTCCTATGCCGGAGAAGAGATTCCATGTTTCTGGAGGTACGTTGTCAACTATGTTTGACCATCCTCCTGCGTAATTGAGAGAGAATGGTATGGCGATAAGCATACCTGCTACAATGAGTCCGACCTGGACAAAGTCGGTGATGGCTACGCTCCACATTCCGCCCATGACGGCGTATATTGTGACTATGATTGCTACAACTATCAATGAGGTTTTCCAGTTCAGGTTCATCATTACTGAAAGGATTGTCGCAGATGCCATGAACTGTCCCGCGGTAAGTCCAATAAGCGGCAGCAGCATTGTTACTGATGTGAACAGCCCTGATAACTTTCCGTATCTTCGCCTGAAGTACTCTGGTACTGTCCTGACTTCACTGGCCCTGAACTTTGGTGCAAGAACCATCAGGACGATGAATGCAATTCCCATGGCTAACACATACCATGCCGCGCTAAGTCCCCACTGTGACTTTCCAAGGTTACTTGCCTTTTCAACAACTCCAAGGGAGCTTCCACCACCAATTTCAGTGGCTGCAAGGGTTCCTGCCATGAGGATAGGCCCCATGCTCCTGCCGGCTACCATGAAATCTGTAGACGATGATATCCTTTTTGAGGACCAGTAACCGATTCCGAGCATACCGAGCATGTAAAGAACAACAATGATCATTACTGTAGTTTGCACAATTCATTCCTCACTTCGTTTAATATTTTTTTGAAAACGTTTACTAGAAGAAGCTGTACGACCTTGATTGATAAGTATGAGTTCATTGGTTTGACTGCATATGCATTTCCGGATATGATAAGATTATATTTTTTCAAATAGCAAGTGTCAAACGTTAACATTTGTTAATTAAGCAAGGAGTAAACGATTTCAATTGAAGATATGATTAATTATCTTTAATTTGTGTATCAATAAAGAAATTGATACCAAAATATTTATTGATGTACCAAAAAAATATTTTGGAAATCGTGAATTCCAGTGCTCGATTATTGTGCAATTTAACAATATTATTCAATTTGTTTGTT
>NZ_AXUN02000225.1 GCF_000495435.3 Youngiibacter fragilis 232.1 | reverse complement strand
TCTTTCCTAATAAATTATACATCATGCGACTTTATTATTCTCCGACTGTCCAGTAATGACAACAGAGTTTTCTTATTAGTTTTCTTACCCTAAGCCATTTTGCTTTAAAAAGGCAGGACAGGAAGCCAAAGCTTCAATGTCCTGCCTGTAATCATGCTGTTTCCTTGTCCTCGAACTGGCTGTTGTAAAGATTGTGGTAGAAGCCCTTCTTTTCCATCAGCTCCTCGTGGTTCCCTATCTCGACTATGTCGCCATGGTCCATGACGAGGATGAGGTCCGCATTCCTTATGGTTGAAAGCCTGTGCGCTATGATGAATGACGTCCTGCCCTTCATCAGCCTCTCCATGGCTTCCTGTATCAGCCTTTCTGTCCTTGTATCGACGGAGCTTGTGGCCTCGTCAAGTATCAGTATCCTCGGGTCCTTGAGCACCGCCCTTGCTATCGTCAGCAGCTGCTTCTGTCCTGAGCTTATGTTTGAAGCTTCCTCATTGATCTCCATGGAATAGGTTCCCGGCAGCGTCTTCACGAAATGGTGCACGTGGGCTTCCTTCGCTGCGCAGATGACCTCCTCGTCTGTCGCATCAGGGCTACCGTACCTTATGTTCTCCATGATGGACCCTGAGAACAGCCATGTGTCCTGCAGGACCATCCCGAAGCTCTTCCTGAGCTCGGACCTCTTCATGTCCCTGATGTCCACTCCGTCTATCAGTATCCTTCCGCCAGTTATCTCATAGAACCTCATGAGAAGCTTCACTACAGTGGTCTTGCCGGCTCCTGTAGGCCCGACTATGGCTATCCTCTGGCCAGGCATTGCCTTGGCCGAGAAATCATTTATTATCGTCCTGTCCTCGGTATACCCGAAATGGACGTTCTCGAACTCCACTTCACCTGTCACCTCTTCAATCGTCACGGTCTCCTCCGCTTCAGCCTCCATCTCAGGCTGACCGAGGAACTCGAAGACCCTCTCGGATGCAGCTACAGTGGACTGGAAGATATTTGAGATCTGCGCCACCTGGTTTATCGGCTGGGTGAAGTTCCTTACATACTGTATGAATGAAAGTATGTCTCCGACCTCAATGGCCCTGATTCCTGCAAGGTAGCCTCCGAGTATTGACACCGCAACATATCCCAGGTTGCCCACAAAGCCCATGAGGGGCATCAGCAGTCCTGAAAGCAGCTGGGCCTTGAAGGATACGTCCTTAAGCTCGTCGTTGATCACATCGAACGCCCCGATCGCCTTTTCTTCGCCATTGAATGCCTTCATTATCAGGTGCCCGCCATAGACCTCCTCGACGTGGCCGTTGAGGTTTCCGATGAGCTTTGCCTGCTTCTTGAAATACACCTGGCTCTTCTTCAGGACGGTCATGACGATCCCAAGCGACAGAGGAAGTATAAGTATTGCGGCTACTGTCATGGTAACGCTTATCGAAAGCATCATCACCAGAACACCGACTAAAGTGGTAAGTGAAGATATCATCTGTGACATTGACTGGTTAAGCGTCTGGGAAAGAGTGTCTACGTCGTTAGTGACCCTTGAAAGTATCTCCCCGTGTGTCCTAGTATCGTAAAACTTCAGGGGAAGCCTGTTTATCTTCTCTGATATCTCTTTCCTCAGACTGTAGGAAACCTTCTGTGATACCCCTGAGACTATGAATCCCTGGATTATCATGAGTGCCGAGCTTACAAGGTATAACCCTGCAAGGAACAGCACCGTCCTGAGGATAGAATCAAAGTCGATGCCTCCGGTACCGGATACCTTCGCCACAAGCCCCTGATATAGCTTTGTGGTTGCAGTTCCCAGTATCTTCGGTCCTGCTATTGAGAATACTGCGCTGCCTGCTGCAAATATAATGACAAGGAGGAGCTTGAGCCTGTATGGTGAAAGGTACTGAAGCAGCTTCTTCATAGTACCCTTGAAATCCTTGGGCTTCTCAACTATCCTTCCCATTCCCATTGGACCGCCAGGGCCGGGGCCTGGCCTTTGTGCCTGCTGCGTTGTACTTCTGTTCTCACTCATGCCAGTTCCTCCTTTGAAAGCTGGGATTCTGCAATCTCCCTGTATACCCTGCAGGTATCCATGAGCTCCCTGTGCTTTCCTATTCCGACGATCTCACCCTCATCGAGTACGATGATCCTGTCAGCGTTCATTATTGTCGATATCCTTTGTGCAACTATGAGCAGAGTGCTCGAAGACAGCTCATTCTTCAGCGCTTTCCTCAGCTCCCTCTCAGTCCTGTAGTCAAGGGCTGAGAAGGAATCGTCGAATATGAATATCTCGGGCTCCTTTGCCAGTGCCCTTCCTATTGAGAGCCTCTGCTTCTGACCGCCGGATACATTTGTTCCACCCTGGCTTATTCCTGAATCGTAGGTATCTTCCTTCTCAAGGATGAATTCCTCGCTCCTTGATATCCTTGCTGCCTTCTGGAGCGCTTCCTCGCTGAGTCCGCTTGTCCCATACTCAAGGTTGCTCCTTATGGTTCCCGAGAAAAGGATACCCTTCTGAGGCACGTAGCCTATCTTCTCCCTGAGGTCCTTCATGGATACCTTCCTGACATCAGTGCCGTCAATGAGCACGCTGCCTGCCGTTACATCGTAGAACCTCGGGATCAGGTTGATAAGTGTCGATTTTCCCGATCCTGTAGATCCTATGAATGCAGTGACCTCTCCAGGCATTGCCTTGAAGGAGATGTTCCTGAGAACATCCTCCTCCGCGCCATGGTATCTGAAATATACATCCCTGAATTCGACCTGTCCTTTAAGCTCATCATTGAACTTCTGAGGCAGAGAAGGATCAACGATAGAGGAATCCTTCTCGATCACTTCCATCACCCTGTCAGCAGATACTGCAGCCCTTGGAAGCATTATCGAAACCATCGAAAGCATCAGGAACGACATTATGATCTGCATCGCATACTGCATGAATGCCATCATGTCTCCGACCCTTATGTTGCCAAGGTCAATCTCCTTTGCCCCGACCCATATGATGAGGAGCATGACTCCGTTCATGATAAGCATCATGATCGGCATCATTCCGCTCATCGCACGGCTTACGAACAGGTTCACCTTTGTCAGCTCGCTGTTCGTGTCGTCGAACTTCTTCTCCTCAAGGGCTTCGGTGTTGAACGCCCTTATGATCAGCATACCCACAAGGGATTCCCTCATTACCTTGTTCACCTTGTCAACAAGCAGCTGCACCTTCTTGAACCTTGGCATGGCCACAGCGAAGAGTGATCCTACAAGGACCATGATCGAAACCACACCAAGAAGTATTATCCAGGCCATGGACATGTTGGTCCCGAGGGCCTTGATTATTCCGCCTATTCCAAGGATCGGCGAATATATTACCATCCTGAGCATCATCACCATTATGTTCTGTACCTGGGAGATGTCATTGGTGGTCCTCGTGATCAGCGATGCGGTTGAAAAGCTGTCGAACTCGGTGTTTGAGAAGGTTGTTACCTTTGTGAACACCTTGTCCCTCAGTACGCTTCCCAGCGCTGAGGCTGTCTTTGCTGACAGGTATGTGACGCATACTGCGGCGAACATGCTCAGGAAAGCTATCGCAACCATCATGAGACCAGTTTTCAGTATGTATGATGACCTTATCGAGTCCACATCCGCACCAAGTGCCTCATACTCCCCCCTTATATATGCAAGCGCACCCTGCCTTGTCATCTCGGATGGCATCACAGACATCTGGGCATCGAAGGTCCCTACGAGGTTCCTCACCTGCTCATCGGACATCATCTTAAGCGCCTGGAAGATGTCAGTACCCGCAGGGATTCCAATAGGTATAAGACTCTTCTCTCCTGAATTGTAGTTCTCAAGGGCGTAAAGGACAGGCAGCCTCTTCTCAAGCATTGCAGTAAGCTCAGCAAGTGAAGCTTCATCCTTTCCCGTGAGTATGTAGGCGCTGCCCGAAGCGAGCGCCGGATACTCATCAACATGGTCTTTCCCGGAAGTGCTGTCCATCAGGGTATAGTTACGAAGAAACAGCTCCTCCCCGGAATCATCCAGTATAAGCTTTAACTTATCATATTCCTCAGCCCTCATGGCTTTGACCAGTGCTGACTCGATTCCCCCCTGCTGGATCCCAACGTTGACTATCCTTGACATGTAGTCCGGAAGCGACAGCTCCCCGAATGCCTGAAGGAACAGAAGCACGACAATAAGTGCGATGTGGATATAGTGGGATTTAAGATATCTGAATATCCTTATCATATTCTCACCCTTTCATAAAATCATAAAGAACTGCGGAACAATCCGCAGTCCTGTTTTCGGGAGCGTGCTCCCATAGCTATTAAATGTTATAACAGTAATCTTAAAAATATAATAAGCGTGTGCTTACAAATATCTCATGACTCAATGTCAGTAAACTCGGACCTGAACCTTTCGATATGCTCCTCGTATTCCCTGTAGTCCTCTGACTTCTTCTCATCAAGGGCATACACACCCCTGTCCACCTTCATGAACCAGCCATAGAAGTTGTCCCTTAAGAGCCCTGGCTTTATGCCTAACGACTTAAGGTCCTTGGGAGCTGCAGTGCCCTTCTCCCTGAGGTACGCCACAGCCTTGAGGGATTCCTCCCTGTATGCTGTGAGAAGCTTCTTTTTTGATGAACCTCCCGTATTAGCGCTTATGGTCCTTCGGCTGAACTCCTTGAGAAGGGCGGTCCTTTTCTTGACCATCGTCCTCCTTGCCTTGTCCAGCTCGTAGAAGGACGGTTCAAGGATCTCGGTAGCCTCTCCCGCTTCAATATCAACGTATAGAAGTCCAAGCTCCAGCCGCCTTAAAAGGTACAGCATGCTGTTGAAAGCCCTGTCCTTCCTTATCCTCTTTGGCTTCGGGACTGCAATGTACACCAGGTCGCATACCTTCTGCCTCATGGCTCCCTGAATCAGGAGGTCAGATGAGAAGTTCCTCTTGAGCTCTATCCCCACAATGAGACCTTCCCTTACGGCGCAGACATCCATGTCCTTGACTTCAGCCCTTACTGTGAAGCCCCTTTCCTCGAAATATTTCCTGACTCCCTCGTAGAGGTCCGTTTCCTTCAAATGATCACCGCCAAATATCCATAATATCCTAATCAGATGATACACCAGAATACCTATTTTTCATATCTTCCAAGCAGCTTCACAGCCAGAGATGAAGTCTTTTTTCTCGGGCAATGTGAAGCCCTCCCTGCAAAAGCAAGTATTTCCACCTTCATTGAGGAATCCTCGAAACACTCAAGAAAACTTAACAGTGCCGCACCCATTGCTACAAGCCTGCACTCCTCTGACACCTCGCCCTTGTGATAATATGTCCTGTGCTCGATTGAAAGAAGTGCCCGCGTTGCTGCAGCCTCAAGGTCAGGCCTTGCCTTGACAATCTTCCAGGCATTTCCCGCCATGTTGGCTGAGTCCACCACCTGTCCGCTGTCTAGGAGAGCAAGCCAGAGGTCCAGATACCTGTCAAACTTCCTCTTTGTGTCAGCAGCAGCGAGTCCTGAAACCGTAAGTATCGAACCCCACCTCAGGAAGCTGTTTTCAGAAGCCATTAGGGATGCTATCTCGTCGTAATGGTCATAGACAAGAATCGGATCCTTCTCAGATAGCCTCCTTACGGCCTTGTCACATTTGAACCTCACGGCACCTTTCCCGTTGACAAGTATCCCAACTACCTCAGACAAAGCCTGTTGGTCCTTTGATATGAGCTCCAGCAGTTCATCTTCAGCCATACTTTTAACTTCCTTATCATCAAGTGTCACATAATTCACCTCCTGAAGGCGCATGAAAGGCCTGGATAGACCAGGCCTCTAAAATAGGCTATTTGAACAAGCCGAGCAGGCTGCCAAGATTCCCAAGAAGGCCGCCGCTGCTGTCTCCGTCTGAGTCGAGAAGCTGTCCGACAACATCCATAAGTCCTCCGCCTGAACCAGAAGTCTTCTTGGAAAGCTGTCCTGTGATCAAGGATGTCAGGTCAGATATCCCTGAAGTGTCCAGGTTGTCCTCCTTCTTCTTCTTTGCCATAGCTCCAATGACAAGCGGTGCCAGCATTGAAAGCAGGCTCATGACCGTAGACGAGTCAAGTCCCGATTTTGCAGCAAGTGCTGACGTCACGTTCTCCTTCTTTCCGGATAGTATATGGTCCAGCATCTTGGATCCGTCTTCCTTGTTGACATTAGTAAGGAATCCCGATAAATCAGTCACGTCATCGTCACTATGGTCATCAAGCGCCTTGCTAAGGGCGCTCGCGCCCTCCGGTGTGCTCGCATTTCTCTTCAGTGCCTCAAGTATCGCAGGTATGCCGAGTTCTGCAATCTCTTCTGCCTTGTCAGCGCCGATATCCTCCTTCTGCCCAAGCTGCTGCAGAAGTCCCGATCCACCTAATCCTGATGTCAGCATTTCAAGTATGTCCATTCAACACCCTCCTACATCCTTTTGACTTAAGTCTATCACCAGAGGTCAAGGAAATTCCATAAAAGGGTACATGATTCACAGAATGTTGACCAATTGATGAAAAAGCTTGCGCAAACTCGTGACTTCAGTCGTGAGTTAGCAAGCAAAGTCAAGAAATAATCAATAGTTTGAAGAATAACACATACAAAGTAATAAATATCATCAAGTACTTGAATAATAGCTTTGCATTTCCAAATGTTATACGTACCTAGGGTATTCTTATGTCTAAAATCCATTATGTACACGGTTATGTGAACGATTTGTTAAATCTGATTGCTGATAACAATTCTTTGTATATTTTGGATGTTGAAACGCATAATGATTATGTGCATCTGCAGATCGAAAGCACCGAGGAACAGATCCGCAGGTACATACAGAGGAAGGAAAGAAATAAGACAGTTCAAGCTTTTATAGTGGCGGAGGTGAGTGCATTGCTGCAGCATAAGGCCTATGAATACCGTATCTATCCTGATAAGAAGCAGGAAACGCTGATTGCAAAGACGATAGGCAGTTCAAGGTTCGTATACAACCATTTCCTGGAACTTTGGAACAAGGAATATGAGGAGACCGGAAAAGGTCTTACTTATTCCGCATGCTCCAAACTTCTGACCAGGATGAAGAGGGACCCGGAAACAGTATGGCTTTGTGAAGTGGATAAGTTCTCCCTTCAGAATTCGCTCCGTAACCTGTCGGATGCCTTCTCCCGCTTTTTCAAAGGACAGAATGAGCATCCCCGGTTCAAGAGCAAAAAGAGCCCTAAGCAAAGCTACACTACACAATTCACTAACAACAATATCGCAGTATC
>NZ_AXUN02000226.1 GCF_000495435.3 Youngiibacter fragilis 232.1 | reverse complement strand
TATGTGGTACTATTAGTATAGGGTTATCTTATTTTTCGAGGTGCAGCATGATTAATTTCCAAACTGAAATGTCCTTAAGCAAGTATTCTTGTCTCTATGATTTAATCATCCCCAAGAACCATGTTCTTCGTCGTATTTCTGAGGAGATTGACTTTTCAAAGATCGAAGATGAGCTAATCAATAAGTATTGTCTGGATAACGGAAGGAATGCCATCCCTCCTATAAGACTTATTAAGTATTTGGTCCTGAAGGAGATGTACACACTATCAGATGTAGACCTTGTTGAGCGTTCAATGTACGACATGTCCTTCAAGTTTTTTCTAGGATTGACCCCGGAGGATGAAGTCATCCATCCCAGCTCACTTACCAAGTTCAGGAAGCTTCGCCTTAAGGATACCAACATACCTACTGAGCTTGTTAATCTAAGTGTAGGTTATGCCATCAAGAAGAGTTTAATCAAGACAGGAACCATAATAGTGGATTCTACTCACACGAAGAGCCAGTTCAACCTGAAGTCACAAAGGGAAATTCTAATCGATAGCTGCAAGAACCTTAGAAAAGCGGTATACCACATAGATGAAAGTTACAAGGACAGGATGCCTGCGAAAGTAACAAGCGGTATCTATGAAGACCAGATTGAATATGCAATAAAGCTTACCAGTCTGATAAGGTCTGATGAAGAAATAATAAAGAATCCGACTATAATGGAGGCACTGAACTATGTGGAAGAGGTGCTCGCAGACAATCAGGAGCACATTGCCCGCTCTAATGACTCAGATGCACGTGTAGGCCACAAGACTGCTGACACTTCTTTCTTCGGATACAAAACACATCTCGCACTTACCCCTGAGAGAATACTAACTGCCTTCACCATCACCTCCGGAGAGAAGCCAGATGGAAAAGAGCTTGAAGGGTTGATTGCCATGACAGAAAATGCAGGAGTGCAGGTTGATTCAGTAGTTGGAGATTCTGCGTATTCCGAAAAGGATAATCTGGAGATGGCAAAAGTACGTAAAATAA
>NZ_AXUN02000227.1 GCF_000495435.3 Youngiibacter fragilis 232.1 | reverse complement strand
TAGAACTCAGCGTGCAGCACCATTCTAGTCGCATCATCCAGAAATGTCACAAGGTATACCTGCTTTGGCTTTCCCTTGTCACCAATGGGCAGGTAGCATCCATACTTGATGTCCGAATGCCACATCTTGTTCCTTGTCCTCTTCTGGAACCTTCTTGTTGAGATTCCCTTGGATGCGTACATTGCCATCTGTCTGCTGCTGTAACCGCTCTTCTGTAGTTTCTCCTGGAGAGTGCTTCGCTTTACGGTTCCAGGCTCTATGAGGTTCTCCCACTCAAGTATCCGAATGATTTCAGAAACACTTCTGGATGTGACCTCACGACGCAGTCTGATTGCTTCGTTAAGCACCTCCTCAGCTATCGCATCTTCCTTTCCGGACTTTTTCTGCATGGGTTTTAAGCCTTGAAAGCCCTGTGCCCTGTAACTGTTGATGTAGCGGCGTATGGTTCTTTCCGACAGGCCTGTTTCCTGGCATATCTTCTCTTTTCGCTCTTTGAACAGCCCCTTATCCAGACCTTCCTCAAGAAGCGGCGATAGTAACAGCATCCTCTGTGTGGCTATGTCCTCAGGTTTCTTGTTGTTGCTCATGTCATTCCTCCTATTTCTAAGACTAATGACACAATTCTATGGCAACCTTATCTGGACACATATACCATTCGGGTATGCAACCATCTGGAGTTATTAACGAGGATCCGGACAACATGCATAAGCCATCCTGGACTGCTTCCAACCAGGTTGTGGATCCTCTTTAGCTTCGAACTGCTAAGGTCCTTTATGCATTGCTTGGAGAATCCATCAAGTTTTGAACGGGCGTGTAGAAGCTCTCCGTAGATATAGTCCAGGCGTTCCCTGAACCATAACTTTATCCTCCTGATTGCCGACATCTCAGCATATATGGAATCAATGCCTATACCGGTGACTATTCTCTCTATGGTCAATGAGCAGTGCCTTTTGTAGGGTACAAGTATGTTAGGCAGCTCGTGGTGTATCTTGCTGCATTTTTCCTCGTTGCAACGAAGTCTCCGAATGACTAACCTGACTGTATTGCCGTTAGTCTTAACGTAGCTTCTCCCCCTGGAACCGATAACCCTAAGTGACCCTCCGCAAACAGGACAAAAATTAACCTCATGGCTCATTACGAAGAGAGATTCCCCCTTCC
>NZ_AXUN02000228.1 GCF_000495435.3 Youngiibacter fragilis 232.1 | reverse complement strand
TTGATCAAGCCCTCGATCTATTAGTATGAGTCAGCTGAATGCATTGCTGCACTTACACCTCTCACCTATCTACCTTGTGTTCTTCAAGGGATCTTACCAGCTTACGCTGTGGGAAATCTCATCTTAGGGTGGGCTTCACGCTTAGATGCTTTCAGCGTTTATCCCGTCCCAACGTAGCTACCCAGCTATGCCACTGGCGTGACAACTGGTGCACCAGAGGTTGGTCCATCCCGGTCCTCTCGTACTAAGGACAGCTCCCTTCAAATTTCCTACGCCCGCGACGGATAGGGACCGAACTGTCTCACGACGTTCTGAACCCAGCTCGCGTGCCGCTTTAATGGGCGAACAGCCCAACCCTTGGGACCTACTTCAGCCCCAGGATGCGACGAGCCGACATCGAGGTGCCAAACCTCCCCGTCGATGTGGACTCTTGGGGGAGATCAGCCTGTTATCCCCGAGGTAGCTTTTATCCGTTGAGCGATGGCCCTCCCACGAGGTACCACCGGATCACTAAGCCCGACTTTCGTCCCTGCTCCACTTGTGGGTGTCGCAGTCAGGCTCCCTTCTGCCTTTGCACTCTTCGAACGATTTCCGACCGTTCTGAGGGAACCTTTGGGCGCCTCCGTTACTTTTTAGGAGGCGACCGCCCCAGTCAAACTGCCCACCTAACAATGTCCCGTGACCAGATCATGGCCTCCGGTTAGAATCCCAATACTCGCAGGGTGGTATCCCAAGGTCGACTCCAGAAAACCTGACGGCCTTCCTTCCCAGTCTCCCACCTATCCTGTACAGCGAATATCGAAACTCAATGCTAAGCTACAGTAAAGCTCTACGGGGTCTTTCCGTCCAATCGCGGGTAGCAAGCATCTTCACTTGCACTACAATTTCGCCGGATTTGTTGTTGAGACAGTGCCCAAGTCATTACGCCATTCGTGCGGGTCAGAACTTACCTGACAAGGAATTTCGCTACCTTAGGACCGTTATAGTTACGGCCGCCGTTTACTGGGGCTTAAGTTCACACCTTCGCTTGCGCTAAGCATTCCCCTTAACCTTCCAGCACCGGGCAGGCGTCAGCCCCTATACTTCAGCTTTCGCTTTAGCAGAGACCTGTGTTTTTGCTAAACAGTTGCTTGGGCCATTTCACTGCGACCGGATGGCTCCGGTACCCCTTCTCCCGAAGTTACGGGGTTAATTTGCCGAGTTCCTTAACAACAATTCTTCCGATGGTCTTAGGATTCTCTCCTCATCTACCTGTGTCGGTTTGCGGTACGGGCGCTCTCTCACTCCCTAGAGGCTTTTCTTGGCAGCGTGGAATCAGGTACTCGCTGCCCGTAGGCAACTCCCCGTTACACCTCAGAATTATACAGGGGGATTTTCCTCCCTGTACTCCCTAAATGCTTGGACGTACATCCATCAGTACGCACTCCCTATCCTCCTGCGTCACCCCATTGGTCAAACGCTTGAAAGCGGTATCGGAATATCAACCGATTGTCCATCACCTACGCCTTTCGGCCTCGGCTTAGGTCCCGACTAACCCTGAGCGGACGAGCCTTCCTCAGGAAACCTTAGATTTTCGACCTGCGGGATTCTCACCCGCATCTCGCTACTTATGCCAACATTCTCACTCCTGTACAGTCCACCGCTCCTTTCGGTACGGCTTCTCCCCATACAGGACGCTCCTCTACCGCGCAAGTCTTTCGACTCGCACCCGTAGCTTCGGTGACAGGTTTTAGCCCCGGACATCTTCGGCGCGGGATCTCTCGACTAGTGAGCTATTACGCACTCTTTTAATGAGTGGCTGCTTCTAAGCCAACATCCTAGTTGTCTTGGAAATCCCACATCCTTTTCCACTTAACCTGTACTTTGGGACCTTAGCTGACGGTCTGGGCTGTTTCCCTTTCGACTATGAAACTTATCTTACACAGTCTGACTGCCGGACTCTATAGTTCATGGCATTCGGAGTTTGATAAGGTTCGGTAAGCGATATGCCCCCTAGCCCATTCAGTGCTCTACCTCCATGACTCATATCCGACGCTAGCCCTAAAGCTATTTCGAGGAGAACCAGCTATCTCCGGGTTCGATTGGAATTTCTCCGCTATCCACAGCTCATCCCATGGTTTTTCAACACCAGTTTGGTTCGGTCCTCCACGAGATTTTACTCTCGCTTCAACCTGGCCATGGATAGGTCACCCGGTTTCGGGTCTACGACATGCAACTATTCGCCCTGTTCAGACTCGGTTTCCCTTCGGCTCCGTACCTTAAGTACTTAACCTCGCTGCACATCGTAACTCGTTGGCTCGTTCTACAAAAAGCACGCCATCACACTCGTATGGTGCTCTGGCCGGTTGTAGGCGCACGGTTTCAGATTCTATTTCACTCCCCTTCCGGGGTTCTTTTCACCTTTCCCTCACGGTACTGCTTCACTATCGGTCATCAGGTAGTATTTAGCCTTGGGAGGTGGTCCTCCCTGCTTCCCACAAGGTTTCACGTGTCTCGTGGTACTCTGGTAGAACCCTGAAGCTATCCTCTTTCGCGTACGGGACTGTTACCCCCTGTGGTCCAGCTTTCCAGCTGTGTTCCGCTTGATTCCTTCTTCGTGATGGGTTCCCCGCAACCCCGGAGGACATGTCCTCCGGTTTGGGCTCTTTCCTTTTCGCTCGCCGCTACTAGGGAAATCGATTTTTCTTTCTCTTCCTCCAGGTAATAAGATGTTTCAGTTCCCTGGGTTTGTCCTCCGCACACTATTTATTCATGTACGGATACTGGGGGTTTCCCCAGTGAGTTGCCTCATTCGGTGATCTTGGGATCTCAGACTATGTGCGTCTACCCCAAGCTTTTCGCAGCTTATCGCGACCTTCTTCGACTCCTGATGCCAAGGCATTCGCCATGCGCCCTTTATAGCTTGATCTATAAAGTCTTTCTTCGCATCCGCATTTCTGCGGATAACATTTTTGTTTCTCAAAGTATATGAAGTTTTCAAAGAGCAT
>NZ_AXUN02000229.1 GCF_000495435.3 Youngiibacter fragilis 232.1 | reverse complement strand
CTTAAAACAGCGAAGCGCCATAAAAGGAATACCGTACTGGAAAATGTCCAGTACGGTATTCCTTTAGACAATGTTATAGCATCTCTTTTCTCTTTACGATCTTCTCTTCCACTTGCTTCAGATCGAGGCTCCTCACATGTTTGGTGTGCACCCATTCCTTTGAATCCTTGTGTATGATTCCAAGGATCGCAACTGGTATCCAGGTCAGCGAGTAGAACGGGAATACGATGAAGCTGAGGATCGACTTCAGGTTCAGCTTTCCGTCAAGGTACATAAGAAACGGGAAGTATGCTGTCTGAATAACAGCGTAAACTATCAGCATCCACATTATCGGCCCCACTGTTCCAGACCTGAAGTCCAGGTACATCTCGGCTGCCTTGGCATAGGCGACCCCGATGTTGAGAACATACATGTTCACAAGGTTAAGCCCTATAAGTATCAGGTAGTATGGCTGAGCGGAGTAAAGGGCACAATCAAATGCTGCCAGGTCCTTATCCTTTAAGGCTTTCTTCATGAGCTTAAGGAAATACCTTGAGAACACATCAGCATACCCCTGCATCCATCTTCTTCTCTGTGCAACGGATTGCCTGAGCGTAAGAGGCTTTTCGTCATATATTACTGCATCGTGGGCCCATCCTACCTTATAGCCGTTAAGTATGAGCTTGCAGGTGAATTCAAGGTCTTCAACAAGGCAATTAGCCTTCCATCCGTATTTCCTGAGTATCATTGTGTCTATGGCAAAGCCTGTGCCGCTGATCTGAGAGGACAATCCCAGATTGTGCCTGGACAGCTTCAGCATCCTGTTGGATATCCAGAATTCAAGTGAGTAGGATGCGGTTATCGCTGTGTCGAAAGGATTCTTTGAATCAAGATATCCCTGGACTGCATGATAGCCTCTCATGAGGTGGTCGTTCATTTCAAAGAGGAAATTCCTTGACACCAGGTTATCAGCATCCAGAACAACGACTGCATCGTAGTCCCTGTCCAGCTTGAACAGCCTTTCGAAGAACCAGTCAAGGGCATAACCCTTCCCCTTTTCCTGCCTGTTCTCACGTACATGAACCTTTGCTCCTGCATCCCTCGCTATTGCTGCCGTATTGTCGGTGCAATTGTCAGCTATGACAAATACATCAAAAAGCTCTTTCGGATAATTCATCTCCCTGACGCTCTTCACGACATTTCCGACAACTGCTGCCTCATTGTGCGCTGCAACAAGTACTGCGAAAGACTTTTGGGGCTCATATCTCCTGCCCCTGTTTTTCCTGTATGTCCCGAAGAGGGAGATACTAAGGTGATATATTGACAGAGCGGCAGCAACTAGGCCAACCACCTTGAAAATAACGTATATCAGTTCCAAAAGCATAAGCATGCACCTCCATAGTAGCTCTCAGTAAATGATAGACCATAAAGGAGTGCCTCATGATTAAGAATACTTTAAATTTGTTTAAATAATATCAGGTAATTGTCGAGAATCTTTTCATTCCAAGCTTTTCACCAAGGAAAATAAGGTTATCCAGCTGATTTATGCGTCCTTCCCTTATGGTGTTCTCCACTGAAGGTACATTAAGAAGCAGCTCATAGTCAAGGAAAGGTCCGCTTTCCCTGTATTCCAGCCGCTGAGAGAGCATGAGATTGAGTACGCTTGAAATCTGGAACCTGGCAAATTCCTTCTCCGATTCAGGAACCATTGCAAGCATACGTGTAAGTGTCCTGGATGCTCCCGACGAATGGATGGTACCTATTATCCCATGACCGGCTTCAGCGGCAGTAAGTGCCGCCCTGAGCGAGGAAAGGTTCCTTATCTCGCCAATGACTATGAAATCAGGACTTTGTCTGAGTGCCTGGTATATGCCATCCTCAAAGGATGAAAAATCCCGGCCCAGCTCCCGTTGCGTGGCAGTACCCCTCTTGCCTTGCATACGGAACTCGACCGGGTCTTCGAGAGTGACAACATGGGCATCCTCCCGACTTAGGATCTCCTGTGTGATCGAAGCCAAAGTGGTGGATTTTCCGGAGCCTGTCCTGCCTACAATAAGTGACAATCCTTTCCTTTCGGCTATCCTGTCCGCCAGCATGCCAGGAAGTCCAAGTTCCTCCAATCTTCCCACTCTTTCCTTTATCACACGAAGGACTGCGCATTTCCTTCCCTCTGCTGTGAACAGGTTAGCCCTGTATCTGCCTCTGCATTCGAATGCAAGGTCCAGGCTGGGTAAAGGTCCTGCATGGTAGCCTGAAGCAGGAGTAAGGTTCCTGAACAGCTCATCCATGAAGCTCGAGTCGATTTCGACATCACCTGCTTCAAGCCTTCCATTTATCCTGTATGAGGCGATTTCACCCTCTTTAAGGATAATATCAGTCGCTTCTCCAGTCCTTGCTGCATTCAGGACTGCTTCAACGCGTCTGTCCATATCTCGATTGACTTCATAGCCTGGTTCCTGAGCATGCTTTCGCCATTGATCACCCTTAGGCCAAGCTCCTTTCCCTTCCTCAGGAATGCGGAGTACTTGGGTTCATAGTTGAGGTCATAAAGTACGGTATCAGGTGAGTATCCGGTTATCTCTATCGGTAACCTGTCGTCATTGATGTTCCCTAGCTTTGTGCAGTTGATGACCATGGCATACTTTGAGATGTCGCCGGCTTCCTCAAGGGACATGAACAATCTGGATTCCGGAAACTGGACCTTCTTTTCCTCTGACCTGAAGGCCATGTGGATCTCAGCGCCAATATGCCGGAGTGCGGTGTATACAGCCCTGGCAGCTCCTCCGCTTCCTAGGATGAGGACCTTTTTACCCTTTAAGTCAAGCCCATTTTCAGCAAGTGACCTTTCGAACCCATGGACATCAGTGCAGTACCCTATCCTCCAGCCTTCCTTAACGACCACAGTATTAACCGCCCCAACCTCCAAAGCCTCAGAATGCAGCTCATGGATAAATCCCATTATGTGTTCCTTGTAAGGAACAGTAACATTGAATCCGACAATACCTTCCTTCTCCATCGATTCAATGAATGAAGGTATGTCATCCCTCTTTACGTCAAATATCGAATAGGTGAGCGGTATGTTCCTTTCCTTGTACCAGCTGTTATGGATCTCAGGAGACCTTGAATACGATATGTTTCTTCCCAGAAGCCCAACTTTCATGTTCTTCACCTCCACTTATATTATCCCACATTTTAGCTTTATTATACATAAGAAAAAGAGGCATGAAAATGCCCCTCTAAGTCATTAAAATGACTCTTATCCCAGATGCTGTCTTACCTTTGCCACAAGCACATCTATTGCTACCTTGTTCTTCCCGCCCTCGGGTATTATCAGGTCCGCATACCTCTTCGTCGGTTCAATGAACTGAAGATGCATTGGCCTTACAACCGTAAGGTACTGCTCGATTACTGACTCCATTGTCCTGCCCCTGTCCCTGATGTCCCTGACAAGCCTCCTGAGGATCCTGAGGTCCGCATCGGTGTCAACGTATATCCTGACATCCATCATGTCCCTAAGTGCCTTGTCGTCAAGTATAAGGATGCCCTCAAGGATTATTATCTCCCTTGGCTCAACTATCTCAACCTCGGCCTTCCTGTTGTGGACAGTGAAGTCGTATATAGGCTTCTCTATCTTCCTGCCATCAAGGAGGTCCTTCAGGTGACTTATTAGGAGCTCCGTGTCGAATGCGTTTGGATGGTCGTAATTTGTTCTTATCCTGTCCTCAAAGGACAGGTTTGACTGATCCTTGTAATAGGAATCCTGCATGATGATGCAGATCTTTTCACTTGGAAAACTCCTGAAGATTTCCCTTGCTACGGTGCTCTTTCCTGAGCCAGTACCGCCTGCTATACCGATAAGGATAGGCTTCTTCACATTGATCACTCCTTGAGATATCAGTCTTTCTTTTCCAGTACCAGCATGTCTCCGTACATCAGTGGTTTGGTGGATGTTGCTGAAAACACCATTGCAGCCTTGTTGGCCACGTTGATCTCATTTCCCTCTTCATCCTCAAAATTGTCAATTATCGTGTCTATCACAGGTCCCCTTGCCCTCAGCACCTTGACGGTGTCTCCGGGAAAGACCCTGTTCTTCTGGCCGATAACGTATCTGCCGTTCTTCTCATCCTCAGCTACCACACCCACTATGTCAAAATCCCTGACATATGAGCTGCTTTCGTATACCTGGCTGTTTCCCCTTCCGAAGTAGAAGCCTGTATAGTACTGTCTGTGGCTTATCATGGAGAGCATCTCCATCCATGCCGGGTCATAAGTGTAGTTCGCTGGGTCTGAAACATAGCTGTCTATCGCTTCCCTGTAGGCCTTTACTATCGCCGCGACATAGAATTCTGATTTCATCCTGCCTTCTATCTTGAACGACACTATTCCAGACTCCATGAGCTCAGGAATATGTTCGATCATGCAAAGGTCCTTTGAGTTCATGATATAGGTTCCCTTGTCATCCTCCATGATCTCCATGTACTCACCCGGTCTCGTCTCCTCCACCAGATGGTACTTGTACCTGCAGGGCTGTGCGCATGCGCCCCTGTTGGCATCCCTGCCGGTCATGTAGTTTGACAGCAGGCATCTGCCTGAATACGCCATGCACATTGATCCATGCACGAAAGCTTCAAGGTCAAGGGTATCAGGGATATTATCCTTTATCTCCCTTATCTCCTTCATGCTCAGCTCCCTCGCGAGCACGATCCTCTTTATTCCCATGGAATGCCAGAAGATTGCGGAGCGCCAGTTCACGTTGTTTGCCTGCGTGGAAAGGTGCAGCTCAAGCTCCGGTACCACCTGCCTGGCAGTCATGATTATGCCGGGGTCTGATACAATGGCAGCATCAACATTCGCAGCATGAAGCTCCCTGAGGTAATCCTCAAGCCCGTTCATATCGCTGTTGTGCGGAAATACGTTAAGCGTAACATATACCTTCCTGCCCCTGTCGTGGGCATACTTTATTCCTTCCCTAAGCTCTTCATATGTAAAGTTGTCGGAAAATGCCCTGAGGTTAAGCCTGCTGCCGCCCAGGTACACGGCATCCGCTCCGTAGTCCACTGCAGTCTTCAGTTTGCTCAGGTTTCCTGCAGGGGCAAGAAGCTCCGGTTTAAACATTTGGTTTCCTCCTTATGAATGCCACCCCGTCACCAATTGGTATGATGGCGGATGACAGGTCTTCCCTTTCAGAAACGGTCCTTGTGAATTCCCTTAGGGTTGATACCGTCGCACGATATTTCCTCGGGAATTCCTCCCCATCGGGAACCAGACCCCTGAACAGGACATTGTCAACGATAATAAGCCCATCCTCATTCAGAAGTGGAAGGCTAAGCTCAAGGTATTCCATGTAGTGAGACTTCCTCGCGTCTATGAATACCATGTCAAACTTATCATGGTCGCCCTTCAGGAAGTCCATGCAGTCTGAAAGAACAACTTCGATCCTGTCTGACAGGCCTGCGTGCCTTATGTTCTCTTCAGCCCTTTCCTTCATACCTGCATTGAGGTCCACCGTGGTGATCATGGTATGAGGCGATTCCAGCGCCATGGCTATGGCTGAGTACCCTATCGCAGTCCCCAGCTCAAGGAGCCTTTTCGGCCTTTTCATCCCTACCATGAAGAGAAGGAGGCCAAGAGCGTCCTTTTGTATTATCGGGACGCTGTTTTCCTCCGCATACTTCTCAAGATGTCCAAGTCCGGTCTCACCGACCAGGGATTCTATATATTCCGTTATGTGTGGATATGTGATATTGTCCATTGTGATCCTTCTTTTCTAGTTGCTAAACTCCGCCTTCTTGGCAAGGAACTCGTTGTAGTTTGCTGTGAAGAAGTGGGCATCAGCCTTAGGGTCAAGCACGTAATATATGAAATTGGTGTCAGCAGGCTGAAGGGCCGCCCTTATGGCTGCCTCGCCCGGATTAGCTATGGGACCGACAGGCAGCTCGCTTATGGCATATGTGTTGTACGGGGAATCCACCTTAAGGTCATCAAGAGTGACCTTGTCTGTTGATTCCTTTCCCAGCGCATAGACAACTGTGGCGTCGATCTGAAGCTTCATCCTCTTGACTATCCTGTTCTTGATGACAGATGAGACCAAAGGCATCTCATCCGTGTTGGCAGCTTCCCTTTCGATCATGGCGGCTATAGTCACTATCCTGTTCCATCTTGTATTAGGAGACTGGATTTTCAGGTCCTTCAGTATGGCATCCATCTTCTTCACGAATGCCTTGTGCATGACGTCCAGTGCGTATGTCGGGGTTATTCCCTTCTCGAACTTGTATGTATCCGGCATCAGGAAGCCCTCCATTGCGTACCTTCTGGACTCCACATTGGTTATCCAGTCTGGATGCTTATATGCCTTCGCAGCATCGATGAATTCCTGCTTTGAAAACAGGCCCTTATCCTCGAATAATCCGCCCATCCTTTCGATGGTATAGCCTTCAGGTATTGTAACAGTGATTTCATTGATGTTTTTGCCTTCCCTGAGCTCTTTTACCAGCTCCTCGAGGGTGGCATCTGCCGGCACCTCATATGTCCCTGCCTTTATATTTGTGTTCAGCGGATGCTGCATCATATAAAGCTTGGTGAGAATGAGGTTTCTTAAGTTACCTGACGCTGCCAGGTCATCGAATATGCCGTTGAGGGTAGCATTCCTCTCAACTGTCACAATGACCTTGTCAGAATCCGACTTCAGAGGATTTTCACCTATGCCGTTATAGTAGTTCCACCCGAAAAGTCCTGCTCCACCAAAAATAACCACGATGACCAAAAGGACAAGCAAAAATTTCTTCAATCCGATCCCCCTACTTCCTGGCCGCCCTCTTCCTCTCGAGGTGGTCCAGATATCTCTTTCTGATCCTGATATTAAGCGGTGTAACTTCCACCAGTTCATCATCTGATATGAATTCAAGGCAGGCTTCCAGGGACATTTCCCTAGGAGGTACGAGCTTAAGTGCATCGTCAGAACCTGATGACCTTGTGTTTGACAGATGCTTCTTCTTGCATATGTTTACCTCGATGTCATCAGCCCTTGAACACTCGCCGCATACCATTCCTGAATATACAGGAACTCCCGCTCCGATAAAGAGATTCCCTCTCTCCTGCGCATTGAACAATCCGTAAGTTATTGCCTCCCCAGATTCGAAGACTACAAGGCTGCCCCTGGACCTTCCAGGTATATCACCCTTATATTTATCGTAACTATGGAACACATGATTCATTATACCATTTCCTTTGGTGTCAGTCATGAATTCATTTCTGAATCCTATGAGTCCTCTGGATGGTACTATGAATTCAAGCCTTGTATATCCGTTTATGGCTGATGTCATGTTTACCATTTCAGCCTTTCTTGGCCCGAGCTTCTCCATGACAGGTCCCATGAACTCCTCAGGAACGTCGATTGTGAGGTATTCCATAGGCTCAAGAGTCTTTCCGTTCTCTTCCTTCATGATTACCCTTGGCTTTGAGACCTGCATCTCGTAGCCTTCTCTTCTCATTGTCTCTATGAGTATGGAAAGATGAAGCTCTCCTCTTCCTGAAACCTCATAGGAATCAGGGCTAAGCTCAACCACCTTAAGTGAAACATTGGTCTCAAGCTCCTTGAAGAGCCTGTCCCTGAGATGCCTTGAGGTAACATAAGTTCCATCCTGGCCAGCAAATGGGGAGTCATTGACCATGAAGTTCATGGAAAGTGTCGGCTCGTCTATATGTGCGAAAGGAAGCGCTTCAGGATCCTTTGCATCAGCGACAGTATCTCCTATGGACACATCACCAAGTCCGGAGATGGCAACTATATCTCCAAGGTAAGCCTCTTCTGTCTCCACCCTCTTCAGTCCGTCATACAGGTACATGTTTGAGATCGTGGTCTTCCTGATATCACCATTCTTGCTGATTATCGCTATCTGCTGGTTCCTCCTGGCCCTTCCCCTGATTATCTTGCCTATGGCGATCTTGCCGACATATTCACTTGAATCGAGGGTGGTTACAAGAAGCTGAAGCGAACCGTCGATGTCACCTTCAGGCGGCTTAACGAATTCAATTACCTTCTCGAATAGAGGTATCATGCTGATCATGTCGTCATCAAGGTCAAGGGCTGCATAGCCTTCCCTTGCCGAAGCGTATATTATCGGGAAGTCGCACTGCTCGTCTGTAGCTCCAAGCTCCACGAACAGGTCGAACACCTCGTCAATGACTTCAAGCGGTCTTGCATCCTTCCTGTCTATCTTGTTGACGACGACAAGCGGGTTCAGTCCAAGCTCAAGAGCTTTTTTCAGGACGAACTTTGTCTGAGGCATGGCACCCTCATATGCATCTACAACGAGAAGCACCGAGTCAACCATCATGAGGACTCGTTCAACCTCTCCGCCGAAGTCCGCATGGCCAGGTGTATCAACTATGTTAATCCTGGTGCCTTTGTAGTGTACAGCTGTGTTCTTGGAGAGTATTGTTATTCCCCTCTCCTTTTCGATGTCGTTAGAGTCCATGACCCTTTCCTCGACCTTCTCATTTATCCTGAATATGTTGGACTGCCTGAGCAGAGCATCAACCAGTGTAGTCTTTCCGTGGTCGACATGGGCTATTATCGCTATGTTTCTTACATCTTCTCTTTTATACATTTTTTCCTCCATTGTTTGGGTCATGCGGCTCATGGAAACGGTTAGATTTCTCATTGCATAAAAATTGGATACCTGAGGTATCCAATAGTTGGGTATTGAAGATACCCATTGTTGGGTATTGAAGATACCCATTGTTGGATATCAGAGATATCCAGTCAGCTGTTATCTTTCGGGGCCAAGCATGTTGACGCCGACTGCATCAGTAATTATCTTCATGATATCCTCGAACATTATCGAAAACCTCATTTCAGCCTGCAGATACTCATTGATGTCAGGATTCATCTGTATGATCGAAGCGAAATTCTGCATCTTCTCATTAGTCTCATCGGTCACCTTGCCGGTTTCCACTGATTCCTGGTATGCAGCAATCTGGATCTTCCTGAAGTCTTCCAGCATCTTCTGCTTTTCAGGATTAGATTCGATCTTCCTGGCAGCGTTCCTGTACGCCACCACATCATCATGGTCCTTAAGGACTGAGGCGAATTCATTCACCTTGTCAAAAATGTTCATGCTTTATCTCTCCTAGACTTCCATAATAATCGGCAGTATCATCGGCTTCCTCATGGTCTTCGAGTACAGGTAGGACTTGAGCGAATCCTTGATCATAGTCTTCAGGACATTCCAGTCGCTGATTCTCTTCTCCTCGCACTCATCAAGCACTTCCCTTACTACGAGCCTTGCATTCTCCATGAGAACTTCAGCTTCCTTGACATACACAAATCCTCTTGAGATTATGTCAGGTCCTGAAACAACCATTCCGCTTTCCTTTTCCATGGTAACCACAACAGTGATTATACCGTCCTCTGACAGAAGCTTCCTGTCCCTCAGTACTATCTTACCTACATCCCCGACTCCGAGTCCGTCAATGAAAACATGTCCTGAAGCCACAGTGCCGTTCTTCCTTATACCATCCCTGGCAACTTCTATGACATCGCCGTTCTCAGGTATTACTATGCTGTTCCTGTCCTGTCCGAGATTGAACGCCAGGTCCGCATGCTCCCTGAGGTGCCTTGACTCACCATGTACCGGTATGAAGTTCTTTGGCCTTACCAGTGTATGGATGAGCTTTATCTCCTCCTGGCACGCATGCCCTGAGACATGAACCTCTGCCAGCGATTCGTAAATTACATTTGCTCCAAGCTTGTACAGCTGGTTTATGGTGTTGAATACTGATTTCTCATTGCCTGGTATTGGTGATGATGAGAATACCACTGTATCCCCCGTCTTTATCTGTACCTTCCTGTGAAGTCCCGCTGCCATCCTGGACAGTGCCGCCATGGGCTCTCCCTGGCTTCCTGTAGTAATGATGAGCACCTGGTTCTCAGGGTACTTGTTTATCTGGTCCACAGTTATCATGGAGCTTTCATCCACGTGCAGATATCCAAGCTCGCTAGCGACAGGGATAATGTTCTCCATCGACCTGCCTGAAACTGCTATCTTCCTGCCATGTGCAATTCCTGCCTCCATTATCTGCTGAAGCCTGTGGATGTTAGACGCAAAGGTTGCGACAATTATCCTGCCTTCAACCCCCTGGAAAAGCTTCCTGAAGCTTTCGCCTACTGTACTTTCTGAGAGTGTATAGCCTTTTCTTTCAACATTGGTGCTGTCCGCCATGAGCGCAAGGACGCCCTTCCTGCCCAGCTCCGAAAACCTCTGCAGGTCGATGACCTCGCCGTCAACAGGCGTAAAGTCAACCTTGAAGTCTCCGGTATGGACTATTGCTCCAAGCGGCGTGTGTATAGCTATTGCAGTCGCGTCTGCGATGGAGTGGTTTACCTTGATGAACTCGACTGACAGCCTCTGGAACTTTATCACATCTGTAGGCTTTACCGTTACAAGTTCAACCACATCCAGCAGATTGTGCTCCTTCAGCTTTATCTTTATGAGTCCCAGTGTAAGCTTAGTTGCATGCACCGGCACGTTGATCTGCTTGAGTATGTATGGAAGGGCTCCTATATGGTCCTCATGACCATGGGTTATGAAAAAGCCCTTTATCTTGTCCTTGTTCTTGATAAGGTATGTGATGTCAGGTATGACCACATCGATCCCGAACATCTCATCGTCCGGGAACTTGAGTCCGCAGTCTATAACCACGATCTCATCCTTATACTCTATAACTGTCATGTTCTTTCCGATTTCATCGATTCCGCCAAGAGGTATTATCTTGATCTTGTCTTTTTCTTTTCTCATTAAACTAATTATTCCTCCTTGAGTTTTTCCTCTTTAGCGCACTCTTCACAAATACCGTAAAATTTAAGGCTATGATCCTTGATTATGAAGTTGTATTTCTCCTCGATGACATGCTCTATAGGTTCAAGAAGGTCTCCCATGAATTCGGACACACGAGAACACCGGGTACATATTAGGTGATGATGAGTATGATTTTCCTCAATCCTCGTCATCTCGTACCTGGCGCTGCCGTCCTTTAAATCGAGCCTTGAGACAAGTCCCAGCTCGTTCATTAGAATAACCGTCCTGTATACCGTAGCCAATCCAATCTCGGGCTTCTTCAGCCTCACCAGAGCATAAAGCTCTTCAACGGTGAGGTGGTTTCCCACGCTCGAGATTATCGTGTCCACTATAGCCTGTCTCTGCGGGGTTAGCTTATAGCCGCTTTTTCTAAGCAGCTCCGTGACTCTTTTGATGTCCTCTCCGGATAGCTTCCCCTGCATCTCAGTTTAGTTCCTCGTCTTCGAAAATCATGCTGTAGGCTTCCTCGATCATAGCTATCTCGGAATCATCCTCGACGCTCTGGAAAAATTCATTCCCGTCCTCGTCGTAGTCGACTCTGAGCGCCGTGAACACAGGCTCCTCGTCCTCGCCAACTGGAGATACAATATAGTATTCAGTATCTTCGATCTCAAGTCTCGTTACAACCTCGACCTCGACCTCGTTTCCTTCATCGTCCGTAAGCAGGATGATGTCAGTCATATCTTCCATGTTTTCACCTCTTTGTTTGAATAGTGCTGCTGTTTTTATCTAAATATCCTTGAAGTATGAAGGTTGCTGCGATCTTGTCGACAAGCGACTTCCTCTTTTTCCTTGAAAAATCCGCTTCCAGCATTATCCGGTGAGATGCTCTTGTAGTAAGCCTCTCATCCCAGAATTCCACCTTCATGCCTGTGCGTTCTTCAAGGAAGGCGCCAAAATCAAGACTCATCTGGGCTTGCGGCCCAATGGTCCCGTCCATGTTCTTGGGTAGTCCCACAACGATTCCTGTTACCGAATACTCCGAAAAAACCTTCAAGAGCTCTGTCAGGTCATCCTCCATGGATTTCCTTTTCACAGTGGTTATTCCCTGGGCGGTATAGCCTAAGGGATCGCTCACCGCAACGCCGATTGTTCTTGTTCCAACATCCAGTCCTGCATACCTCATAAATAATTTGACCTTTCCTAATTCGTGCTTGAATCTCTAAAAAAGGGATACCCGTAAGGTATCCCTCCTATTCTTTGATATTTAAATAGGATTTTAAAACCTCTTCCAGGATTTCATCCCTTTCGAGTTTTCTCACAAGAGCCCTTGCACCGTTGTAGTTCGTGATATACGTGGGGTCTCCGGAGATAATGTATCCGACAAGCTGATTCACTGGGTTGTAGCCCTTCTCCTTCAAAGCATTGTAGACCTCTTCCAGGATACTCTTGGTAAGATCCTTCTTGTCTCTTTCAAAGTCGAACTGCATCGTATTATCTTTATTGCTCATATTCACCTGCAAAAAAGCAGATTCACCCCCCACTAATAAACTACTATACATTACATTATAAATTATTTGGGGGTGAATGTACACCTTGAACCGGGATTATTTGATTACTGTTTCAATAAGTTTATGAACTAACTGTAAAGCTTCCGCTGTCTTTTCAGGATTCTTACCGCCTGCCTGAGCCATATCCGGCCTTCCGCCACCGCCGCCGCCTGCTACTGCAGCTATCTCCTTGATGAGCTTTCCAGCATGTAGACCCTTTGCTGTCAGGTCCTTCGAAACCATTACGGAGAAGTTTACCTTCTGATTGTCCACAGAAGCCAATGCTACCACGCCTGATTTCAGTTTGTCCAGAACTTTTTCAGTTATTTCCCTTAGTGCCGATGCATCCGCATCCTTTACCTCGCCGCGCACCAGTGAAACACCACCGATGTCCTCTCTTGATGATACAAGCGTATCTATGGAGCCCTTTGAAAGGCTTCTCTTGAGCTCCTCTATCTCCTTTGACCTTGCCTTAAGTTCGGCAACATTTGCTGAAGCCTTCTGCAGCAGGTCCTTCTCGCTCGACTTAAGTGTCTCAGCCACTGACTCAAGAAGCTCCTCTTTGGCTATGAAAAGCCTGTAGGCGTTCATTCCGGTGACTGCCTCTATCCTTCTGACTCCCGATGCGATCCCTGACTCTGAGACTATCCTGAAGAGACCGATCTCTCCGCTGTTCCTTACATGTGTTCCGCCGCAGAGCTCCCTTGAGAAGTCACCTACCGAAAGCACCCTTACCTCATCGCCGTACTTCTCGTCGAACAGAGCCATGGCTCCGCTCTTCTTTGCCTCCACCATGTCCATGATGTCAGTCTTTACAGGCATTGCCCTAAGTATCTCCTCGTTGACTATCTCCTCTATCCTCTTCAGCTCTTCAGCTGTGGCTCCCTGGAAGTGGTTGAAGTCGAACCTGAGCTTTTCGTCAAGGACAATTGAGCCTGCCTGGTTGACATGGTCTCCGAGCACTATCTTAAGTGCCTTATGGAGTATATGTGTTGCAGTATGGTTCCTCTGTATTGATGTCCTCCTTGCCTTGTCAACAGAAAGGACGGCCTCTCCCAATGAAAGCTCTCCTTCAGTCACAGTAACTGAATGTACAGTGTTTCCGCTCCTGCTCTTTCTTGTATCTGTTACCTCGGCCCTGAAGCCCTTTCCCGAAACAAGTCCCGTATCTCCTACCTGTCCGCCCATCTCAGCGTAGAAAGGGGTCTTATTTGTTACGATATAGCCAGTGCTTCCGGCTGCGAGCTTATCTGTTTCTTCCGCTCCGTCAGAAACGGCAATGATCTCAATATCCGCTTCAAGTACGTTATAGCCAACAAACTCGGTCTCATAGTGCTCAGAGAAGGTGTCTATGCCCTGAAGGCTTCCGCCCATGTAGTTGCTTTCGCCCCTGGCGCTCCTTGCCCGCTGCCTCTGCAGTTCCATCTCTTCCTTGAAGGCCTTGAAGTCAACCTTCATGTCCTTCTCTGCAAGTATCTCCTCTGTGAGCTCAAGGGGGAACCCGTATGTGTCATAAAGCTTGAATGCGTGTGCTCCGCTGAATACGTCACCTGAAGTCTCCGCGATATATCCGTTAAGGAGCTCTGTTCCCTGGTCTATGGTCTCGAGGAACTTCTCCTCTTCAAGCGCAACTATCTTGTTTATGTATGACTTCCTCTCCACAAGGTCAGGATATGCATCCTTGTAGCTGTCTATGACAGCCTCGATGACATGGTTAAGGAACTTGCCCTTTGACCCAAGCACCTTGCCGTGCCTTGCAGCTCGCCTGAGGAGCCTTCTCATGACATAGCCCCTTCCTTCGTTTGAAGGAAGGACTCCATCGCTTATGAGGAAAGCTACGCTCTTGGCATGGTCAGCAATTATCCTTATGCTGATGTCTGTCTTCTCATCTTCGCCGTATGCCCTTCCGGTTATCTCAACGACGCTCTCGATTATGTTCTTCAGTATGTCTATCTCGAATATGGACTTTACTCCCTGCATTATGGTCGCCATTCTCTCAAGACCCATTCCTGTGTCTATGTTAGGAGCTGCAAGCCTGTTGTAGTTGCCTTCCTCATCCTTGTCGAACTGTGTGAAGACAAGGTTCCAGAACTCAACCATCTCGTCTCTCTCGCCGGCCTCGATGAATTCTTCAGTAGTAGTAACCACTCCGTCAGCCTTGTAGTAATGGATCTCTGAGCATGGTCCGCATGGTCCCACTCCTATCTCCCAGAAGTTGTCTTCCTTGCCGAGCCTGAATATCCTTGCAGGGTCTATGTTTGTCTTGTTCTTCCATATCTCGAAGGCCTCATCATCCTCGAAATATATGGTCACATAAAGCTTGTCAGTTGGTATCTCAAGCTCCTTTGTTACAAACTCCCACGCCCATGGAATGATCTCTTCCTTGAAGTAGTCTCCGAAGGAGAAGTTTCCGAGCATCTCAAAGAACGTGGCATGCCTCTTGGTCCTGCCCACGTTGTCTATGTCTCCAGTCCTTATGCACTTCTGGCAGGTCGCGATCCTTGTCGAAGGAGGCGTCTTCACTCCAGTGAAGTATGCCTTCAGTGGAGCCATTCCTGCATTGATGAGAAGCAGCGACTTGTCATCCTTAGGAACCAGAGGGTATGAGTCAAGGACAAGATGTGCCTTGCCTTCAAAGAACTTCAGATATCTTTCCCTTATTTCGCTTGTACTTAGCCTGTTCATTTCGTACCTCCAAATTTTTATAGCATATAACACACATATATATAAGAACAATAAATAAAAAAAGCCTTCATCCCAGACAAGGGACGAAAGCCATGCTTCCGCGGTACCACCCTAATTATGGACATATGTCCATCTCTTTCGGAAAATCAGCTCCAAGGCAGCTTCATCGTTATTAACCTCAGGGTTCTCACCAACCACCCCTTCTCTTAAGGTTCATATTCGACTACTAATCCTCTTCATTGCCGGAATATTACTATAAGATTATAGATAATGCAGAGCTTTATGTCAATAGTCCAGAATACCTGCAAATCACAGGTTTTCGACAAGCTGGACCTTCACTCCGCTGGGGTCCTTGACAAATAGGAATCTTATGCCTGGTCCCGGCTGGAACGGTCCGCTATGGACAGGTATCCCCTTCCCTTCAAGCACTTCAATCATCCTGTCCAGAGATTCTACGACAAACCCCATCGATATGTCATCCCCATTGGACACACTGCAGCCTTCCTCTGAAATAAGCTCAACCTGAGTTTCACCATCTCCGAGGAAACAGAGCTCCATCTTCGGTCCTGCCTTGAACCTCCTGTTAACAGGCAGTCCGAGCAGCCCGTTATAGAACTCAACCGACTTTTCCATATCATCAACATGCAGCGTAGTCCAGCAGTATCTCATATCCCAACCCCCAAATATTAATCCACTTCCTATATCATACACTATCGTCCTTAATAATTGATAATGCAAATTTAATTGTATCTAATAAGCAGGACCCGCATTGAATACGGGTCCGCGCTGTCATCTGGTCTTATCCTTTGCCAGGGATTTAAGTATCAATGTTGAATCGGTCTTTTGAACCTCCCTTAATAAAAA
>NZ_AXUN02000230.1 GCF_000495435.3 Youngiibacter fragilis 232.1 | reverse complement strand
CTTAAAACAGCGAAGCGCCTGTTTTTTATTGGGTTGAATTTACTTTATCAATTCAGCTTGGCATCAAATTTTCATGAAGCATGTGAAATGATGTTGACAAAGAGGCGGGGCTGATATAATATATAAAAAGCAGTTGTCAGACTGTTCATATGGAGGAGTTCCCGAGTGGCCAAAGGGGGCAGACTGTAAATCTGTTGCTTTCAGCTTCAGTGGTTCGAATCCACTCTCCTCCACCAATTAAGACGGAACTGCGTATAACGATTCCTGTCTTTTTTCATGTAAAACAGAATATGTGCTCTTATCAAGAGAGGTGGAGGGAATGGGCCCTGTGAAACCCGGCAACCTGTAGAAATACGTGGTGCCAATTCCTGCAGCAGCGCTGCAAGATAAGAGGAACGTGCACGACACGCCTCTTCTTTTAATGAAGAGGCTTCATTTTTTTCAGGAGGTAATTATGAAAAGACTATTCACTTCAGAATCAGTGACGGAAGGACATCCGGACAAGATATGCGACCAGATATCCGATGCAATTCTCGACAAGATAATTGAACAGGACCCGATGGCGAGGGTGGCATGCGAGACGGCAGTAACCACTGGTATGGTGCTTGTAATGGGAGAGATAACAACTAACTGCTACGTGGACATTCCGAAGCTGGTCAGGAAGACTGTGACCGAAATAGGATATGTTAGGGCAAAGTATGGCTTTGATGCGGATACTTGCGCTGTAATAACTTCAATCAATGAACAGTCCGCAGATATCGCAATGGGTGTCGATGATGCCTATGAGACCAGAGGTCATGCGGAAAGCCTCATTGAGAAGACAGGAGCCGGAGACCAGGGAATGATGTTCGGTTATGCCTCCAACGAGACAGAGGAGCTTATGCCAATGCCCATATCCCTTGCCCAGAAGCTTGCAAGAAGGTTGTCAGAGGTCAGGAAGGACGGCACGCTGTCATACCTCAGGCCGGATGGAAAGACACAGGTAACAGTCGAGTATGATGACGACAAGCCTGTAAGGATCGAAGCGGTTGTTGTTTCCACACAGCATAGCCCTGTTGTGGAGCATGCCGAGATAGAAAGGGATGTCAGGGAGCACGTCATAAATGCAGTGATTCCGGAGCACCTCCTGGATGAGAATACGAAATATTACATCAATCCGACAGGAAGATTCGTTATAGGCGGACCAAACGGTGATTCAGGCCTTACAGGCAGGAAGATCATAGTCGATACCTACGGCGGATACGGAAGGCACGGTGGCGGAGCCTTCTCAGGAAAGGACCCAACGAAGGTTGACAGGTCCGCAGCCTATGCCGCAAGATGGGTTGCCAAGAACCTGGTAGCTGCAGGTGTGGCTGACAGGCTTGAAGTTGAGCTGGCATATGCCATCGGAGTTGCAAAGCCTCTTTCAATTGAGGTATTCACATTCGGAACCAACAAGATTCCTGATGACAGGATAATCTCAATAATCGACAAGGTATTTGACCTGAGGCCCGGTGCGATAATAAGGGACCTGGACCTGAGAAGGCCGCTTTACAGGCAGATAGCCGCATACGGACATTTCGGAAGGACAGACCTTGACCTCCCATGGGAGAGGCTCGACAAGGTAGAAGAAATAAAGAAGCTAATATGAGAAAATGGAGCAGTTCGAATCCGGACTGCTCCATTCATTTTGATGCGCCCGGCATGGGCGATAACCTGGTGGTGAGAGTCCACTACGAGCTCGGTAGCAGGAAGCTTTAGCCGAGGGCAAGGGTGTCCATCGCGAGGTGGAATCTGAAGGAAGCCGGATGTCAGGGCGAGGAGTTCTGGCGGGCAAATTTTCGGGCCGACGAACAGAAATCTTATATAAGGCCGGATTGGGACGGACGACTCTGCTATACAAGAGAAAGTCCAATGCTACCCGAATCCCATACGGTAAATGAGGCGGCCACATGAAAGGAAGGTTATCGTTCTTACCCAGGGAGGTCTCACAGACGTCCGGTTGGGAATAAAATCCGAAAGACGGAGTAAAGCTTACTGTGAGAAGTCAGCAGACTTCGTAGTACCGGGGAGTATTTTTACCGGGAAGGACTGAACAACCGTAAGTCTTGAGTAAATACTGGAAGGAGATCGGTGCGATGAAAGCAGAATACCGAAAGGGCTGCCCGCAAAGGGATAGCGTGGAACGTGAAGAGCATGCGGGAGCGCGGAGCACCGATACTCGGAAAAGCAGAGAAAGAGGCGGTGCAGACTTGCTCGAAGAGATTCTGGACAGGGA
>NZ_AXUN02000231.1 GCF_000495435.3 Youngiibacter fragilis 232.1 | reverse complement strand
TCTGCATCGCCGATCCTCTCGGCAATCATCTCAACTGGTGTCCTGTCATATACCGTCACCTCTCCAAGCTTTTCGAAGCCTTCCCATGAAAGGTCACCGGGGTTTTCGGTGTATCCGTCAAGTATCACTATCTTCATATAAATATACCTCGATTCTCATATTCCGTTTCAGAAGACAAATTTTGATTGAGTGTTATATCTGCGGATTCTCAGGGTGGAGCATAGTAGCTATTACCTTATCAAGCACATCCTCTTCCCAGATCTGTCTCCAGTCATCCCTTAACACAAGCTTGTTTCCAAGTCCGATCGCTACCTTGCAGGCATCCGAAACCGGAGTGTTTCCAAGGAAGCCAAGGAAGTTTGCTGAAAGGTTGTAAATGTGTCCGGAAAGGAATGATACAGCCGCTTCCTTCTGGATTCCCTTCTCAACTGCCTTGTTGACAGTCTCAGCCATCGCGTATAGTGCTGTAGCTCCAAGTATCTCAACAAGGGTAGGCTCAAGGAACGCTATGTCCCTTATCCCCATGACATAGCTGTTGAGGACCGGCGCGAACATCAGCTCGCTGACAATTCTGCACTCTTCAAACTTTGCATCGTCTCCCTGGATCTTTGCCATTACTATATCCTGCTTTCCGCCAAGGCCGCCGAAGTAGTCGTGCCTTGCCTCGAAGGTATCCTGGTCAAGGAAGTATGAAGGGTGGCACGGGTGAGCCACACCGAATGTGCAGTCATCCCTCAGTGCCACTTCTCTGGCTACTGCAGCTGCAGGGTCAAGTATCACCATACCCGCCCCAGGAGACATAAGGTCAACTACTCCCTTGGATATCACATGGATAAGTGAATCCGGAACAGCAAGTATGACTACATCAGACTTAGGTATGGCTACCTCCACAGGTGTAACCTCGAAGCCTCTTTCCCTTATGCTTTCTATTCCTCTTGCTCCGTTCTCTACGAAGTAGAGCTCTACCTTATCAAGGGCCTTTGCAAGGTTGTTGCTTGTCCTGGTTCCCATTTTTCCGCCTGCACCGACGACACTTACTACTATCTTACTCATTTTCTTCCTCCTAAAATGCTTTTAGCCTACAGATTATCTTTTACAGTCTTTGCTATGTTAACTCCGCTGAAGCCATAGTGATCGAGGACTTCATCAGCCGGGCCTGACTCACCGAAGGTCTCAAGAGCCATTCTCTTTACAAATACCGGTTTGTTCTCGCAGGCAAGCCTGCTTATGAAGCTTCCGAGTCCGCCGTTGATGTTATGGTCTTCAACAGTCACAATCTTTTCAAAGTTCGACATCAGGTCAATAAGCTTCTCATTGTCCTTCTTATAGAGTATGTTTACATCCGCAACAGTGACGTTAACGCCCTGCTCCTTCAATATTTCAGCTGCCTTTAGGGCTCTGCTCAGAACGAATCCGCTTGATAGGACCAGAGTATCTGTTCCATAGTCCTTAAGGACAGTGAAGCCTTCAGGATTGAAAGGAGTCTCCACATCATATACATCCACTTCCCTGCCGCTTCCTGCCCTTACATAAACAGGTCCCTCAGTGGCTGCCGCAGCCTTGACGGCATGGTAGGTCTGGTTTCCGTCTGCAGGCGTGAATATGGTAAAGTTCGGAATGCTTGCAAGTATCGCAACATCCTCGTAGAACTGGTGTGTAACGCCTTCTCGCTCTCCACCGTATAGTCCTGCATTGATCCCCACGAACTTCACATTAAGGTTAGGGTAAGCCACGAAGGTCCTCATCTGCTCGCAGGCTCTCATCGTCAGGAATCCTGCATAGGTTCCCACGAATGGGATCTGTCCGCAGCTCGCAAGACCTGAAGCAACTGCAACTGAGTTCTGCTCAGCGATGCCGACTTCAACATATGCATCTGGAAACTCGTCTGCAAAAGAGGTGGCTCTCATTGCCTTGAGAGAGTCAGGAGAAACGAACATTATCCTGTTATCGGTCCTTGCCATGTCAATCATTGCAGCTGCGAATGCTTCTCTAGTTCCTTTATACCCCATTATCTTGCACCTCCCAGAGTCTTGACCGCTATCGCATACTGTTCGTCGGTCGGTACACCCTTATGCCATGCGTTGTTGTTCTCCATGTAGTCAAGTCCCTTGCCTTTGATATCGTTGCATATGATGGCTGAAGGCTGTCCCTTGACACTTTTTGCAGCCGCTATCGCATTCTTTACAGCATCGATGTCGTGACCGTCTATAACCTGCACATGCCACTTGAATGAAGCGAACTTCTCTTCAGGATTGTTGCAGCCTATGGTCTTGTCCACGCAGTCTCCGCTCTGCCAGTTGTTCTTGTCTACAAAGGCTATCAGATTGTCCAGCTTCTTTGCAGATGCTGTGTTTGCGCCTTCCCAAACTATGCCTTCCTGCAGCTCGCCATCACCAAGGATAACGAATACGTTATAGTCCTTCTTAGAATATTTTCCTGCCAGTGCCATCCCGACTCCGATTGAAAGTCCGTTTCCAAGCGATCCGGAGGTCATGTCCACACCGGCAGCCTTACCCATTACAGGATGTCCCTGAAATCTGCTTCCAAGAGCCCTGAGCTTAAAGTCGCCAACCGGATCTCCATAATAGCCCTTCTCCGACAATGCCGCATAGTATATGGGGCATGAATGTCCCTTTGAAAGTATGAACCTGTCCCTGTCCTCCCAGTTAGGATTCTCCGGATCCAGTCTCATTTCGTCAAAATAGAGTGTAGCTACTATGTCTGCTATCGAAAGTGCAGGACCAGGATGCCCATCCTTGCCTTCATAGACCATCCTAACAGCCTCAAGCCTAAGGTGTTCCGCCACTTTTTTAAGTTCTTCTGTGGTCATATTATTTCCTCCTCGAAATATTGTTCATTTGATTGAAAGAACCATGAAGATTCTATACTGCAAAACCAAGCACTGACGGCAGCCAGGTTATTATCACCGGGAAGAATGTCATCAGCACCAGCGCAATTGCTTCCGCTATAAGGAAAGGCATTATCTTTGTGCTTATCTGTTCGATTGAAGAGCCTGATATTCCGGTTGCGACGAACAGATTTACTGCCATTGGCGGAGTGATCATTCCTATGGATGTATTTATGATGATTATTATTCCCAGGGCTATCGGGGACATTCCCAGGGATACTGCTATAGGAAGAAGAATCGGAGTTACAAGCAGTATTATCGCCTGTGTCTCAAGGAACATTCCCAGGAACAGGAGTATGAAGTTGATCATCAGTAGCAGTACATACTTGTTGCTGAACAAACCGAGTACGGATGAAGCTATCATTGTCGGTATGTTCTGGTTTGTCATGAACCATCCGAACGGTGCCGAAAGGCTAACAACGAAGAGTACGATTGCTGAGCTTACCGCTGATTTGTAGAATATCCCATACAGGTCCTTTACCTTAAGCTCCTTGTACACGAACACGCTTATGATCAGGGCGTACACACAGGAGACGGCAGCTGATTCAGTTGGTGTGAAAAGTCCACCGTATATTCCGCCAAGGATTATAACAGGCATGATCAGTGCCGCAAGAGCTTCCCAGAAGGATAGGACGATGTGCTTGACTGTAACGCTTGATTTGTCAGGTTCATCATGCTTTCTGTTCAGCTGCAGGTTTACAAGGATCAGCACTCCAGCAAGGATGAGTCCCGGCACAACTCCCGCTATGAACATGGTTCCAACTGACACAGATGCAGTCACTGCATAGGTTACCATAGGTATGCTTGGAGGAATTACGACTCCAAGTGTTCCGGCAGATGCCGCTACTGCTGCAGCCTGCTCCTTCGGATATCCCTTTTCCTTCATCCTAGGAATAGTAAGACCTCCGATAGCAGCTACAGTAGCAGGATTCGAGCCTGATATGGCACCAAAGAACGCAGACGCAACTACAGTGATCACAGACAGCCTTGCCGGAACCCTTCTCAGCAGGATCTCAAAGAAGCCTATGAGCCTCTTGGATATTCCACCCTTCTCCATCAGGTTTCCTGCAAGTATGAAGAATGGGACAGCCATGAGAGTGAAGTTATCCGCCTGAGTGAACATCCTCTGAGGAACCACCGGAAACAAATTGAAGTTTCCGGTTGAAAATATTCCTGCCACTACTGCGACTCCTAAACTCAGGGCTATTGGAACACCCAGTATGAGCATTATTACCAATACTCCGAAGAGCAATCCTACCATGCTATCCATCCTCCCTGTCTATATCTTTTCCTGCTATGTCCTTGTAGGTCCTTATGGTGTATCTTATAGCCATCATTGCCAGTCCGAATGGTATTATCGAATAAACGATCCACATTGGTATCTGGAGACTTGGAGTGACCTGTCCGCCCTTTATCTGACTGTTTAGTATCTTGACTCCGTAGTATGCTGCAAAAAAGCAGAATCCATCTACAAATATTGTCGCTATGATCTTAATGACATTCATCGCCTTCTTAGGCAGGAACATATCCAGGGCTGTGACAGCGAAATGCTCGCCTTTTCTTGCACCGATGATTATTCCAATGAAGACGATCCATATCATGCAGTATCTCGCAAGCTCTTCAGCCCACTTGATTGTTATGATTTTAGTGAATCTGCCTACTGTAGCTGTAAATATTACACCCAGCATCACTACAAGCAGGATCACCAGAATGCTCTCTTCCAGTCTGTTTAGAATTTGGCCCAGTTTCTTCACCGCCAGCCCTCCTGTTTACTCATTTCTATAATCAGGACATACGGCAAAAGCCATATGTCCCGCATGATGTCTTATTTAAGTGAATCCTGAATCTGCTTTACAAGTGATGCATCTATACCGAACGAATCGAGTTTGTCATAAACACCCACTACAGCCTCTGCCCATACGGAAGTATCTACTTCTGTTATTGTGATTCCAAGTGACTTAAGTGATTCTACAGCCTTCTTGTCATACTCCTGACTGTAGTTTCTCTGCCAGTCCTTGGCTTCATCCGCAGCCTCAGTGAATGCCTTCTGCTGGTCAGCAGTAAGAGAGTTAAACTTAGCTTCATTCATCATAAGTACGCATGGTGAGTAGAATGCTCCTGTAAGGGATATGTACTTCTGAACCTCATAAACCTTTGCGCTTTCGATGATCGCAAGGGGATTTTCCTGTCCGTCAACAGTTCCCTGCTGAAGTGCTGTGAATATTTCACCCCAAGCCATCGGTGTAGGTATTGATCCAAGCGCTTCGTAGCCGGCCATATGTACCTTGTTCTCCATGGTCCTGAGCTGCATTCCCTTAAGGTCAGCAGGAACCTTGATCTCCTTGGTGTTGTTGGTTACGTGCCTGAAGCCGTTCTCCCAGAATCCGAATCCTATGATCCCCTGTGAATCAAGCTTTGCAAGGAGAGATTCTCCTACTTCACCGTCAAGTACCTCATACGCATCCTCTGCTGTTTCAAACAGATAAGGAAGGTCTAGAACCGCGAATTCCTTTACGAAGTTCGGTATCGGGCCAGTGGATGAAAGCACCATGTCCTGAACTCCCATTCCCACGTTCTCCATCATGTCTCTTTCATTTCCAAGCTGTGAATTGGGATATATGTCCAAAGTCATTGTTCCGCCGCTCTTTGATTCAAGCAGTCTCTGCATCTCCTGAAGACCCTTCACATAGTGTCCAGTTGGTGCTGTTGTTGTTCCAACCTTGAATCTCACTGTAGCTGATGATGCACCGAGGAGTCCCTCGCTGTTGGCAGCAGGTGCTGATGGCGTTGTAGGAGCAGCAGGTGTCTCATTCTTGGCACCACAAGCGCTTATTGCAAGTGCCATGGTTGCAGCGATGATCATTGACAATACTTTTTTCATAACAAACCTCCGTTTCGATTGTTGCCATTGTCTAACGTTAAACATCAGACGTTTCATGTTTATATTAAAACATTTACAGGAATCGTTGTCAACGATTCTAATGCTAATTAAATATTTAACTATTATTCAAAATTCACCCCCATCGATGGATATCCATACGCGCTTGATTCAAGCATATGATTCAAGCTGTTGATTTTCGAACGTTTGGCATCTGGCTTCTCCATGCTGTCTTCATCAAGGGTTTCCGCTCAAAATTGGTAGAAAAGGCTTAATTTCGCGTGAATTCACATCGTTTTCAGAGACTGTTCGTTATATATTTAACTATATTGCACTTAGTTCTCTGTCTGCTTTCATATTGGGCAATTGACCTTGTGACCTCATATGATCTGTGATTAATTATCATAATGTGCATCAACAGTATGTGCAGCTTCATACTGGTAGGACGTACATGCTGTCACAAAAGAAACCGTATTGCCTTAATATTAGTCAGACATCCTACATTTGTTTGTTGAAGTTTTATGTTTTCCATGATATATTGATAACAGAATAGTGGTTAAAGACTCATGTATGTATCAGTGAGTAAGAAATACAGCTGTCAAATATAGCTCATATTGTCGGAGGAGAAGAAACGTGAACAATCTGTTTGTCGGAAAAGCAAAGGAATCGGCTGTTGATGTGGTTATCAACAGTATAAAGCAACTGATTGCAGAGGATAAGCTTAAGCTTGGAGACAAGCTGCCAAGCGAACTGGAGATCTCAGAGGGGCTTGGAATAAGCAGAGGATCCGTGCGTGAAGCCATGAAGGTCCTTGAGGCGCTTGGAGTGGTGGACATAAAGGTCGGGAACGGAACCTACATTGTTGACAAACCCAGGGAGAACCTGATTGACCCACTCATGTTCAAGTTCCTCCTTATTAAGCCGGAGCTGTCAGAGCTCAAGGAATTCAGAAGACTTTTCGAAACAGACGTGGTGACTCTGGCAATAATGAACTTCAACAAGAATGAAAAGGAAAGAAATCAGCTTATACATAACGTTGAACGGCTGAAAGAGCTTCGGGACAGAAAAGCCTCACCACGTGAACTGGCTGACAACGACCTTGAGTTCCACAAGATCCTTGGGGAGGCCTGCAAGAACAGTTTTGCAGAAAGGATCTATTCCTTTGTCATTTCATTCTTCGAAAGCTCGATCTACAACTCCCACACGAACCAGAACTATGGCACAAATGCACTTGAGACACACCTGGCAATCCTTTCTGTAATCGAAGAGAGGAACACTGACAAAGTCAAGGACGCCGTAGGACTTGCAGTAGACAATTGGGAAGGCCTCCAGAAGAGAAGATAATTCAAAAGTTCCTGCCGCATCCAATTGGATGCGGCATTTCGATTTATGAAAACTTCTGAAAATTTACACAACATTAACATGAAAACCCCCTTTCATTTACATGGATATCGTATAATGTAAGGGACAACAGAAAGGAGGTGAAAAATATTGAAGAACCTAAACATATGCATAGACATCGATGGGACAGTGACTGAGCCATTCTACTGGCTGGAAAAGGCCAACTCCTATTTCGGTAAGAAGCTCAAGCCAAGGGACATCAGGGTTTACGACGTCGAAGAGGCCATGGGACTTCTGCCTGGAGATTATGACCGGTTTTACGATGAGTTCGGTGAAGAGCTTCATAGAGGAGCAAGGATGAGGGCGGGAGTCACAGAAGTGATTAGACGGCATCATCTTACCCACTACATCCATTTCGTTACGGCGAGGGATATGAGGATGAAGGATGTAAGCATCGAATGGCTGAGGAGCAACAGCATTGCACTGGATTCCATATCACTGCTTGGCAGTCACGACAAGGTTGGCAAGGCCGATGAACTAAGCTGCGACATTTTTATCGAAGACAGGTACGAAAACGCACTTCAGCTGGCTGAAGCGGGATACGATGTAATACTGATCGACTGCAGCTACAACAAGGGGCCGCTGCCATCAAACGTAACAAGGCTCAGGCACTGGTACCAGATCGACCGTTACATAGCTGAATACTCGGCAATGTATGACTCTCTTGAACTAGTCCTATGACAGGTACATAACTAAACAGCATGAACAGCATTGACAGCCGATTCCGCCTGAAAACTACCTTTGGCGGCTATCCGGGCGTCAATTTTCATTTCCGGACAAAATATATTCCTGCCCTCCTCTCATTCATCAGCCCCATTGATACATTTTTATCTTCCATTTTTGACAGTCTGTCATAAATTCATTTCATTTTGATTCCAAATCCCTATTCATAGAATCCTTTCCAATCACTTGCATATCCATTCTTATTCATCGTTTTCCAGTGAATTTAAAGTGTTCGATTTTCTACATCTATGGTACTGAAAATCTCACTAAGTGCAAATTGAATATGATTATATTTTATTATTCACAATTATCTGTTAATTATTTGACAACGTTTTCTATAAATGTTAAAACAGAGATAAGGGTAAAATCAATTATGAGAGGGCGAGTTTATGGAAATTATGAAGGAAAATCCGATTCATGAGCTGCTGACTGACGAGAAACTTGCTGAACTAGACGCCTACATCGAAAGCCTTGACGACAAGGAAGGTATGCTGATCCACATCCTTCACAAGGGACAGAGCATATTCGGCTATCTGCCGAGAGAGCTGCAGCTCCATATAGCAAGGAAGATCCGCGTACCCGCCTCCAAGGTCTTCGGTGTCGTAAGCTTCTATCACTATTTTACAGAGACAAGGCGCGGCGAGCACACCATCAGCGTATGCATGGGTACCGCCTGCTTCGTCAAGGGTGCTGAAACAGTCAGGGAAACCCTCAAGAGAGAACTGAAGATAGGCTTCGGGGAGACGACCGAAGACAACAAGTTCACACTCAAGGAAGTCAGGTGTATCGGGGCCTGCGGTCTGGCGCCTGCCATCATGGTCGATGAGAAGGTATTCGGACATATGACCGAGGAAACCATAAAGACTGTCATAAGCACCTACAGGGGAGAGTGATCGATATGGTCAATAGCATTGAAGAACTAAGAGAGATCAAAAGCTCACAGGCAGATGTCCGCTCACTCAGGGAGACAGGTGGAGGAAAGGGCAAGGTCACTGAGGTACTTGTCGGACTTGCAACCTGCGGAATAGCTGCCGGTGGCAAAGAAACCTACACAGCTATTGAAGAGAAGATAGCCGAGCTAGGTCTTGATGACATACGGATGGTCAAGGTCGGATGCATTGGTTCCTGCTACTGCGAGCCCACTGTGCAGATCAATGCCCCTGGTAAGGCTCCGGTGTACTACGGATATGTAGACGAAGCAGCTGGCAGGGAGATAGTTGAAAAGCATCTGGCCAAGGGTGAAGTGGTTGAAGAAAAGGTCGTGAACATGACCTTCAACAGGACAGACCCAGTCAAGGCAAAGAAGCGACAGCTGAGGATCGCCCTCAAGAACTGCGGTAATCTGGATCCTGAGATGATAAGTGAGTACATAGCATTCGACGGTTATGAGGCACTTGCCAAGGTCCTTCGTGACTACAAGCCTCAGGGTGTAATTGACATCCTTAAGGAAAGCGGGCTCAGGGGAAGAGGCGGCGGCGGATTCCCGACAGGCCTGAAATGGCAGGCAACCTTCGATCAGCCTGGAAATGAGAAGTACATGATCTGCAATGCTGATGAGGGAGATCCTGGCGCGTACATGGACAGGTCAGTCCTGGAGGGGGATCCTCACTCCGTGCTTGAAGGATTGACAATAGGTGGATACGCGACTGGCGCAAACCACGGGATAATATACATAAGGGCAGAGTACCCTCTTGCAATTGAAAGGCTTAACATTGCGATGGCTCAGGCCAGGGAGATGGGATTCCTCGGCAAGAACATAATGGGCAGCGGGTTCGACTTCGACATCGAGATGAGGCTTGGTGCCGGGGCATTCGTATGCGGCGAGGAAACCGCACTTATACATTCCGTTGAAGGAAAGCGTGGAGAACCTACAAAGAAACCTCCTTACCCATCAGTTCAGGGCTATAAGAAGAAGCCCACTACAGTGAACAATGTCGAGACTTTAGCCAATGTACCTCAGATAATCCTGAACGGCTCAGGCTGGTTCTCAAGCATTGGCACTGAGAAGTCAAAAGGCACCAAGGTATTCGCACTGGTCGGAAAAGTAAAGAATGTCGGTCTTGTAGAGGTTCCAATGGGTACCACACTTCGCGAGATAATTTACGATATCGGCGGAGGCATGGCAAATGGGAAGGAATTCAAGGCAGTACAGACCGGAGGTCCTTCCGGAGGAGTAATCTCGTCAGAGAATCTCGATACGCCAATCGAATATGAGACACTAAGAGCCATAGGAACCATGATGGGTTCAGGCGGAATGATCGTCATGGACGAGGACAACTGCATGGTAGACATCGCAAAGTTCTATCTCCAGTTCACTATGGACGAGTCCTGCGGAAAATGCACTCCGTGCAGGATTGGTACAAAGAGGATGTATGAGATCCTGGACAGGATCACGAAGGGCAAGGCTGAACCGGATATTCTCCATAAGCTTGACAGGCTTGCAAACAACATCAAGATATCCGCGCTTTGCGGACTGGGACAGACCGCCCCGAATCCCGTGCTCAGCACTATGAAGTACTTCGAAGAGGAATACAGGATCCATGTTGAGGAGAAGAAATGCCCGACAGGGTCATGCAAGGGCCTGTTCAAGTACTGGATACTTCCGGACAAGTGCGTAGGCTGCACAGCCTGCAGACGAGTCTGCCCGGTAGGTGCGATAACAGGACACCCGAAACAGATACACATCATCGATATGAACCTGTGCATATCCTGCGGATTATGCTTCGATACCTGCAAGTTCAATGCGATCAATAGAGGGTAGGTGAAAACGATGAGTGATAAAGTTAATATCAAGATAAACGGTGTTGACCTTTCAGTGGACAAGGGAACGACCATACTGGAAGCGTCAAAGCTCGTCAATGCTGACATCCCGACCCTTTGCCACCTGAACCTGGAGGGCTTTGGAATAGTCAACAGGACTGCCTCCTGCAGGGTGTGCGTCGTGGAGATTGCCGGAAGGGCGCCGCTTGCGCCTGCATGCTCTGAGGTTGTAACTGAAGGGATGGACATAAGGACAGATTCTCTGAAGGCAGTTGCAGCCAGAAGGCTCAACCTTGAACTCCTTCTTTCAAATCATCCGTTCGAATGCCTGACCTGCAGGAAGAACCTTGAATGCGAGCTCCAGGAGCTCGCCCAGAAGCTTGCCATACATGAGATAACCTATACGGGAGAGAAGAAGGACAGGCCGATAGACAAATCCTCCTTCGCACTGGTAAAGGATCCGGACAAGTGCGTCATGTGCAGAAGGTGCGAAACCATGTGCAACGAGGTACAGACCTGCGGCATACTTTCTGCAGTATCAAGAGGCTTCGATTCATTTGTCGGCCCGGCATTCAACCTGGACATGGTGGACACGTCCTGCACATTCTGCGGCCAGTGCGTCGCAGTCTGCCCAACAGGTGCACTTTCAGCAGTAAACACCACGCACAAGGTATGGACGGACCTTCAGAACCCGAGAAAGCATGTGGTGGTACAGGTCGCTCCGGCAGTTAGGGTAGCAATAGGTGAAATGTTCGGCATGGAGCCAGGTACTATCTCAACAGGTCAGCTTGCAACAGCATTCAGGAGAATGGGATTCGATGCAATATTCGATACTGACTGGGCTGCAGACCTGACAATAATTGAAGAGGCTTCCGAGCTGGTCCACAGGATCGAGCATGGCGGAAAGCTTCCGATACTTACCAGCTGCTGTCCGGCGTGGGTCAGGTTCTTCGAGTATCAGTTCCCTGACATGCTCGACATACCATCAACCTGCAAGTCACCCCAGATGATGATGGGCTCTGTAGTCAAATCCTACTATGCCGAAAAGATGGCAATCGATCCGAAGGATATCGTGGTAGTATCGGTAATGCCTTGTATAGCAAAGAAGGCTGAAATACAGAGGGAAGAGCTGTTCATGGACGGACTTCATGAGGTCGACTGGGTAGTAACCACAAGAGAGCTTGGATATATGCTGAGAGAGGCCGGCATAGATTTTTCAACGCTTCCCGATGGCGAATTCGATAACCTCCTTGGCGAGAGCACAGGAGCTTCGGTAATATTCGGAGCCTCAGGCGGAGTAATAGAAGCTGCAGTCAGGACAGCATACGACTGGCTTACGGGCGAGGACCTTCAGGAGGTCGACTTCAAGCAGCTGAGGGGTCTTGAAGGTGTCAGGTCAGCCAAGGTAAAGATAAAGGATATGGAGCTTAACATAGGTATCGCCCATGGACTTGGAAATGCAAGGAAGCTGCTTGAAAGCATAAGGCGCGGAGAATGCGAGTTCCAGGCAATTGAGATAATGGCATGTCCCGGAGGCTGCATAGGCGGAGGCGGACAGCCCTTCCACCATGGAGACATGGAGATTATAAAGAAGAGGCAGGAAGCCATCTACAGGGAGGATGCGGGAAAGCCAAAGAGAAAGTCACACGAGAACGAGATGGTCATGAAGCTTTACAGGGAGTACATGGGTGAACCCTATGGTGAAAAGGCACACGAGCTTCTTCACACCCACTATGTTCCAAGAGAGATGATCTGAAGCAAAGGGCCCTCAATCATACAGCCAGAAAACCTGAAATAGTCCACAGTACGAAAGAAGGGACAGCTCCATGCGGTCCCTTCTTTCATCTTGTCTTATCCTGATTTTACCTTATCAGCTTTTAGCTGCACCTGTTTGAGACTTTAAGGCATTCGAATCCCTTCAAGGCCAATACCTGCATTTGACTTCAGGCTATTTGTCTTTCAATCAGACCGATTTCCCACTGTCATCCTTCAGTATGAAAAATAGCGCTATCGCTGAAGCGATCGCAAGTGAACCTCCGAAAAAGAATGGAGCACTCGGACCGATACCATCCCAAAGCAGTCCGGCCACTACAGAAGCCGGAAGCAGTGCGACTCCCACCAGCGTTGAATGAAGTCCAAGTGTCGTACCCTTAAGGCTTACCGGCGCAAGCTCAGATACCAGGGCCCTCTCCACACCAGCGGTCATGGCTGTATAAACCCCATATAGGGCAAAAAGGAAAGCCACAAGTAATTTTGATGATGCGACTGCAAAGCCGGTATAAACGGCACCGAACACAAGATATCCGGTAACGAGCAGTTTTCTTCTGCCTACCTTGTCTGAAAGCTTCCCAAGTGGCAGTGAAAGCACTGACGACACTACATTGTAGATGAAGTAAAGGAGTACGACAGTTGCCGAATCATAGCCCGCATCCCTTGCCCTCAGCAGAAGGAATGCATTGGATGAGTTCCCCAGCGTGAAGACGAACGCGGTAATGAGAAACAGCTTCAGCCTTGAGTCAAGGTTCCTGAAGCCCTCTATGAGATTACCAATGTCCTTCTTTTTGGCAGCAGTGCCCTTTTCCTTTACCTTGAGGAGTATGGCAAGTCCGATAATCGTTGGAACCATGGATACCATGAACAGCGTCTTGTACTGCCCTGTACCGGTAGTGGTCTTAAGGAACACGTATGCCAGGAATATGCCTATGGCCGACCCCGCCATATCAAGAGCCTTATGCAGACCGAAGGAAGATCCGAGCTTGTTCTTGTCAGAGCTCTCGGCGACAAGAAGGTCCCTCGGGCTTGTCCTGATGCCCTTACCCAGCCTGTCTATTACTCTCGCAGCAAGTATTCCCCACCAGGATGATGAAAGGACAAGTGCTACCTTGTAAAGGAGTGATGTTGAATAGCCAATGAAAGCTATTCTCTTCTTCTTTTTATACCTGTCTGAAAGGTATCCACCGAGTACTTTCAGGAGACTTGCGAGACTCTCAGCTATACCCTCGACAAGACCTACTATGGCCGGTGTAGCCCCGAATGTACCGGTCAGGTAAAGAGGGATTATCGGGTAGACCATTTCAGTGCTTATGTCAACGAAAAAGCTGACCAGTCCTATGAGCACAATGTTGGACATAAGATCATCCCCTACTCTATCTGTAAACCACTGTGCAGGATATCCTGAACAGTGGCAAGACTATCTATTCCAAGCTGACCCGGCGCTGATACTTCGCCTATTGAAGCAAAGGTCACTGCCGATCCAAAGAATTCTCCAGCTACCCTCGACAGAGTTCCAATACCTGACATGGATATGCATATGATCGTATTGTCAGGATCCTCTTCATTTAAAGTTAAAGTTGCATCAAGCAGTTCAAGGACATCCCTCCTGGAATTCGGCATTACTGCAATCTTGGCGATGTCAGTCCCTGATGCCTGGATTTCTTTAATACGGCTGATGATTTCAGCCTTTTGTGGTGTTTTCCTGAAATCGTGATACGAACCGATTGTTCCAGCCCCATTTCTTCTCACGTCATCTACGGTTGTCCTCAGCATTCCACCGTATGAGAACATTTCAACGTCAACAATGTCACAGGACCTGGAAGCTGAAGCTGTCAGTAAAAGCTTTGCTGCCTGCTCCCCATTCAGCTCACTGCCTCCTCCTTCCTGGGCTGACCTTAGCGTGAATATCAGCGGCTTGTCACCAAGGATTTTTCTTGCTTCTCCAAGAACTTCCATGACCTTTTCTGTATCCTTGTATCCATGGAAAAGGTCAGCCCTCCACTCTACAAGGTCCGCCTTGGACCTTGCTATGAGCCTTGAAGCCTCAATTATACCGTCAAAATCCCTGGAGACTATTGGCACACATATCTTAGGCGTTCCTTCCCCGATCCTGACTCCTCTTATTTCTACCATTTCGTCACATCCCCTTAACGGCTTATGCCTTCTCCATCGCCCGCCTCACCATCTCATCCTTTTCCTCCTGAGGAAGAAACTTCTCCATCATGAGAGCAATTATCGTTATTCCGATTATGCTCATACAAAGCCTTATTCCTGTGAACTTAAGCCCCATTGAGGATGCCTCGAAGAGAAGCAGCGGTATCTTGGTCGTAGACCATGCACCAAGCATGATGTATACGTTGGTTACGCTGCTGCCCTTCCTTAGAAGCACTCCCGCAACTGGGAAAGCTGCATAGAGGGGCCCTGCAGCGGCAGAACCTATGAAGAATGCGATCAAAACACCGACAAGACCTGAACCCTTCCCCATGTATTTCACCATTGTCTCCCGCTTCACCCAGACATCAAGGAGTCCCAGAAGCACAAAAACAGGCGGGATTATCGAAAGCATCTCCAGGACGTTGCTCTTTGTGAGAGAAAGGGACTTCAACCCGATCTCAGGGCTTATTATTCCTATTACGAGGTTCAGGGCAGCCAGTATCAGGAATATCTTGTATCTCTTGAAAAACTTCTTACCTTTCTCCATCACATCAATCCTCCCACAACCAAGGCTACTATGAATGAATATACGAATGCGAGGGAATTTCGGAGCATAGCTGCCTTCTTCCCGAAGAAGCCTGTCTCAACCGGGAGAGTAACAACTCCAACCATCATGAGGGTAGATACGAATGCGGCGATCTGCATGTAGCCGGCTCCGCTCTTGAGGAGAGCTGCCGCTAGCGGGAACGCTATGAAGCCTGGTATAAGTGTAATTGCCCCTATGACAGCTGCAAGCACCACTCCGTACCAGCCTGAACCAGAACCCATTATCCTTGAAATCTGCTCCGGCGTAAGAATCGAGAGGGTTATGCCGATTATGATCAGTACTGACAGGAACTGCGGAAGTATGTTCTCGAAGGATTTCCAGGCTTTCATAAGGGACATCCTTGTCTTTTCCCTGTTCTTCACGAACGATATGGCAAGTGCGGCACCTGCCACAAGATATAGGGCTGTGTTCATATAATCTCTCCCCTTTGTTTTATCTTCAGAATATAATACCCATTCTAATCCATTCTCATTTCCATGTCTAATGGTCTATGGAACGCACACATACCATGCTGACCTTTTCCCTGCATCCAGAATCTTCACTGAGCTGAAGACCTCCCTCATTTCACCGTCCGGATCCTTTATGAATCCGAAGTAGTCCCCGCCCTCAAGAGTCTCAACTAAACTTGTCAAAGGTGACCTTACACCGTTGTAGTCATGTATCACTACAATGCCCTCAGTCACCCTTTTCAACTCCTTGTACATTGAGATCCTGTCTTCCCTGACCATGCCATGGGCCACATAGGATGAGATAGCCATGTCAAATGACTTGTCACGAAACGGCAGCTCCTTTGCCACATTCCCGTAAAACAGCTCAATCCCTTTGCCTTTCAGCTTCTTCCCTGCTACCTTGAGCATTTTCTCTGAACCGTCTATTCCCCAGACAGTTCTTTTCCCCTTGGAAAGGACCGAGATCAGAGCACCGGTTCCGCAGCCTGCATCTAGTATCCTCTTCCTGTTGTCAAAGTCTATATCTTCCCCTAACCTTTCAAGAACTTCATTGAAGGACTTCCTCTGCATACTGTAGAAAAGTCCATATACTGGTGCGATAAGATCGAAAACTCCCATTCAAATACCCCCAGAGTACTAATTACGCCCATCATCCCCATAATATTCCCGGGAATGCCAGAGCAAGAAATATAGCCAGAAAGAACAGTATTCCCAGCGCCTCAGCTATGATCACCGATTTCCCCCTGTCCTTCTGAAGCAGGGCGATGGCACCGCAGATAGTCCCAACACCTGCAAAGGTAGCGGCAACAAGTGACGCTATCAGTGCTTCCATCCTCGGTGCAGGAAACGGAAGGTTGTAGGGCATGTTCATTGCCATGACAACTGCAGAGATGAGCAGCGCTGATATCAGCATTGATGTTACCGACCACCAGCCGGCACGCGTTGAGGGTTTCATGATTCCATTCCGCCTTTCTTCACCAATCCATCCATTTTGAAATGATTTTGTTCCTTACACTGATATTATCAATCCAGGGGAAAACTCACAATAGACAAAAGGAAGCGATCCCATTTTTGGAACCGCTCCAGAACCTTTATTTACTCCCTGGTCTTGTGTATTGCACTGCCCAGCACATCCATGGCGGCTTCCCTTATGGCTTCCGCTAAAGTAGGATGCGCATGTATCGTTGTAATGAGCTCATCCACTGTTGCCTCAAGCCTTAAGGCAAGTGCAGCTTCTGCAATAAGGTCAGTAGCCCTTGGCCCCAGTATGTGGACTCCCAGTATCTCCTTGTATCTAGGGTCTGCAATTATCTTTATCAGGCCTTCTCCGCCATTCATGATCATTGCCTTTCCATTTCCGCTGAGCGGGAATGTCCCCTTGATATAGGCTATACCCTTCTCCTTCGCCTTTTCCTCGGTTAGCCCGACAGATGCGAATTCCGGTTCCGTATACACACAGGACGGATTGGTCTTCTCATCATATGTGCTGTTATGACCCATGGCGTTTTCAGCGGCACATTCACCCATTACTGAAGCTGTATGCGCCAGCATTGTCTTTCCTATGCAGTCGCCCACAGCATATATGTCAGGGTTAGATGTGCACATCCTCTGGTCTACTGTTATCCTTCCCCTGTCGTGGATGACGCCTGCCCTTTCAAGGCCCAGACCTTCAGTATTTGTCCTCCTGCCTACCGCTACGAGCACCTTGTCGCAGATGAAGGCCTTCATCTCACCATCCATCTCCACGTTTACTTTGGACTTGTCTCCGTCCTCTTCGACAGAAACAACTTTAGCTGATGTGTGTATCCCTATGCCCTTCTTTATAAGCTTTTTCCTTATTTCACCCGTCAGTTCTCCATCCATCATGGGAAGTATCACCGGCATCATCTCGATGACATCTACCTTTGTACCGAAGGACCTGTATATGCTTCCGATTTCTACGCCTATTACCCCTCCGCCGATGATCGCCATCGTCTCGGGTACCTCTGTCAGGTCAAGAGCTCCTGTGCTCGTGATGCAGTTCTTTCCGTCAAGGCCCGGAATTGGCGGCATTGCCGGTACCGATCCCGCCGCGATTATTACCTTGTCAGGCGAGAGCTCCAGTACGCCTTCAGCTGTATCGACTGCGATAATCTTTCCATCCCTGAAGCTTGCTGTCCCGCTTATTATCTCTATCCCGTTGGACTTGAGCGTTGCGGTGACTCCGTTGACCAGCCTTCTTACCGCAGTGGCCTTGCTCTTCTGGACGCCTGTGAAGTCCAGTTTAGGTTCAGCAATGATCCCTCGCCTTTTACCATCCTTCACCATGTCATAGAGGTGTGCGCTCTCTAGCATTGCCTTTGTCGGTATGCATCCGACATTAAGGCAGGTGCCGCCTATCTTCTCCTTCTCTATCAGCGTGACCTTCGCTCCGAGCTGTGCAGCCCTGATCGCTGCGACGTATCCTCCGGGTCCTCCTCCTATTACTGCAATGCTTGTCATAGAAGCACCTCCTATATGAACAGGAGTGCCGGATTCTCCAGCTTCTTCCTGAGCCTTGCCAGGAACTGCGCAGCAACGGACCCGTCCACTACCCTGTGGTCTGCCGTCAGCGAAAGCCCCATATACTTCCTTGTTGTGAATCCGCAGCAATCCGGGACCACAACCTCCCTTATTGCGTTTACCCCAAGGATCGCAACCTCAGGAAGGTTTATTATCGGCGAGAAGCTCTCTATCCCGAACATTCCGAGGTTGGTTATCGTGAAGGTACCGCCTGACAGGCTATCCGGTCCAAGCCTTCCAGCTCTTGCATCAGTAGCAAGCATCTTAAGCTCAGTCGATAGCTCCTTCAGCCCCTTTTTGTCTGCATCCCTTATCACTGGAACAAGAAGACCGTCATCAAGCGCTACCGCAATTCCAAGGTTGACATACTTCTTGAAAATGATGTCCGTGCCATCTACTGATGAGTTGACAAGCGGGAACTCAGGAAGCGTCCTTGCTGTCATGAATGCGATGATATCAGTATAGGATACAGAAACCTCCTCCTTCTTCAGAAGGTCCCTCAGGTGGTCCATGTTGGTTATATCAACACTTATGTCAAAGGTTACTGTCGGACATGTGTTCCAGCTCTCAGCCATCCTCTTGGCGATCACCTTCCTCATGCCGCTCATCTTTACCCTTTCCTCACCGCCTGCTTCAGCCTTCGGGATCACCTTCTCGACATCAGCTTTCATTATCCTTCCTTCAGAAGGGATATCCTTAAGGTCGATGCCCTTATCAGCTGCGATCTTCTCTGCTGTGGGGGATGCCTTTACCGGAGGTGCCTCCTGCACAGGCGTATACTTTTCAACATCCTCTATGGTGATCCTGCCGCCTGGCCCTGTTCCGGTGACAAGGGAAATGTCTATCCCCTTTTCCCTTGCAAGCTTCTTGGCTGCAGGTGATGCCGGGGCATTTGCCTTCGACGCTTCAGGAGCTGGTACTTCACCTGCCTTCACTTCCTCTGCCTTGGGTTCTTCTTTCATAACAGGTTCTGTCCCTCCTGGCATAAGGTCAGATATATCCTCGTCAGCGGCTGCAATTATGGCCACAGGAGCAAGGCAAGGCGCCTTTTCTCCCTCCTGTATGAATATCTTCCTGATTATTCCGTCATTCCTAGCTTCTATCTCATTGGTGAGCTTGTCAGTTTCAAGGTCATAGAGAATGTCCCCTACCTTTACTTCATCACCCTCCTGCTTGTACCATCTGGCTATCGTACCTTCTGTCATCGTAAGTCCAAGCTTTGGAAGCACGATCAGCTTTGCCATTTTCATTCCCCCTTCAAAAAGTTTATGTTCCTCTGGAAAACACACCGTTATTCAGAGCCTTCTCCAGTGTGGACCTTACATCCACCCTCAGAGGTCCGTTCCTGGTTATCCTGAATACAACGGTTTCGCCTTCCCTGAGAACTATCTCTCTCTCACCGTCAAGGGCAATCACGCACCTTCCTGAAGCGGTGAAGCTATGTTCCTCGTCAAGTTCCATCCTGCCTGAATGAGATACGCAGACCTCCTTCAAAAGGCCTGCAGCTATCGGTGCAACCACATGCATTCCGCTGTTTCCAAGTACCACCGAATAACCGAAGTCATCCCATGGCCTGACTATTCCAAGTACCCCGGCAACAGATGAAAACCCTATGCTTGCCGGATGACACCTTGTGACCATCACCCTCATTATGTTGTCAAGGTTCCATATCGCTCTGGCACCTACGAAGACTTCCGCTGACACTACAGCATCTATAAGGGCTATGTCCACAACCTGGCCATCTTTAAGGACCTCTATCCTTTTATCCCTTACACATGTCCTGCCCTCATCGCCTGACATCGCGGCGGCTGCAGCAGCCATTCCCGCAACAGTGCCTTCCAGCAGCAATGGATACACATTGTTCGTTCCTGTTGATACCGGAAGCACCGGAGTCTTCCTGACACTCTTTGCTACCGCACGGCTTGTTCCATCTCCTCCGAGTACGACTATGCACCCTAAGCCCATTGATTCCATCATGGCAGCGGCATCTGTCGAATCCTGGGCGGATGCGCTTATGCTCATCTCCAGCACCCTGCACCTTGCTGTAAGGACCCTTTCGCAGGACAGCTCATCGATTACTTTGTATCCGGTCTGGAAGGAGTCCGGCATGAACCATATGTCCTCAACACCCATTCCCTGGGCTGCCAGGACTATCCTTTTCACTATATTCACTTTCTCATTGTTGTCGAACACAGTGGCATAAGAAACCAGTCTTCTGATGTCCTTGCCTGAAGCCGGATTTGCTATGATGCCTATGGACGCCATCTAAATCATCCTTTCCGGAACAGGGAAGGCCTTAGCCTTCCCTGCGATCCATTAACTAAAACATTTTTCTTGCTGCTGCAGCGATATCCTTGGAGTTTGGCAGCACATACTGCTCAAGAGGAGGTGAGAAAGGAATAGGTGCGTTAAGGGCTCCCACTCTAACTACTGGAGCATCAAGTGAATCAAAGAACTCTTCAGCGATTATCGCTGAGATCTCTCCGCCATATCCGCCTCTCTTGGCCTCTTCTGTGACTACAAGAGCCTTATGTGTCCTTGCGACAGACTCTCCTATAAGGGCCTTATCGAGTGGATACAGTGACCTCGGGTCCACAACTTCACATTCGATGCCTTCCTTTGCAAGCACATCAGCTGCTGCCAAAGCATCCATTACCATCTTCCCATACGCTACGATCGTCAGGTCCTTTCCGGCTCTCTTTATGTCACCCTTTCCAAGCGGAATAGGTTCAAGGCTCGTTACATCTCCTGATGTTCCATAAAGCACCTTGTTCTCTACGACAACTACCGGATTCTCATCGTCAATCGCCGCAAGCATAAGCCCAAGCGCATCCTGTGGAGTTGAGGGATATACTACCTTCAAGCCCGGTACGTGAGTCAGCCATGCTTCAAGTGACTGTGAATGCTGAGCTGCTGCTGAGATTCCACCACCTGCGGGCATCCTCAGGACCATTGGCAGATTGAGCTTTCCGCCGAACATATATCTCATCTTCGCAGCCTGGTTGACAAGCTGGTCCATGCCGACAGTTACGAAATCTATGAACATGAGCTCAGCTATCGGTCTCATTCCTGTGGCTGCCGCACCTACTGCACATCCGACTATGACACCCTCTGATATCGGCGTGTCCCTTACCCTGTCAGGTCCGAACTCATTCAGCATTCCGCCTGAAACTCCGAAACAGCCTCCAAATGCACCTACATCTTCTCCAAAGAGTATGACATTCTTGTTTTCCCTCATCCTGATGCTCATCCCCTCGCGGAGAGCCTCCATATATGTCATTTTACTCATCTTGAACGCACCTCCTCGATGATATCAGAATAGATGTCCTCGACAGAACTCTCCAATGTCGGATAAGGACTCTCTTCGGCGAACCTAACAGCTTCCTCAAGCTCTGCAGCTATATCTGCATCAAGCTTAGCGATCTCTTCGTCGGCCATAACTTCATTTTCCTTAATGAACGACAGAATTCTTGGAAGCGGGTCCTTCTTCAGCCATTCCTTCTGCTCTTCCTCTGGCTTGTAGTTTGCAGCATCTCCCTCAAAATGTCCCCTCTGCCTGTAGGTCTTGCACTCAATAAGAGTTGGGCCCATTCCGCTCCTTGCCCTCTTGACTGCTTCGCCTACTGCCTCGTATACCGCAAATACGTCATTTCCATCAATTGCCAGTCCTGGTATTCCATAAGCGACCGCTCTGTCCGCAACATCCTTTATGGCCTGATGCCTTGCCTGGCTCATTGAGATTCCATAGTAGTTGTTCTCGCATACGAAGACTACCGGAAGCTTCCAGATCGATGCAAGGTTAAGTGACTCATGGAAAGTCCCCTGGTTGGTCGAAGCATCCCCGAAGAAGCAGACGACGACCTTGTCAGTACCCTGGTACTTGGCTGAAAGCCCGGCTCCCACTGCAATATTGTGTCCGGCTCCAACTATGCCATTTGCACCGAGTATTCCCTTTGTAGCATCAGCGATGTGCATCGAGCCGCCTTTGCCCTTGCAGTATCCGGTTGCCTTTCCATAAAGCTCCGCCATCATGTACTTGAGCTCTCCGCCCTTTGCCACAATGTGACCATGGCCCCTGTGAGTGGATGTGATGTAGTCGTCTGTCCTCAGCTGCTGGCATGTGCCTGCCGCTACGGCCTCTTCCCCGATGTACAGGTGGACGAATCCCGGAATCTTGCCCTCTGCGAAGAGATCCATAGCCTTGGTCTCAAACTCTCGGATCTTCTTCATTGTGACGTACATGTCACGGATGGCTTCCTTGTTTACCATTGAATGTTCCTCCTTTTATCTGTTTGATTGAACTCAAGTGATACCTACTTCTACACACGCTATGGCAGCTTCGATGCTGTCATCTCTGTCCCCGAACCTCGGAAGGTATATCCCAGGCACGTTCAGACCTCCATGGACCGCCCTGACGATAACCTCACCTACCGGAAGGCAGTTCTTTATGCCCTCCACGTCAATGAGCTCCGGTTTAGTCACAGCTACCGTCACCTTTATCCGCACCCCCTTGTCAAGGTCATCAATATGCAGCACCTCCTGCAGTCCGCACAGGCAGCTTTTCGATATTGCATCCTTTACAGCCTTTCGTGCTGCATTGTTGATGTCCTGTCCATGAAAGTCCATTCCAATTCCAAACTCGATGATATACCTCTCCAATAAAACCTCCCTCCTTCCTTTTTTTCATGAACAACCTATATATAGCATCTTTCATGCCAACCTTGAATTATCCGAATCATTTGACAACTTTACATCAGATTGCCCTGTTTTTGACCAACCATTAATAATTGCATGCCAAAAAAAACAATCCGGAAAATCTGCTGTTTTTACAGATCTTCCGGATTCTCACTTTTGAGATTTATTGTCTCAATTTCAAAATCGTCTCATATTTGAGATTAGGATAACCGTCCTGATGCTTCCTTGGAGTTTATGCCGTATTTCTTAAGTCTCCTGTACATGGACGCCCTGCTTATACCAAGCTTTTCAGCTGCCAGGCAAACATCACCGCCGCAATCCTTGAGTACGGTCTCGACGTTTCTGCCTTCAAGCTCATCCAGCGTCCCGTTGAATGCCCTTGCCTGATGTTTGCTGCTCTTAGGTTCATCTATGGAATCGAAATAAGCGGATGCATCCGTCAGGACATTCCCTGTTCCAGTATAGAAGGCCCTTTCAATGCAATTCTGGAGCTCCCTCACATTACCCGGCCAGTAATGGCCTTCAAGCTCCCTTAAGAACCTTCCGTCCATTTCCTTGCTTATTTCAGGGTACCTCTGGTTGAAGTGCTCGAGGAATTTCTCTGCGCAATAGGCTATGTCCTTCTTCCTTTCTCGGAGTGGCGGAATTGTCAGCTTAAGAACATTGAACCTGAAGTAAAGGTCCTCCCTGAAGTTCCTTGCCGCCACCTCGTCTTTAAGGTTTCGGTTGGTGGCTACTATGATCCTTATGTCCAGCTTCTTCTCGTACTTGCCGCCAAGCCGCTGCACGCATCTCGACTGGACTATCCTAAGAAGCTTGGGCTGGAATTCAAGAGGCATCTCCCCTATCTCATCCAGGAGGATGGTCCCGCCGTCAGCCAGCTCGAATTTGCCTGGTTTACCTTCCTTAAGGGCTCCTGTGAATGCACCCTTCTCATATCAGAAGAGCTCGCTTTCAACAAGGTCCCTGGGTATGGATGCACAGTTGATCGTAACAAAAGGCGCATCCGCCCGGGCACTTGCATTATGTATCGCCTGCGCGAAAAGTTCCTTCCCGGTGCCGCTCTCACCCTCGATCAGAATATTGCCGTCATACTTCGAGTACTTCTGAGCCATCTGGATCACCCTCTTCATTACAGGATCCGTGGCATATATGTCATCGAAGGTATAGGTGGCATGGTTTCCTGTGACCTTGTTCACTGTCTTAAGCAGCTGCTCCTGCCTCATCATGGATACCGAGTAACCGATGATGCTTCTCTCGAAGATTATGGGAGAAATGCTGGCGCTCATCTGATAGGTCATGCTGCCGAGAATAAGCTTGCAGTCATTCCTCACATGCCTCTTTCCCTGTACGCTCTTTTCTGACGCTACCCACGGCATGTCGGGCATAAGGCTCCTGAAGTCCATTCCTGAGAGTTCAGAAAGCCCCATGAACAGTATGTTCTCTGCCGCCTTGTTCATCCATACGCTCCTGAAGGATTCATCGAGGATGACGATCCCGTCAGACGAGCTGTCAAGTGCGGTCCTCATCAGCCCCGTAGTATGCCTCTGCAGTATCTGGTTCTCTATTCCAAAGGCTGCTGCTGCAACTATGCCCAATGAATGGGAGTTTACCATTGATGCATCTCCAGATATGTTAAGACATCCAACGACCTCGCCGTTCAGTCCGTGTATCGGGGATGCGGAGCAGGTCCATTTGTGGTGGGTGATGCAGTAATGCTCTGCACCTGCCATCTGTATCTGCACATCCTGGTCAAGGGCAACGCCAATGGCATTGGTGCCCACGGCATCATCGTTCCACAGCATTCCCACCTCGAAATGCATCTCATGTGCCATCCTGTTGACGGCTTCATCTCCGATCGTCTCTAGTATATATCCGCAGCTGTCGGTGAGCACAAGGAGGAAATGTGATCCGCTCACTATATCGAAGAGGTTCCTCATTATCGGTCCTGCGATGTCGATCAGCCACTGGTTTTCTTCACGTATGCTCTTAAGGAGCTCCGGATCTGTCTTCCTGCCCATTCCTCCGAAGGGGTCGACCTTCTTCTTGCTGCACTTCATCCAGCTCAGTGCAACGTTCCTGTTCACTCCAGGATTCATTGTGCCCTTGTATATGAACTCTTCCCACATTCTCTTTTTCTCATCGAGGTCCAAATTTCTCATTCCTCCTCTAAACGTTTTCAGGTCGTCCACTTGAATTTTATCACGAATTTGAGACAAAATCAGTATTTTTTGGAAATTTCAGACCATTCAATACCCAAAAACATCCTCGGTTGATATAATGATAATGTCAAAACAAGGAGGTTGGAATATGGCAGGACTATTCGATTCAGGGAAGATAGGAAATACCACACTTAGGAACAGGCTCATCATGCCGGCTGTCGCAACATGCTACAGCGACAACGGTTATGTGACGGAAGACCTTTTGAACTACCACAGAAGACTTGCTGAAGGCGGCGCAGGTGCCATAATAGTAGAAGCGGCTTATCCATGGAAGGGCATCGCCTACGGAACAGGGGCACTCGGAATCTGGGATGACTCAACAATCGAGGGCCTGAGCACTTTGGCAGAAACGATCAGATCAAAAGGAGCTTGTGCCATACTTCAGCTGGGCCACAACGGACCTCAGGGATCAGCCGACCTTGTGTCCCCTTCGGGTATTCCCTACATTAGGGACACCTCACCAAGGGCTCTGACTATAAATGAAATCATCGAAATCGAAGATGGCTTTGCAGCCACGGCTGTAAGGGCAAAACAGGCAGGCTTTGACGGAGTTGAGCTCCATGCAGCACATCTCTATCTCCTGAGCTGCTTCCTTTCCCCCTATATGAACAAAAGGACTGACATATACGGAACCGATGCAGAAGGCAGGTCAAGGATTGTCTGTGAGACGATAAGGAAGATCAAGGAAAAGTGCGGTGAAGACTATACAGTCAGCGCCAGGATCAACGCAAGGGATGGCATGGAAGGCGGCATGGACAGGGACGAGCTCAAAGCTGTAGTCGGATACCTTGAAAAAGCAGGGGTAGATGTAATAAACCTGTCATCAAATGACATCCCTTTCCCTGCTCAGCTCAAGAGATGCACTGTAGGGGCTGTTTCAATACCAAGAGCCGATGCCGAGCAGGGTATCTTTACCGGATATGCGGCTGAAGTCAAGGAATATGCAAAGGTACCGGTGATAGCAGTAGGCAAGATCACTGACAGGGAGTTTGCCGAGAATATCATTAAGTTAGGCTCAGCAGATTTCATAGCTATGGCAAGACCCCTGATAGCTGACCCGAACCTTCCAAACAAGTTCCAGTCAGGCGAAGCGATCAACAGCTGCATCTACTGCAACGCCTGCATAGGCGCAGTTGCAAGGAACAGAAGGATGGTCTGCACGGTAAACCCGGACATAAAATGAGGTAAGAATAAATAAGAAGGGATAAACTGCAGGTCCAGTTTATCCCTTCTTATTTCTATTTTTCCGGTATGCAGGTTTCACATGGGACCTTGGTCTGACACTTGTCGCAGCCGTAGCGCGGTTCAAATCTTGCAGCTGTTGTATCAAGGTAATCAGAGCACTTCTTGTGGTCTTTTCCCTTCAGGACCGAAATGGCACCTGCCGGACATCTTTTCGCACAGGCTCCGCACATGCTGCAGTTCTCATAAAGCTCAGTGTAGTATCTCTCATCCTTTTCAATATCCATGTCTGTAAGGATGCTTGCGAATCTTCCGGCAATCCCATGCTTTGTGATAAGCCCTTTAGAAAGGCCGAATGTCCCATGGCCCGAAATATAGGCCACATGCCTTTCTGACCAGTTGCTTGAAAACCCTGCCTTTTCTGTATCGGTATTCCCATCGTGTATGAGAGACCAGTACCTTCCGTCAAGTGATGGAGCCATGGCTTTGTATCCATAGGATTCAATTTCAGCAACAGACATGGCCAGCATCATGTTGATGAACGCCTGCCCTTCGATCCTTCCATGCAGCCATGCGCTTGAAGGCCATTGCGGAGACGAGTCTTTTCCTCTCCTTACCTCCTCGGTGAATGGGAGGAAGATTGAGATGACAGTTTTCACCCCAGGCATCCATTCCTGAGGCGACATGAAATGGGGACCGATGACAGTTTTTTCCTTCAGCTTATCAAATGTCGGATCCATAGGATCGCCAAACGCAAACAGCGGGCTTTCAAATATCCTCATTCCGGAAAGCTCTGGCCGTATGACACAGTCCTCAGCAACACGATTCGCAGAAGATCCTTCAACAATACCGGATACAGTCTGGATCAGTTCTACCCTTTTCATACAGCCTCCTATCTTATGAAGTTCATCCTGACCTTCTTTTCCCTTTCAGGTGCCGGGTAGGTCTTTTTGCCTTCATCCACAACCTTCATGAGCCATGCCATGTTCTTGCCGAGAAGCCTCATTATCTGCATACCTTCCTCATCCTTTTCCACTTCGCCTGGAGCAGCCCCATGGATCACATTCCAGTAGTTTGAGGATGGCATGAGCATTTCAGCATATAGTATGTATCTGTTCATCATATCGAATGCGGGAACTCCTCCCGACCTTCTTACTGCTCCTACTGAAGCTCCAACCTTATGCCTGAAAAGTCCCCCGTTGTTGCTTGACACGTAGAATGCCCTGTCGAGGAACGCCTTCATCAAGGCAGAGATACCGGAAAAATGTATCGGAGACCCAAGAAGTATTCCATCAGCCTCCTTCATCTTCTGTATCCATAGGTTAAGGTCATCTCCCTGCAGTACGCACTTCTCATCCTTGTTTTTCGCGCACATCCCGCATGCTATGCATTCCTGGACCTGCCTGGCCCCGACATGGATCATCTCAGTCTCTATGCCTTCCTTCTCAATCTCATTGAGGACGAGCCTCAGCGCATGATATGTGTTTCCTTCCCTTTTCGGACTTCCGTTGATTGCAATTACCTTCATCATATTCCTCCGATTTTAAATGATCTATTCCATCTGATCATTGACATACTTTTCCTGTTCTGTCAGATCCTCTCCCTGACTCTCAGTCCTTCTATCTTCCCCATGGCCCTCAGGAACATGCAGTTTCGTACTGCCAGGTTTCCCTTCCACCAGTTCTCTGAAATGGCGAACTCCTTAGGGTATCCTTCCCAGTTCCATGAGATATCCCATACCCCATCCTCATTCCTTCTACTTACCAGCCATTCTGCTTCCTTAATGGACAGGTCTCCCAGCCTTCTGTCCACTTCATCCCCCTTTGACTTTACAAAATGTGATGGATATGAGCAGTAGCCTCCCCAGTTGTCCCTGTCTGATAGTATCAGCTCTGCAGCCCTCTCGGTAAAGGCTTTTGCAGCATCCTCATACCTCACAAGATTTTCCACCCTGGCCTTTGATATGTCCTCCAGAAGGTCCTGGATACATATCAAAGGATGCATGTCGATCTTCTTATTATCAAGAAACTCCTTGATAAGCTCATCAGCAAGCAATATGCCTTTTTTGAACAAACCGGAATTCCTCTCTGCAAATAGAAGTATGAACCCTGTAAGTGTCGCTGTTGGGTTGAACCTCTCCCTTTCTTTACTCCCAGATTGATATGACCACCACGGGGCATGGGGATAGGAATCATTTGACTGGGCTACATTTTCCCATCTGCCCTCTCTGAAACCTGACTCACTGTCAAGGTAACCGAGGATTGCACTTACAAGGCCATCCCTTCTGTCCTGAAATCCTGACTCCTTAAGTATTCCAACCGCCGCTGCCGTCTGTACCGGTGTGGAGGATGGATTCCATGAATCCGCCTCCAGCGCATGGCCAAATCCACCATCACTGTTCTGGTATGCACTAAGGCAGGTCATGACCTCATGTATTGAGCCTTCCTCGAAGTGGTATTTCCATCTGGCAAGGTCAATCGGTCTTGCGTTTCTCAGCATCCACACTCGGATCCTGTCAAACTCCTTCCATTCAAGCACGGGAATCGCCTCCTTTCTGCTGACTCAATTTTACTATAAAACAAATCCCAATGGTATTGTATACATAGGCAGAATATTGGCAAACTAATAATCATCGAATGTTTTCGTCATACTATTACTAAATATCACGTCGATTGACAAAAAATGTATACTTCACAATATCATTGTTATACAATCAGAATTAAAGAAGCAAGTAGTACACCTAAATTTGTCGGAATATTAAAAATATCAGAGGTGGATTTGATGGATAGAGCCAGGAAGGTCTCGATCGGAAGCATATTGATGGTAATGGTTGCCATAGGCTCAAATGTTTCCATGTCAGTTTATCTTCTTCCAGTATGCAGGCTTTATGATATAAGCATAACCCAGGGGTCCCTCATTTTTACCATTGCTGCTGTCGGGGCTCTGGTATCATCGCTTGCAATCGGAAAGATACTTGATGCGTTCGGTATCAGGAAAGTTGTCGTAGCCAGCGGAGTCATGATGTTCCTTTTCTTCGCATCCATAGCCTTCATGGGACTTCCTTTCGTTTATGCCGCCTCATTCCTTCTGGGTTCTGCATCTGTCCTGGCTGGCTTCGCATCTGCGCAGGTCGTAATAACCTGGTGGTATGCCAAAGGAAGCGCGAAGGTCATGGGATTTCTTGGAGTTGGAACCGGCTTCGGAGGAATATTCATAGTTCCCGCCGCTGCCTGGCTGATAGAGAACATCGGGGTTAGGAAGGCTGCGCTTGTTCACGGAAGCTTTGCAGGAATCTGGATTATCCTGACAGGTCTCTTTTTTCTCTCGGAGCATCCTTCCCATTACGGCCTGAAGGCTAATGGCTCCGACGAGATGTCGCAGTCAGAAGATAAGCCCGTTACCGGACTTGCAATGCGCGATATCAAGGTCACACTTCCATTCTGGCTGATCTTTGCAGCCTGCTTCCTTATCGCACTTGCATTCATGGGTTACTTCAACAATGCCTCTGCAATCTACCAGGGAATGGGAATAACAGCAATACAGGCTTCACTGTGCATATCCATATACAGTATCGCAAAGATGGCGTGGGGACCGATATACGGTTTTCTTACTGATAAGAAAGGGGTCGGCCTGGCCACTCTGATATGCATGATGCCGTCAGCCATTATTCTTGTGCTTACACCATTCCTAAAGGGCTTTGCAGGTGCTGCAGTACTCGCAGTCCTCATAGCTCCTGCAACTGTAGTGGGGATGCTGGGAACCCTCGCATTCATCAGCGTATTCGGGACCAGGGAGTCTGGAACCCTTGTAGGACTTTCCCATGCGGCTACAAGCATAGGCGGGATAATCGGACCTCCGATGGCTGGATTTTCATATGATTCAACGGGCTCCTACGTAACTTTTCTGGTCATCGCAGGTCTGCTCATGATGGCAGGAACCCTCCTTACATACATATCGACAGGCAAAAGAGCAATGCATTCCATTCGAGAGAAGGAAGGATCACTTGTCATTCCCAAATGACCAACGGATTGCAGGTTGGATATAAAAGTCACTTATTCATACCACTTCTGTAACACCTGGTTAACATTGTACATGGTATTATTCAATTGTATGCGATATAATTTAGTCAAAATTCAAACAGGAGATGATATTTTGAAGCTAAGTGCAAGAAACCAGCTCAAAGGAAAAGTGGTCAGCATAAAGGAAGGCGCAGTTAACGCCATAGTAGTAATTGACATAGGCGGAGGAAACAAGATAAGCGCTACCATCTCTATGGATGCAGTCAAGGAGCTCGGACTTCAGGTTGGCTCTGACGCATATGCAGTGATCAAGGCAACCTCCGTAATGGTAGGGATACCTGACTAGAACATGAGCCAAATTTATATTTTGGCAGAAATTTGATCTTTTCAGTCACAACAAGGATGACCGGTCAAAGGACCGGTCATCTGTTTTTTATGAATTTGCAAAAAGCTTGTCTATTACAGGCATTATCTCAGAAACCTTAATGTTCTGCGGGCACTGCTCCTCGCAGTTCCTGCAGGCAGTGCAGGCATCTGCAAGAGTCTCCATTGCGAAATAGAGTCCCTTTGATTCATCCATCTTCTTTATCGCAGTGGAATTGTATGCCTCGAATATCCCCGGTATGTTGAGTCCGAACGGACAAGGCATGCAATACTGGCACTTGGTGCATGGAACAAGAGCCATGGTATCGTAAATGGTCTTGGCCCTTCTGAACATCTCCTTCTCTGGATCTGACAGCATTCCTTTTGATGACCTGTCAGCAAAGACAAGGTTCTCTTCAACCTGCTCCATGGTGCTCATACCGCTGAGAAGCAGAGATACCCCTTCATGGTCCCACACATAGTCAAATGCCCACTCAACAGGTGACTTTGACTCATCAAGCGCATTCTTGACCTGTATCGGCGGAACAGCCAGTTTTCCTCCAAGGAGAGGCTCCATGATGACAAGCCCTATTCCCCTGTCCCTGACCATATTGTATCCTTCGAGGCCAGCCTGTGTGTCTGTATCGATATAGTTGTACTGGATCTGGCAGAAGTCCCATTTGTCATAGCCATCAAGTATAAGCTTGAAAGCGTCAAGGTCATCGTGGAAAGAGAATCCAAGATATTTGATCTTCCCGGCTGCCTTTGCCATCTCAGCCCTTTTCAGTACGTCCTGCTTCAGGATGATGTTCTCCCACCTGTCCCTGTTCATTGCGTGCAGCAGATAGAAGTCAATATGGTCTGTCTGCAGCTTCGAAAGCTGTTCGTCGAGATATTTGTCGAAGTCTTCAGGCTTCTCGATCTTCCATACAGGTGATTTGGTTGCAAGATATGTCTTTTCCCTGTAGCCATCCTTCAATGCCCTGCCAACCAGTGATTCGCTGCTGTACTTATGGTACAGGTATGCAGTGTCCACATAGTTGACTCCGCTGTCTATGGCATGCCTTATCATCCCCACTGCCTTTTCTTCATCGATGTTCCTGCTTCCCGGATCCCCGTCAGTTGTCGGAAGCCTCATGGCCCCGAAGCCTAATGCAGATACCATCAGCCCTGTCTTTCCAAATTCCCTGTACTTCATATTGTCCCCCTCATTTCTCATTTATGATTAGTATATATCATCTTTACTGATCAGTTAAGCATTTGTGCCTAATTTCCCAGCTGAATATCACCAGCCCGGATTACTGGTAAGACCAGATATATCGAAAGTATAACGTTTTCTTTTTTCAATGTCAATGACATGAAACTCCGCATTTCATTTATGGCCCTGACGGAATGAAAACAAACAGGACTATTTACAGGAACATGGAGAAGGATATATAATACAGGTGTCGAGGGAAAACGGGCAATGGCGTCCGCAGCTTAAACCAACAGGTTATGCTGCGGGCTTTTTTATATACGCTGTTCTTCCATTGACGAATAGAGGCTATAATTAGGGGAGAATAATATTTTATACCCAGGAGGTTCAAATGGACAGGAGTGAAGTAATCCAGGCCGTGGTGGAGAATCAGGTGGAATTCATAGAATTGCAGTTCACGGACATATTCGGAATAATGAAGAGCGTATCGATTCCCTCTGAAGAACTTGGCAAGGCTTTAAGTGGAGAGATAATGTTCGACGGTTCAGCCATAGACGGATTTGTAAGGATAGAGGAATCCGACATGTATCTTCGGCCTGACCTTGATACCTTCCTTATCCTGCCTTGGGCAGAGTACCCGAAGGAAGCCAGGCTGATCTGCGACATTGTGGATTCAGAAGGGAATGACTTCAGCGGCTGCCCGAGGAACACGCTGAAGAGGGTTATACGGGAATCCGCTGACAAGGGCTATACACTCCAGGTCGGCCCTGAGTGCGAGTTCTTCATGTTCCACACGACTGATAATGGAGAACCGAGCAGGATAACCCACGACAGGGCAAGCTATTTCGATATGGCTCCTCAGGACCTCGGAGGAAATGCAAGGAAGGATATCGTAAGGACGCTCAAGGATATGGGCTTTTCAGTAGAGGCGTCCCATCACGAGAACGCCCCGGGACAGCATGAGATTGACTTCAGGTACAGTGATGCGCTGAATGCAGCTGACAGCATAATGACCTTCAAGATGGTCGTAAGGCTCATAGCAAAGAGACACGGACTCCATGCGACATTCATGCCGAAGCCTTCCTTCGGGGTAAGCGGCTCGGGAATGCACCTGAACCTGTCATTGAGCTCTGAAGATGGCACCAACCTATTCTTTGACGGCAGCGATGCTCTGAAGATGTCAAAGCTCGCATACAGCTTCATGGCAGGGCTTTTGACCCACGCCAGGGAGTACACCGCAGTCACCAATCCGACAGTCAATTCCTACAAGAGGCTTGTGTCCGGATACGAGGCCCCGGCCCTCATCAGCTGGTCGTCAAGGAACAGGAGTCCTCTCATAAGGGTACCTTCGATCATAAGGGATTCCACAAGGATCGAGCTGAGAAGCCCGGATTCGTCAGCTAATCCCTACACAGCCATAGCTGCAGTACTCGCTGCAGGAATGGATGGTGTCCTTAATGACCTTGATCCGGGAGCACCCCTTAACTCCAACCTCTACGACCTGTCGCAGAAGGAGATCGATGAAAAGGGGATAAGGAGGCTGCCCTACAACCTCTATGAGGCTGTGAACTGTTTGAATGAGAGCGCTCTCATGAAGGACACACTGGGTGACCATATATTCGAAAAGCTTACAGAAGCCTGTATGAAAGAATGGGATAACTATTCCAGCCAGATAACTGCCTGGGAAATCGAGAGGTATCTTCAGAGATTCTGATCCCTTTGGAGGAGCACTATGAAAGAACAGACGATAGTCATTGGCCACAGCAGCATGTCGGTCATTGAAAAGCTCCGTACCTCCCTTGAGAGGCGGGGATACAGGATATACGCTTTCCAGAGCATAGAGGAGGTATTGAGGACTGCCAGGCGGGTCAAGCCTGACATAGTCATCATGCCCCTTGAAATCGGAGGTTCAAGCACGGTGGCAACGGCAAGGGTCCTTGAATCCGACTTTGTGACCTCAGTGGTCTTCATTGTCGACCAGCCGGAAGGACCCTTCAGGAAGACCCTGGAGACAATGAACCTCTATGCCTACATAACCTTCCCCATGACCCTTGATTCCCTCTACAAGACCGTAGAGCTCGCCGTGAACACATCGAGGAAGATCCTTGAGCTCAAGCTCAAACTCCTTGAAGTGGAGAAGAAGCTGGAAGGCAGGATCACAGTCGAAAAGGCCAAGGGAATACTGATGAAGGAAGAGAACATGACTGAGGAGGAGGCCTTCGCCTGCCTTCGGAAGATGGCCATGGATATGTGCCTTCCCATGGAAAAGGCAGCAAAGGCTGTCGTATCCCATGGATTCAGGAAAGAGTGAAGAGCAGGAAGTGTGCACGTAACGCACTCTTCCTGCTCTTCATCATTTTGTGCATTGTCAGGGACTAATCCCTTCAGGCTCCGTAGACCCAATGGTTCATTCCGCTGAATACATCCGGGCCGTTCTTGAATGCCACGTAGTTGAAATAAAGCTCGCTGCCTATCTCCTTGCCCTTGAGGATCAGATTGCCCAGGTCTCCCATGTCAACCATGTGGAGCCTTCCAAGGTCATTGAAGCCCTTGACTTCATTTATGTTCTTTATCTCATCAACAAGTTTTTCTGCATCGTGCGGAAGAGCATTTATTCTGAGAACCTCTTTAAGCTGCTCCTCAAGTTCTGTAAGGCTTATGAATGCCTTTTTCATTTCCCATTTCCCCTCTTGTAAACAAATTTCGCGTACCACATTATTATAATCAATTAATAAAATAATGCAATAAAAATTTCAAAACGTGTAAATTGTCGTTAATATTTTAACATTTTCTTGTACTTGCTCCATAATTTTTAATTTTACTATATTTTACTCTGCTAACATTCCAATATATCAGTAATACCGCTAACATGAATATAGTATCATGTTGTATCGTTATGTATCACTATGTGGCTTTGCATCGTCCAAAGCCATTCCAAAATGGAACAGCTTCAATAGACTTTTTTCAAGGACCACAAAAAAACAGCCGGGATGCAGCATCCCGGCACAACTCTTACTTTATTACGCTCTTACCCATAAGGAATTTGTCAACTTCCCTTGCGGCAAGCTTGCCTTCCTGGAGGGCCCATACTATGAGGCTCTGGCCTCTTCTCATGTCTCCGGCCGCAAAGACCTTCTCCACGTTTGTCTCGAAGACTTCATAGTCCGCTTTCACATTGCTTCTCGGATCCCTGTCAACATCCAGCTCATTGAGGATATCGTCCTCCGGTCCGAGGAATCCCATCGCAAGAAGCACAAGGTCTGCTTTCCATACCTTCTCGCTTCCCGGAACCTCCTTCGGATAGAGCCTTCCTGACGAATCCTTTTCCCAGCTGATCTCAACCGTGTGGATCTCCTTCACGTTTCCATCCTTGTCTCCCACCATCTTCTTTGTATTGATGAGGTAGTTTCTGGGGTCTCTTCCGTAAAGGCTTATGGCCTCTTCCTGGCCGTAGTCCACCTTGATCTTCTTAGGCCATTCAGGCCATGGATTGCTGTCATCGATTCTTGAAGCCGGTGGTTCCGGCAGTATCTCAAGCTGATTGACACTCTTGCAGCCATGCCTTATTGAAGTGGCGACACAGTCTGTACCAGTGTCACCTCCTCCGATTACGATGACATGCTTGTCCTTCGCGCTTACATATGCTCCGTCCTTATGCTCCGAATCAAGCAGGCTCTTCGTGTTAGCCTTCAGGAAATCAACGGCGAAGTGGACACCCTTGAGGTCCTTGCCCTCAACCTGGATTCCCCTTCCTTTTGTTGCACCTCCGCACAGGACAACTGAATCGTATTTCTCGACCAGCTCCTTTGCGGAAATGTCCTTGCCTACCGCGGTGTTCATGACAAACTTGACCCCTGATTCCTCAAGGACCCTGACTCTCCTCATGACTACTTCCTTGTCCAGCTTCATGTTTGGTATCCCATACATAAGCAGTCCGCCAGGCCTGTCGTTCCTTTCGTATACCGTTACGTCATGGCCTACAGCATTAAGATAGTATGCTGTCGACATTCCCGATGGTCCGGCGCCTATCACAGCAACCTTCTTGCCTGTCGGATTAGGCTTAAGAGGCTTCACCCAGCCCTCAGAGAAGGCCTTCTCAATTATCTCATACTCAAGGTTGCTTATTGTCACCGGCTCCATGATAAGCCCTTCAGTGCAGGAGCCCTCGCATGGCGCAGGACATACCCTTGAAGTGAATTCAGGGAACGGGTTGGTCCTTGCAAGCCTCTTGTAGGCCTCTTCCCACTGTCCCTTGTATACAAGCTCGTTCCATTCAGGTATCAGGTTATGAAGAGGACATCCTGAAGCCATGCCATTAAGCAGCACTCCGCTGTGGCAGAACGGGACTCCGCAGTTCATGCACCTTGCACCCTGCTTCCTTACAGTAACCGCATCAAGCGGCAGCTTTATTTCCTTCCAGTCACCGATTCTTTCCCTGGGAGGTCTTTTCTTGGGGTCTATCCTGTCAAATTCCAAAAACCCAGTTGGTTTTCCCATTTTATTCGCCTCCCTAGTTGGATTCCGAGCCAAGCGGAATCTTGAAGTTCTCCGAGAATGCTACCATCAGGGCATCATCGCCCCTGTAGCCGGCATTCTTAGCCCGCTCTATGCTCTCTACCATGTTCTTGTAGTCTGTAGGTATTACCTTTGTGAACCTTCCGGCATAGTTGTTCCAGTCATCAAGGACCAACCTGCCTCTCGGGCTGCCGGTTACCTCAACATGCTTCTCGATCATTTCCCTGAGCTCCTTAAGTTCCTTCTCTTCGGTGACACCGCAGAGGAGGACCTTGCCCTTGTTGCAGTATACGTCGTCAAAATCAAGGATATACGCGATTCCGCCTGACATTCCAGCTCCAAAGTTCCTTCCGGTTTTTCCGAGGATGACGACCCTGCCTCCAGTCATGTACTCGCAGCCGTGGTCTCCTACACCTTCAACGACAGCCTTGATTCCGCTGTTCCTTACGCAGAACCTTTCACCGGCTATACCGCTTATGTAGGCTTCGCCTTCGGTTGCGCCGTAGAATGCAACATTTCCTATGAGTATGTTCTCATGCGGTTCGAAATCGGATGCCTTCGGAGGATAAACCACTATCTTTCCGCCTGAAAGTCCCTTTCCTATATAGTCGTTGGAATCTCCCTCAAGTTCAAGTGAGAGCCCCTTCGGCGCGAACGCTCCGAAGCTCTGTCCTGCGCTTCCCACGAAGGTAAGCTTTATGGTATCCTCAGGCAGTCCTGCCTCTCCATATCTCTTGCTTATCTCGCTTCCGATTATGGTTCCGACAACTCGGTCAACGTTGTTTATCTTAAGCTTTGCCCTTATGGGCTTCTGGTTTTCAAGGGCAGGCTTGCACATCCTCAGGAGCTTCTTCATGTCGAGTGACTCCTCGAGCTTGTGGTCCTGTGATACTGTGTTGTACCTTCCCACATCAGCGCCTGCATACGGCTGGTAGAGTATCTTTGACAGGTCAAGGTGCGATGCCTTCCAGTGAGTCACATTCTCTTTCGGCCTCAGCCTGTCGGTCCTTCCGACCATTTCAGTGATGGTCCTGAAGCCCATCTTCGCCATGTATTCCCTCATTTCCTGGGCGATGAACCTCATGAAGTTAACGACATGCTCCGGCTTGCCTGTGAAGTTCTTCCTCAGTCTCTCGTCCTGTGTTGCGATTCCCACAGGGCAGGTGTTAAGGTTGCAGACCCTCATCATCACGCAGCCCATGGATATGAGCGGCGTAGTTGCGAATCCGAATTCCTCTGCGCCAAGCATTGCAGCTATTACCACGTCCCTTCCAGTAAGAAGCTTACCGTCTGTCTCGACAACTACCCTGTCCCTCAGCTTGTTCAGCACGAGGGTCTGATGGGTCTCAGCGAGTCCAAGCTCCCATGGAAGTCCTGAATTCCTTATGCTTGTCCTAGGTGATGCACCAGTTCCTCCGTCATATCCTGATATGAGTATGACGTCAGCCTTACCCTTTGCAACTCCCGCTGCAATGGTTCCGACTCCAACCTCAGATACCAGCTTCACGTTTATCCTCGCATCCCTGTTTGCATTCTTAAGGTCAAGGATAAGCTCAGCCAGGTCCTCTATGGAGTAAATGTCATGGTGCGGTGGCGGGGAAATAAGCTCCACACCCGGAGTTGAATGCCTTGTCTTGGCGATTGACGGGTAGACCTTCCTGCCAGGCAGCTGTCCGCCTTCACCAGGCTTCGCTCCCTGAGCCATCTTTATCTGTATCTCCCGCGCGTTGACAAGGTAGTTGCTGGTGACTCCGAACCTTCCTGAAGCAACCTGCTTTATCGCACTGTTCTTGCTGTCTCCGTTCTCCATGACGAGGAATCTCTCCTCATCCTCTCCGCCTTCACCTGTGTTGCTCTTTCCACCGAGCCTGTTCATGGCTATGGCAAGGCACTCGTGAGCCTCCTTGCTTATGGATCCGTAGGACATGGCCCCGGTCTTGAATCTCTTCACTATGGAATCAACGGATTCGACTTCCTCTATGGGGATCGTATCTCCCGGGTTTATCTTGAAGTCAAGGAGTCCTCTCAGCGTGTAGATCTCCTCATCGTTGATCTTTCTCGAGAAATCCTTGAACAGCCTGTAGTTTGACTCCCTTACGGCCCTCTGCAGAAGGTATATCGATTCTGGATTGTACATATGCACTTCTCCGTCGTCCTTTACCTGGAAGTGTCCACCTACCTCAAGGGTATCAGTGAATGGCGAATTAGGCGCATATGCGCTTTCATGCCTCATCTGGCTTTCCTGTGCTATATGCTCGAGTCCAATTCCCTCCACCCTGGATGGGGTATTGGCGAAATATCTGTCTACCAGGTCCTTCCTCAGGCCTACTGCCTCGAATATCTGTGAACCATGATAGCTCCTTGTGGTGGAGATACCCATTTTGGTTATGACCTTGAGAATTCCCTTGACCGAACCCTTTATGTAGTTCTTCTTTCCTTCCTCATAGGTGAGGCCGTCAAGCTGGTCCCTGCATGCAAGGTCCCTGATGGACTCATATGCCATATACGGATTGATGGCTGTGACGCCGTATCCGAGAAGGGTGCAGAAATGATGCACTTCCCTTGGTTCTCCGGACTCAAGCACGATTCCCATGTTGGTCCTTATCTCATTCCTTATCAGGTGGTTGTGAAGCCCTGCCGATGCCAGAAGCGCCGGTATCGGAGCATAGGTCTCGTTGACTCCCCTGTCAGAAAGGATGATTATCTTTGCTCCATCCTCAACCGCCTTGTCGACTGCCCTGAACATCCTGTCCAGCGCCTTCTCCATTGCTCTCGGGCCTCCTGCGGCCTTGAAGAGTATAGGGATTACAGCAGACTGGAATCCACCCTCGTTTTGGCTCTTAAGTATCGCAAGCTGCTCATTCGTAAGTATAGGATGCTCCAGTGAAATGCTTACAGATCCTGAATCATCAGGATTAAGGAGATTTCCTGTATCACCCAGCAGCATTGTGCTTGATGTTACAAGCTCTTCCCTGATTCCGTCGATAGGCGGATTTGTGACCTGAGCGAAAAGCTGCTTGAAGTATAGGTACAGAAGCTGCGGCTTTTCTGACAGAACGGCCAGCGGTGAATCCATACCCATTGACCCGATCGGATCGTCTCCGCTCTCAGCCATTGGAATGATGGTCTTCTGTATGTCCTCGAAGGTATATCCGAAGGTCTTCTGAAGCTTCAGCAACTCATCGACATGAGGCTCCTCGAATTCGTCAAAATTCCTCAGGTCCTCAAGCTTCGTGATATGCCTTGCATTCCATTCATCATATGGATGGATCGTTGAAACCCTCTGCTTTATCTCCTCATCAGAGATTATCCTCTTTTCCTTGGTGTCTATGAGAAGCATCCTGCCCGGCTCGAGCCTGCCCTTGTACTTTATGTTCTCAGGCCTTATGTCCACAACTCCGACTTCCGATGCAAGGATCACCCTGTCGTCCTTGGTCACGTAGTATCTTGATGGCCTGAGGCCGTTCCTGTCAAGGACTCCGCCGATGATGTCGCCATCAGAGAAGGCCATTGCTGCAGGTCCGTCCCATGGTTCCATCAGGAATGAGTTGAACTTGTAGAACTCCTTCTTTTCCTTGGACATCAGGACGTTCTTCTCCCACGGCTCCGGAATCATCATCATCACGGAATGAGGAAGAGTCCTTCCAGTCATATGAAGGAATTCAAGGCTGTTGTCGAACATGGCGGAATCGCTTCCAGTCTCATCAACTATAGGATAAACCTTGGTCAGGTCGTCGAAGTACCTGGACTTCATGTTCTTCTGCCTTGCCCTCATCCAGTTGACATTACCTCTTATGGTGTTTATCTCACCGTTATGGACAATGAACCTGTTTGGATGTGCCCTTTCCCAGCTTGGGAAGGTGTTGGTCGAGAACCTTGAGTGCACCATGGCAAGAGCCGATGAAAAATCAAGGTCAGAAAGGTCGAGGTAGAAATGCCTGAGCTGTTCAGCAGTAAGCATGCCCTTGTATACGATGGTCTTTGAAGAAAGGCTCGATACGTAGAAGGTGCCTCCCTTGTCTTCACATAGCGGGACTATCGCCTTCTCTGCAAGCTTCCTTATAATGTAGAGTTTCCTTTCGAAATCCCTTTCATTCTTTATGTCTTCGCTCTTTCCTATGAATACCTGTACGAATCTCGGCATGACATTCTTGGCGGTAACGCCTACCATAGTCTTGTCTATGGGGACTTCTCTCCAACCGAGGATGCTCTGCCCTTCCTCCTTGACGATCTTTTCGAAGGCATCCATCTGAATCCTTCTGAATTCGTCGTATTTGTGCGCGAATATCATTCCGACGCCGTAATCACCTTTCTCTGGCAGCTGGAATCCGAGAACCTCGCATTCACGCTTATAGAAATCGTGAGGTATCTGGACTAGTATTCCTGATCCGTCACCGGTTTTCTCGTCTGCTCCCGCGGCTCCCCTGTGGCTAAGGTTTTCCAGCACTGTAAGCGCTTCATCAATAATGTCGTGCGACTTGTCTCCCTTGATGTTTACGACAAACCCCATTCCGCAGGCATCGTGTTCGAATTGAGGGTCGTATAACCCCTGCTTCTTAGGTAACCCATGATCCATATTCCTCACCCTTTGTCTCCCTAACTCGTCGTTAGAATAATTCCATCATAAGCGGCTTTTTGATCACCCATCATGATTGATACGTAAAATTGTATACCAGAGGTTATGGCAATTCAATATTTATTTTACAAAATATTAATGATTTATGATTAATCTAATGTTAATTTTGACAATTGCCTATCATCGTGCAATTTTGCCTTCATTTCAGGATTCATTTTCCGCATTTTTGCAATACGAACCTTCAAATGTCAAAATACTTATTAGTACGTCCCTGTACGAAGATCTCTTCCGATATTAAAACAATGGTTCAGAGGTCCGCTTCCTTTTCCCAAATCAAGACCGGTTCCCAGTGCTCCTGCAACATATTCCTTTGCCAATATCGTGCTTTCCTCTACACTCATTCCGTTTGCGAGTCCCACGGCTATGGCAGATGACAATGTGCAGCCTGTGCCATGGGTGTTGCTGTTGTCAATCCTCTTCCCATTGATCCATATGAGCCCATCCTTCCTGCACAGTAGGTCATCCGCACTCTCCCTAAGATGACCTCCCTTTAAAAGCACCCACCCGGGGATCATTCGGGATATGGCTTTGGCAGCCTCTTCCATATCGGCCTTGGAACATATCCTTATCCCCGTAAGCTTCTCGGCTTCGGGAATGTTCGGGGTTACCATGTCCGCAAGCGGCATAAGCTCTTTTATAAGAGAAGCAGCAGCACCATCATCCAGGAGGCTGCTCCCGCTGGTCGAAACCATGACCGGGTCAACCACAATGTTTTTCGCACCATATTCCCTGAGCTTTCCTGCGATCACACCGATGAGTTCCCTGTTTGAGACCATACCTATCTTCACCGCATCGGGAAATATGTCCCTGAATATGCAGTCAAGCTGAAGCGAAAGGAATTCCGGATCAGATTCAAGTATTCCATATACACCCGTTGTGTTCTGAGCGGTCAGTGCAGTTACCGCACTCATAGCATACGCTCCCAGCGAAGTCATCGTCTTTATGTCAGCCTGTATGCCGGCTCCTCCGCTGCAGTCAGAGCCGGCTATCGTAAGTACCTTCAACATGTCAAAACCTCCAGTCGGCAAGTGTTTCAAGATATACATCGGCTAACCTTACGATCTCCTTCTGCTCGCCGTTACTTGCCTCATCCTCAACAGCGACAGTTATGAATCCGGCATTTTTAGCTGTCCTAAGCGCATGAATCGCATCCTCGAATACCGCTGTCTCCCCGATTGGCGTACCAAGCATCTTCAGAGCCTTCAGGAAGATCTTTGGATCCTTCTTAGTCGCCCCTGCTTCTCTTTCCGTTATCAGCCCGGAAAGCAAACCTATCACACCAAGCCTTTCAAGGGCAGACTCAGCAAGTCTTCTCTCTGTAGCAGTGGCTGCCACAGCCTTTACCCCGTTAGCCCGCAGCCCCTCAAGGAATTCTGCAGCATAGTACTTAAGCCCAAGCGACTTTGTGTATCCATCCTCAATCATCGCAAGGATCCCTGCATGGATCTTTTCCCTGCCCACAGGCAGGGTATATCTTGTTCTGAGGTATTCACACGCCTCATCGATCCCCATCGGGGCAAGCATTTCAGACAGGCCTTCCTCAGGCCTTATCCCCATACCTTCAAGGTACCTCTTTCCCAGGTCCTTCCACATCCCCATCGAATCAAGGATGGTTCCGTCCAGGTCCACTATGACTCCACTGATCTTCAAGCCTTAATTACCTCCATCCTTGCAGCAAGCTCCTCTGCCGCCTTTTTTGGGCACCCTGCTGAAAATATGGCTGATACCACCGATATCCCTGCAATTCCCGTGCCCGCCAGGAGGTGCAGATTATCCTTCGTTATACCCCCTATGGCTACGACCGGTATCTTCACGCTAAAGCATATTTCTCTGAGGGTTTTCATATCCACAAGACCCGCATCCGACTTCGTTGAAGTTGAAAACATCGCACCAACTCCGATATAGTCTGCTCCTTCAGCCTCAGCCTTCATCGCCTGCTCAACAGTCTCGGCTGACACTCCAAGTATCATGCTGTCCCCGATTATATTCCTTACACTCACGGCATCAAGGTCGCTCTGCCCCACATGCACACCGTCAGCACCGAGCATCATTGCAGCTTCGGCATCATCATTGACTATAAAAGGCACTCCCCGGCTTCTGCAGACTTCAAGCACACCTTTCCCAAGCTCCGCATACTCAGCTGAACCAAGGTCCTTTTCCCTGAGCTGTACCATTGTGACACCGCCTTCTATTGAAAGCTTCACTGCCTCTGCAAGCTCCATCCCGTTAAGACCTCGCCTGTCAGTCACAGCGTACAGTGAAAGGCTTCTCCTATCTTGCTTCAATCCTTGTTCCCCCTTCAAGTACGTCAGATGCAAGTGTTCCCATGGCATCTATGATGTATGACCTGTAGGTCGAAGGACCTCCGCCGGACTTCATGAGCCTCTCATGCGCTATCTCACCAGAAAGGCCCATCGCCGATATTGCCGAAGCGCAGGCAGCCGCCTTGTCATCTGGGCTGGCTGAAACAAAGGATGCGATCACAGCTGTAAGCATGCAGCCGGTCCCTGATACCTTCGACATCATCGGATGGCCGTTTCTGACGACATAAGCCGATCTGCCGTCAGCGATGATGTCTATGGCCCCTGTTATGGCTACCACTGCACCGGTATTTATCGAAAGTCCTCTCGCAAGGCTTATCTTCTCATCCAGGTTATCTTCTGTAACAGCATCACCTATGCTGGCATCAACACCCTTGGTGCTGCCGGTTCCATGATAAAGCGTCATGATCTCCGATATGTTTCCCCTTATGACCGCCATCGGTATTTCACTTATCAGCCTAAGTGCGGTTTCAGTCCTGAGCCTTGTGGCCCCTGCGCCAACAGGATCAAGTACGACCGGATGGCCAAGCTCTGAAGCCTTCTTGCCTGCTTTCAGCATCGATTCCACAGTCCTCTCGTTAAGGGTTCCGATATTCAGGACCAGAGCATCACATATGGTTGTCATTTCCTCGACCTCAGCAGCCTCATCTGCCATTATAGGAGCTCCTCCGCATGCTATCAGCATGTTGGCAACATCGTTGACTGTGACATAGTTCGTGATGCAGTGAACCAGCGGATTCCTAAGCCTGTTCTTTTCCAGATGCATTTTTGACATATTGAATTCCTCCATTCATAATTATCGTCGCTACGCTTATAAGCGCCATTACAGGAAGTGTGCTGCCAAGTATGGTGTCCACGGACATGAATTGCCTGTAGGCCATGAAGCCTGCTGCCCAGAGGCCAAGGTTCATGACGTTGAACGCTTCGCCTGAGCTGTCCTTGCCCAGTATAAAGTGGTCTGTCAGCATGATTGCAGCCATTGGAGCGAAAACTGAGCCTATAAGGTACAGGAAGCCTTCGAACCTGAACACATCGGTGCTGAGTGCGAGGAGAGTTCCAATGACACAGGCAGCTGCCGCGACAGCTTTGCGGCCTGGCCATTTGGATATTGATGCAAAGCTCTCACCGGCAGAGAACACATCAAGGAATGTCGTTGTCACGGTTGACGCAATCACCACATATATGCCGAGAATTCCGAAGCCTGCTCCTGCCATTATTACCGCGATATCTGATTCACCGAGGAAAACCGCAGCGCCAAGACCTATGGCATACATCCATATGCTTCCGGCAGTGTAGGCGAAGGCTGAAGCGAAGGAAACAGCCTTCTTTCTACGTGCACCCTTGGTATAGTCTGCAACAAGAGGCAGCCAAGAAAGAGGCATCGCAGCAGACAGTTCAACCGCAGCTCCGAATGACATGCTTCCTCCTCCACTGCTCCCGGGATTTCCCCTGAATACAGCAAGACTGATCCCGACCGTCATCAGGAAAAGCGCCCCGACTATGACAATATTGATCTTACCCAGGTTCTTCATCCCCATTACCAGCCAGACAAGTATCAGAACACCTATAGCCAGGCTCCATAATGAATAGCCGCCGGCGCCGTTTGCCGCAAGGTTCGCCGCACTCGCCCCTGAGGCTGTCATTATCGCTGTCCAGCCGATAAGCTGCAGCACATTGAGCACAGAAAACAGGGCTGCCCCCTTCTCCCCGAAGGAAAGCTTGGCAGTATCCATGGCCCCTCGCCCGCTCCGTGCTCCAAGGAGGCCCGCGAAATAGATCAGCACCCCTCCGATAAGGTGTCCGGTGATGATTGCCGCAATGCCCTTTGAAAAGCCTAACGGTGAGATGAAAGTACCTGTCAGTATCTCAGCTATCGATACTGACGCCCCGAACCACAGCAGTCCGTGGCTTGAAATTGGATCCTTGTGATTTTCCATCCGATCACTCCTTCATTACTGGAATACCGGTACCTGAAGAGGATTCGGCTATAGGGAACAAAAAAAGCGGGATGTCCTATAAGGTCATCCCACATACCGTGTGAAAGCTTTCCCTACGTTGGCATTATCCAAATCAGGTTCCAGGGTCGGAGCTATAAACTCCCTCTCAGCCTGCACACAAGCTCCCCACATATTCCATTATGTCTCGATGTTACATCAATATCTGGCTGGTGTCAAACAAAGGAAGTCAGAATAATCCATTTCTGCACTCCCGTGCAGTACAAAAGTTCCTCATTGACAAACACTCCACCCTGGATTATCATCATAGATAACATATCACATATCAAAACCGATGATTGAGAGAAGTAACAGTAGCATCCTTTCCAAAGAGAGCCGCACCTGGTGTGATCGCGGTGTAAGGACCCCTGTGAATGGACTCATGAGGGCGAAGCAGAAACCAGAGTTTTGGTAGTATGCAAGCCGGGATCTCGACCCGTTTCAAAGTGAGCGCGCATGAAGGTGTGCAGAACGAGCGGCGATTTATCGCAATTTGGGTGGTACCGCAGAGACTTTGTCTTTGTCCTATGTAGGACAAGGGCTTTTTTTATTTCAAATTTAATTGAAAGGATGATTAGAATGGAAAAGATACCCTACAAGATCTATCTCTCTGAAGAGGAGATGCCAAAGCACTGGTACAATGTCAAGGCAGTCATGAAGGAGCTTCCGGATCCGTTCCTTCACCCAGGGACCCTTCAGCCGATGACTGCAGATGAGCTTAAGCCGATATTCTGCGATGAGCTTGTCGAGCAGGAGATGAACACGAAGGATGAGTATATCCCAATACCTGAAGGAGTCACTGAATACTACAGGATGTACAGGCCTTCACCTCTGGTCCGGGCCTACAACCTTGAGAAGCAGCTCGGGACACCTGCCAAGATCTACTTCAAGTTCGAGGGCAACAACACTTCCGGCTCCCACAAGCTTAACTCCGCTGCAGCACAGGTCTTCTATGCGAAACAGCAGGGAATAGAGAGCCTGACCACAGAAACCGGAGCAGGACAGTGGGGATCAGCCCTTTCAATGGCCTGCGCATACTATGGAGTACCGCTTGATGTATTCATGGTCAAGATCTCATCGGAGCAGAAGCCCTACAGGAAGGTCCTCATGGAGACATACGGCGCAAAGGTCCACGCTTCCCCTTCCACTGAAACAGCAGTAGGAAGAAGGATACTCGAAGAGAATCCGGGCACCGGCGGATCACTCGGATGCGCCATATCCGAGGCCCTTGAAACCGCAATGAGCAGGAAGAACTGCAGATACGTGCTTGGAAGCGTTCTTGACCACGTCATACTGCACCAGACAGTAATAGGCCTTGAGACACAGACAGCCTGCGAAAAATACGGCATAAAGCCTGATGTCATTATAGGATGTGTCGGAGGAGGCTCAAACTTCGGAGGACTCATAGCACCTTTCATGGGCGGCAGGATAAAGGGAGAGAACAACATCGAGTTCGTGGGGATAGAGCCGGCTTCATGTCCATCCCTCACAAGGGGAAGATATGCCTACGACTTCGGAGATACAGGCAAGATGACCCCTCTCATCAGGATGTACACCTTAGGCTCAGGCTTCATGCCTTCACCTAACCATGCAGGTGGACTCAGATACCATGGCATGAGCCCCATAGTTTCAAAGCTTTACCATGACGGCTATATCACAGCAAGGTCCGTTGAACAGAGCAAGGTATTCGATGTTGCCTCTATCTTCGCCAAATGCGAAGGTATCCTCCCTGCTCCTGAATCATCCCACGCAATCTACGGTGCTGTTGAAGAAGCGCTTAAATGCAAGGAGACAGGTGAAGAGAAGACCATACTCTTCGGACTCACAGGTACTGGCTACTTCGATATGACAGCCTACATGAACTACAACAGCGGCAACATGGTTGACCACATACCCACTGACGAGGACCTTGAAAAAGGCTTCGCAACTATTCCTGACATCGGAAAGTAAGAAGAGAATCAAGGGCTTCACCTGGCTCTCAGCAAAAAGCTGAGAGCTCTGGTGAAGCCCTTTCAATTAATTTGATCAGTTAAGTTTCCTCATATCTTCCTTGTCCCGAACCTCAGGACATCCTTTTTGCAGGCTCCGGTGCACTCTCCGCACAGGATGCAGTCCGGGTCCTCTATAGATCCCGTCTTAAGGCCAATAGAAACATCTATATCCATCTGGCACTTCCTGTCGCAGGCTCCGCATGATATGCAGCTCTTCGGCTCGGACAATATCCTGAGCTGCGGCAGCCTGAGCCATCTTCCAAGCCTGTAGCCACCCTCCAGGAATGGCGACATCCAGCAGATGGAATGGCATGCGCCCCTCTTACCAAGGGCGAAGGTCAGCCCAGTGAAGAGAAGCAGGACCATAAAGTAGACAATGTACTTTACCGGTTCATCGACAGATATGACATTCTCGGTCATATGTAAGGGTGCGATGCCTTTTATTCCGCCTGCCAGGACGAACATGGCGATTATCCCACCGAACCAGACAGTGAATATCACAAACCTTATCTTCCTGAGTCTTCCAGTGTTGACGCTTTTACCGTTAACCGAAAGGGCATACTCGCTTAATCCTGCCATTGGACATGCCCAGCCGCACCAGGCCCTTCCAAGGAACATGCCTGACAGGAACAGCATACCGAACAGTATAAGGCTTCCTGAAACCAGACCGTTCATTGCACCATCAAACGATACATATGGTGAGAAATAGTTCAGGGTAACAGGAAACAGAAGCAGCGACACCAGAATTATTGCCTTTCTTGTCCTTTGAAGCATGTTGTCCCTCCGTATGAGCACAAATATTTCATAATGTACTGGCACCTTGCGGTATCAGCAAATAAATACACTGGTCCTTACTACCAATATTTTGCTTACACTCCGTATTTCCTGTTTATTTTCTCAGCTATGATCTTTGCAGAAATGACATTCCCGTTACTAAAGTCATTAATACCCTTTTCAAGTTCAGAATTGAAGTCCTCTTCTGCAAATAATTCACGTATCCTTGGCTTACTATCAGGAGGATCTATCTCAGTTTCAGCCCTGACATACATTTTTGAATCACTTGTCATCGAGCCATCTCCGCATAATGCTACTCTATGCAAACGCATAGCTCGTACCAATCTCAAATATACCATAAATCATGCTGATTTAAGAGGGGCCCGGAAGTGCTCTCAGGCATTCCAGACCCCTCATTATTACATTGCCCTTACTTTTTCGAACTCCTCAGTTATCTCTGAAGAAGGTTCCTTTGTCATAAGCGATACCAGGAGTATGACCACGCATGATACCACGAATGCCGGGAACAGCTCATATATGCCGAACACTCCGCCAAGCTGCTTTATGACAAGCTTCCATATGAACACGGTGGCTCCGCCTGCAAGCATGCCGGCGATTGCACCCTCCCTTGTGGTCCTCTTCCAGAACAGGGAGAAGAGCATGACCGGTCCGAAGGTAGCCCCGAAGCCTGCCCATGCAAAGGATACTACAGTGAAGATTACGCTGTTCTCATCCATCGCAATGAATACCGCAATAATGGCGATGACTACAAGTGTTATCCTGGACATGTTGAGTACCTGCCTGTCAGTGGCATCCTTCCTGAGTATTCCCTGGTAGATGCTCTTTGAAAACGCTGAAGCAGCTATCAGAAGGTATGAGTCAGAGGATGATATCGTTGCAGCAAGTATTCCTGCCATTACTATTCCGGCGACAAGCGGCGGGAAGAAGTGAGTAGAAAGCACGATGAATATGCTTTCCGATGCACTCTGCGTAAGAAGCTCGGTTGGAAACAGAAGTCTTCCTATGATTCCAATTGCAACCGCTGCAGTAAGGGATATTGCAACCCAGACTGTTGCGATCCTCCTTGAGAACTTGAGGTTCTCCGAATCATTGATTGACATGAACTTAAGGAGCACCTGTGGCATTCCGAAATATCCAAGGCCCCATGACAAAGTTGAAATTATAGTAAGGAGTCCGTAACCAGCTGCATCACCGAATACAGGAGCACCATCTACCACCTTCTGCACTCCATTTTCAAGCGCCGGCTGAGCCATTCCGAAGAATTCAAAGAATCCTGGAATTTCCCTGGCGTTTTGAATTACCTCTGAGATTCCACCTGCAGAAGCTATTCCGGAAACCAGTACTGCACTTAGCGCGATTATCATCACGATACCCTGCATGAAGTCTGATGCGCTTTCTGCGAGGAATCCTCCAATGAAGGTGTAGCAGACTACGAACACTGCTCCAGCCACCATCATAACCAGATATGATGTTCCGAAGAGTGTGCTGAACAGCTTTCCTACGGTAACGAAGCAGCTTGCGGCATAGACGCTGAAGAAAACAAGTATGAATACTGCCGCGATAACGGACAGGACCTTCTTCTTTTCCTTGAACCTGTTGCTGAAGAAATCAGGTATGGTTATCGAGTCACCTGCAGCATGAGAGTAATTCCTGAGCCTCTTCGCAACGAACAGCCAGTTAAGGTATGTTCCTATGCCAAGACCAATAGCTGTCCAGGCAGCATCGCTCAGCCCGTACCAGTAAGCCACTCCAGGCAGTCCCATGAGCAGCCATCCGCTCATGTCAGATGCCTCAGCACCCATTGCCACGACCCATGGTCCCAGTGACCTTCCACCTATGAGATAGTTGTCACTGCTTTCGCTAGCCCTTTTGGCGTAAAAAATTCCGATGCCTATTACTACAGATATGTATAATGCCATTGCTATAAGAATTTGAATGTTTCCACCGTCCATCGGTACCCCTCCTTTGTCCCTTCCCCTGAAGGCATATGCAAAACATTTTACCGCATATCTATTCATTTGTACATATATTTATAATCATCCAGCTTATCTTCGTTGTTTTTTATCAATTCAATAATCTTATGCCATTCAAGGAAATGGCAAAGGGCCGCTTTATGCGGCCCCTTCGTTTGAGTGTATAATTCTCAGCTTATGACGTTTATCCTTCCCTCGACAGCCGGCGCTACCGGGCTATGAAGGTTCAGGTACTCTATGAGTATCTCATCGAGTGCCGGATACTCTATTAGTACCGGCGATCCAATAAACATCGTGTAACCATCACCGCCAGCACCAAGGAAATTATTGAGTGCTGCAGTATATTCCTTTGCCTCTTCGATCGGCATTCCTGCAATCATTATGTTTGATACCCTTGAACCTGCTTCCTTTGATGTATCAGCATCAAAGGTGATCCCTCCAACCTGCAGGAACGAGCCTGCGGTACCTGGCAGGAACTCCACGCTGTGCTCAAGGGCAGCTTTTATGATGCTGCCTGTATATTTCCTTGTTTCCACATAGTTCCCGAAAGGCAGTGCAGTGATTACCTCTCCAAGGGTAATGTCTCCGATATTGATCGATGACCTTATTCCTCCGCCATTCATGAACGCAAGCTCCGCTCCGGTCTTCTCAAGCATTGCATCTGCTATGAGATTCCCAAGGTTTGTCTCTTTGGATCTTACGTTATCCCTGATGCCATCAAGGATAACATTAGAATACCCCACCACTTCCTTCAGGATATCAGCCTGCCCGGCATTGATCTCAGAAATTATTGCGGTTACTCCGCTGTCTCCCATTATGGCTGTGGATGCTGCTACATTGACAAGTACCGGTTCCAGGACATCTACGCCCTTTTTACCAACCAGAAGATTAACAACCCCGACATTCTTGTTGTATTCCCCCGCACTGGCGATCATGGTTCCATTGACCACTTTACCATACTCAAATACAGAATGACTGTGTCCATCAAGAATAAGGTCTATTCCTTCAACAGCCATTGCTATGGCAGTCGACCTTTCATCCTCCTCAGTCGACTCGTCAGTGCCAAGATGTGTCAGAGCTATCTGGATGTCACTTATCGGTTCGAGCATTGCCATCATCATCTTCGCAGTTGTCACCGGGTCGTTTATGTTAAGCCCTTCGACATTGCTCGGCAGAGTCTTGTAATAGGTCTCGGGAGAGGTCAGCCCGAAGATCGCCACCCTGATACCGTCGACCTCCTTGATTACATATGGCTTCAGGAAGCTTGCCCCGTCCTCATAGGCAATGTTGGAGGATATTATGTCAAATTCGGCCATCCCCGCAAGTTCAAGCAGCCTGTCCTTGCCGTAGTTGAAGTCGTGGTTTCCCGGTGTCATTGCATCATACCCGACCTCGTTCATAACCCTGACTACGCTTTCGCCCTTCTCAAGGGTCGCGAAGGTTGTCCCGTGAAGGACATCGCCAACATCAAGAAGAAGTACCTCATTACCGTAGCCTGCAAATTCATCCTTAAGGCTTGCTACCCTTGCCATTCCAAGCCCGTCACCAGGGGTGACCCTGGCATGCTGGTCGTTGGTATGGAGGATTGTAATCATCTTTTCCTTCCTTTCATGTATCTCATATAAAGCTACTGTTCCGGATGCTTCGCAGGTGACTGCAAGAAGCGCTTCCCCTGTCGGTGATTTGTCAGCATCAACGAAGATAAGGTCAGTCGGACCTGAATCCTTATTGCCTGTAAAATCTCTCGATGCCGAGTATGATACGAATTCGGGATCAGTTATGTCATCAAGGCAGTATGTTGCCACGCCTCCGATTTCACCGAGCCCTATGAACGCATAAGTGGATTTTCCGATCTGACCTGTTGCCAATGCCTGAGGTGCCGGCCCATTCTCATCTGATTTTATATCCCTTGCGGCATCTTCAGATGAGGCATTGAAGTACTTGTACAGGGATTTTGCCGTGATCTCTTCAAGCTCATCTCCACTGTCATAGACTATCTCCATATTCTTCGCATCAAGGATCGAGAACGACCTGCCGCCGAAGCTGTAAAGTACATCGTACTTTCCGTCGCCGCCAATGCCTTGCAGTCTTGAGACCTTCATTCTCCCAAGTCCGTCCTTGAATGTTGATGCAGCTACCATTGCATCTATTGCCGCCTGTCCCAATCCCTCATATTGTGAGGCATCCAGACCGAGCAGGCCATCGGCCTTGATCTCATTGACTGTAATCCAGTCGGTCCAGGTCCCATAATTCTGCCACGCCCCTTCGTTGGCAGTAAGAAGATACTCCTTCCCCTTTACCGTAACCAGCTCCACATCATCAGGCATGTACATCCCAAGGACTGGATACTGCGCAATGTTTATGTTGTCCTTGTCACTTGCGTCAAGCCTGCTGTCAGGTAGTGAATGATCTTTGACTCCCATGTCAAAGACACCGGTGAATTCCATGGCCTTCAGGTCAAGCACTGCAAGAGCGTTTGATTCCTGGAGTGAAACGTATGCTGTTTTGCTGTCCCTGCTTACAGTAATGTGCTCAGGCTCGAAGCTCTGTTCCCAAGTGGAAGACGGATCGGCCATCCTTACAGTCTCCTCTACAGGAACCCCTGTGAATCCAACATTTACAGCAGAAGCCTTCCTCACCCCGTTCCTGACATCAATTATTGTGACCGATCCCTCCGGATCTGCAGTGTATAAAGTATCAGGCTCCCCCTCGTTAGCTACAAGGAGCGTGTTGTTGTCGGGAGTGAGCGTCATCATTCCAGGCTTACTTCCTGCACCGATAACCTTTAGGACATTACCCTTCATATCAAGGAACACAACCCAGCCATTGTCCTGTGTCAATGCAGCTGTGACCGAGACAGCAATGAAGGACTCCTTTTTATCCACAACCACAGAGGTTATTTCCCCAATCTGTCCCAGTCCGTCCACACCATCAAATTCAATCCTCCTGGTCCTGTCAAGTTCGAAATCATCACCTGCATCAGAAAGGTCAACGATATCCAAAGCCTTCTCTGCTGAGTTCACAACAAACAGTTTCTCCGCCTTGTCGGCATATGCAGCGAAAACTGCTCCGCCATCCCCGCTCCCTGAGTCATACCTTCCAGCAAGCTCAAGAATAACATCCATCGACCCCGGATAAACAACATCAGCGACACTTACAATCTCAGCCTTGACATCAAGCGCGAATACAGAGCATGCAAACAGAGCGGCGGAGAACATGGAAACAAGCTTCTTCACATTCATTCCCCCAATTCTATTTATTGCCTTGTTCCGGACTTTTCCTTCGCAAGGGAACTTTCAGGCTGCTTTAGAACCTTGACACAAGCGATATCTTTCCTTTTGCCTTCCTTTCCTCGAAATACCTGTGAGCATCTCCGATCTCATCAAAGCAGAAGGACCTTACATCCTTGTTTATCCTGAGCTTTCCTTCTTCGATGAGCTTTGCGATAAAATGAAGTATTTCACCTTGTTCCTTCCTGCCATTACCTGTCACAAGAGGAATAGCCATGAAAACGACCTTAAGGGTCAGGGCCTTCTGGTGCATTGGTGAAAGGTCCATAGATACCCTTCCATTGGTGGTCACTACAGTTCCCTTTATCCTGGAAGCTATGAAGCTGTTTGCGAGGTTCTGACCCCCTACAGTATCAAACACAAGGTCGAAGCCCTGTCCGCCAGTGCATCTCTCCTTATATTCATCAGGAGTCTCTGCCCCGGCTATAATGACTTCATCTGTTCCGAATTCCTTAGCCAGGCTGACCTTATCAACTGACGTGACAGTACCATATACCTGCGCTCCGGCCATTTTCGCCATCTGTGCAGCGATGTGGCCTACTCCACCTGTCACCCCATGGATAAGGACCTTAGCAGCTCCTTCAAGCACAGATCCATCCATAAGGGCTTCCCAGGCAGTTATGGAAATAAGAGGATATAGAGCCGCTGTCTCATGGCTTATGCCCTTCGGCTTGAGTGCGATGAGGTCAGCATCTGCCAGCACGTATTCCGCAAGCGCTCCCTGCATCTTACCCACACCGCCGCCGATCCCGAACACTTCATCACCGGCTTTGAACTTTGAGACTCCGCTTCCGACTTCTGCTATGGTTCCTGAGAAATCCATGTTCAGCACTGCCGGCATCGGAGGACAGCTTCCTGCCGCTATTCCAGACCTTATCTTTATCTCAAGAGGATTAAGGCTGCTGGCTGCAACCCTTACTATCACGTGACCCGGTCTAAGCTCCGGATATGGAACCTCGGCCTGCGCAAACACCTCTGGTCCTCCGAATCCTGTCATCACTATCGCTTTCATATACGCACCTCCAAGTCTGATTATTCTGATAATTAATTCCATGATTAATTCGCATCACTATTATACACCAAACGCAACTGGTTTTCATCTTACGCGGCGTGAACACCACCTAAAGTATTAACGTATAATTAATATTTTTTATCAATCAATATTCGTATTGCATATGCGTTCCGATTGATATAGAATAGAGAATAATATTTTGCAATTTTCGAAAATGAATCCGTCAAATTTACATACTAACGCATAACCCAAAGTGAAGGGACATCAACGGAAATCGTTATGCACTGCGGGAAAAGGAGGAACACATGGTAATCAGAAGCAACAGCATAATAGAAGAAAGGCTTGACGAACTTGCAAAAGTCGTTCAAAGCAACAGCTATATCTCACCGGAGCTCTACAACAGGTACAACGTCAAGCGAGGGCTTAGGAACCAGAACGGCACCGGCGTGCTTGTAGGAATTACAAGAGTAGGCTCCGTAATTGGTTATGACCAGACTGATGGAGCAAAGATTCCGGTAGAAGGAAACCTATACTACAGGGGCGTCGACATGAGCGATATTGTCTCCGGATTCCAGAGTGACGGAAGGATGGGCTTCGAGGAGGTAGTATATCTTCTGCTTTTCGGAGAGCTTCCGACAAGGGAACAGCTTGCTGACTTCAATGAATTGCTTGATGCATGCAGGGAACTTCCCCATTCGTACAAGGAAGATGTCATCCTGAAGATACCTTCACAGAACATAATGAACAAGCTTCAGAGGACCATCCTTACCCTTTACTCCTATGATGAGAATCCGGATGACACTTCGGTAAGGAACGTACTTGCCCAGTCGATCAACCTGATTGCAAAGACACCGCTCATCGCTGCCTATGCATATCAGGCCAAAAGGCATTACTTTGACAATCAGAGCCTTGTTCTCCACACACCCAAGGTAGGTGTAGGAACTGCCGAGAACATGCTCCACCTAATAAGGACTGACTCCAACTACACCAGGGAAGAGGTAGAGATGCTTGACCTGCTCATGGTAGTGCATGCTGAACACGGCGGCGGTAACAACTCCTCCTTCGCGACTCATGTCGTATCATCCTCAGGAACTGATACCTATTCAGCAATGGCAACAGCAATAGGAGCCCTCAAGGGACCCAAGCACGGCGGAGCTAACCTTATGGTCGCTTCAATGTTTGAGGAGATCAAGAAGAATGTCAGCAACTGGGAGAATGAGGCGGATCTTTCGGATTATCTTGCAAAGATACTCGACAAGAAGGCCTTCGACGGCAAGGGACTAATATACGGCATGGGACATGCTGTATATACGCTTTCTGACCCGAGAACGGTACTGCTGAAGAAGAAGGCACAGGAGCTTTCAAGGCACAAGGGTCTGGACAGGGAGTACAACCTGATCGCGGATGTCGAGAGGATATCCAGCAAGCTCATACAGGAGAAGACCAACAAGGACTACGCTCCTTCAGCGAATGTCGACATGTACTCAGGCTTCGTATTCGACATGCTTGGGATACCAAGGGACCTTTTCACACCGATTTTCGCAGTGTCAAGGATTGCCGGCTGGAGTGCCCACAGGCTTGAACAGATACTTGATGACAAGATAATGAGACCGGCTTATGTCAATCTGAGCGAACTTCGACCATATACACCGATCGACGAAAGGGTTATACCTTCAGGAGAGTGATTCTGATGGAGACCAAACCAAAAAGGGGCTTTGACAGGGCGGACCGTGATGATTTCACAGGTTCCGCCCTTTTGCGCCTGAAGGCTGCAAGGGAAGAGCTGAAGTGGCTGCTCGATAGGGGCTACTCCATGGATACAGCAGCGACCTTCATAGGCAATCACCACAGCCTTACAGCAAGGCAGAGGAATGCACTGAAGAGAAGCGTATCATCGACAGGGGACCTGCAGAACAGACTAAAAAAGCTTATCACTCCAGCTGAAATCAGTGGGAGGAAAGTCCTTGTTGACGGCTTCAACATCATAATAACCCTCGAGACAGCATTGTCAGGAAGCCTACTTATCCTCTGCGGCGATGGGGTAATAAGGGACCTTGCAGGTCTCCGGGGGACATACCACCTAATCCCTCAGACTGATCTGGCAATAATGCTTATTCTTCAGTCACTGGAAAGTACTGGAGCTTCTTCAGCCAGGATCTATCTTGACTCGCCGGTTTCCAATTCAGGAAGGCTCCGACAAAGGATACTGGAGATTTCCTCATCATTCCAGCTTCCGGTTGAGGTCATACTGGCTGATGACACCGACAAGATGATGGAAGGAAATGAGAACATCATTACAGGTGATTCCATCCTCCTTGACTCATGCATTAGCTGGATTAATTTGACAAGAGACATCATCATGGGCATTGAAGTGGATCCATTCATAGCGGACCTGTCAGAATGAGCACAATCATTACCCCAACATTCCATTTTATTCTTTCACTTCGATCCAGATGTGAACAGCCCCGGAAATTTTCCGGGGCTGTTCCTTATTTCGACAGGTCGCCGTTTATTATGAAATTTCGTATGTCCTTCAGCGACATGTCTGATAGTCCCATTGTCTCGATATTTCTTCCCATAGCCCTGTAATCAGTCTCGTGAAGAAGTGAACCAAGCAGGATTATTGAGTCTATTGTCGGTGTCTCTACTCCTCCGAGCTTTCCAAGCTCCGCAATCGGGACAAGGCTCATCGGTATGTCTTCCGTTATATACCTTGTATAGACAGTCTTCGGTGCTTTGATGCCATCGTAGCCCCTGTTGTTCCTCATGGCCTCGAACAGTGTCCGACCCGCCGCATCATAAGCGATATACAGCCACTCCCGGGCTGTCATCGCCCTGAAGCCAAGTGATTCTGCAACATTCACCCTTTCCTGGTCCATCTTGTCAAGGATCAGGGCCACTGAAGCTGTTATTCCCTCAGTGTAGTAGTCGAAGTCACCGTTTGTACTCTCGATCCTTGCTGCATTAAGAAGCGTCACCGCCGGGTGGAAAATAGCTCCTATGTTGTCAAGGCTGGTCTTCATGACATTGTCTCCGGGTATGAACTGCGGGAGTGCAGCCCTAAGCTTTTTCACAATCTCAGGGGTCCTGTGTGCCGGGATCGCCGCAACAGGAACGCTGTTCTTTACCCTGAAAATTTGAGTCTGGGCAGGATTTATTGCCCTTGAAGCATATAGGAGTGTCTGAGCCTCGCATACGGTAACGTCAGCCATGCAGCCAAGCTTCCTTATGATGTTAAGGACCTCGAGCGCTCCACCGGTCCTGCCTGGATTCAAGACGATGATTTGCCCGTCGACAAGGTGTGGAGCCATATGCTCTGCCATGAATGCGTGTCCAGTCGCAGGAACGACAACCATCAGCACTTCCTTTCCTTCGATCGCTTCCTTCATGTCAGAAGTGACAACATCCAGCTTGGCAAAGCCATGAGGGATACTGTCAGAATTGCTGACAATGTCGAGGCCTCCATTGTCCTGGATTGCCCTGATCCTGTCAGCACTCCTGTTATAAAGGCTTACTTCAATGCCCAGCAACGAGAGATGACCCGCCATTGCGGTACCACCGTGTCCAGCCCCAAGAACTGCAAATTTCGGTTTACTAATATTTCCCAAATCCCTTCCCCCTCTATTTCATTTCCATATAAATCAAGCTTTCATCACAAATAATCCTTACATTATCCATGATACTTCATGCACCTTAAATTTATTATATATTCTATATTGGGTATATTTTATGATGTTACACTCTATTTACAAAAAACTAACCTCTGTGAAGAGATTATAATGATTCTTCTCAAGTTGCATAATGACTTCCACGGAAGTATAATCGAACTAATATGCCAAGGAGGTATAGATATGCCACATGAGGTAATGAAAGACATTTATCTGATCAGGGTCCCTCTTCCGGGAAATCCACTTAAAAACCTTAATTCGTATCTAATCAAGGGTGCTGAGCGCAGCCTTCTAATAGATACAGGCTTCAATATAGATGCATGCCATGAAGCGCTTGTCGAGGGAATCGATGCTTTGGGCGTCAGTCTTGATGACCTGGACATATTCCTGACTCATGTACATTCTGACCATACAGGCTTGATCGGAAGACTTAAAACCGGGAAGAACAGGATATTCATCTCTTCTACCGACCTTCTTGTGCTGGACAGGTTCAGGAGCACTTTGAGGTGGAAGGAGATAGAGGAACAGTCACTTTCATTCGGCTTCAGCGAGGAAGAGATAACCGAGAACAGGAAGACAAATCCCTTCAAGAACTATCTCCCTCCCCAGGACCTCAAGATTGAGACCATTGAGGAAGGATTCATTTTCAGGATAGCTGGCTACAGCCTTGTTGCCATATCCACACCAGGGCATACACCAGGACACATGGTCCTTTACGATGAAGCACATGGACTTCTCATCGCCGGCGACCACATCATATTCGACATCTCACCGAACATAACAAGGTGGCCTGAGCTTCCAGACTCACTGGGTGACTACCTGAAGAGTCTCGACAAGATATACAAGCTGCATGTGACCACAACCCTTTCAGCCCACAGGAACCCCATGGGAGATATCCGCGACAGGATAACTGAGCTGAAGGAACACCATATGCTTCGTCTTGATGAAGCCTTAGAGATAATTAAGGCCGAGCCCGGAATGACAACCTATGAGATCGCTTCAAGAATGAGCTGGTCGATAAGGGCAAAGAACTGGACTGAGTTCCCGCTGACACAGAAGTGGTTTGCTGTCGGTGAAGCTGGTGCACACATAGACCATCTTATCCAGAAAGGCCTCATCGAAGAATATGAGGAAAATGGCAAGAAAAAATACATGTAAGTAATTTATTACCAAGAGGAAATACCAGCCGCCCGGCTGGTATTTCCTTCATATTTATCCATATCTTGCTATTAACTTTTCAATGGCACTTATAAGTATCTCAACTGAAGCCTTGTCATTATAGGGAACCTTGGCTGAACCCTTGCCGAACTTCGCTTTAGGCAGAAGCCCCTTAAGCTCCTCAATCATATCGAAATCAAGTGTATGGAATGTAAAATGGTCACTTGCCGCTGAAAATGCCACATACATTCCATTGAACTTGAACATGGGCATCTGGTAGGATATCCTTCCTGGAATATCAGGATGGTTTTCTCTCATGTAGCCCACAAAGTTCTGAAGCCATTCCCGCTTTTCCCCGTCGAACTTCTCCATGTATTCATTAATGGGATCCATATTCCACCTCAGTACTCTTCAGCATAGAGCATAGTTGAATAATCTACTGAATCGATGACAAATATCTTGCCGTCCTTGTTGTCACCATCAACCTTTATCAGGTGTTCCTTCTCATAATGAGGGACTTCCTGCCTGTGGATTACCTTGAGCCAGTCCCTCCCAAAGGATTCAAGGACAAACACCTGGAGGTAATCCTTCTCGATTTCCATCCTGTCAATCAGATTCCAAAGATAGAACTGAAGTCCGGGGCAAAGTCCAGACATCACTCCTCTTGTAGCATACCTTCCGCCGCTGAACAAAGATTTTTCGCTCATGATAACCCTCCTGCATTTCTTTACTTCATTATGCGGAGGACAAATCATATTATTCAGCGATTACCTGGTGATAAAGTCGTAAATATCTCCCCGTACCGGAGTGTGCAGCGAATAGTAGAGCTTGACCGCTGTAACATTAGTGCCATACATAATGAACTCCTCTGGGGTTCCGATTGCCTTCATGGTTCCGAGAAAATAGAACTCCTTTGAAATCCTGTCATCCTTGTTCTTCCTAACAAAAAGGAGCATCGTTACCCCGTTTGCCTCTGAATTATAAGCCTGGACCACATCATCAGAATTTAAAGTCCTTTTGGATTTTGATATCGCCTCCAGGGTTTCAGATGACAGAAAACGGTCTTCATACTTTGTTGTTGCACTTATATCCTCATGCTTGTCATAATTGATGAACACAGGGTAGGTCCTGGTCTTCTTATCAAACCTGTATCCACCGATATTCAGGGCTACCTCGCTCTTCTCCCAGTCAAGGCACCTGCAGACGGCCTCATAGGTATATTTCTCATAGAGTTTGAAGTTTGTCTGCCTGTATCTTTCCGAGTACCTTTCCTGGTATCGCGACAATCCCACACCAACCAGTTCATCAAACTGCAGCCTGAAGTCAGGATTTTGAAGGCATTCCATGAAACTGTCAGCACATTTGGAACCTTCCATGAACACCGCATCCTTGTAGCTGTCCTTCGCTGAACCAGTGGCGAAATTCTGAGTCATCTGGTTTTCCAGGTTAAGCCTAGTGTTCTCATTGATGACAATCCCATATTTCTCCTGAAGCATAATATCAAGTTCATCCAATGGATTCTTTGAACCTCCTGCAATAAGCTTTAGAAGCTCAAGCTCATGAGGTCTCTTCCCGGATGCATACTTTATTGATATGTATTCAATATACACTTCTTCGAGATTAGATAGTTCGACCTTATATTCATCCTCATATTTCTTGAGGAAATTATGGTAGGATCCGGATTTATGGAATATCCTCTCTATGTCTATCGAGCCGAACTCTGCGAATTCTCCGGGCCTTGGTATCCTGCCAAGCCTCATCTTCAGCATCATGTAGGATTCCTTGATCAGCTTGATGTCGTTGACATTCGCCCTGTCAATTGAAGAATATATCCTGTCCCTTGTTATCCTGTCGAAGTTTATCGTGGAACATCCGGGTATCACCCTTGTTCCTTCGGCAACGAACCTTCTCATGGTGTCCTTGTTGTAGCTCTGGTCCCCTGACAAGGCTACAGGTATCAGGAAATTGTTGTCATAGTTCCCTATGAAATCAAGTACCACCACGTACTCCTTGTCATCAAAATGCCTGAGACCTCTTCCCAGCTGCTGCACGAAGATTATTGCCGACTGAGTCGGTCTGAGCATTATGACCTGATTCACGGAAGGTACATCTATGCCTTCATTGAATATGTCCACCGTAAATATGTAGTCAAGTCCCCCATCACGTTCCTTTTGCTCGAGGCGGTTCACCGCTTCGATCCTTTCTTCCTGGCTGGTTGCTCCTGAAAGCGCAACTGTCCTGTATCCCATGAGATTGAATTTGCCGGAAAGCACCTCAGCCTCTTCTCTGCGACTGCAGAATATGAGACCTCTCACCCTGTGTCCGCTATGGCCATAGAATTCAGCCTTTTCAGCAATGTTCCTTACCCTTTCATCTGAGGTAAGCTTTGAAAAGCTGGTTGAATCATTGATAAGGATACCGTCCACCTTGATCTCCGATACTCCGAAATAGTGGAAGGGACATACCATGTTTTCATTCATTGCCTGCTGCAGCTTTATCTCGAAAGCAACATTATGGTCGAACCACGCGAATACATCAAACCCGTCTGTCCTTTCAGGTGTAGCAGACATTCCAAGGAGGAATGTGGGATTAAAATGCTTAAGAATCTTCTCATATGATTTAGAGCCAGCTCTATGAGCTTCGTCGATTACAACATAATCGAAATCATCTGGTTTGAAGCCATAAAGTACCTCATCCTTTGAAAGAGTCTGAACCGTGGAGAAGAGAAAATCTGAATCTGTACTTTTCGAAGTACCGCTAAGCACTGACATGGACCTATCAGTACCAAATACCCTTTTGAAGCTCTCCATAGCTGCCTTGGCTATCTGCTCCCTGTGTACCACGAAAAGGAAACGCCTCGGATTGAATTTCCTGACATCAAAGGCTGAAAGGTAGGTCTTCCCTGTTCCTGTCGCTGAGATAACAAGAGCTTTGCCTCTTCCTGCATTCCTTGACTCGTCCAGGGCATCCAGTGCTGATGTCTGCATCTTGTTCGGAAGTATCCTCTGGAAATGGATCATTCCGTGATGCGAGGTCTTCTCAAGCAGTCTCCTTGCCTTGGACTGATAATCATAGATTGCCTGGTACTGTTCAAGGTAGGCCTCATCGACCTTAACGGATTTTTTTGCAAGCTGCTCAAATTCATGCAGCGTTTCATGAAGAAGGGCTCCCTCAAATGTGGATGTGACCTTCAGGTTCCATTCCTTGTTGACGGAGAGTGCGCTTTGAGTGAGATTGCTGCTGCCGACTATAATCGTATATTCACTGCCCTTCCTGAATATGTAACCCTTAGTATGCATCTTACCCTGGTCCTCTGTTACGATACCAAGGTCAATATTCCCAAAACCCATGAGCTTCCGGAGAGCTGCAGGGTCAGAAAAATTCTGGTACTGTGATGCGATTATTCGCCCCTTCACACCCTTTTCATCAAGCTCTTTAAGCGTCTCAATGAGAGAAATAACACCGCTCTTTGTTACGAATGCCACTGAAAAAAGGAACTCGTCACAGTCGGACAGTTCCTTAATTATACTGGTGAGTACCTTCTCGCCCTTTTCATTGTCATTGATCAGAAGCCTCGGCCTGTAATTTGCAAGTGCTGGCATGTTTCCATCTATGAATCCCTTGACCAGACCGTCCCTAAGACTATAAGCGCTTTCCATCCAAAACCTCACTGTCTTCAATTGCAATGACTATCGGCACATCCGCAGGTGCCCAGTCAAGCTGCATCAGCTCGCTCTTTCCGAGCCATCTGAAATCAGAATGCTCATTCATCGTGAAGCTGCAGTCATCCACTTTGCATATGAATGCGTGCATAGTGATCGAAAAATCAGGATAATCATGGGAAACAGTCATGAAGTAGTCATCCTCAGCTATCTGAACATCGATGTCCATCTCTTCCTTAAGCTCACGAACCAGTGCTTCCGAGTTTCTTTCTCCAGGTTCGACCTTGCCGCCAGGAAACTCAAATTTCTTCGAAACATATTCATATTTGCTTTCACCACGCTGCATGCAGAGGACCCTGCCACCACAGACGATGATTGCCGCTACAACCTCAAATGATTTCATAGAAACACCTCATAAAAAACCTTATGCTGCAATTATAACATATACAGGTGCTAACTGATCATATATCCATAGTACAATCGGATTTTTGACATGCTTGGTAGCATGAGTTTCCACTTGGTTCTAAAACGGTATTTCATCATCCGTTTCATCACTCACATTTTTATTCATTGTCACATACTTATCTTCCTATATGAAATTACCATAAGGGACTCCGCCTTCAGTGTAACCAGCTATGAAGTCCATGCCATACAGTCCCGCCAAATACTCTTCATACTCTTCACGGGTCAAATAGTCTTTATTCACACTTTTCTTTGCAGTCTTTTTCCTTTTTGCCATGATCCTGTTTGTCCCTTCTTCTATATTCGTCGATCAGTTCTATGCTTTCCGAAATTCATCCTTCAATGCCGATTTCCTGTAGTTGTCGGCAATTATTTTATCATGATATATACTGAATTTATCTTTCTCACCCAAATAGGTGTGGATGTCCTTGACTACCGCGCAATAGTAGGCTGCCCTTTCATACCTGCTTCTCTGCGCCGCATCTATATGGAATTGCACCATAAGCTTTAGATTTACTATCGCACTTCTCAAAAGGAACTCCTTTTCTTCTTGTGACATTGGTTTGTCAACCATGTCCACAATTCCTTCTATCCCTTGCTGCGTTATTGAACTTAGAAAAGCTTTGAGATTAGCCTGACCTGTCTCTACAGCACTTAATGCCCTATAATCAATGTCCATCAGCCAAGCCTCCATAATATTATTGAACTCATCCAAAGTTCCCTTCAGACAAGTATAACTCATGGATAGCCCGTGATGCACGCTTGAATCGGATTGATCGGTTATCCCTTGCGATAGGTTTTCAAAGTGGGGGCTGAATAACACTTGCTTCAAAGGAGAATAGAATTTCAATCAGCTATTTTTCATATGCTGCAGTATTGCTTTTTTGTCATTTGCGTGACATATGCATATAATGAACCCTTTTATTAAATGCGAAAGCTCGTAAAGGGATCTTCTCCTCTACGAGCAACTCAATCGCTATTTTATTCACCATTATAAGTCAGGTCGTATTTTGACTCATAACCTTACAGCTTCTCCACCTTCAGCTGATTTATACAGCGCTTCAACTATCCTCTGTACATACGCCCCCTGCTTTGCGGTGACAAGAAGCTTCTCTTCTCCTCTGCATGCCTTGACGAAATTCCTGAGACTCTTTAGATGAAGGTCTTCATCTATTGCAAATGGATATTGAGTGTCTGTCAGCATGTTTCCTTCCTCACCGAAGGTTTCAGGCGGAAAGAGGCTGGCTCCCAGCCTGTCTCCATAGATCTCAAGGCATTTCCTGTCCTTTTCCTTCATGTTAAGCGCAAATGAAGTTGATATGCTTAGGCTTGCTCCGTTCTTGAACCTGATGAAACCAAAAAGTGAATCTTCAACTTTGAACCTTTCTGGATCCCAGTCACCCAACAGTCCTACACCCTTCCTCTTCCCGATCAGGTCGTGGGAGGCAGCTGATACATGGTCAATTTCAGGATAATCCATCAGGTAGGCGGCTATATCAAGCATATGGACACCGATGTCTATGAGAGGTCCGCCGCCCTGGATTTCACGGTTTGTGAAATTCCCCCAGCCTGGTATTCCACGTCTTCTGAGCCACTCTGCTTTGGCAAAATAAATCTTGCCGAATTCACCATTAAGCGCCTTCTCCTTCATTATCCTTACATTTTCCCCATGCCTGAGATGAAAGCCATAGCTAAGGAGCCTTTTGCACTCATCCGCCTTCTTCATCATCAGCTCCGCCTCATTGTAGGAGATAGCTGGAGGCTTTTCACACAGTACATGGCAGCCGGCGTCAAGCGAATCGCAGACTGCTGTGCAGTGGAATTTGTTGGGGACGCATACATTGACTATGTCAGGCTTCACCGTATCAAGCATTTCCTTGTGGTCTGAAAACCAATGTGGGATCTTGTTCTCTTTCGCCGCTGACTTGGCGGCTTCAATGTTCCTGTCACAAATGCCGACAATTTCAACTTCGTCTTCCATGGAGAGGTAATTCGGAATATGCGACTTCCTTGCTATCTGACCGGCACCGATTATCGCAGCCCTTAGTTTTGCCATTTCCTGCATATCCTCCAATCCATCAGATGAATCTTCTCATGTGTTCAACAGATTCCCTGTATGCTTTTTCCTGGTCCTCGCCTCTGACCCTGCATTCATACACTACCGCCCCATCATATCCTATCTTCTTCAAGGTACCCATCAGGCTTTTGAAATCCATTGACCCGGTACCCGGCTGAAACCTGTGGTTTTCGGCAATGTGGACATGCCCGATCTCCCTTGAATATTTCTCGAGGGATCCTGCCACGCTGTCCTCCTCGATCGCCATATGATAGAAGTCAGCTGTTATCTTCACTGCTTCAAAGCCTCCCGCTTCTATCACGTCAGCTGCGTCCTTCAATGTGTTCAGCATATGGTCCTGGTACCTGTTGAGTGGTTCCAGACAGATGGTGATGCCGCATTCCCTTGCGACCGGATCAAGCTCCTTGAGCGAATCAAGGATTGCCTTGCGGTCACCTTCCTGGCTTCTTGGAGATACCATTGGCGGAAGCCTGTAGGTGAACATTCCCCATGCGGCGGGAACAACAACGCTCTTTCCGCCGACTTCCCTGAGCGCCCTTATTATTAGTTTCAGGTCAACAATGGCATTTTGTCGTCTCTCTTCGATGAAGTCCCCGATCCATCCCCTATAACCACCGCAGGCGGATACTACAGGGAGTCCTGAAGCCATTATGGCTTCCTTCACCAGAGTTGTGTCTTCAGTAAGCACCTTGCCGTCTATCTCGAAGCAGTCAAAGCCCAATCTTTTGACATGGATGAACTTTTCAGTCAGCCCTTTAGGGAAGAAATCCTTGTCCTGTGTGCCTAGCCTCATAGCTTGTCCCTCCTGAAAGCAATTCCCAGCTTTATGCTGAGGTCAGGCTCAAGGTCCACATACTTCTTGAAGCCTTCAGCACAGTCATCAAAGTCCACTATCGGGTCGATTATGTCATCACAATCAAGGTAGCCGTTCATGAGGAGCTCCCAGCAGACGTCTTCTATCCTCTTCCTTGACCACCTTGGATACTCAGGGTTCGGTTCGCTTCCGGCCCTGGAGAACACTATCCTTCCATAATTGAAGTGCGCTTCCTGTCCGAGCCAAAGTCCTGCCGGAAACGGCTTGGCAAAAGCCACATAGGATATTATCCCCCCATATGCGAGTCCCTTTAGCGAGGATTGCAGCGCATGGACGCTTCCGCTGGTTTCAATTATGGAATCAGCTCCTACCTTGCCTGTTAACCTCTTGATCTCAAGCCCTGCGTCACATGATACTGGGTCAAGGGTAAACCGGGCACCATGCTTAAGTGCGATTTCACGGCGTTTGGGTATTGGATCTACCGCTATGACATTTGCTCCTGCCTTTGCTGCCAGCTGGACAGCGATCTGACCGATGGCCCCAAGTCCTATGACAGCTACATTGTCACCTGCCCTTACATTTGCATCCCTTATTCCACCCAGGGCAAACTGAGCCGGGTCATAGCATACTGCGTTTCTTTCGGAGTCATCTGCCTTCATTTTCCTGAGCTTATAGTTGTCCACGGCATTCACTATCTGGGTCTCCCTTATGGACCCATAGGAGCAGACCCTGTCGCCTACCTTGTAGTCAGTCACATTTTCTCCAGCCTCGATGATCATGCCCACGAACATGTTTCCTAGCGGCAGGTCACCATACTCAAGTCCCCTTGGCTCATCCTTGTCACGGCTTTTGAAAATCTGCCACTCCGGATCATATTTCCCGTCTATGAAGGGTGTAGTTCCCCTGAAATCAGCTATTTCAGTCCCGTGTTTGGGAGATGCAAACTCTACTCTGACCTTCACTTCATTTGGTTTTACAGGTAAGTCCTCATAGTCTGTCAGTTCGGCAATGCCTGGTGATTTGCAAATCAGTTTCCTCATAGTCTTGGCTCCTTGTGCTGTAATTATTGTCAACAATCAGAGATCCTGATGTCAGAAGTAGTCTCACTGTCTATGACATATCTTTCCCTGATCTCCTCATAGTTGTTTGACCTTATTAGAACATCCGATGCGTCACGAACCTCCACAGCGATGCTGCTGTTTTTGAACAGGTTCCCTTCAATCAGGACTTTCCTGTTATGAGGGTCATTGAAGCCCTGTGATTTTATTGCTATGCATGCGCCTCCGAATCTTCCATATCTTGGCTTGAAGCCGCAATTATCGAATACGCAGCCCTTTATGACTATATTTATTGCATGACCGCCTTCACTGTGGGTATCAAGCTCCGCACCCATAAGGATACCTGCATTCATCATGTTTTCGTAGCGGCATCCTTCAATATGGACATCCTTGCATCTTAGGAGCTGTCCTGCTCCGGCAATGTTCCTGAACACAGTGTTCCTGCATATGTATGATTCCGGTTCCCAGCATGATGGCGTCATAAGCGTCCCTTTTGAAACGAATCCCTCAAACTCATCCTCAAACGATACCTCATACATGGTGATGAAGTTTGATACCCCGGGTACCTCCCTTCCAGCTGTTTCTCTGTCAACTCTAGAATGGATGACAGGATATCTTCCTGTGGTCTTCCATTGTCCTATCATGTTACGTACAATACGGGTACCGTCATGGAAATCCATTTCCGAGCCCGATTCAAGCGGTATCGGAGCATACTTGCATGAGCAGAGCAGGCTTTTTTGTGACAGCAGCTTTTCAACGACCATGAAGTTGCTGTGGACATTCTGACCGTCCATCCTGACTCCTTCGAAGTGGCATTCGTCCAGTTCTATTTTCCCGCTGCACCTGTATATCTTCCAGCCGTCCCTGGAGCCTGTGAAAAACTGACCTCCATCCGGTTTGATGACAAGCCTTCGCGCATTTATATTCCTGCAATGTTCAGTGAGCAAGGCAAAGCTGTTTGAATTGGATATCCTAACATTATCCAGCCTGATGTTTTCACATTCTCCGAAGAACAGCTGGAAATCAGTTCTCCCCGCCTGGTGCCAGGAAACGCCGTCCCCAACCCTCAGTATCGGGGATAGGTTGTCATCTTCAAGCACCAGCGTACGCTCTCCGGTCCTCTTGAATCGCCTGTCATAGCCAAAGCCGAATGTCAGGCTTGCTCCCTGCAGGCTTCTGTCAGAGAGGTCGAACCTGTTCATGCAGTATGCTCCCATGCCATCGCCAATTGGAAGACCTTCGATAACCTCAATTGTCAGCGATGACCCGTGTATCGCCACTACCCTTCCCGCACTTGCGGTCTCGGGGCTCCTTGTGAACGCAAGGTCCCTTATTGTCAGGTTCCTTGAACCTGTTGCCCAAAGTATCGATGGCAGAAGAGTATCCGGTATCCGGCTGTTTGATCCTGCGAGAACCGTGCCCGGACTGCCATCCTCAAGACATTCCCCCCTTAGAGTCATGCCGGTCATCCCTTCAACTAGCAGGTGCACATCCTTTTCATGTATGTCACCGCAGCCATCATCATGGGCAATGGACAGGGTTTCGATCCTTTGCCATTCGTCAAGATAGTATGTACCTTCACCGAACCTTATCTCATCTGCCTGAATGCTCCTTGCATGATTAATAGCCGCCTGTATTCCAGATGCTGAATGCATTCTGTCCCTGACGAAATCATCTGCATATACTGTCTTCTTCCGCATTATTACACCAGCTTCACCTAAAATATTAGTCTTCTCATTTCATTTTCAAGAATGCTGTGAATCAGCAAATATCCATCCTTATTAGGGTGCACACCATCCTCCAGGTAATATCCTGCATTGCAGGCATGTATCCCCGAAAGCCTCCGCATGTCTATGACAGGAAATCCATGAAGAAGGCTTGCCCTCTCAATCGCTAGCGCATAATCAAGCAGTGTGCTGCCAGTCTTGTTAGGAGTTTCGAATGCATCACCTGCCTTCTCTCCTCCATCTGGCCTTTCCATCCTGTATATAGGGTTAACCCATATGATCCTTGCTTTTGGCAGCTCCCTCCTGAGGGTGTTTATGGCATGGCTTATGGCACCGCAGAACGTAGATGGCTCCCTGTCGCCCAGCTTACCAAGGGGGACACCCCAGTACCAGTCGTTGCTGCCATGCCACACCAATATGATGTCACATGTCTCAGGCAGTTTTCCTTCCTCGATCAGATCAGCCATGCAGCCTGGTGAACCCTTTGTAAGGGAGCTTGAGCCGACAGATAGGTTAAATGTCTCAAGAAGGCCCAGTGATCCCTTCAGCATTGCCTCGTATCCGCCTTCACCATGGGTCCCTGTTGACAGGCTGTCCCCATATATCGCAAGCTTCAAGCCGTTAAAGTCCATCCTTCGATTCCTCCATCAGTGTCTGAAGTCCTAAGAGCACCGAACTGTCAGGATCGTCTGCCACATGAAACCTGAGTTTTCCCCATGGTGTCCAGGTCCTTCCCTCAACGCTTCTTTGTATCGCAGGAAGTATCTTATTCCTTCCCTTCATCACTCCCCCGCTTAGCACAATTACCTCAGGGTCGTACGCATGGACAAGGTTTGTGATCCCTGCGGAGTAGACTTCAATCGCCATCTCAAATGCTCTCTTGCTGAAGATATCCCCTTCCTCCATGCATTCAATTATCTCCTTCATCCCTACCTGACTGCATTTGGAAAGCCTGCTCCCTAAGTAGCCTTCCATCCTTGAAACCGAACGCTCAAGTTCCCTGGAACCGGCCATAGTCTCGAGGCACCCTCTGCCCCCGCAGGTGCATGCTTCTCCATGGATGTCAGCCACAAAGTGTCCCCCGAGGATCCCAGCCTGGTAGTGCTTACCTCTTATAGGCCTGCCGTTTATAATCGCGGCTGTTCCTATACCGGTACCCAGGATCATCATTACCACGTTGTCCTCACCCCTGGCACAGCCTCTGGAGGCTTCGCCGATAAGCGCCGCATTGGCATCATTGTCCATTACAAGCGGACAGCCCAATTCTTCAAGGCACCACTTCTGAAAGTCAAATCCCACAGCATCGGCAAACTTTGCATTTGCCGATGTGATCCTTCTGTTTTCAATATCAACTATCCCTGGAACGGCAATCCCCAACAGCTCCATGTCCTCATTGCACTTGTCCCTCAGAAGCCCTGTCGCCTTATTAAGGTTAGCAAGTATTCCAGCTTCATTATCAGTTTCAACCGACCCTATCTTCAGAAGAACTCCATCAGATACAATCCCGACCTTTATGTTCGTTCCCCCGAGGTCAAAAGCAGCTCTCATAATCTTACCCTTGCCTTTATCGTTGCGATTTCCCTGCCTTCTGATGCCCCATACGGTCTGATTACATACTTACCCGCCGATTCAGGAATCACAAAGGTTTCCGCATAATGTACAACCAGAGGCTCGAAGCTTCCATCCGGCGATTCAACTATCGCCTCTTCTCCCTCTACGAGGTTAAGGACATTCACGCTTCCCTCCGTATCATGCCTTACCGGCTTACTGAACCAGTCCCTTACAGTCTCTATGAACTGGAGTTCATGCAGCCCTGTCCTCTCGCTCCTCCAGCCTTCCTCCTCATGCAGCGATGTCACCCTGTTGACCAGGTTCCTTTCCACCCATTCAGTATCCCTTTCCATCTTCACTACCTCTCTGCCATGACCGATGTTTATCGGCCTTGGCTTGCCGTCAGTACCCAGTCGCCCCCAGTCCCAGAGCTTGAACGTGAATATGAATGGGGTGGAAGATATTTCAAGGACCATGGTATCTCTTCCAGAGCAATGCACCGTTCCCGGCGGTATGAGAAGATGATCGTGCTTTTTGACCCTGATCGTATTTGCATACTTATCAGCCATGAAATCATGACCTCCTGCCTGCGCCTTTTCAAGTTCACTGAAGAATTCATCCTTATCGGTTCCGGTCTTGACCCCCAGGTAAACCAAGGGATCCCTGTCCTCGTATGCGTCAAGGATATAGTAGGACTCTTCCTGTGTATAGTGCATCCCGAACTTATCCTGTATGTATTCCACGGTCGGGTGCACCTGAAGGCTGAGATTCTGTCCGTCCATGGTGTCAAGGAAATCAAACCTTATAGGGAATTCATGCCCGAACCTTGCAGCTACCCTTTCACCAAGGAGCTTAATGGGCTCATAGAGCACCAGGTCCATTGCCGGAAGCTCGATGACTGTTCCCCCAAGATCAAGGAGCATGGAATTCTCTTCAGGCACGCAGTCAAAGCACCATGCATAGTTTGGCTCACCTTCATCAAGTCCCAATACCTTCTTCATCCACTGGCCGCCCCACACTCCAGGATCAAAGAAAGGAACCAGCCTGAACGGTCTTTTAGAGAGATGTGACAGAGAGTACCTGAACGCATCGCCCGTTATCATGACAGGGCTTCCTTTCCTGTTGGTATCGAGCACAAAATCAAAATCAGAAAAATGCCTTCTCTTGTGCCTGTCTGCCACTCTCCACTCGAAGAAGTAACCCCACTTGTACCTTTGAAGGATGTCATCAAAAGAGACCGAGCTCTTCCAGCTGCCTGTCTCATTTCTCCTCAGCCTGCCCTGGATCTCCCATCTGGCAAGGTCAGCATATATGTGGATGTCAGGTTTGACGATCAGGTTTGCTGCAGCCCCGTAGACTATGACAAGCCCCTTTGCTGAGCTGACAAGCCGGGCAGCTGATTTCAGCTTCTCCTCATCCACCAGGTCACCATAGGTTTCAAGGCACATCTGCCCGAATACACGGTCGTCCGTGAGCCTTCCGATGACCCTTGATGTGACCGCTTCCTTGCTAAGGAATATCTCCTCATCAGTGAATATGGAAAGGCTTGGGTCAAGCCTTTTAATGAGCTCCTGTTCCAGCTCCCCATAATTCATTCCGGGATAGCAGTCTATCGCTGCTACCACCCTTTCCCTGGTCTCAAGAAGGGACCTTGAACGGTCCCTTAGTATCTCGCCTATCCTGCCGTATCCCTTCCAGGCCGCTTCACCTTCAAAGTCTATCCTTGTCTTCGGGTACCTGTCATAGCTGCTCATCTTCTTCACCGATGACTGCATTGAATCTTCCATCTATGCGGAACTGTCTTCTTGTTCCCCTGAACCTGATTTCCAGGTCAAATGCTTTCTCTGTCCTGACATCAATCCTAAGACTGCCGCCATTCATGTCTGCCATGAAATCAGCTGCAATGCCGAAGAACCAATAGTTCCTGCATCCAACCTGCCCCTCCTTTATTAGGTCGCTGCTGATGTCCCATATGAGGAGGTTTCTTTCGACGTCAGTCCTAAGGCCAATCCCATACCTCATTAGGAACATTATCGGCCCCATTCCTGACCAGCCCACAAAGTCCCTCTTGTCTGAGTTTCCGCTGGTTATTGAATCCGCAGGATAGTTCTCCCATATGGTTCCGGTTTGTGTGAAGACCTTCGATACCGCATCAAGGTGGTTCAGCCCGATCTCCCTGGCAAGGTCATGATATCCGTTCCTTTCAAGCCCGAGGACCACCATGGTGTTTGTTGGAGCCCAGACGGATCCTTTCCAATAGCCTCCTTCAGGGTCATATCCTTCCTCATTTGCAGCAAGCACCGGAACCCGATGGGGCCTGTTGAAGGTATCCCTGTCATTCAGCCATTCAGCGAGGAGTCTCGCCTGCCTTTTGTCGGCAACTCCTGACACAAGAGCCCAGTATGCCGCGATTGTCTTCATGCCAGTCTGTTTGCCTTCAAATGTCAGGTCATAATAGAAGCCGTCCTCGTTGTTCCACATCAGGCTGTTTATCCGTTCTGACAGTATACTGATGTCTTCCCTAAGCTCTGCCTTCCTTGCCTCATCAGGGTCGATCATGCCGTGCTTCTCAAGTTCAGATAAGATGTCCAGGATGTTCCTTGCAAAAAGCACCATTTCACAGCTGGTGTCTATGGCGAGGCCAAGGTACCTGTTCCTTGGGGAATTGTCCATGCTTGCCCAGTCTGTCACGTATAGTCCGTTCGCATGTCTCAGGTGGTACTTAAGGGCTGCATAATACCTGGAAAGAGGTTCAAGCACAAGCTTAAGCCTGTCAATCTCCTTCGTGTGGCAATAACTCTCCCATTCGGCCATAGCTAGTATCGGATGGTTAAGGTTATCCAGGGTCAGGTATGGGTTCTTCTCTATTACCCTTCCCATATCCGGTTTGTACATCTCCTCATAGGGTACAGGTGCCTGACCCTTCAGCCTTCTGTGGCCGTAATGGTTGTGGAAATATGAATAGAGTGGCTTGTCATAGGCATTTACCCATACAAGGAAATCCTTCCCTGTATCCCTCACCATCTCCCTTGGTATTTCCCCGTCATCGAACTGCCTGGAATAGAAGTTATCCAGGGACCTTATGCCAGGCACATAGGGATGCAGCAGGTTGCAGAACATTGTCATGAAGGCGGTGTCCCAAAGGAATATGTTCTCATTGAAGGCCGCATCCACAAAATTGCTGACATACCCGCTTCCTTTTGCCGGAACGTGCTGATTTGTGAATAGTATTTTGAGCGCATACCAATAGCAGGCGGTCCATTCCTCCCTGCCCGGAAGGATAGGTTCGGGCAAATATGCCTTCACTTCATCAAATGCGTATAGTTCAGTGTCAGAGTATGACTTCTTGTCAAAGTACATGCCCCTTTGCAGATTTTCCAAAAATGCGTAATCTCTTTCCATCATGCCTCCGTATGAACCATTCTTACCGGTTCTCTGAGTCTTATCCATCTGTACTGGTACGGTGAAAGCCTTATGCTTCCATCTATCCCCGATCCATCGACCAGGTCGGTACCTGAATAATCAGTCTTCAGAACCATCTCATCCTTTGAAATATTCACGAGTACCAGAATACTGTCCTTATCTCCCCTGATCAGTGCAAACACCCTGTCATCGAGGAACAGAACCCTCTGCGAACTGTTTGGATCGAAAGCCGGCTGCACCTTCCTTATTGCTATAAGTTTCTTATAGCTGTCCAGTACAGCTCTTCTTAGGGAAGTCTTGTCTTCAAGCTCCTTATTAAGCAAATCGAAATCCAGCTTTGCCCTGTTGATCCTCCTCTTGATCCCAGACTCCTCGAAGTCCCTGTATGAGTTCCTGGAGCCAAGGATGCTGTGGTAATAGATTGCTGGCATTCCAACAAATGAAAGAAGTATGCACTGTGACCCCATGAACTTCCGTGCCATGGTCTCCAAATCAGACTCATCACCCGCTACGGCATCAAGGTAATTGATGTTCAGCTCATAGGCGGTCTGAGAACCATCAGGAAGAGTCCTCCACCCTATCTGTCCTCCCCTTTTCTGAACCTCGTCAATCATTGATTGAACCTCTTCCTTCTCAAGTATCCCTTCTACAGGCCTTACACCAATTCCATCGTGGGATGCAAGGAAATTGAAGAATGTCGTATCTTCCGTCGTCGGTTCCAGAGAATCAGCCCACTTCAATAGCTTAGATGCATTTCCTGTCAGGTATGCATGCAGTGTCAAAGGTGGAAGCGGGAACTGGTATACAAGTCCTGCCTCGTCGTGTCCGTTTCCAAAATAGCTGATGTTATCCTTGTGTGGTACGTTCGTTTCAGTGATTATGGAAACTCCCCTGAAGCATTCCTCAATGACCTCCCTCATGAGCTTCACCAGCTCATGGGTCTGCGGCAGATGCATGCATGTGGTTTTTGCTTCCTTCCATGCGAAGCCAATGGCGTCGAACCGTATAAACCTTGCTCCCCTGGAAGCATACAGAAGAAGGATCCCAAGAATCTCAACAAGGACCTCCGGATCCTTGAAGTTGAAGTCCGCCTGGTCCTCGCTGAAAGTGGTCCAGACATATTTTGTGCCGACTTCTGATTCGAATCTTGTCAGAAGCGGATGTGTCCTGGGTCTGGTCACCATGCTGTAGTCTTCATTAGGATCCCCGGTCAGGAAAAAATCCCTGTACTTCTCCGTACCCTTGATGAATTCCTTGAAATAGTCGCTTGAAACAGATGCATGGTTAATGACCGCATCAAACATAAGGTTATATTTTTCATCAAGCGCACTTATGTCATCCCAGCTTCCAAGCTCAGGATCGATCACCTTGAAATCCGAAACCGAAAAACCATCATCAGAGGTATAGGGAAACATGGGAAGGATATGGACTGTATTCACAGATCCTTCAAGCACCTCATCCATGAACTCCAGCAGAGTCCTCAGTGGAGCTTCACCTTTTCTTCTTATGGCATCCCCGTAGGTAATAAGGACCACATCTTCCTTGCCTACCCAGGGATAACTTCTTGCCTCACAATTTTCGTAGCTTTTTATAAGATTCAGGATCCTTGGATATATTTCTTCAGCTTTTCCGGGATAGAGGAATTCAAGCCTTTGTTTTACACTCATCTTTACCCTCCGATATCTTAGGCGGATCATCTTGTCATTCGCTGCCTCTATGGTTTTCTGATCCTCTTTGTAGTCTCTCTGTCGAAGAACATCACCTTGTCAGGTTCAACATTCAACGCTGCAGTTGTACTCGGTTTTATGTACATATGCGAGGTAGTATGTATCTTTACCTCGGTCTCTCCGATCCTCGTGATAAGTATGGAATGGGATCCCTGGGGTTCCACAAAGCTTATGACCGTATCGCTCAGATGCCACTCAGTCCTCTCAAGCTCTGGAGAAAGACCTATGAATTCAGGCCTGATACCCATGTCTACTTCTTTATCCTCATAAGGCTTAAGTGCTTCTTCAAGCTCATCAGGGACATTGAATTCAAATGAATTGTTCACAGCCTTCAGCCTGCCGCCAATCTCCCTGATCGTGACATCGAAGAAGTTTGTCGGTGGGGTCCCAATGAACTCTGCAACGAACTTTGTGGCGCTGTCCATATAGACCTCCATTGGAGTACCTATCTGTTCTATCCTGCCCTTGTATATGACGACGATCCTGTCCGCCATGCTCATTGCCTCTGACTGGTCATGGGTTACAAATATGCTTGTCGAGTGCTGCTTCTCGTGTATGTTCTTAAGCTCGGTCCTCATGGAGACCCTGAGCTTGGCATCAAGGTTAGAAAGCGGTTCGTCCATGAGGAATATCTTTGGTTCCACTACTATCGCCCTTGATACTGCCACCCTTTGTCTCTGGCCACCTGACATCTGGGCAGGATACCTGTCAAGCATCCCTGTTATGTCAGTTGCCTGGGCAACGCTCCTTACCCTGCGCTCGACCTCATCCTTTCCTACCTTCTGCAGCTTGAGGGGATACGCGATATTGTCAAATACCGTCATATGCGGCCAGATGGCGTAGCTTTGGAATATCATGGATACTCCCCTGTCCTTCGGCTGCTTTCCTACTATATTTTCCCCTTCAATCATTATTTCCCCGGATGTCACATCTTCAAGACCGGCTATCATCCTTATTATGGTCGTCTTGCCGCAGCCAGACGGACCCAGGAATACTATGAATTCCCCCTTGTCCACCGAAAGGTTGACATCGTCTATTACAAGAGGTCCGTTTTTTGTGTACCTCTTCTTAAGGTTCCTTATATCCAGATAACTCATATCTACTCCTCCTATAGCTCTACGCCGCCCCACATCTGGCCGATGTAGCGTCTTATTATGAACGTGAACACCAGTGCAGGCAGAATAAGAACGATGCTTCCTGCTGCTGCGTACTGTATGCCGCTTGAGGTTGTCCCTATCGCCTTGTATACGACAAGAGCCAGTGTCTGGTTCTTGTCAGTCAGTATAAGGGCCGAAATAGTGTCATTCCATGCAGTCAGGAATGAGTACATCGAGCTTGCTGCAAGTGCAGGGAATGCCAATGGAAGCGTGATCTTCATGAAGGTCTGGATCCCGTTGGCACCGAACACCATTGAAGCCTCTTCAAGCTCCCTGTTGATCCCTATGAAAATGCTGCCTGTGATCCATGCTGTGAGAGCTATGTTGGGAACAGAGTAGAGGAATGCCAGTCCGATAAGGGTATCGAACAACCCGAACCGTATAAGCAGAAGCGCCATCGGAATGCTTATCCCTACCATGGGGAACATCCTTACGATGAGGAGCGATACATTGATCTCCTTCTTGAACCTGAAGTTGTACCTCGCTATTCCATATCCTGCAAGGCTTCCTATGGATAATGAAATGATGATCGTATAAAGGGAGACAAGGATGCTGTTCTTAAGCGCTGAGCTTGCATTTGGCACTATCCTGAAGAACTGCTTGAAATTGTTGAATACGTCCTTCCTGTATGTGAATTCCATGGGTCCCTTTTCAAGAGTCTGTGAAAAATCTTCAAGGAGCTTTTCACCCTCTATGGTTACTCCATACTGCCGTGCAAAATGGTTTTCAAGCTTTACGGCATTTTTACTTGTTATTATCGAAGTATATCCATCACCACTGTCATAGAAGAGCTCATATTCACCAAGGTCATTCGGCACTATCTTCACAGTGACGCTGAAGTCCGGAAACAGCTTCTTGGGAAACTGTGACATTTCAACTGCATTTGAAAATGATACTGTAGTGAAGAATACAAGCGGAATTATTATGGTCATCACTGCTGCTGCAAGTATTATGCTCATCACTGTTTTCTGTACTATATTCAGCCTGTCCATTACCTGCCACCTCCTGCTGCATTGCTGCTCTTTGATACCTTAAGGAAAATGACGGTGGCAAGAAGTACGATTATAGTAGTCGTAAACGACAGTGTGAACGCTATTTTGCCGCTTGTGTCAATTCCAGGTACGACATCAACAAAGAAGGCGATCCTCTCGACAAGGAAAGGAACCTTGCTGTATCCGAGCACCATTACGGCAATTGCCCAGACCTGGATCGCAGCGATCAGCCTCATGATTACAGACGTAATTATCGAAGGCTTGAGTATGGGGATCACTATGTCCATGAGGATCCTCCATTTGTTTGCCCCGAACAGGTAGGCAGCTTCCTTCAGCTCCTTCTGCACACCCTGCAGACCTGCTATGAGGATTATCATTACCGATGGAGTCACGGTCCATGTGTCAATCAGGATAATGAGGAGCAGCATGGAAAGTCCTTCAAGGTTCATGAATACGAAAGGCTTGTCGATGATATTAAGTCCTACAAGCATTGTGTTCAGCCACCCGTCCCTTACCAGTCCGGTCTTCCAGATTATGGCGACAGCGGTAGGCGTAATGGCCATGGGGATCATGGTAACAAACATCAGGAGCTTTGATCCCTTGAATTTCCTGGAGAGCAGCACTGCAAGGGTCAATGCGATGAAATACTGTATGACTACTGATATCGCAGCGAACAATGCAGTATTCATGACAGCCCGGTCGAACAGGTCTGATTCAAGCATTAGCCTGAAGTTGCCAAAAAGCGTGAATCTCCCGTCAAGTCCTGTGAATACCTCATTCACACCTGATGCCACAGGCAGGAGCCAGAATACCGCGTAGTAGATAAAAACGGGAAGGAGGAGCAGATATGGCATTGTATCCTTGCTTATGAGCCGTTTGACCTGAATCTGCCCCGGACCTTTATCCTGTTTCGTGTCAAGCCTGTTTCCCACTTGGATTCCTCCATTCTTGATGAGTGAAGGAGGACAGATGTCCCCCTTCTCCCAAGGTCATTGTTCTTAAGTTCAAATTATGGTTTCTTCAATGCGTCAAGCTTTGTCTGCATCTCCTTGAGATAATCGTCTGATGGAACCGCCTTGTTCTTCAGGATGCCATTATAGATATCCCCGTATAGGAGCTTCACAGCATTCCAGTCTGTGTACTTTGTTGCCGGAACACCGGTTACCGTAGTAGTCTTGAGCATTTCAATTCCTGCCCTCATTACAACATCGCTTGATTCAAGGATATCGCCAACCTCTTCTATCGGGCTGAGCGATCCGCCGTAGTTGGAGCAGAAGTCATAGTTGACCTGAGGATCTGCCACATATGCTATGAACTTCTCAGCGAGGTCCATGTGCGGTGCTCCCTTCTGGATCCCATAGCACCATGCTCCTGACGTTGATCCTGCACCATTGCTGCCCTTTGGCGCCGCGCCTATGACAAAGTTGTTTGGTGCTGCCGAATAGCTTACTCCTACCGGTCCCATGTGAGCGAAGGTAAGCCAGACATCTCCGCTGTTAAGCGGTTCCGTAGGTGCTGTATATTGGTCCTGCTCCGCATAGAATCCGTTTGCGGCTGCAATCTTGGCTATGATCCCAAGCGCTGACTTGAAGCCCTGTGATGTGAATTCTGGGAATGCTCCACCGTATGCAAGGCTCATTCCGCCCATTGGATAAAGGAGCTGCGATCCCGTAAGGTTTGCAGGCATCATCGTCTTTCCTTCACCCTCGCCCTTAGCTATCGCTACTGCCCAATCAGCGTACTGCTCCCAGGTTATGCCCTTCACGACATCTTCCTTGGTAAGTCCTGCTGGCAGATAAGCAAGTGCCTTGACATTGGCAACAGTGATGTAGACATCATAGCTCATCGGAGCGAAGTACCTTTTTCCGCCGGAGTTAGTGGATCCGTCAAACATCTTCGTGTAGGTTGACCCTGTCTTTTCAACGATTGAAGTGATATCCTCCATCCATCCGCCATTGACGTAAGGAGCCATGTTTGCGGTGTCAGCATAGATGATGTCAGACACTATGTTCTTCGTCGACTGCTCTGACTCGATCTTCTTAATTGCATCCGCCTGGGCTACGAAATCAACCTCCACCTTGACATTGTACTTTGTCTCGAATCCCTTGAAGAATGAGTTCATCAGGTATTCCTTCTCATGAACCTGAGGTGTTCCGCTGTAGGTAACCTTGAGGATCGTCGATGCAGGCTTCGTTGGTGCTGCGGTAGCTGATGGAGTAGTTGGCGTCGTCGGCTCCTTAGCTCCGCATCCTGATGCGATGACTAGCATACTGGCTGCGAGAAATGCTGCGATGATCTTTTTGTTCATTTTTTCCGCTCCTTTTATTTTTTATAATCAATGTCCGACAGACAGCTGTCCCCCTGAAATATCCCGGACAGGCACATAAGCTTGTATCCAGGTAACCATCCATGCCGGCCATTCACTAACAGATTGAAATGGACCTTACCGTTAACGTTTACTTGCAGCTGATACTTCGACAGATGAAAAAAGGAATAATAATTATTAAATAGACAACGTTGTCATTTTATGGTGCAGACCTCGTTTCCGCAATCTGCTGACTTCAGTTCATGTCGAGTCACGTTCAATTATCCCGCCTGGTACCAGCACCTTCTTCTTGATGTCTTGAGGCACATCACCCCTGAGCAGCACAACAACCCTCCATATGCATTCCCCTGCAAGCTTTTCGAAATCCTGGTCTATGGTTGACATTGGCGGGAACATGTACTCTCCCTGGGGTATGTTGTCTATACCCAGGACAGCCACATCCTTGGGAATACGAAGCGACTTCTCATATATGGCCCTGTATACGCCGATGGCCCTCTCGTCTCCCGAGACGAAGAAAGCATCCACCCTTCGCCTGTCCAGTATTGACAGTGTCTCCCTGTATGCCTTCTCTATCGTGTCGATTCCAGGGATCACCTCGTGATTTATCCCACTGCCTTCAATGGCATCCAGGAAGCCCCTGATCCTTCTCTGATTGGAGAGGAACCTTGTTTCACCAAGCATGAACACTATATCCCTGAAGCCCCTGCCTTTAAGGTAACTTCCTCCCTTGTAGCCGACATCATAGTTGTCCAGGCTTACAGAATATATCTCTTCATCTTCAGGTTCTCCGAATACGACATAAGGTATCCCATGTTCCTCGAGATATTCAACCCTCTTGTCATTCTTTACGTTCTCAAGAAGTATCGCTCCGTCAGCAACTCCGCTTGAGAGCAGATAGAAGCCATCGGTCTCATCCTCAAGGTATTCCTCGCTGTTCGATGGCGAGATTACTATCTTCAGATTGTTCTTCTTTGCGTACTGGATGAGGTATTTGATCATGATGTTGTGCCATAGGCTGAAATGCTCTTCCTGATGCCTGTCTATGAACACGATTATGATATTTGTCCTGCTTCCTTTAAGTCCCCTTGCGAACAGGTTGACCTGATAGCCCTCTTCCTTCATGGCTGCAAGGACCTTATCCCTGGTAGCAGGCTTCACATCAGGACTCTGGTTCAAGACCCTGGAAACAGTCTTTATTGATACTCCGCACTTTTCTGCAATATCGGTTATCGTTACTCTGCTTATCATTATCTTTTGCTCCTCAAATGTCTTACGTTGTCATTATATGCATAAGAAAATCCCCCGTCAAACGGACTAAATGTGTATATCTTCAGAATATTTGATGTTTTATCAATTTTTCAACCGAAATTCCATTACCAATTCCCAATCCTTTCAGATAGATTTACTGAAATCTCTGAATCAATATAATTTCAATATATCAGCAAGGGATATCCTCACCATTTTCTTTCATATGTCCAGAATGTTATGGATATGAATCTCAGGCAATAGAACCTATAATTGGATTGAATGTTAACATGGAATGGAGTGAAGCTATGGTATCAGAAATCAGAAATTCTCTTCTTGAATCTGCGGAAGAAAGATACAGGGAGTTTACTTCAAAGCTTTTGCCCGGTACCGGGAATATCCTTGGAGTGAGGCTCCCGAAACTCAGGAAGATAGCCAAAGAGATCGCTAAGTCAGACTGGAGACCATATGTCGAGTCAGAAGGCATGCTGTATTATGAGGAAACAATGCTCCAGGGGATGGTAATTGGATATGCTGATGCCGTATCAGCTGAAAAGCTTGAGCTTTCCAGATCATTCATACCCAGGATAGACAACTGGGGAGTATGCGACAGCTTCTGCTCTGGTCTGAAGTTCACTGCAAAAAATCCCTCACATGTCTGGGACTTCATCCAGCCATATGCAGCTTCATCAGATGAATTTGAATCACGCTTTGCATCCGTAATGATGCTGAACTACTATATCACCGAGGAGTATATCGACAGGGTCCTCACTGCAGCAGCAAGGCCTGCATCAGAAGGTTACTATGCCACTGCAGCAGCAGCCTGGACACTCTCAGTCTGCTATGTCAGGTTTCCTGAAAAGACATTTTCCGTGCTTTATGATGAAGGAATTGATGAAACCCTTCGAAGGATGGCAATCCGCAAGATAATCGAGTCAAGGCAGGTAACAGAACCTGACAAGGAGCTTGTCAGAAAGCTTAGGAAGAGATGATCAGACTTTTATGGCAAAGGGCCTGCACACAATTCATGTGTGCAGGCCCTATTCTATACAAGTTGAATTATTTTACCAGGTCGAACGACTTGACTATCTGGTCAGGGTTTGCTCCCATTCCCATGTTGTCTTTGCTGGCAGCCTTGAACGACCAGCCGAAGCCTTCAAGCTTAGCGATATCAAGCCCTGCGGCAACAAGCGGTTCAGCCTTGAGCACGAAAATAAGGTCCTCCGCCTGAGCCTTCAGGTCATCCGCCCATACCACTTCAAAGCCTTCTCCCATGAACAGAGCGAAATGGTCCTTCTCCTCATGGTAAGCCAGGATATCCTTGTCTGCCGCCACGATCTTTTCCATTGCCTCCGGCTCATTCCTGGCTTCACCCTTCTCATCCGCTACATTCCAGAGTTTGATAAGTAGCGCCGGTGTGCCATGAGCCGGTTCAGCCTCTGCATACAGCCAGTCTTGAGGATCGAGCTTCGTCACATCAAGGCCTGCATCGATGAATTCCTTTGCCGGCATGACCATTGCAAGGTCGGCCTTGTTCGCTCCCATATCCTTGGACCACTCGAACTTCTCACCTGAGCTCAGCGCAAAGCCATAATGAGACATTTCACCATGGAAGCCAACGCTCTTGGGATCCGATGCAAGCACCCTCTCAAAAGCTGCTATCCCAGGAGCCTTTGCCGCTTCGGGCTCAGCCTTCCTGCCGCAGGAAGCGAGTACAGCCGCGGATGCTACCGCAACAGCTATGATTACAAATATCTTTCTTTTCATGATAAACCTCCGTTTTTTGAATACACTTGGTATTCTAAACGGAGGTTGTGGAGGAATTATGGAGATTTTTTTACCTTCTGTTCCTTCTCCTCATGTCATTCTTCATCCCAGGTATATGCGGCGGCTCAAGGGCCTTCCCGAATTCATGGAGTCTTCTCTCTGCCGCATGGAATACAGTGCCATCAGGGTATATCCCATCCTCCTTTAGCTCCCCGGCAGGCATTCCAGTAAGGATCTCAATGCCTTCTTCGATGTCCTTTACAGCATATATTGCAAACTTTCCGTTCTTTACAGCATCAAGAACCTCATCCTTAAGCATCAGGTCGTCAATGTTCTGGATAGGTATCATCACTCCCTGTGTTCCCGTAAGACCTCTCGAAGCGCAGATGTCGAAGAAGCCTTCGATCTTTTCTGTGGCTCCTCCTATAGGCTGAACCTTGCCCCTCTGGTCAACTGAACCTGTAACCGCAATGTCCTGCCTGAGTGGAATTCCAGAAAGGCTGGATAGTATCGCATACAGCTCAGTGCTTGAAGCGCTGTCTCCGTCGACGCCTTCATAGGACTGTTCAAAAGTTATCTGGGCTGTGAAGCCCAAAGGCTTCTTCTGTGCGAACTTTCCTCCAAGGTAGCCTGACAATGTGAGAACTCCCTTTGTATGGATCTGGCCGCTCATCTGGGTCTCTCTCTCGATGTTGATTATCCCGCCTCTCCCCGAATAGGTCCTTGCGGTGATCCTGGACGGCATTCCGAACATGTTGCCGCCAGTCGATATGACTGAAAGTCCATTGATCTGCCCGACCTCAGTACCTTCAGTCCTTATGAGCATCTTGCCCTTCAGGATGTGCTCCTGTATCTTTTCCTCAAGTATCCCTGCCCTGTACTTCTTATGCCTTACTGCAGTATCAACGTGTGATGCGCTTACTTCTTGCACCTTGTCCGCCTTGGCGAAGGATGCGGCCTCGTAGATTATCTCGGTAACTTCATTGAACCTTGTCGACAGCTTGTTCTGGTTTCCCGCAAGCCTTGAGCCGTATTCGATGACCTTTGCCACAGCGTCCCTGCCGAAAGGCAGAAGAAGATCCTTGCTGCAGGTTGCTGATATGAAATCGGCGTACTGGCAGATGTTTGCAGGAGTCCTCGGCATATCGACATCAAAGTCGACCTTTACCTTGAACAGCCTCTGGAAATCATCATCAAGGGTATACAGCAGGTAATACAGCTGTGGATTGCTTATGACAACTATCTTCAGGTCAAGGGGCAATGGCTCCGGCCGCAAGCTTCCTGCAGGTATAAGCCTGTACTGCTCTCCTATGTTTTCCACAGCTGTCTGCCTGTACTTAAGGGCTTTCTTCAGGGCTTCCCATACGTATGGGTCGGTCAGGATATCCTTTGCCTGGACAACAAGATACCCGCCATTGGCACGGTGTATCGCGCCGGCCCTCAGCATTGTGAAGTCGGTGCTGACAGAGAGCATGTGGCTCCTGTATTCAAGCTTGCCGAAAAGGTTGTAGTAGTTCGGGTTAGATTCTATGATCACCGGTGCACCCTTGCACCTCTCATTGTTTACGAACAGGTTCACCTTATACTTTACGAACGGATCGGTCTCCTCCTTGAAGCCCTGCATTGCCTGCGGTGTCTCAGGAGCCTTTGGAGCTTCTCCTGCCCTGAACAGGTTGTAGTTGTCAACCACATCCTTAAGTACCATGAAAAGGTACTCGACGATCTTGGGGACATCAGCATATTTCGCTTTAAGGATACCAACCCTCTGGGCTGCCGCCGACATTGCCACCTGCCTTTCAAGCTCGGTCATTTCTTCCCTTGCCTGCCTTTCAAGCTCCTGCCCCTGCCGCATTGACTCATCGAGCCTCTTCATGAGCCTCCTGCCCTTTTCATCAAGTACTGCACGCTCCTGCGAAGTGAGCTTCTCGTACTGGTCCTGCGGCATTGGCACGCCGTCCTTTACCGGTATGAACACAAACCGCGGCGGAACCTGCTTCATGGTGAAGCCTTCCCTTTCCGCTTCCTCTTCCACGCTGCCATAAAGACTTTCCATGGTTTCCTGGAGGTTTCTTACAATTGCATCCCTCTTCTGCTCATAGGCACCCTGTTCGAATGCCTTGGGCATGGAAGTCCTCAGCTCTTCTATGAGAATGTCCATATCCTTCTGGAATGACTTTCCCTGTCCCGCAGGAAGTGAGACCGCAACCGGCCTGTCCTTGTCCAGGAAATTGTTGACATAGCACCAGTCCTTCGGTGCAGGTCTTTTCATGGCAGCCTGCTGCAGTATTGTATGGGTATATGTGCTTCTTCCTGTTCCATGCTGTCCGACAACGAAAATGTTGTAGCCTGGAATGTCCATCGAAAGTCCGAAATGCATGGATTCCACTGCCCTGTCCTGACCGATTACCCCCTCATATGATGGAGTATCACCGGAGGAACCGCAGGACCCAAGCTCCCTGCTGCATTCACAGATCTTCCTCAGTTTTTCAATTGGCACCTTGAATCTGTCTAAGCTGTCCATATACTTCACCTCGCATCAATTCTTCCTATTTCCATTATCAGTTATTGAAAACCATTTCTCAACACCGTGCAAATGAAAAGGAGCCCAAAAGGGCTCCTGTGCCTGTTCCTTTAATTGTAAAACTTTGATGAACTGCAGTTTCAGCCGCTTATTACCTCCTTAGCACCGGTATCTGGACCTCTGTAAGCCATTCTGATTCATCTTCCTTGTTCCATATCCCGTCAATATAGCTTTCACGGGGATTGTCTGCAGCGACAAATCCGTTCTCCTCGATGAACTTGAATGCATATGCATAAGCCTTTCCAAGCGAACTGTAAGGTCCCTTGTGCATAACACATACAGCAGGTACGCTTTCCATCTTCTTGAACACCACATCATCGAACTCGACCCCTGCCTTGTCCACAGCTTCACAGTACTCCATATCGATATCCTTTTCCCTGTATTCCCCGGCATGGTAGATTATGAAGCTGTATTCCGGAACCACACATTTAAGTTCCGGATTGTGCTTCTTCACCTCTTCTCCGAGCTTAGGAATGACGCTGAAATAAGCATCGTAATCAGGAACCACCATCCTCTTGGAAAATACGATGCATTCCGGCAGCTCCCTTGTGACAGCCTGATACTCCATGAAATATTCCTCCTTCAGGTGGGAAATGAGGCTTCTTATCCTTCTCATCCTGTCATTGACCGACTCCTGCTCTCTTGAAAGCTCCATGAGCCTTCCGTAAAGAATGCCTTCAAGGTCCTCTCCCTTCAAAGCCCGCCCAATCTCCTCCAGCGACAGACCTGCCTGCCTGTATGAAACGATCCTTGTGAGCCTTGCGAGCTGATCTGTGCTGTAGAGCCTGTAGCCAGTCTCACTGTCTACCGACGCAGGAACAAGGAGTCCCTGCTCGTCATAGTACCTCAGGGTCTTTATGGTAGTCTTTGCAAGTTTAGAGAATTCACCTATCCTGTACATTTTCCCCTCCTGTCACCATGCTACTGTCTCCCCCAACGGGAGAGTCAATACCTTATGTGAGGATTTCCAGCAGCTATTCCTAAAACCGCTTCCATGTCTTTTATTGTGATGCTTCTCCTGTCAAAATCTATGATCCTGTCTTTTCTCATACTGTCCAGTTCACGGCTTAGTGAGGTCCTGTTGATCCCTAGCCTCTCAGCAAGCTCCTTCTTTGACAGGTCCATCCTGATCTCAAGGGACTTCTGCCTCAGGTGCTCACCATAAAGGTATTCCAGGACCTTCTGCCTTATTGTCTTCATGGATATCGACCCCAGCTTGTCAGTCAGAAGAAGGGTCCTGTCTGAAATCTCCATTAGGAGCCATTCTGTGAAGCTGAAGCTTACCCTGCCCATTTCAAGTACCATCTCTCGCGGTATCGAGACAATTACAGACCTCATATCTGCTACTACAGTCATCGGGTACACGTTCTTGGAAGAGAACAAGAGGTTCATCCCGATCACCGAACCCCTTCCAAATGAGGCCACTCTGAGCATACTGCCATCAGGACCTATGCTATCTACAGATATCCTCCCTTCTGTGACAACATCCATTGAAGTGCATTCATCTCCCTGGAGATGGACCACCTGGCCCTTGCCATACTCCCTGACCTTCATTCCGCTGACCATTGAGTCAAGGTCCATTTCATCGAAAGAACTGAACATAGGCATGTCTTTCAAGGTATCCGCAATTCTCACCATAGAATTCAAAAGCCTCCAGGCAAGTGTTTCCTGGGGAACACTCTTCTAAGTGTTTCCTATGAAACACTCTTTGATTATATTTTGAAGTATACTGATTTCCAACAAGGAAAGGAGCAATAAAACATGATTGAAAAACTATACAACTTTACAATTGGCGATGAAAAGAAGATCGAGAAGATAATCGATGATGATGCAGCCCTGATTAACCACTTCATATTCCCAAACGGTGCAGGACTTCCGGAACACTTTTCAAATTCTAACGTATACATGATAATCGTGAGCGGAACACTGTCACTCCAGCTTGGAGACCAGGAAACCCACAAGTATCCTGCAGGAAGCATTGTAAGTATCCCTTACAACATAAGGATGAATGTGGGAAACAGAGACGAAGAGGTCCTCTCCATGTTTGTCATAAAATCCCCGAGCCCAAGACTCTATAAAGAGGCTTAACCACAAGAGCCGGAGAATCACAGCGATTCTCCGGCTCTATCTTTCATGCTGTAAAAATTCTCCGATGAAATATCAGTTCCTGCCTCAAACTAAGCCCTCAGGGAATCTATGCACTCCGTAATGATCTCGATTATTCCGGTCCGTCCCGGTGCTTCCCTGTCATAAGTCACATAGGCAGTAGTAAATCCCTGAAGCAGCATGTTGATGAATTCAGCCATGTCTTCAGCGCTCCTGTCAGTCCTGATGGTTCCTTTCTTCTGACCAGAGGTTATGATTTCAAGTATGATCTGCCTTATCCTGTCGGGATGGGTCTCAGCCCATTTCTCATACTCATCTATCCTCACCTGCATGAATCTCTTGTATAGCTGATAGACCCGTGTCGAGGAATATGCGAAGTAATGCTCGAAGAAAAGCCTCAGGGCTTCAATTTCATCCATAGATGCAAGGTTCTCATCGTAGAAGGTCTGGAAATGCTCATTTGACCTTATATACCTGTCCTTGAGCAGCTCATTCTTTGAGCTGAAATAATGATAGAAGGTACCTACGGTTATATCGACCTCTTTGCAGATGTCCCTTATAGTCATCGCATCAAATCCAACCGTATCAACCATCTTGTCCACAGCGGACCTTATGGCCTCAAGGGTTGCCTTGTGCTGCAGCTGCCTCATGTTCAGCTTCTTTTCCATGCGTGTCACCTCAAAATGCAAACGTTCACTAAACACATTATACTCTATTGTGGCCCATAAACAAAGCGGCCACAACAGAACGCTGCTGACCATAGTAGGATATGCCGGAACTTGCAGGTCGATATCAGCGAAGCTATGGTCACTTTCAAGGCCTTTCCGAATCATCCATATCCTGACTCAGTACCTTGTAATCATACCCCAGCAGCCTCCTACAACAAGCAGACTGATGGCAAGCGCTGCTGTCGCGAACCACAGGGCCTGCCTGCCGCCCCTTCTTTTTGAGACACTGCCTATAGCGATCGAAAGTGGAAGCCATACCACCCATCCTGTTCCAAGCAATCCCGAGAATATAGGCATGAACTCCCCTTCAGCTCCGACCAGCAGCAAAAGGAACATAGATATGACAAGAGAGCTGACCAAATACCCTATTGCACCGAGCAATAATCCAAAACTGAATCTTCCTCCGGTCTCCATCTCTGCTTCAACTCCTTACATTCAAAACTGACTTTTGCAATGTCCCACCTGCATGCCTTATCTGCTATTCTAAAGCATTCCCGAGTTCGTACTGTCGTTAGCCGCCCATTCCTGTGACTATTCCCCAGCATCCGCCGGTTACAAGAAGGCTGATGGCAAGTGATGCCGCTGCGAACCACAGGGCAGACCTGGAGCCTTTCCTTTTTGATACGCTCCCTATGGCAATCGACAGAGGTAACCAAATGAAGAGCCCTGTAATAAACATGCTTCCAAGGATCTCACTGAACTCCCCGACATCTCTCCTGAGCAGCATGAGAAACAGGGTGATGAGCAGTGAACTGGCTGTGAGCCCTATTGCACCGAGCAAAAAGCCTAAACTGAACTTTCCGTTATTTTCCATATGTTTCAACCCCTTTTGTTCGTTCAACCATCATTCTTCCAACAACAAACGCTATTCCAACGAGGCTTACGAGCTGATAGACTGTCAGCCCGAATGAGATCCTTTCATTGACCCTTGCGAACTCTATGAAAAACCTGAATATGAAATATGAGATCACATACCATTTGAAGAGTATTCCGGGCCTCATCTCCCTTTTCCTGAGACGGTGCAATATGATGAATGCCATGAAATGGAAAGCGGATTCAGCAAGCTGCGCAGGAAACCTGGTCAACCCATCCCCGAAGTCAAATCCAAAGAAGCATTCCACCCCGTAGCAGCAGCCATTAAGGAAACATCCTATCCTTCCTACAGCCATGCCCAGCGCTACAGCAGGAGCTATGATGTTGCCCATCCTGAGCTTTATGCCAAGGATCCTCTTGACGAGCAGCACCCCGAGCATTCCGCCTACAAGTCCTCCTACAATGGATTTCCCGAATATTATGGACTCAAGGTCTCCTCCTTCAAGTATAAGCGGTATCTTTGAGCCTAAAAGCCCGAAGATCAGTCCGCTTGATACGATCTCGATAACGCCTTCGCCCTTGACGTTCCTGGTCCTTGCATCAAGAAGGTAGTAGGAGAGTCCCAGTGTTATTCCTAACCCAACGAACAGTGCATATGAACTGAAGCCGAAGATGTTCGGAAGGATCCCGAAGTTATCCGGCCTGAAATGCGAATCAAGCATCTTTGAATTTCCTCACAAACTTCCCTACCCTGCAGCATCTTCCGGAATTCATGCAGCTATAAAGCTTCAGTGCGGAGCAGAATCCAAGTGCCGCAGAAGTCTTCAGCACCGCAAGGAATCCTGTCATTATCCAGCCTGCGTTCCCTTCTGTGAAATACAGCAGGATCAGACACAGTCCGCTGACAACCGCTCCCACGATATGTGCGAATCTTATCCCCTTTTCGTCAACTATGACCTGGTCTGAAGGAAACAGCCTTTCAATGGTCAGTGTATAGAGCGCGATAAGCGGCGCCTTCCTTACCTTGAGCAGTGCAGACAGCACAAGGATGATGAATCCTGCCAGGACCATTTCGCGGCTGCCAAGGATTATCGCGAGCCAGAAGATTACTGCTACAGTATACCTGCAGAATGCAAATGCACCGTTTGATATTGAGACTGGTTTGAAGCCTGCCATGTTTCACCTCCAAAACTTTGGGAAGAACATCCCCACTCTTTTCCTGTAATCCTCGTATCTTTCAAATTCCTGCAGGAGAAAGGTTTCCTCCTGCTTCGCCCTGTAGTACATGAACGGTATGAATACAAATGTTGTGAGGACTGCTGACGCCCAGTTGAGGTAGGCCAGCGACCCGCCATACAGCATCACCATAAGGGATGAGTAAAGAGGATGCCTTACGATTCCGTATATACCTGTCTCCACCAGCGTCTGGTCCTTGTATATCCTTACATGGTCAGCCCAGTTCCCTTTAAGGGACAGCCTGCCAAGTATGTTCATTGCTGAACCCAGGGCCACGAGAACCGTTCCCGCCATCCTTACAGCCTTTATTCCGATGCTGCCTTCAGTTATGATTGCACCTGTCCTGCTCCAGATGACGATAAAATATACGAGATAGAACAGGGTCATCGTTCCTGTAGCTACAATCGACCTCTTCTCCCTCTTCACGCCCCCCTTCTTCTCAAATAGCATGAAGTCCATGGCTATAGCTGCGAAAAGTATTGTCACGCTTGAGGAGATCGCCATTGTCATTATGTTCTCAAAGGTAATACCCATCGTATCTCCCCCTGTGCACCATGTTGAAGGCTGAGAACGGCATCCTCCTGAGGTCAGGGGTTATGACATGCACGCAGTCCTTCTGGATCGACTTCATGTCGAAGTTCCAGGCATCAACGAAGGAGCTGACGCTTATCCTGAAGGTGTTCTCGTCTACGAACTTCATCTTGTTTTCCCTGGATTTGAATATGAACCCTTTGGGTATATGCCTTTTGATGTCAACCAGAAGGTCACAGCAGTCGGAAAGTCCGAAGGTGGCATCCTCATCCTTCAGTGTCTTAATCGTATCCTCAAGTGTAAAAACGAAGGTGTTGCCTATTAGGTTCCTGTACTGGCTCATGTCCTTGCCTCTCGTTATCGGTATGAAGGAACCGTTTTCCTTGAACAGGTAAGTAAGGGCAACCCTTTCAACATCACAGGGAAGAGGCATGAAATCAGACATCTTCAGGAGACCTCCTGTCTGTTCCTCGATCCTCTTAAGGACACCCGACAGTGTCATCCTGTTCCTTTCACCTGAATACCTTCCAAAATATGCCACAGGCTGGAAATTCACCCCCCTGACATATTTCTCTTCCATTCCATATAGAAGGAGCTGTCCTATGCCGCTGTCATTTATCCCCTTGTCAACAGTGCAAACGAGTGTGGTCGGAACTCCATACCTGCCAAGGTTGGCTATGGCCCTCTTCTTCACATCAAGCATCGGCCTGCCTCTCATCTTCCTGTAAATGCCGTCATCAAGTCCGTCGAACTGGAGGTATACCTCGAAACCACCCTTGAAGGTTCCCAATGCCTTGGCGAATTCCTCATCATCAGCTAACCTCAGACCGTTGGTGTTCAGCATTACGTACTTGAAGCCCTTGCCCTTGGCCATTGCAATGACCTTCAGTATCTCAGGGTGCATGGTCGGTTCTCCTCCGCTGATCTGGAGGATCTCAGCCTTTCCGTCCTCTGATTCCATGTAGAAGTCCATCATCCTGCCGATGGTCTCAATATCCAGGTCCCTACCCTTTCCCGCTTCAGCAAAGCAGGTCGGGCAGCTCATGTCACATCGCCTGGTTATCTCCATAAGACCTATGCAGGTGTGCTGGTCATGGGACGGACACAGCCCGCAGTCATACGGGCACCCCTTGTCGACCTTTGTCTGGCAGGTGCTTGCCGTGCCTGGCTTGTCGTAGTCTCCCTTGTGGATATGCCAGTTAGCATCCTCCTCAAGAAGCTCAAGGCTTTCCCCGTGCACCGGACACCGCCTTAATATATATGCACCGCTGTCATCATAGACTATCTTGCCGTCTATCAGCTCCATGCACTCAGGGCACATTGTCCTGGTGTAGCTGTGATAGACGTAATCCCTCTTTCTCCCCATACCTTCGCCGCCTTCCGAATGTTCACCGCAATATGCTGTCCTTACAAAAATTATACAAAACCCAAAACCCATCCGCAAACATATTCAGAATTTTTCGATATTTACCTAAATTATATACGACCTCACATACTCCCATTCAGCCGGTGCCTGAGGATGCGGTCCGTTTACCCAGGTCCCTGCCACTCCCCATTGTGCTGCAGTGAGTTCGAAGTGGCACATGGCTATGCCCATGTCGTTCAGCTGCAGGTCATAGGTCCTGAGGCCATATCCCTTGTCCCTTGAAAGAAAGAAATGGCACCCTTTAGAATCGGTTATCGCTCTCCAAGGCTGCTTGTTTGAGGCTGATGGTCCCAGCCTTACCATTTCAAGTGGTATCCTGAAGTCTCCTGCGATTTCCTTCTGAAGCGGATTCAATATGCTCTCATGGAAGAACAACTCACTCCAAGGCTTTCTTGTATCAGCGCCAACCATTGCCCTTACTGATGAATCCAGAAGGCTGAACCTTTCCTTCCCATAGCCAACAGGCGATACTATCGGAATGTATTCCGAAGGGCCAATGTCAAGCCTGCCTTCAAAATCCTTCCTGTTGAACGAACCTCCAAGCCAGCAGGTATCAAGGCCCAGGTCTGCCAGGTGGAGGACAGCTGTCTCGAAGAGTCTTCCTATCTCAACAGGATCGTTTCCTTCCCTTCTGGCAATTACTGCAATGTAATCGGAAGCTCCGCTTATCATCCCGTAGGTTCCGACCCTTTCCTTTCCGCCCGGACCTGAACCAGCCAGGTAAGTAAGCCTGAATGATGATGCGATGCTTTCAACATCCTTAAGCATTGCCACCACTTCATCCATTACATCGTTCCCTATTTTCCTGTCCGAATATGACCTGCATGACTTTCTGTTCCTTATGATATCCTCTATGTCCCCATTGAACTCTCTCAAGCCTAACCCTCCATTCTTTTTTCTATCCTGCAGACCAGGAACTCGATCCAGCTGGATGGCCCTTTTTTCTGACCGAAATCCCAGCCCTTCCATGCCTTCCATTCTGATTCCGGCCTGTAACGGCCGTCAGACCCCCTCTTGCTCCTAATGAGTCCGACCATATCCAATAGCCTCGGGTCATTCCTCGCGAACTCAAACCTTGAAAGTATGTCAGCTGCGTTCAGGATGTCGTACCAGACAAAGGGAGCCTTAAGCTTCCTGAAGTCATCTCCCATATAAAATATGTATGGGTGCTTCACCCTGCTGTTTTCCCACAGGTCAAGGATGCACGCTGCGCCATTTTTCGCCTCAATACTGTCCTTATAGTCATCGAATTCTGAAATTAGCTTAAGCATTATCATGGTCGCATACGGACAGGGGTCACCCTTTTTTCCAGGCCCTCTGAAGCTTCCGAGCTCCCCGGAAACAACGCAGGGCCACCCGTTATCCTTCGCCAATGCGAGCAGCCTCATGAATCCGGACCTTACCAGCTTGTCATCAGGAGACACTATCTTCGCAAGCGAGTAAAGCGTAGTCGGTGCATCACATAGCGCCCATGCTCCCTTTACCTCGCCAGTCCCTCCATACCTCTCCGGTATCAGTGTCGGTAGACGCGGAATCCCATCTTCAGAGGTCAATTCAGACACTCTGTCGATGATCTCCTTCATCCCCGGGTCATCTTTTTCCATACCAATCTCCGCCAGGAAAGACAGCCTGTGGAAGGCCTGTCCTGCGCTCTTGTGGCTGGAAAGGACTTCACCCGGCCAACCTGAAAGCTCACTGACAAGTCCCCTGACAAGAGGGTCTTCTATCATCCTCGTTCTCGCTTCCCTTACATCAGGATCTTCCCTTTCCATGCCAAGGATGTCCCGCATGGTTCTGTATACTGTCCAGGGCTCGTTTGAATTCAGGAGATATTCCACATCGCACATTTTCTACCTCATATATTTTCTTACTGAGCCTTCAGGAAGCATCCCAACTATAGTATGCTTTACTGAACCTCTTCTTACAGCAATTTTCTCAGCTTCCTTCACAGCGAAATGGGACAGGATTATTCCGACAAAAAGCGCGGCACCTGATACCTGTACCTTATACTCCACAGGTGCGGCAATATAGGCTGCAACAACTGCCAGGAGCATTGCAGCCAAGGAGATACCATACCTCTCCATCTCGGTAATGGATCCCTTTCCCTTCTCCACTAGTATCTCAAGGAGGTCTCCTGTCTTCATGCCCTTAGCCATCTTGACCTTTATGACATCAGATTCTATATAGCAGCCTGCTGAGCATTTCCTGCAGGCGTCCCCGCAGGGAAGCACCCTCTTCACCAGTATCTCCGCATGTCCCTTATCTACCTTAAGTACCTTCCCCCAGTGCATTGCCACCCTATCACCCCCCATATCATTTGATATCCGCATTATTGTCATAACCGTAGTTCTCCCAGTACCCCCTGTAGGTATTGTTGTCTGAGAGCTCTATCTCTGTCACCCATCTCGCCCACTTGTACCCAAGCTTATCCTCAGCTACCACTATGAACGGGAATCCAAGCGATGGAGGAAGCTCGACACCATTTGATGAATAGGCAAGGATCATGTCCCTTTCAAGGATCGTACTGAGGGGCATTGATGTCGTATATCCGTCGTAGCATCTGAAGATTACAGTGTTCGCACTGTTTTTCACGACAGCAAGGTCAATCAGAGACTTTATCCTTACACCCTTCCAAAGTACAGTCGCATTCCAGCCCTCGACACAATGAAGGATAATTAGTTTCTCAAGCGGCTCCATCTCAAGGACGTCGTCATAGCTTATGGCAACCTCCTGATTGACAAGCCCCCTGATCTTGAGGGAATAACCCTCGATCGGGACCTTCTGGATGCCCTTGATCGAATTATCCCTGGGGCCTATAGAAGGATCCAGTCTGGCACCCTTATACTCCCTGATCTCATTTGCCACATACCTTTCTTCAGTAGGTCTTGACATGACATCCGGCTCCTGCGGTTCCTGACTCTTATCTGTGCAGGCAGCTAGCAATAAGAATATGGCAGCAACAGATGCGGCTATCCTGATCCTTTTCATTTCATACCTCCTGTGAAGAAAGAAAAGAGTCCCTATACTTGGATTGAACAAAATCGCTACGC
>NZ_AXUN02000232.1 GCF_000495435.3 Youngiibacter fragilis 232.1 | reverse complement strand
CCCAGGTACGTTGAAAATAACGCTCTCATACTCGCCATGTTCTCTGACCCAGATGGAACCTACTTATTCTTGCCATTTCGAATAAGCATTATTGCTTGCTGCCGAGGTGACGGCATCAGCTTCCATTCTATCTAATCTAACGAGGCTCAATCACTTTACGCTTTCGCATTACGGCTCATATGGTTTCTTTCCTACTCTTAAACCTGACCTCACGGCTTCGGCTCCAAGGCTAGATACTGGCGTGTGGCTAACACTTACCAGACTGGGTTCCCACCAGTTATATTCTCAGCGCTGAACTGGCGCATCACCTCCGTCTTTGTATATTCTATCTGTTCTTCGATGATTCCACAATGAGAAGCATTGTTTACCTCCACGACACAGTTAATATATTGAGATGGCCTGGAATTAAATATAGAATGAAGTTATAAGGTAAACAAAAAAACGGTATTCGAAGGGGGGAATGGCAGAGCCGTATGGAATTCCCATGCGTTATGCCGTGAACATGTCAAGGCACGAGGAGTTGTTCAAGAGGCTTGTTTCAGCATATTACAATGACAACTTCAGGGAAGTTCTTACTGAGGTCCTCTCACAGGAAAGGGAAGATCTCGATTTCTTCACTGACATCGTATCCGTACTTTGTGGCGTCGATATTGAATATGATGACAAATATGTTAGGAACCTGATCCGGGCCATTACCAATTACCAGGTCAACAAGAAAGTAATCGCAAAGGTCGGTGAGTGCAGTGAGTCCTGCAGATCAGCAACCGGCAGGACAAGATGCCAGAGTATCTGCCCCTTCAATGCAATAGTCAGGGATCCTATTACAAAGACCTTCGTAATTGATGATTCAAGGTGCATTGGGTGCGGGCTGTGCGTGGATGCTTGTGATTCCAGCATATTGATGGACAGGGTGGAGCTTCTGCCTGTAGCCTCCAGCATCAGGAATGGCGAAAAGGTCATCGCTGCAGTGGCACCGGCAATAGCCGGACAGTTCGGTGAGAACGTGACACTGGACATGCTGCGGGAAGCTTTCGCCAAGGCTGGATTTGCTGACATGGTCGAGGTTGCCTTCTTTGCTGACATGCTGACATTAAAGGAAGCAGTGGAATTTGACAAGCTGGTCCAGAATGCAGGCGACCTCATGATAACCTCCTGCTGCTGCCCGATGTGGGTAGGCATGCTGAAGAAGATCTATTATGACCTTGTTCCTGACCTTTCACCATCGGTATCACCGATGATTGCAGCTGGCAGAATACTGAAGGAACTGAACAAGGATGTCAGGGTAGTTTTCATAGGCCCATGCATCGCAAAGAAGACTGAAGCAAAGGATCCAGATATAGCCGGAGTCATTGACGCCGTATTGACCTTCCAGGAGGTCAAAGTCATGTTCGATGCTCTTGAGATAGATCCTGGGAATATGTCAGGAGTATCATCTATGGAATATGCTTCCAGAGGAGGAAGGCTCTATGCCAGAACCGGTGGAGTATCAGCAGCAGTAGGGGAAGCCATAGAGGAGATGTTCCCGCTGAAATACAGGATGTTCAAGTCGGTACAGGCCAACGGTGTCAAGGAATGCAAGGCACTTCTCGATATGGTCAAGAGTGGTGAGGTTGGTGATGTGTCTTTCATTGAAGGCATGGGCTGTGCAGGAGGCTGTGTAGGAGGACCAAAGGGCCTGATTCCAAAGGAATCGGGACTTATGTTCGTTGAAAAGAGTGCCCAGGAGTCTGTGATAAAGGTAGCTGCTAACTCCTATCTTATTGACGAGATCCTGGGAAGGTTCGGTGTCCACGACAGGGAGGATTTCAAGGACCACGCCAAGACCGGGATATTCGAAAGGACATTCTAGCCTGACGGAAGTCTTCAAATAAGGTCCATATGGTTCATTTGATTACGGGACTTTAGCAGTCTCCCCCTTTTTCATGCTATAATGTATTGACACAAATGCGTGAATCCATATTATTCGGAGATGCCATGATAGAGAAAATATCGGAATTTGACAAGGCAGCTGTACTGTATATCAACAACAGACTAAGGACAAGATTGCTTGATTATTTCTTCATAGGCGCAACCTACCTTGGCTCTGACGTCTTCGCACTTGGTGTGATTCTCGGACTTTTCTTCTTTCCGGGGCGGAACTTCAATTCATTCGCTGCCGCCGGTGCCCTCTCACTCTTCTTCACTTCAATTACTGTTGGAGTGGTAAAGTTCTTTGTGAAGAGAAAGCGGCCATTTGAAAAGCTGATTAATCTGAACAGCATAAAGATAGGAGTCGACCAGTTTTCCTTTCCTTCTGGACACACTGCAGCCGCATTCACCCTGGCTGCTACTGTGGCACTTCTGAGCTCAAGCTCAGTAATTTCCTTGATATACTATCTGCTGGCAACTCTGGTTGCAATGTCAAGGGTATACCTTGGTGTCCACTATCCTTCGGATGTGGCAGCCGGCGCGGTAGTCGGTACCTCCTACGCTGTCGTGGTCCATTTTATGATTTTGGGGAGAGTGTAGAATGCTTGATGGAGTAATGGGTGTTATATTTGACCTTGACGGTACTCTTGTTGACTCCATGTGGGTATGGAGAAAAGTGGATGAGGACTTCCTGGTGCAGAGAAATATCGACCTTGAACCGGAGGAGCTCATGAGAAGGATTGCCCACAAGAGCTTTCATGAGACTGCTGTCTACTTCAAGGAGACCTTCAATCTGGTTGAAACGATTGAAGAAATCAAAGAACAGTGGAACAATTCGGTGAAATCCATATACCGTGATGATGTCATGCTGAAGGAAGGTGCTCTGGAAATACTTACGAAACTAAGGGAAAAGGGCACCAAGATTGCCCTTGCGACCTCAAGCTCCGAGGAGATACTGGAAGCTTGCCTTAACGCCCGAAATATACGGCATTATTTTGATGTTGTAGTCACTACAGATATGGCAGGAAAGACCAAGATCGAACCGGATGTCTATCTCCTGGCTGCCGACAAGCTTGAGCTTAGTCCATCATCGATCGCTGTATTTGAAGATATTCCGGCCGCCATGCTTGGTGCAAGGAAGGCAGGAATGAAGGTGTTCGGAGTTCATGACAGATTTTCGGAGCACCTCCACGATGAGATACTCAAAAATTGCCATGTCTATGTCAGAAGCCTTAAGGATGTTGAAATAAGTTAAGAACCAGTAAATGAGGCAATTCCTCATTTACTGGTTCTCTTCATTTCCCTGTAGAAAAAGTCCAGCCTTGAAGTATATGCCGATAGGGTGAAAAGCCTTCCAGCTCTATTCACGGCATTGTCTGCCAGATGCTGCCTTAGCCCGATATCATCAATCACCTTAACCAGAGCTTTCGAGAGGTCCTCGGTGTCCTCAGGCTCAAAAAGCAGCGCACAATCACCAGGCACGACCTCAGGGATTCCTCCGGTTCTCGATGCCACCACCGGCGTTCCGGAAAACATAGCCTCCATGATCGATACCGGAAGCCCCTCCCACCTGGATGGAAGAACAAATACCCTGGCACACCTGAGATATTCACCTACGTTATCCACGTTGCCCCTGAAATCTACTGCATTTCTCAGACCAAGCCTGTCACGGAGCTCAGTAAGTTCACTCCTCAGTACTCCATCCCCCAGCACCACTGCTGAATATCCCTTTTCCCTGACCATCGAGAGGGCTTCGAGAAAAATATCTACGCCCTTCTCCCTGCCTCTAAGTGATGTTACAAGAACGAAGTCGTACTCCTCATTCCTTGGTCCGATAAATCTTTTTTCATCCACCCCGCCATACACGACAGTGCAGTTGTTCCCTGTAGTGATCCTTGTGAGCTCCTTCCTTGCCGCTTCGCTTATGACAATAACCCTGTCATACATCCTGTAGCTCAAAGCCTCTATGGGTCTCAACAGTGTAATTCCCCTTCTTCTGTTGCTTGTTGAATGCTCGCTGAACACAAACGGGATATTCCTGAAAAATGGCCTGAGGAATGCCGCATAATACTGGGGAGGAAAAAGATGGGCATGTACGATGTCAGGTTTCTCTGATATTATTGCACGGGCTATGCCGATCATCGCACTGATTAACCTGTACTTGCTTTGCAGTGCCAGGTCAATAACCTTCACTCCTGAATTCTCAAGGTCAGATCTTATCCAGCTGTCACTTGAAACGAGTGTAAGGATTACACTTGTATTCTCGCCTGAATTCAGCGCATATTCACTGAGCAGGGTCTCCGCACCTCCGACATCAAGATTGTTTATTACCTGCAATATCTTCATCTCATCCTCCGGACAAAGAAAGCCCGCTTTTAAACGCGGGCCTTTGTTCTACTTCAGTGTGACGTTGTACTTTGACTTCAGGTCCTCAAGAAGCTTTGTATAATGGTCCATCTGCTTCTCCTTCAGGAGCTCAGCCCTTATTGATTCCCTGACATCATCAAATTTCGCTGCCCCAAAGCCCTTCTTATCTGTAGTCTTTATTATATGGTATCCGAACTGGGTCTTTACTGGTTCCTTTGTCATTTCACCCTTTTCGAGAGTAAACGCTGCGTTCTCGAATTCGGGAACCATCATTCCTCTTCCAAAATCGCCAAGGTCTCCACCCTGTGCCTTTGACGGACATGATGAGAACTCTGCAGCTGCATCTCCAAAGTCCAGTCCATCCTCAACTATCTTCTTCAGAATGTCATTTGCAAGCTCCTCGCTGTCTAAAAGGATGTGGCTCGCCCTTACGGACTGCTGTCCGCTATACTTGGCCGGATTTAGATTGTATGCATTTTCCGCCTCGGTATCATCTACAGTTATCTCAGACATTATCTTGTTCATTGTGCTGTTGAACCTGATTTCCTTCTCGACCTGTTCCATCTGCGTAAGATACATCTGGTCCTTGTCGACTCCTATCTCCAGTCCAAATGCATTGATAAGTTCAACGCTTACCAGCTGCTCCAGAAGCTGTTTCCTTCCAAACTCAGACTGGAAGTATGCCTTCCTTTCCGGAGGAAGCTGTTCTATAGTCCTGTCAAGGACATCTGAAGTTATGTTAACCCCGTTAACTGTTGCCAATATCTTGTTTTCCATTGATCTACTCCTTCAAATCTTCTTTTTCTTATACTTCCTTATACTAACACAAAATTTACTAACAGTGAACCTCATCATGTTAACACAAAATATACTCAAGGCCCTAAACATGTTAATACTTTTTTGCTATCATATTCAATAATACTAGATATTAATGGAGGTATCATATGAAAAAGATTCTGGAGGTCGGCAGCAAAGCACCCGACTTCACACTTGTCGGTTCCGATCGCAAGGAGCACAGGCTAAGCGACTACAAGGGAAAGAAGGTAATACTTTATTTCTACCCCAAGGACAATACACCAGGATGCACCATCGAGGCTGAAGGTTTCAGGGACAGCAACAGTGACCTTTCTGCCCTGAACGCAGTTGTACTTGGTATCTCGCGAGATTCCCTAAATTCACATGAGAAGTTCATAGACAAGTTCTCACTTCCATTCATACTTTTGTCTGACCCAGACAGCGTGGTATGCGAGGAATATGATGTACTGAAGGAAAAGACGATGTTTGGTAAAACCTCGATTGGAATTCAGAGAAGCACATTCGTGATCAATGAAGAGGGCACGATAATCTACATGGACAGAAAGGTTAAAGCTGATGGTCATTCAGAGGAAATCGCAGATTTCATAAGAGGCATATCATAATACGCAAAATAGGGAGACATAATGTCTCCCTATTTTACATTTATTGCTGCAATTGCAATGAATAGCCTCCTGTGTGAGAGCTCATTCAGGTCGAGCTCCTCCAGCCTGCCGTTGTTGGATACTACGACTGAATAGTCGTCTGAATAGCCTGTAACAGTTACCCAGTGATTATCCAGATCATCCTTATACCCCTTCATTGTCCGCTTTCCAATTATTAACGGAACCGGATTATCCTTCCCGATATTCCTTCTTATTTCCATCATGATCTTCTTCAGACCATCGCTCTCCCTATACAGGCTGTGAATTATCCTGACGGAAGCCTTTCTTTTCCTCAGAGCATAGTATGCCAGCGCAGCAAGCTTGAATCTGAGTGCAGTAGTAGGACCAAGCAGATATCTTTTGAAGAACTTCTCCTGAAGCTCCCTGACCTCATCCTTCGTATACTTCCTTCTCTCCTCATAGGCTACATATGTATGCAAAGTCACAGAACCGCATCCGAATTTTGCAATTCCCTTTGAGCCGATGTGCTGATTCCCTCCATACATTCCCCCGAAGTATTCCCTGAGGTCATCCCGTATCATCATATATCTCTTGTTTTCAATCATTTTCTCCAATTTAAGGTCATCACTCCAATCCACCCTCTACTACCTGCTTGAAGTTATAGACAGCACCAACAAGGTTAGCATCATTATAGAACCTGCAGCTGCAAAGCTTCGGCTTAGCCATAGGTGACATGTGGTCTGCATGATATCTGTCCATTGAAGCTCTGAGCATTTCAAGAAATGCGGGCTGCCTGCTTATTCCACCCCCGATCAGTATGATTTCAGGGTCATAGATGAACTGCAGGTTTTCCAGCTGTCTGCATAGCTCCCTCAGGTAACCGTCAAACACCTTCAATACAAGCTCATCTCTTTGCTCCAGCCACTCAAACACCTTAAATCCATCCAGTCCGTACGAAGGTATTCCCTTTGCTTTAGCTATAGGATTAAGGAATCCACCTATCCCGCACCTGCCTGCAAAAGTATCTCTGCCAGAATAGGGCACATCAGGGTCTCCAGCATATATGAAGCTGAATTCTCCAGCACTGTGACTTTTGCCGCGATGCACCATTCCATCCTTAACTATGGCTCCCCCGATTCCAGTCCCTATTACGACCACAACAGCATCATCGATATCTCTGAGCTCACCCTTCCATATTTCAGCCCAGGCAGCCGCCTTTGCATCATTTTCTATTGACACATCTACAGATATCCTTGACCTAACCAGACCTGCTGCATCAGTATCATCAAGAAATCCAAGGTTTCCACTGGTGTACATGTAGCCTGTCACGTTATCTATCCTTCCCGGCATGCTGAAAGCAATACCTCTTGTATTTTCGCCGTATTGCTTCCACAGCGACTCCACCATGTCTAGGAAATCATTCACCGACCTCATCATGTTAGGTATCCTATCCTTCAATATGAAATCAGCCTTCTCATCCATCACTGCAAATTTGATCTCAGTCCCACCTATGTCAATGGCCAGATAATTCACCCAGGCACCTCCTGTTCACAACTTGAATATATCACAAGCAAATAATCATGTCTCAACTATTTTTGAGCACAAAAAAAACGTCTCTAAGGACGTTTTATCTGTGGCGATCCGAAGAATCGCGAGTGGTGGCTTCACTCGGAATCGAACCAAGGACACGAGGATTTTCAGTCCTCTGCTCTACCAACTGAGCTATGAAGCCAAAATAAAAATCTGGCGACAACCTACTT
>NZ_AXUN02000233.1 GCF_000495435.3 Youngiibacter fragilis 232.1 | reverse complement strand
TACCACTTTTGCCTTGCCATCCTTCAACAGATGCTTCACTTTTCCATGCCGATTGGTAGGCATAAGTGGATTTCCATTTTTACTTAAAATGTAGACCAAACCGGCACCCCTTTCTTGATGTAGTTAAGTACATAATTCCGGCAAAATTGCCAGTTGGCATCCTTCGCCAATGTTGTAATTGCTTTTTACGCCTGCAACACCGTTCCCGTTAACCCAAGAGAACTTTTAATCACAGGCAACAGAGCCACGGATTAGGATGGACGTCCGTAGGTGTTATGACAAAAACAACGTAGTGCCGAAGCACTTAGGCTAATCAACCAGGCACAATGGATTGCTCCTTCATGCCTTCGACTTCAGTCGAGGGTTAGTTGACACCTATTATAACAAATATCAGTCCCAAAATCGTAAATGCGCTGCTTCGGCTTTCCCAACCAAAAATGTAGCTAAGTGCATTATATAACAGCAATATGGATCCAACTAGCGCCATTACATATCCTTGGTTCTTTGTATTCATTTTACATCCTCCTAAGGCTTTATACGATACAACGATATTGTATAGAAAACTGAGTTTCTTGAAGTATGCATATTGATTGGTGTTCTGCGTGATCATTTTAGTGAAACATTAGTGGCCCTATTGTTTATTCTCCGTATGCCTTTAGGACCTCCTGCAGTGGGACCTTGCTGATGCGGCGCCTGGAAATTGCTGAACCAACGTAGAATATGCCAATGACAAACAACAAACCCCAGATGATCTGGAGAAGCTGGAACTCGAAGGGAATAAGAATTCTATATCCCGAGGCGAAAATACGCATCAATCCCTTTATTACCAGGAGTGCCAAAGGGATGGAGAGGAAATAAGATACCACTGAAAATGCCAGGTAGCTGTTCAGAATCATCCTGTTGACCTCACGCTTGCTATAGCCAAGTACCTTCAAAAGTGAAATCTGGTAGTAGCTGCCCTCTACTGTAAGGGAAGACAGCACAAACAGGAGGAAAGTTGAAATAAGGGCTGAACCGCCTACCATCGCAGAAGTGACGACATTGACAAACTCAGACATTGCAGATGACTGTTCGATGATTGAAGCCTTGCTTGTGACTGACTCATAGGATGAAGCCGATGGCTCGGATTTCGCATAGACTCCGCTGAAAAGGTCCGAATCGGCCCCCGAACTCAGGATCATGCTCAGACTTGTGATATCCAGATAGATGCTGTCACCCAGGAACTCATCTGCAACTCCGTTGACCCTGAAACTGTACAAATCATCTTCTATCCTCACACTGATAGAATCTCCTGTATCGATTCCCTCCTTCATCGACAGTCTCCTGCTTATTACAACACCATTGACAAGCTCCGATGTGATTACCCTATCCTTATCATCGTATAGCCTGTAGAGGGTGGAGTAAGGGGAAATACCCTCCATTGATACAGTCAGTCCATCCATATCCGCGTAAGGATATTTAAGGAACTTCTCCTCTCCTTCAGCAGGCAGGGGCAGCGGTCTGATTGGATCCACAAAGGCTATGTATTCGTAATCGACCTTGTCCAGGTATCCAACGGTCATACGCTGGACAATGCCCTTAGTCATGAAGGAAAACTGAATCAGTATGGTGAAAAACAGTATTCCTACAAAGAAAACAATGAAGGAAAGCGTATTGCGCATGGCGTAAAGATACTTGAACTTGGTAGAGGCCTTCATTCGCTTGAGAAGCTTTGAAACACTCTGCATTACAGACCCCTGAACCTTTGGGACCGGGGGATGCAGCAGGGAAAGGGGGCGCTCACTAAGGATCCGGGAGATGATAAACGCTGAAATGTTGCTGAAAAACAGGAGAGGGACAAATACAGAAGTGGCGAAGATTCCAAACTTATGGACGATAGGTACGTAAGGAACCAGATAGAAATCAACATATAGCCCCTTCATAGGCTCTGAAAGAAGGTATCCTACAAAATACCCTGCCAGAAGAAGGAGAAACGTAAAGAGTGAAATGGACAGCAAGTATGGTTTGGCTATCCTTCCTTTACTATATCCGATAGCCTTCATCAGGCCTATCTGGCTGCGCTGGCCATGGAGCAGATGATAAAGCATCAGGGCTACCACCGCTGCACCGATGGCTCCAATAAATAGAGACAGTCCGATTCCCATTACCCAACCCTGGGTCATCTCGCTAAAAATAGCTCCGCTCCACAAGGTAGTTTCTTTGTCAGTGAGTGTGCTGACGTAGTCTATGTCATATTTGTAGAAGCTGTCGTCCACTGGAGTACCTGATAAGCTTGCTCCAGAAAGGTGGAATCCTTCGTCGCCACCCAGGGCTTCAAATGCGTTATCAGACATAAGGGCTGTAGTCTGGATTCCGGTGTTTACATTGAAGCTGTTGTCAATCATCGGGAAGTTGTAGTCGGGGAACAGAACAAATCCTGATAGTACGTATGACCGGCCTCCGATTGACAGGCTGTCTCCGATCTCCAGATTGTTTTTTCGGGCATAGACTCTGCTGACGCAGATTTCACTGTCCGATGATGGTGAGGTTCCTTCCTCAATCATGGAGAGGTTAATCCTCTCGGCATCTTTAAGGACCATGGCCTTGTGTTCTGTGCCGTTTAGACTATAGCTGATGATCCTGTACTGGCGGAGCTCGAGTTCAAATCCAGAATAGTGGCTGCTAAACTCACTTATCCGATCCTGTGCCAGAGAGAAGAAAAGATTGGGATCTTCCTCCTTGATGTCTGAGAGTGTGTATTTACCCTGGGCAGCAAGAACGGCAAGGTCAGGGTCAGTAAGCTCCTTCTGAGTCAGTACCGGCTTCATTTCAATTGAGAAGTCCTCCAGCCTGTACTCTTCAAGGAACTGTCTCGTTGGATCCTCAAAGCTTGAAAGTGAATAGAACATCATGGAATATATGGCGGAGCATAATAGGACAATGCCCCCCAATGCCAGGAGCTGGATCCATTTTCTGCTAAAACTTCTTAGGATGTTTTTGTATAGCATGGGACCTCCTAACTCCAGGAAATATCCCTGGCCCGTTTTCGAACGGGGTTCACTGTATTTGAAATGATCTGGCCTGAATTCATGCGGATTACCTTGTGGGCCATTTCAGCGATACCGGTATTGTGTGTTATCACAATTATCATTGTCCCGAATTCCTCATTCAGCTCCTGGAGAATGGCAAGGATCTGCTTGGAGTTTTCCTCATCAAGTGAACCGGTGGGCTCATCACAGAATATGATTTCAGGATTCTTCGCAAGGCTCCTTGCAATTGAAACACGTTGCTGCTCACCTCCGGAGAGCTGCCAGGGGTATTTGTTGCGCAGATCGTAAAGACCGACACGTTTCAGAAGCTCTTCGACATTCAGGGGCTCATTTCCTATTTCAGCACCGATCTGGATATTCTCCAGGACAGTAAGATTAGGAAAAAGGTTGTACTGCTGAAAAATGAAACCGAGCTGTTCACGTCTGAACCGTGTCATTTCTGTGTCACTGAACTCAGTTAGTTCATTGCCGTTATATATGATGCTGCCTGAGGTTACTGTATCAAGTCCGCTGATGACATTCAAAAGTGTGCTCTTGCCGCTGCCGCTCGGGCCCAGGATGACAGCCAGTTCACCATCCTCAATTTCCAGGCTGACTCCTTTGAGGGCCTCTGTCCTGACCCCTCCGGCTTCGTAGGTTTTGGTCACATCCGTTAGTTTGATCATGATTTTCCCACTCCTTTTCCCTGCACGCTTCAGTCAGGTTCACCAATTGGTAAAATCCATCTGTTAAATTTTTCATATTTGGCAGCAGATGCTCCTCAGTTAAGATCAGGCTTTAGCCTATTGAACTCATAGACTTTACAAGGGAATCATTTTTGATATCCCTATGCAATGATTCAATCCCGTTTAAAGCTTCTGCATAGTGTGAGTCTGATACAAAACTGACATTGGGGTTCTTTTGGATTACACACGATACATATGTTGGATTGTTTTTTGAAGGCTGTTCTGTGAAGGTATCAATGCCAATATACTCAATGAAGAGGTTTGCTACTATCATATCTGCAGCAGGCAACCCGTTTTCAATGTCTGACAAATCTGATTTCTTGTGCACAAGCAGATTTTCAGATTTCTGTACTTCTCTCTGCATGCATCCAGATGGCCTGATTTATGTCAATACCATAAACAGCCTTTATCCTTGAACGGTCTATTTGCTGCAAGTCATTTCCGCCTGCTATGCCTAATATGGTAACCGATCTAACCTCGTATTCATGCAGCTGTGACTTCATGATCTTATTCGGTTTATGCAATTGCTGTACAGATTTTTATTAATGCCCATTCTGAAATTGTGAACCAACTCTATATATATAATTATAATCCTAAATTTTCAGAAACATCCAATTTTTCAAACGGGACTGAAGCATAAAAGCTCTCTGTAAGCAGACTGGAGTGATGCAGTCTTACTGTACTTCTGTTATCGAATTAAATTCTTCCTCATTGGTTACACCGACAGGAATTCAGAGAAGATTTGGAGTCCAAGATTTGCGAGATGAAAAAAGACACCTCAGTAGAAGTGTCATCTAAATATTTGCGATGTTGATCGAATTAAAGCAGCTATCCTAGTTTGAAAATGATCAGCGAATCTCAATGTGTACTTCCTTTCCTAAGCTTTTTGCGATTTTTGCCAGGAATGCTCTCATGACTAAAGTCACGAGATTCTTGGGAACAGAGCATACTTACCGGCTTATTTCTTTGCCGCCAGAGGTTTCTCTTGTTTACCAAGCTATCCCCGCAATTCCTGCGGTTCCTGTTTGTTTCTGTATTGCTAAGACTCTGGTGTAAGAGCTCTTATCCTGATGACTTCTTTTCCATACCAGGAAGCCTTGTACTGCAGTTTCGATACAAGGCTCGTCCACGATACATCAGAAATGCTTTTTGCCAGTTTGTGGCTCTAGCATCATGCCCTTCACGTTAAGGTCCTCGATACAGATGATATCGTGGTTTTTGACTATCTCCGTACTGAGTTTGTTCAGAAATTCATTTCGCTGGTTCGCAATCCTTTCATGGAGCCTTGCTACCTTCCGTCTCTGCTTCTGATAGTTCCTGGCTTCAGACAGGGGAACGCCTCTTTTCTCCGCATCAAGTGCACGCCTTGCAAGCTTTCGCTGCTCACGTCTTAGTCTCTCTTCCATTTGCCTGGTGAAATGGTTGTTGTCATTCCTGATGCCGTCTGACAGGACTGCAAAGTCAGTGATTCCGAGGTCAATACCGACTGCAGAGTCAGTCTTGGGCAATTCACAGATTTCCTCTTCACAAAGGATTGATACGAAGAATTTCCCACTCGATTTCCTTCGTACTGTGGCATTCAGTATACGCCCTTTCATCTCCCTGCTGTCTGCAAACCTGACCAGGCCGAGCTTAGGCAGCTTCAGGTAGTTTCCGGATACTGCGATATTGTTGTTAGTTAATTGTGTAGTGTAGCTTTGCCTCGGGCTCTTTTTGCTCTTGAACCGGGGATGCTCATTCTGTCCTTTGAAAAAGCGGGAGAAGGCGTCCGACAGGTTACGAAGCGAATTCTGGAGAGAGAACTTATCCACTTCACAAAGCCATACAGTTTCCGGGTCCCTCTTCATCTTGGTCAGAAGTTTGGAGTCTGCGAAATAAGTCAGACCTTTTCCGGTCTCCTCATATTCATTGTTCCAAAGTTCCAGAAAATGGTTGTATACATACCTTGAACAGCCGATGGTCCTTACAATCAGCGTTTCCTGTTTCTTATCCGGATAGATGCGGTATTCATAGGCCTTATGCTGCAGCACTGCACTCACCTCCACCAATGTAAAGTATGGAATGTCTCATTTCTTTTCTGATTCTGTATGTACCTGCGGATCTGTTCCTCGGTGCTTTCGATCTGCAGATGTACATAATCATTATGCGTTTCAACATCCAAAATATACAAAGCATTTTTATCAGTAATCAGAATTAACAAATCGTTCACATAACCGTGTACATAATGGATTTTAGACATAAGAATACCCCAGGTACGTATAACATTTGGAAATGCAAAGCTATTATTCAAGTACTTGATGATATTTATTACTTTGTATGTGTTATTCTTCAAACTATTGATTGTTTTTTGACTTTGCTTGCTAACTCACGACTGAAGTCACGAGTTTGCGCAAGCTATTTCATCAAGTACCAGTTCAAAACTTGCTATCTATGCCTGGATACTTTTGGGCTGAATCTATCTGTATACGCATCTTCGATTGTTATGCTCAGTTTGCAAAACATATTTCAGTCAGAACCTGGTAAATAAATTACAGTTATAAAAGAGCTGCCGCCACCAAAGAGGTGAGGGACAGCTCCTTTTGCTATGCGGTTAATTCTTCCTGGTCGCTGCTGTTATATACACTAAGGTCAAGTTCTCCAAGCCGCCTTGCTGTGACCACACCTGCAAGCATGGAATCTGAAACGTTGAGTGCAGTCCTTGCCATGTCTATGAGCGGCTCAATAGCAATCAGGAGTCCCACCAGGGCAACAGGCAGTCCCATCGAGGAGAGGACTGTGAGGGCTGCAAATGTTGCTCCGCCGCCTACTCCGGCTATACCGAAGGAGCTTATGGCAGTAATGACTATGAGCTTCACCATGAAGGCTGCATCAATGGGAATACCGGTGCCTACCGCTATCATCACTGCTAGCATGGCAGGGTATATCCCAGCGCAACCGTTCTGGCCTATGCTGGTACCAAGTGAGGCCGAAAGGTTTGCTATTCCCTGGGATACACCAAGCTTTCCAACCTGTGTCTCCACATTGAGGGGAAGCGTGCCTGAGCTTGACCTTGATGAGAAGGCGAAGGACAGGGGACCTGATGACTTCCTGAGGAATGTAAGGGGGTTGAGTCCGTTTAACGAGATTATCGCAAGGTGTACCAGGAACATTACGGCTATTGCTGCGTATGAGGCGAGAACGAACTGCAGTAGCCTTGCTATCTCAGTGAAGTTTGAGGTTGCGACGAACCTCGTGATGAGGGCGAATATTCCATAGGGAGCCAGTCTAAGTACCATTGTCACCATCTTCATGACGATGTCATTAAGCATAGACAGGAAAGCTGTGAAGTTCTCAGCGACCTCGGGCTTCTTCCTTCTAAGGGATACTGTGGCGATTCCAAGGAATGCCGAGAAGAATACCACCGATAGGGTAGCTGAGCTTCCCTGACCAGTCATTGCGTAGAAGATGTTCCTCGGGATGATCTCAGTTATCTGGTCGGCAATGGGCTTTGCCTGGAAATCCGCAAGCGCCTTTACCAGGGCTTCACTCCTCGCTGCTTCAGCCTGTCCTGATATCAGCGTGCTTGAGTCAAGTCCGAAGATGAGCGCTGCCGCTATGCCGATGGCTGCTGATATTGCAGTGGTAATGAGAAGCACAGCGATGACTGAGCCTGCGCTCTTCTTGAGGCTGTTTGAGTCCTGTTTCACGATGGCGGTTGTTATCGCAACGAATACGAGTGGGATCACGATCATTGCAAGAAGCCTTACATAGCCGTTTCCTGCTATACCAAGAACGGTCATAGTCTCCTTGACTATATCAGAGTTGCTTCCGAAGATGTACTGAAGTGCAGCACCTGAAACGAGACCTGCACCAAGTGCTGTCATGGTCCTTGCTGTGAATGAAAAGTGCCTTTTCTGCATTGAATATAGTCCGTAGAGTATTGCGGAAAGTACAAGGATATTTACGATGATATATATTGTGTTCATTTCTTCCTCCTTAATTTGAAATCCCGGGCAGTTTCACCATGCCGGGAGTCCTTTTATTTCCGGCCGAAAAATAAAAAGACTCCCGCCTCATACAGAGGCGAAAGTCAAGCTTCCACGGTTCCACTCTGTTTAAGGAAAATCACAAGGATCCTCCCAAACTCATTATCGGTACAAACATACCTCAATGCTGTAACGGGCATACCCGCTGGAGTCTACTAGTCTTCGATCCAGTACTCAGAGATGCATTTCATTCCTGCTACGTATGGGATCCCTCTCAGCCATGGGGTTCCTTCTCTGTAGACATCGCCTGGAACTACTCTTCTCGTCAATGTAATCCGATTATTCTGCTCGGGATTAAATACAATTGTTACTATAAGGCAGAGTTGGAATGTTGTCAACACCTTTTGGAAAACCGGATTTCCAGTTACCACAATTATGCCACAGTCTTCACTGAGGTTTAGGGGTATTATTGAATCAGAGAAATGGTATATTTTCTACAAGGGAAGCAGATAGCTTCAGAAATGAAAGGGAGAGATGATGATGAACAAGAAAGTGATCGCAGCTGCAATGGCGGCGGTAATAGGAATCGGAGCAATGGCATTCTTCGGATCGAAGGCACTTGCGGCTGAAACTGAGACGGAGGTTCCACAGCAGAACCAGTACTACAACAGAGGCGGATCGTTTGGCGGCGGAATGTTCGGGAGAGGCAGCAGGAATACCGGGGCCCGCGGCATGATGGGTGGACAGGCTGGTAACTACCAGGACCTGACCGATGCACAGATAGCAGACCTTCAGAAGATCAGGGAAGAGATGATCGACCTGAGGGACGAGTTCTATGATGAGACACAGGAAGTAAGGGATGCTCTTAAAGGAGCGCTTGAAGAAGCGGACAAGGCAAAGATACTTGCAGCATATCCTGCATACAAGACACAGAAGGAAGCTAACATCAAGGAGATGGAGACCCTCAGGGACAAGATGCACGAGATACTTGGAGTAACTGATGTGACACCAAGAGGACAGGTTTTCCTTGATGAGGCCGATGACCTCATAGAAGAGCTCAAGAAGACTGATGACCAGACTGAGATCAAGAGCATAGCTGATGAAATCCTCGGACTCTTCGGCAGAGGCGGCGGCAGGGGCGGCAGTGGCGGCTTCAGGGGAGCTGGCTGCGGATTCTACAACGCACCTGACAGCGACAGCTAGAAACAAATAGCATGACAGTACCTCTGGTAAACAGAGGTATTTTCATATCCATATATTTTCCATATCCAGGATGAAATATGATGGATAATGGTTTAGAATCAAGTAAAGACAGTATTTTTGGAGGTTGAGATGGGAAGACTCATATATGCCGCAGATGACGAAGAGAATATCAGGAAGCTCATACAGTCGTTCCTTGAGAAGGAGGGCTATGAGGTTTTAACCTTCGGTGACGGGGAAGCCCTGCTTTCAGCCTTCAGGGAGAAGCCTTCGGACCTTGTGGTGCTTGACATCATGATGCCGGGAAGGGATGGCTTCGCAATTACTCAGGAGATAAGGAGCATCAGCAGGGTGCCTATAATAATACTTACGGCCAAGACCTCGGATGCAGATTTCATAGCGGGAATAACTCTCGGAAGCGATGACTACATGACCAAGCCCTTCAGTCCAATGGCGCTTGTAATGAAGATCAGGGCAATGTTCAGAAGGGTTGAGCTTGACAGAGAAGACCAGGGAGCTCAGCAGTCAGTCTTCCTCGACATCGTAATAGAGAACCAGAAGAAAGAGGTTAAGGTAAAGGGCAGGACAGTTGACCTCGCCCCCAATGAATACAGCCTTCTGAAGTACCTTGTCGACAACCAGCACAGGGCGGTTTCAAGGGATGAGCTTCTTGACAAGGTGTGGGGCTACGCTACCGCAGTCGAGACAAGGGTAACAGACGATACCATGAAGAGGCTCAGGAAGAAGATTTCAGACAGCGATGCCCAGATCGAGACAGTCTGGGGCTTCGGCTTCAGGCTCAGAAAGAGGGATTCATGATGACTAAAAGAGGCATCAGGACAAAGATACTCGTATATTTTTCAGCAGCCATGGCGCTTGTGCTGATCATGGTCGCAGTGGCTTTCGGGCTTGCGGGAAGGCAGTATTCTGTCAACGAGGCCAAAAGGCAGCTTGAAGATGCTTATGAGACTGTGACCTCAAGAAGCGGTATGGGAATGGGACGTGGCATGAGGTCCATGGAATACTCCATGATCATAAGGCAGGGCAACGTCCTGTCTGATGTGGACGCGATAATAGTTGACAAGGACCTCGCCATAGTGCAGGAGAATTCTCTCACAGACAGGTCAGCAAGGATTGTGGCTGAGGCGGCAAAGGACAGCAAGGTATCGCTCGGCGTGAGCTCTACGGTAAGGGTAGCAACCTCTGACGGGGCTTATTTCGTTAAGTCCGCAAAGCTTTCAGAAACGGTTGACGAGTACCTGCTGATGTACATAAGCTTAGCAAAGTTCCAGGGCATCACCGACCGCTTCCAGGGGATACTCAGGCTTGTCATACTGTTTGCACTGGCTATTACTGTAGTGTTCGTACTCTTCCTTTCAAATGGCATAGTTGAACCCATATACAAGCTTCAGGGGCTCTCAAGGAGGATAGGGAACGGGGACTTCACCCATGAGGACTTCAACTTCACGGAGAAGGAGCTTGCCGACCTGAACATGAGCCTCAATGAGGCTTCAGCCAAGCTCTCGGACTACAACGAAGCACAGAAGACCTTCTTCCAGAACGTCTCGCATGAGCTCAAGACCCCTCTGACATCCATCGAGGGTTATGCTGAAGGGATCAAGTACGGGGTGTTCACTCCCGAGGAAGCAAGTGATGTAATAGTTGCAGAAAGCGAGAAGCTCAACAGGCTTGTGGAGGATATACTCTTCCTCTCCAAGATGGAGTCAAGGGGAGAGGGGCACCAGGAAAAGACCAGGAGCCTCCTTGATGACATGGTAATGGAATCCATAGAGAGGACAGCCACGTTCTTCAGGAAAAGCGGCAGGGAGCTTTCAATAACAGTGATGGAAAAGGGAATGAAGGCTGATGTTGTTGCCGAGGAGATACTGAGGGCACTGGACAACATCCTTAACAATGCAGCGAAGTATTCGAATTCAAAGGTTCAGGTGTCTCTGACAAAAGAAGGGGACTTCGGGGCGATAAGGATCACTGATGATGGCGACGGGATTTCCGAAAAGGACCTTCCGCACATATTCGAAAGGTTCTACAAGGGCAGGTCAGGAAGCCATGGCATAGGCCTGTCAATCGCTTCCACGGCAGTCGAGAAGCATGGAGGAAGCATAATGGCAGGGAATACAGGAAGCGGTGCGGTTTTCACGGTGAGGCTGCCACTGGCTTAGATAAGGTGAAGGCCTGGAGATTCTCCAGGCCTTCATTTTGCTGTGGGGATAAACTTCAGTTAATCCCCAGGATTTGCCCACACTTGCAACAGGTTTTCCACAGATGCTGCACCGGTTTTTGTTGATATCTGTGGATAAACCGGTATTCTGAGACATCGATGGAATGAGTCGCTTTGGTAATCAAACTGATTTCCAGAGGATAGAAACAGCATCTCCACAAGTTATCCACAGGTGATTGTGCACAATGTTGAAAACTGAACAGACGTACTATCGGACTTGAATCATTACGGGGTATAGGTCTTTTCCGAATCCTTGAGCAGTGATTCCAACCCATTTAGCTCCAGGGGTGAAAGGTTCCTCCACTTGCCGGTCTCGAGGGATCCGAGGGTAATGTTCATTATCCTTATCCTTTTGAGGGAAACGACCCTGTAGCCAAGGTATTCGGTCATCCTTCTTATCTGCCTGTTGAGACCCTGGGTGAGTATTATCCTGAAGGTATCCTTGTATATCCTTTCAACATGGCATTCCCTTGTGACCGTATCGAGGATCGGGACACCCTTTGACATCTTCCTTAGGAAAGCATCGTCATAGGGTCTGTCAACCTTCACTATATATTCCTTCTCATGGTTGTTCCTTGCCCTCAGGATCTTGTTCACTATGTCCCCGTCATTTGTCATGAGGATGAGGCCTTCTGAATCCTTGTCAAGCCTTCCTACAGGGAATATCCTTTCCTTGTGTTTCACGAAGTCCACGATGTTGTCCCTTGTCCTCCTGTCTGTAGTGCATTCTATCCCTCTGGGCTTGTTCAGGGCGATGTAGACCATGGGGGGCTTTTTTGACACGGTTTTACCATCCACCGTGATTTCATCCTCAGGTGTCACCTTCATGCCCATGAGTGCAGGACTTCCGTTGACCTTCACCCTTCCTGCATCTATGAGGGAATCTGCCTCCCTGCGGGAGCAGAAGCCCGTATCTGATATTGCCTTGTTGAGTCTTTTTTGTTCCATTCGATCACCATCTATAAATATTTTATACAATTTAATTTATTAAAATTTAATCTTTGTTCATTAGACAAATTTCATTACATAGTATACAATCATTTTAGGTGGAATGCACAATTATTTTGGCGCTTTGAATGTCGCCTGTATAAAATGGAGGGAAAAAGATGGAGAAGAAGGTTGTAATATATACTTCGCAGACATGCCCATACTGTGATCTTGCAAAGGAGTACTTCAACGAGCACGGGATAGCGTACGAGGAGAAGAGCACTACAAAGCCTGAATTCAGGAAGGAGCTCATAGCACTTGGAGTAAGAAGCGTACCGACGATCTTTGTTGACGACAAGTACATGGTTGGTTTTGAGGAAGGCGCATTCGAGGAGCTCTACAAGGGCTAAAACTGCATCTGAAAATGACAAGGACTGTCTTATTGAAAGGCAGTCCTTATATTATTTTGTCGGTTTCAGCTCAATGCTCATGAGGTTTCCCAGGTTGTTTATCTTGTACTTCAGCTGGTAGCTCACGATCCGGTCATGGGTCCTTCCTGAAGTGAAGAAGTCTGAGGGGAGGGCTTTACCGGATATGAGGATGGTTATCTCATCGCCCTCTCTGATGTATTCCCTGATGTATGCCTGCTCGATCATCTCCCCGATGGCGGTATCGATATCCTTCCTGTCGAAGATAGCACCTTCGAGCATTGTTGTTCCCCTTGAATTCTCAGCCCTTGAAGAGATCATCGTCCCGAGCTCGTTGAACTGAAGCTGGACAAGGCCTCGGGCTGATATCCTGACAGTAGTTGCAATGGTCTTTGACATGTTGTATGAGATCAGGAGGAAAAAAGCAAGGAGCACAGTTAGGATAACAAGGGGGATCCTTAGGTGGTTCCTTGTGTTTGCAATCCTGCCTGTTGTAATTTCACCGATTCCGGAATCAGATCCGGTTATTGCCAGGAACTCACCCTGGCTGGTCATTATCATTGTCTTGTCCTTATGCTTCTTCAGGGCAATCCCTGTGAATATCCTCTTGTCCTTCTGGAAGCTGTCTCCCTGTCCTCTTTCAGCGAACTGGAGATACCTCGTCACCAGAGGGTATTTTCCGCTGCAGAAAAGGAGGACATAGGCGGTGAGATATTTCTCATGCTTCTGCAGGAAGAATACAGGCTCCTCAACGATCTTTGAGATCCTCTTGAAGGGCAGCCTGCGAGTTGAAAGAAAGCTGCTTACAAGCGTCTCTTCCGTCGATATTATCAGCGCAATGTTAAGAAGAAGATTACGTGTCCTCTCGTCAGGAACCTCCTGGGAGAGCTTCATGAGACTTAGCTTGTGCTGGATGAATTCCCTCTTCATGAGGGATATCTGCCGCTCCCTGCTCTCTATCTCGCTCTTGTGATAGACCTCCATGGCAGGTCGCTTAAGGAATATATATCTGTCTTTTTCAAGTATCCTGCCTTTCATGGATCACCTCAGTGTCGTCTTTGATGGTGAAGTCTAAGTGATGCACTATGGCATACCCTGCAGACTTAAGTAGATTTTATCACAATTTGCTGCAATATTGGCGCGATGTGAAAAACATAATCAATTTTTAAGTTGAGCACTTCGTCAGGTTAGTGAGGTATAATGGAAAGGGTCTATAGAAAGCGAAGGGAGATTCATATTTGACATGGAAAAGGTATCAAAGAGAAAAAGAAGAAGCAAGGCCACTATAGCCACGCTGAAGGTCATATTCGTTCTTGCCGTATTCGGAGCGGTAGGAGGCTACATATGGTCATCTGACTACTACAGGGCTTCTGTGACGGCTCTTGAGGCGCTTGAATCAGGAGAAGTGAATGAAAGAGGCGATATAGTTTTTGATGTTGAAGGCACGGATAAGGGTGTGATAATATATCCTGGCGGAAAGGTGGACGAGAAAGCCTATGCGCTTCTTGCGAAGAGCATATCAGAGCAGGGCTATGACGCATATGTCGCAAAGATGCCTCTTCGGCTTGCAATCCTTGGGATTGGAAGGGCGGAAAGGATCATGGAGGAGAACACAGAGGTCAACGAATGGGTAATGGTAGGCCATTCACTTGGCGGTGTTGCAGCTTCTCGCTTCATAGTGAAGGATCCTCACGGCATAAAGGGGCTTGTGCTGCTTGGCTCATACCCTGATGACAAGACAGACCTTGCTTCAGCTGGTATCAAGGTTCACTCGCTTATCGGAACGGAGGACAGGATAGTGGACCGCGCAGCTCTTGGCGCTGCTGACAAAAGGCTCGGGAAAGACTTTGTCAAGGTAGATGTTCAAGGCGGCAACCACAGCTACTTCGCGAACTATGGTGTCCAGGATGGTGACGGCGAAGCCGCAATCGGGTATGGGATTCAGCAAAGCCTTGTCCTGAAGGCTGTTTCAGACATATTCGCATCTGAACCGTCAGGGGAATGACAATAAGTCGTCGACTTTGTGAAAACTGGTTGATGTTTTGTTAAAAAAGATAGTTAAAAAATAACAATGTACCGTTAAAAGTGTTCGATAATTGGATTTTTTGCATTTATTTTAAATCCAAGAATTTCTTTGATAAAAATGTCCACAAGTATGCAGATAATATGGTATTATATCGTTAATAAATTATCTAACATAGGGGTGTAAGATGGACAAAAAGAGAGACATATCCATGGCGGTCATAAAGAGATTGCCGAAATATTACAGACATCTGGCTGAACTTCTCAGGAACGACGTTGACAGGATTTCATCAAAGGAGCTAAGCGACAAGATAGGATTCACCGCATCACAGATAAGGCAGGACTTCAACTGCTTCGGTGGATTCGGACAGCAGGGCTACGGATACAATGTGAAGGAGCTCTACAACGAGATAGGGAAGATCCTTGGTACCGACAAGGAGTACAACACCATAATAGTCGGTGCAGGAAACATAGGCCAGGCAATTGCAAACTACTCGAGATTCGAGAAGGTTGGCTTCAACCTTAAGGGTATCTTCGATACCAACCCTAAGCTCATAGGAGTAAGGATAAAGGACATTGAGATCGAGGATGTTGACAACATCGACGCATTCCTCTCCAAGAACTCTGTGGACATCGGAATAATCTGTGTTCCAGCGAACACAGCGCAGAAGATAGCTGACCTGTTCGTTTCGAACGGTATAAAGGGAATCTGGAACTTCGCTCCGGTTGACCTTGACGTACCTGAGGACGTATCGGTTGAGAACGTACATCTCCTTGAGAGCATGCTGACCCTTGTTTATCTCATGAACGAGCAGAAGGCAAAATAAATATTGAACCAATGGGCAGGCTGGAATTGTGCGATTCCTCCTGTCCTTTTTCATTCTCCATGAGGAATTTGAATTTCAAAAGCCTCCCGTTGTGAAGGAACCCTTATGGATATTAAGTTATGAATGACAACGATTAAGGATGAAAATCGGCAAAACTGTAGTCAAAACGCTAAAAAAGTCGTAAAATTTATTGGTAACGGGTATGCTTTGCATAATATCTCAAATCATGTGCAAAGCAACGGGTATGGTAGAATAAAGTATCAAGGGATAAGGGGTAGTGTGATGTATCTTATAACAAAAAAGGAAGAGCTTACTGAAAACATCTATTGGATGGATGTCTGCGCACCAAGGGTAGCCAAGTCAGCCAAGCCGGGACAGTTCCTGATCGTCAAGGCCGGGGAGAAGGGTGAGAGGATTCCTCTTACCATATGCGACTATGACAAGGAACAGGGAACCGTGTCAATAGTGTTCCAGACGCTTGGAGATTCGACGAAGAAGATAGCCGCCCTCAATGAAGGTGAATACCTGCATGATTTCGTGGGACCGCTTGGAAACCCGTCGGAGCTTGTGTTTGAGGATCCGGAGGAGCTGAGGAAGAAGAAGATATTGTTCGTGGCAGGAGGAGTAGGCACCGCGCCTGTATATCCTCAGATAAAGTTCCTGCATGACCTGGGGGTTGACGTTGATGTGGTGCTCGGAACTAAGAGCAAGACGACACTGATCCTTGAGGACAAGATGAAGGGTGCCTGCACAAACCTTTATGTGTGCACCGATGACGGAAGCTACGGCTTCAAGGGCATGGTGACTGACAGGGTGAAGGCGCTTGTAGAGAATGAAGGGAAGACCTATGACCTGTGCGTGGCCATAGGACCGATGATAATGATGAAGTTCGTGTCAAAGCTCACAAAGGAGCTCGGGATACATACCATAGTCTCCCTGAACCCTATAATGGTTGACGGAACTGGCATGTGCGGTGCATGCAGGGTTACCATCGATGGAAAGGTAAAGTTCGCATGCGTGGACGGACCTGAGTTCGACGGTCACCTCATAGACTTTGATGAAGCCATGAGACGACAGGCGATGTACAAGACAGTTGAAGGCAAGAAGGCCATTCTTCAAGAGAACAAGGAAAGGGAGCACAAGGAAAAGTGTGATTATACGGAGGCTTTGAATGAGACTAAATAAGGTACCGGTAAGGGAACAGGATCCTGAGGTAAGGAAAAGGAATTTCAGTGAAGTAAGCTTCGGCTACAATATGGAAGAGGCGATGTCGGAGGCGGAGAGATGCCTTAACTGCAAGAAGCCGAAATGCGTGCCCGCATGCCCCGTTGCAATTGACATACCCGGATTCATCAGGGAGCTCAAGGACGGTAATGTAGGTGAGGCTGCAAAGGTGATCGCAAGGTCAAGCTGCCTTCCTGCTGTATGCGGAAGGGTATGCCCCCAGGAAGAGCAGTGCGAGGGCAGCTGCATAGTTGGCCTCAGAGGGGAAGCAGTGAACATCGGCAAGCTCGAGAGGTTCGTGGCTGACTGGTCAAGGCAGAACAATATAGAGTTCACAGAGAAGCAGCCGGCAAACGGCATGAAGGTTGCTGTCATAGGAAGCGGCCCTGCAGGTCTTTCCTGCGCAGGGGACCTTGCGAAGATGGGCTATGACGTTACCATATTCGAAGCGCTCCATGAGCCGGGAGGAGTCCTTGTATATGGAATCCCTGAGTTCAGGCTTCCGAAGGAAGCAGTCGTAAGGGAGGAGATCAACCTCCTTAAGAAGCTTGGAGTGAAGCTTGAGACAAACGTCATAATCGGAAGGACGGTTACAATTGAGGAGCTGTTCAGGGATGAGGATTTCAAGGCTGTGTTCGTAGGCTCGGGAGCAGGCCTTCCGAAGTTCATGGGAATACCCGGTGAGAACTCCAATGGAGTCATGTCAGCCAATGAGTACCTTACAAGGGCGAACCTCATGAAGGCATTCAGGAACGACTATGACACGCCTATTACCATGGGCAGGAAGGTCGCCGTGGTAGGCGCAGGAAACGTGGCAATGGACGCAGCAAGGACCGCTGTGAGGCTCGGAGCTGAAGCATACATAGTATACAGGAGATCCGAGAAGGAGATCCCGGCAAGGATAGAGGAAGTCCACCATGCCAAGGAGGAGGGTGTCATATTCAACCTTCTTGTCAATCCGGTTGCGATACTTGCAGACGAGAAAGGCTGGGTAAAGGGACTGAGATGCGTAAGGATGGAGCTTGGGGAGCCTGACGAGTCAGGCAGAAGAAGGCCTGTTGAGATGAAGGGCTCGGAATTCGATATCGAGTGCGACAGCGTGATCATGAGCCTTGGAACAAGCCCGAACCCGCTCATAGCTTCAACAACTGAAGGGATAAGCACCAACAGGCATGGCTGCATACTCATTGACGAAGCATCAGGCGAGTCTTCAAGGGAAGGCATATTTGCAGGCGGCGACGCCGTTACAGGCTCAGCTACGGTAATCCTCGCGATGAGCGCAGGAAGAAAGGCTGCAGCAGGAATAGACAAGTACATCAAAGGGAAGTACATGAGGTAACAATGGACTACGATCATCTGGAGCCCACTGACGGCGGGCTTAAGCTCATAGGGGTCAGGAATTTCAAGCCGAAGCACATTTTCGAATGCGGACAGTGCTTCAGGTGGGATATGGTCAATGAGGGCAGATACCTTGGCATAGTCAGGGGAAAGGTCCTCGAGGTAAGCGAGGAAGACACAGGGATATTCCTTCACAATGTGAATGAGGAGGATTTCAGGACTGTCTTCGAGGACTACTTCGACCTGAAGAGGGAATACGGACCGATTAAGGAAGAGCTTTCGAAGGATCCTCTCCTGAAGGAATCGGTTGAATTCGGTCACGGGATAAGGATACTCAACCAGGAGCCCTTCGAGACCCTGATATCCTTCATAATCTCAGCGAACAACGGAATACCGAGGATAAAGGCTGCGGTCGCGAAGATCGCGGAGAAGTGGGGAACGCCAATTTCCTACAACGGAAGAACCTACCATGCCTTCCCGAGCCCTCTGCAGCTGTCAAAGGCTTCAGAAGCGGACCTTAGAGGAATCGGCATAGGCTTCAGGGCAAAGTATGTCGCAAGGACAGTCAGGGCTGTATACGAGGCTGAGTGCATTGAAAGGGAATCCCTCACAAGGAAGCTTACTGACGATGAAGCCCTTAGCCTTGAGCAAAGCCTGGACAGGATAGCGTCTCTGCCACACAAGCTATGCCATGACGCGCTGCAGTGCTTCGAGGGCGTAGGACCAAAGGTTGCGGACTGCATAATGCTCTTTTCAATGGGCAAGCAGGAAGCATTCCCGGTGGACGTATGGGTTAAGAAAGCCATGAGCTTCTTCTACAAGGCCCCTGAAATGTCCCTCCCTATGACCAGGGAATTCGGCCAGGACAAGTTTGGAAGATTGTCTGGCTTCGCCCAGCAGTATCTTTTCTACAATGCGAGGGAGAACAAGGTGAAGGTCGAGTAGTGCGTTGCCTGGAAAAGCGGCTAAAAGTCGTTAGGATCAGCACAAAGCGAATATGATATGGGACAAATACAAAGGAGCATCCGGTTTCGGATGCTCCTTTGTATTTCCTGACTTATTCTTTAAGTCATTTCCAGCTTATAGGGTCACTTCAGCATATAGTTCCTCGGGTCATAGCTTATGCTATCGTCTTTTCCCTTCCTGAAGCCAATTGCAAGCTGTATGACAGCAAGGATCAGTATAAGGCCGATTATGAGGAACGCCTCCTGCATGAAGAACCATTCAGGCAGTATGTTGATTATCGGGTCGACTGCAGGGTCGAAGAGCCAGAAGTCATTGGAGAAAGCAAGTTCATGGAATACCACGAAGGCTGTGGAGAAGTCAAGAATGAAGGGTATTGCCAGTGTGAAGGGTATCAGCACCGTCAGAAGCCCCGACCATCTCATGTACCGGAGGTCTCTCTTTCTCATGAAGCCAATGAAAAAAGCTGTTGAGATAAGGAAAGAGATTGCCATGGCCCAGAATACCTTGGTGAATATCAGCTTCACTTCATAGAAGTGGAATTCACCGCTGTCTGACATAGGGATCCCCTCGAGGACAAGCTTGTCAGGACCGAGTGGGCTCTGGTAGTCAATGAGTATGTCGTAGTTGTTCCTGATGGTCTCTTCGGTGTACTTCGGATTTTCAGCCGCTATCTTCGGTATCTGGAGATAGTAGGCCGGCCTGAAGTTAAGGACAGCGACCACAGAGAAGGAGACTATGAAAATTGAAAGCGTAAGTGCCGCTATGGCAGCAGTAAATCTCTTCATCAAGCACCTCAAAAGCCGGCGAGGTTTACCCTGCCCGCTGTATTATTTCTTCCAACGATATTATATCAGAAAAGTGTCAACAATATGAAGAAAATGGGTCATCGATATATTTACATGTAAAATGAGGCTGTATTCGGTGGAATCTGGAGAGGCCTGTGTAAGTCACAGAGGGTTAAAGGTTTCCGGGCAGCTTTTCATTCTACATTATCATGCTTAAAAAGCATCATAAATCATATAATATAGGTATTTTATTATTTTTCTTGATTCTGTTAGGATGATTTCAGGACAAGGAGGATGAAAAATGGACCTGATATCCAAGATTATCGAACCAAAAACGCAAATAGAAGATAACAGAAAGCTGTTTTCGAATAATTATCTGAAGCACCTCATACTCCCGCTTTTCGTTGAACAGCTGCTGGTAATGTCAGTAGGGATAGCGGACACACTCATGGTAAGCTATGCGGGAGAATCGGCGGTTTCGGGAGTGTCCCTAGTCAACATGTTCTATACCATATTCATCTACATATTCACTGCCATTGCTTCCGGCGGGGCGGTTGTAGTAAGCCATTACGTGGGGAGCAGGGACAGGGAAAAGGGAAGCCAGGCAGCCAGCCAGATGGTCACCCTCGCAATGCTTGCTTCTGCAGTTTCAACCATACTCGTGCTTCTTTTCAACAGGCAGATACTCGGTCTTCTCTTCGGAAGCGTGGATAGTGCCGTAATGGAAGCAAGCATCATCTACCTGAGGATATCCGCATATTCGTTCATTGCGCTGGCTCTATACAACGCAGGCGCTGCGCTGTTTCGGAGCATGGGGATGACGAGGGTGACGATGTACATATCACTTCTCATGAACATAATAAATGTAGCAGGCAATGCGATCGGCATATTCGTGCTTAAGGCAGGAGTTGCCGGTGTTGCCTGGCCCTCGTTCATATCAAGGGTATTTGCGGCCGTGGTGGTCATCACCCTTTGCTTTTCGAAGGACAATCAGGTGGTGCTCAGCCTCAGGCATATCTTCAGCTGGAGCAGGGACATGGTAAGGAGGATACTCGGTATTGCGGTACCAAACAGCATAGAAAGCGGATTGTTCCAGCTGGCGAAGGTTGCGCTCTCAAGCATCACGGCATTGTTCGGGACAAGCCAGATCGCTGCAAACGGGGTCGCACAGAGCTTCTGGTCGCTCTCAGCACTTGTGGGAGTCGCAATGGCACCCGCATTCATAACCGTCGTAGGGCAGAGCATGGGTGCGAAGGATCCGGGAGCCGCGGAATACTACATGACTAAACTTCTGAAGATTACCTTCCTTTCGTCTGTCCTCTGGAATGGAGCCATACTCCTCGCAACACCAGTCATGCTGACACTATACGACCTGCCGGCATCGACAAAGAGTCTTGTGTTCATCCTTGTGCTCATCCACAACATCTTCAACTCAGCGGCATTCCCTGTGGCAGCGCCGTTCGCAAACGGACTGAGAGCGGCAGGTGATGTCAGATACACGATGTACGTGTCTCTGTTCACGACTGTAGTTGTCAGAGTGGTGCTGTCTGTCATCCTGGGCATCTGGCTAAACCTCGGAGTAACAGGAATCGCTCTCGCCATGGCCGGGGACTGGTGCATAAGGGCTCTTCTGATGTACCATAGGTATAGAGGCGGAAAATGGAAATCATTCACTCTGATCTGAGAAGGAAGGTGCTTCATGGATATACGTGTCCTCAAATATTTTCTGGCAGTGGCAAATGAGGGAAACATAACGAAAGCGGCCGAGGTGCTGCACATAACTCAGCCGACCCTCAGCAGGCAGCTCATGGAGCTTGAGGAGGAGCTTGGTACAGCGCTCTTTGTAAGAGGAAAAAGGCAGGTTTCGCTGACTGACAGCGGGATACTTTTCCAGCAAAGGGTGAAGGAAATCATCTCACTGTTAGGAAAGGCTGAGAGGGAGATCTCAGAAGAAAACCAGCTAGTGGGAGGAGTCATTTCAGTAGGCTGCGTTGAATCTGCGGCATCGATGATATTACCTGAGGCCATGTCGGAATTCTCCGGCAAGTATCCCATGGTAAGGTATGAATTGTATACTGCAAATGGAGATGATTTGAGGGACAAGCTTGATTCTTGCGCGATTGACATAGGGATACTTGTTGAGCCTGTAGAGACTTCAAAATATGACTTCATGAGGCTGAAGGTTACAGACAGGTGGGGCCTCCTCGTGAGAAGCGATGATAGACTGGCAGCGAAGGAATCCATTGATGTCTCTGACCTCATTGACCTTCCTCTTATAGTGCCGCGGCGAACAATTGTCAAGGAAGAGATAGCAGACTGGCTTGGAACAGGCACAGGGCAGCTGAATATAGTCGCATCGGTGAATCTGCTCACAAACGCTCTATTGCTGGCTGAAAGGAAGCTTGGCTACATTGTAACCATAGAAGGGGCCTATCAGATCAGACCGACGGATGGATTAAGGTTCATACCATTCTCACCGGAAAAGATATCCGGACATGTTGTGGCATGGAGGAAGAACCGCATCTTCACTAAGGCAACAAGGCTGTTCGTTGAACAGCTGAGGGACCTGTCAGGTGAAGAGCAGTCTGGCGGCATGGCGGAGTGATGAAATGCACATGACTTAAGAGCGTATCTTTCACAGTATCAGGATGTATCGCATAAGCTCAGAAAGGAGTAGGATAAATGGAGAAAAGGCAGGCGAAGGCTCCGGCAACTGTAATAATTGACCAGGATGCCTTTGGCAGGATAAACCACACTGAAGTACGATGGCTTGGAAATTCCGGCGCATTGATAAACAGCAGGGGCACTACCCTGATGATAGACCCTCTGCTTAAGGGCTTCGACATGCCGCTTCTGATCGGGATGCCGATAGCGACTGATGAGATTCCAGGACTCGATGCAGTGCTTATAACACACAGCGACAATGACCATTTCAGCAGGGTTACCTGCAGTGAGATCGCGCCTGTTGTAAAGGAGTTCCATGGACCGCATTATGTGGCGTCCCTGATGAAGGCGATGTCAATTGACGGGAAGGGTCATGACATACATGAGTCCTTCGAGGTGGGGAACGTGAAGGTTACGCTTACCCCTGCGGACCATGCATGGCAGAACGAATACCCCAAGCACAAGACAAGGGAATTCATGATGGAGGACTACTGCGGCTTCTGGCTTGATACACCGGATGGCAGCATATGGGCTGTTGGAGATTCAAGGCTCATGGAGGAGCAGCTGAACATGCCATCCCCCGACGTGATGCTGTTTGATTTCTCTGACAGCGCATGGCACATCGGCTTTGAAGGTGCGGTAAGGCTTGCTGACGCATACCCTGACTCAAAGCTTATCCTCTGGCACTGGGGCAGCGTTGATGCGCCAAACATGAAGGAATTCAACGGAGACCCGGCAGACCTTGCGGCAAGGATCAAAAATCCCGGGAGGATCATAATCCTTGCTCCCGGTGAAGCGTACAGGATGGAAAAACCTTAATTGGGACCACAAGGCAAGAACAGGGGATGGAGCAGTGCTTTGATTCAGTATTTGAATCAGAGGACAGCTACGTTCCCTGTTCATTTTCATATGGAGAATTAATCAGAAATTAATGCAAGACCCTTGAAATTTGGCATGGGTGAATTATAATAAAAAGGTAAGTATTAGCACTCGGTCAAAGTGAGTGCTAACAAATAAACTTCTGGAGGTATGTGGAACATGATAAAACCATTAGCAGACAGGGTAGTCATCAAGAGGCTTGAAGCTGAGGAGACTACAAAATCAGGTATAGTCCTTACAGGTTCAGCGAAGGAAAAGCCTCAGGAGGCTGTTGTAGTAGCTGTAGGCCCTGGTGGCTATGTCGACGGAAACAAGGTTGATATGGAAGTCAAGGTGGGAGACAAGGTCCTGTTTTCAAAGTATGCAGGGACTGAAGTCAAGCATCAGGGCGAAGAAGTTATAATAGTAAGGCAGAGCGATATTCTGGCGATAGTGGAGTAGGAGGAATAAAATGGCGAAGAAGATAGTACTTGGAGAAGAAGCGAGGAGATCCATGCAGAAAGGCGTGGACATACTGGCAAATACCGTTAAGGTGACACTCGGGCCTAAGGGCAGGAACGTAATCCTTGAGAAGAAGTTCGGTGCACCACTCATAACCAATGATGGTGTGACTATAGCAAGGGAGATCGAGCTGGAGGACGGGTTCGAGAACATGGGAGCCCAGCTTGTAAAGGAAGTTGCTACAAAGACAAATGACATAGCAGGAGACGGAACGACAACAGCTACCGTGCTTGCACAGTCGATAATCAAGGAAGGTCTCAAGAACGTGACTGCTGGAGCAAATCCGATGCTCATAAGACAGGGCATCAAGATGGCTGTGGATAAGGCAGTCGAGGAGATAAGGAACCAGTCAATTGCCATAAGAGGCAAAGAAGACATAGCAAGGGTTGCCGCAGTATCCGCATCTGACGAGGAAATCGGAATACTCATATCCGATGCAATGGAAAGAGTCGGAGCTGAAGGCGTAATAACAGTAGAAGAGTCAAGGTCAATGGTCACTGAGCTTGAAGTTGTTGAAGGAATGCAGTTCGACAGGGGCTACGTATCAGCATACATGGCAACTGACACTGAGAAGATGGAAGCAGTACTTGACGACCCATACATACTCATAACAGACAAGAAGATATCAAACATCCAGGAGATACTTCCTGTGCTTGAGCAGATCGTACAGCAGGGCAAGAAGCTCCTTATCATCGCGGAGGATATCGAGGGAGAGGCCATAGCTACCCTTGTTGTCAACAAGCTGAGAGGAACATTCATCTGTGTCGGCGTAAAGGCTCCTGGCTTCGGCGACAGAAGGAAGGAAATGCTTCAGGACATCGCCATCCTTACCGGCGGTAAGGTGATTTCCGAGGAGCTCGGAAGAGAGCTCAAGGAAGCTACCATAGACATGCTTGGAAGAGCCGAGAGCGTAAGGGTAAGCAAGGACAACACTGTACTTGTCAACGGACACGGGGACAAGAACGAGATCCACAACAGGATAGCCCAGATCAAGAGCCAGCATGAGGAGTCAACCTCAGACTTCGACAGGGAGAAGCTGCAGGAAAGGCTTGCAAAGCTTGCAGGCGGAGTAGCGGTTATCAAGGTTGGAGCCGCAACTGAGACAGAGCTCAAGGAAAAGAAGCTCAGGCTCGAGGACGCACTTTCAGCTACCAAGGCGGCTGTTGAGGAAGGAATCGTAGCAGGAGGCGGAACAGCCTATGCCAACGTAATTCCAAAGCTTGCAGGCCTCACCCACGAGAACCATGAGATCAAGGTCGGTATCGACATAATCAGAAGGGCTCTTGAGGAGCCTCTAAGGCAGATTGTCACTAACGCAGGCCTTGAAGGCAGCGTGGTAATTGAGAAGGTAATGCACAGCGAGCCTGGAATAGGATTCAACGTACTCACTGAGAAGTATGTAGACATGATCCAGGAAGGTATCGTTGACCCTACCAAGGTAACAAGGTCAGCACTCCAGAACGCCGCATCAGTAGCTGCTACATTCCTCACAACAGAGGGTGCGGTAGTGGACATCAAGGAGCCAACACCTCCGATGCCAGCACCTGGAATGGACGGAATGTACTAAGCCATATTATTTAATAAACGACAAAGGGATGCGCGAGCATCCCTTTTCATTTTTGCAAAAAAATTCAAAATAGCTTTTAACCTGAACAGATGCTATTTCTGCTGATTGTGGGCAGGATTTCCTGAGCTGCATCGATCCTTAAGAGACACGCCAAACTAAAATTCAGAGCTTCCCTTGCCGAGCTGCTCCAGTGCAATTCCAATAAGCTTGTCTGCATGGTCTGCCAGAAATAGCGGAATATTGAGCATATCGTCATCCAATTTAAGGTTATCCAGCGAAAAGCGCACACGCAGTTTGACTTTGTCGCCGAACAATTCCTTGAACTTTTTCAGGCTCCTGCTTGTAGTATTGGTTTCGGCCTTGACTTCCACAGGGATGATGTCATTTTCCCGCTGTATCAAAAAGTCAACTTCATATGGTGGATTAATTTGTGCCCAATATCGTGGAGTAGCCTCAAACTGTTTTGTCAAAGCCTGAAGCACGTAATTTTCAGAAAGAGCACCCTTGAACTCAGTGAACAGCCGATTGCCCTCATTGAAGGCAGTAGGTGCAAGCAGGGACAGTCTTCTGAGAAGTCCCACATCGGCAAGGTAGACCTTGAATGCTGAGAGATCATCGTAAGCTGAAATAGGAAGGCCTGGAGCACTGCGCCTGAAAACCTTGTGCACAAGTCCTGCTTCCACAAGCCACTGCAGGGCGTCTTCATACTCCCTGGCACGAGCACCTTCCCTGATAACCCTATAAAGGAATTTCTTATTTTCTCTGGAAAGCTGGGATGGTACTGATTTCCAGAGCATGGAGATTTTAGGGAACTGAGTAACGTCCGGATGCTTGCCGAAGTCACGCTCATATGCACCTATTATGCCTGACAGCGCTCCCTGGATTGCATCCACATCGCGGGCTTCCGTCCACATAAGGACTGATTCAGGCATACCACCGGTAACGTAGTACATCTTAAGCTTTTCGTAAAGCGGATTGAAGAATGCGTCGGGTATGGGTTCAATCATATTTATTGTATCCAAATAACGGGCAAGGTTCTCATTGCCGTTGGCAAGAAGGAACTCGGTAAAGGTCATCGGATCAATTTGCAGGAAATTGACTTTACCAACCGGGAATGAGGAGGGCTTTGCAAGTGCGATGCCTAGCAGGGAACCTGCACAGGCAATATGATATTGTGGTGCGTTCTCCTGGAAGTATTTCATTGAGTTTATCACATTGGGACAGTCCTGAACTTCATCGAAAACTATCAGGGTCTTTTCGGGAATGATCTTCTGTGAACTTGCCAACATCAGGTTTTGAAGTATTCGGTCAACATCCTTTGTGGTTTCGAAGAATTGCCTGTATTCCATGTTCTCATCGAAGTTGAAGTACGCAACATTGTCATAATATTGCCTTCCAAATTCTTTCAGTATCCAGGTCTTGCCTACCTGCCTGATACCTTTTACGATCAGAGGCTTTCTGTAAGGGGATTCCTTCCATTTTGTAAGTTCTTTTATGATAAGGCGTTCCAAAAGCATCATCTCCCAAACTTTAATTGGCATTAATGTAATGTAGTCACACCTTCATTATAACACGTGTTCTAATAGAAACTTTCCGAATCACATAATTATATGGAATTATGTGACTCCAGTCACATAATTATTAATTATTATGTGTATGATGCGGTTTTTGTACTCAAAGGACAGCTCTTAACTCAAAACGACCCTTTTTTAATGCTCCTTATTTGCAACGCTCGGCCTATCGCTTCATCTATCGTTGCATTTTGAAGCGATAATGCACCTATCGCTTTCCATCGATGTGGAACTATGGAAATCCAACCTCAGATACGAATGTTTTTGCCATGCAGTCTGAATAATTTTAATGCCATATTCCAGTCCTTCTGCATCAATTCCTATTCAAAGAGGATAGAAATAAACAAGGGGAAATTTGATGTGAACTCCTGATTAATATGTTTGTTCCTGGTTATTCCTCAGCATAATGTGGATACCAAACAAAAAGAGGGGGAATATAAATGGAAAGACGGAAAAGGATGAAGGGCTTCACTCTTGTGGAGATGCTGGTGGTGATCGCAATTTCTGGAGTGATCCTTGCAATCTCTGCGCCAAAGTACAACGGGCTTGTGGAGAAGGCTGAGAGCATTCAGGAGCTGTCGGTCAAGAGGGAGGTCGTCATGCTTGTCGATACCTACAACGCCCTGAATGCAACGGACATCGCTGAGGATGACACCATGACGGAGATCGCTGCGCTGACAGGGATAAGTACGGACCTTAAGGACATACTTACAAGGGAGAATGCTGATACTGATTTCGCTGCCCTTACAGTTGCAGGTCTTCGGACTGCACTTTCTACACCCTGATTGATGACGCTGATGCAGCTGTCGCTGTCAGCGGTCTCAACAATGTCAGCATGCGCGGCTGGAGCCATGATCCTTCTTAAGGATGGAAACGAGGTGAAGAAGGCGGCATTAGCCGCCATCTTCATATCGTCCATGCTGCTCAACCATGTTTCTGGTATCAGTGGAATGGAGGTGGTTTTCTCGTCTGTGCTGCTTGTCAGTGCGATCACAGACGCCTATACAGGGGAGGTGCACCAGATCCCAATGTGGCTCCTGTTTCCGGCAGCAACAGCAGGCTTCATTGTGAGGAAGAGTTACGTTGCGGCATTGTTCGGATTCCTTGTCTGGATATACAGGAAGGACAGGAGGCTCAAATACTGGTTCGGTGAGGGGGATCTGTATATCCTTGCGGCGATTGCCATGATGTACGGGACGGGGGTATTCAGGGCTATGGCTATAGGAGCAGCGCTCGCGCTTGTCTGGTGCCTTGTGAAAAGAAGCCGGGAGGCTTACTTCATACCCTTCCTTTATCTGGGGCTGATGGTATCAAGGATGGAGGTCACTGATACCTTATTCTACTTCTTCATATAGAAAAAACCTTCGGAAGCTGAGACTCCGAAGGCTTTTTTCTATTTCAGGTGCTGTTCCATGATCGCGAGCACTCCGTCATCGTTGTTTGATGGTGCTGTGAATCTCGCGGCTTCCTTGACCCTGGGTATGGCATTGTCCATGGCGTAGCTGTACTCTGCCCTGCCCAGCATCTCAATGTCATTGCCGTTGTCGCCGAATACCATGGTCTCTGAGGGTGAAATGCCGAGCCTTTCCTGAAGATAGGCTATTGCAGTGCCCTTGTTAATGCCCTTCTTCATGATGTCCACGTTGTTCTTTGCAGTCGCGACAGCGACCATGGAGTCTCCCACGATATCCTGGAGTATCGGGGCATAGTGGACAGCATCGTTGTCTTCTGTGATGACTGTAAGCTTCAGTATCTCATCCTGAAGTCCGGTAAGGGTGTCCATATCCCTCAGCCTGTGGAAGAATTTGTTTATGTGTGCTGCTGTCTCGGCTTTGACTCCTGAGATATATGCGGATTCCTTCCCGCACACGACCAGCGCGACCCCGTCCATCGCCTGGATGGCATCTATTGCCTTTCCTGTCATTTCCTTCTCTATTGAAGTGTTGAACACAGGCTCTGTTCCCTTCACAAGGAAGTTCCCGTTTTCAGCAGCGAACCATATGTCATCCATCTTGTCCTGGAAGAAGCTTCTTATCTGGTAGTACTGGTTTCCTGAAGCGACAACGAAATATGCTCCGGTTTCCTTCATCCGGTTGAATAGGGTATCGAAACGTTCCCTGTCATAGGTCATGTCTGACCGGAGGAAGGTACCGTCCATATCTGTAACAACAAGCCTTATCATTCAATTCACCTCCCTTAGATTATATCAGCACATCATTTGATCCAGCCGATATTATCAGAATCTGGAAACGGTGTAAACCATTGCGGTTGCTTGCTTTACGGATTTTTCTCAATATGGCCTGAAAATATGAAGGATTCGATTTAATGTTTATGTAAATTTACAACTTTTCTTGCATGGCTTCAATTGACATGGTACAGGTACATGGATATAATTAAGTTTAAAATTAAATAAGAAACTATACTCATATATGTTCTGGATAAGGCAGGACGTCTCTACAAGGAACCATTTGAATTCCTGTCTATGGGTGATAGAAGCTGTATCTTATGGCGTGCTGTCACTTGTTGACGGCATGCCATTTTAATTTTGAGGAGGAAACCGACTTGAACAAGATTGTCAAAACCGCTTATACCTTCGATGATGTGCTTCTGTTACCCCATAAATCCGAGGTGCTTCCAAAGGATGTTTCCCTTAAGACCAGGCTCACTTCAACTCTGGAGCTGAATATCCCCCTAATGAGCGCAGGAATGGATACGGTCACTGAATCTGCGATGGCGATTGCAATAGCAAGGGAAGGCGGCATCGGTATAATCCACAAGAACATGTCTATCGAGGAGCAGGCCCACGAGGTGGACAGGGTAAAGAGGCAGGAGAACGGCGTAATAACGGATCCATTCTTCCTCAGACCTGACAACACACTGGAGGATGCCCAGTGGCTCATGGCAAGATACAGGATAAGCGGAGTGCCTATCGTAGTTGACGGCAAGCTGGTCGGCATAGTCACCAACAGGGACCTTGTATTTGAGACGGACAACACAAGGCTTATAGATGAAGTCATGACAAAGGAAGGCCTTATAACCGCCCTTGAGGGAACTACACTCGATGAGGCGAAGGAAATCCTCAAGAAGAACAAGATCGAGAAGCTCCCGCTTGTCGACAAGGATAACAACCTCAAAGGTCTGATTACTATCAAGGACATCGAGAAGATAAAGAGGTTCCCTAATTCTGCCAAGGATTCAAGGGGCAGGCTTCTCTGCGGAGCTGCTGTCGGTGTAACCGAGAATCTGCTTGACAGGGTCGCGGCTCTGGTCAAAGCACAGGTGGATGTGGTAGCATTAGATACGGCACACGGACATTCACAGGGTGTCATGGATGCGGTAAGGAAGATAAAGGCTGCCTTCCCGGACCTTCAGGTAATAGCCGGAAATGTAGCTACCGCCGAGGCCTGCGAGGACCTTGTAGCAGCTGGTGCTGACTGCATTAAGGTCGGCATAGGACCAGGGTCGATCTGTACGACAAGAGTCGTTTCAGGTGTTGGCGTACCACAGCTTACAGCAGTCATGGACTGCGTCGAGGTTTGCAGCAAATACGGAATCCCTGTCATAGCTGACGGTGGAATCAAGTTCTCAGGTGACATTGTCAAGGCGCTTGCCGCAGGAGCGAAGGTCGTAATGGCCGGATCGATACTTGCAGGCTGCGAGGAGTCACCAGGAGAAATGGAGATATACCAGGGCAGGAACTACAAGGTATACAGGGGAATGGGTTCCCTTGCTTCAATGAAGAAGGGCTCAGGAGACAGGTATTTCCAGGAGAATGCCAAGAAGCTCGTGCCTGAGGGAGTCGAAGGAAGGGTCGCTTACAAGGGCTACGTATCCGAGACAATATTCCAGCTTATGGGCGGAGTAAGGTCAGGAATGGGTTATCTTGGAGCTGAGGACCTGGAGGCTCTCGAGAGGAACGCGAGATTCGTCGTCCAGACTTCAAGCGGACTAAAGGAAAGCCATCCGCATGACATCTATATTACAAAGGAAGCACCGAACTACAGCAACGCAGATTTATAGGAGGTCCCATGGAACAGAAGGGAATCGTAGTCATCGACTTCGGAGGTCAGTACAATCAGTTAATAGCAAGAAGGGTCAGGGAGGCTGGTGTTTTCAGCGAACTGATACCAAACAGGACGCCTGTCGACGAGATAAGGAAGAAGAATCCGGTGGGCATAATACTGACAGGAGGCCCTAACTCGGTCAATGCTGAAGGTTCAATGACCATAAGCACAGAGATCTTCGAGCTTGGAGTTCCGGTTCTCGGGATATGCTACGGCCATCAGCTCATGACAAAGCTTCTCGGTGGAGAGGTTGTAAGAGGTGATGTCAAGGAATACGGAAAGACCGAGATAACATTCGAGGACAACACCACTCTGTTTGACGGACTGAGGAAGGAATCCATAGTATGGATGAGCCATGGCGACACTGTCCACAGGGCTCCTGAAGGATTCAGGATATCAGCTTCAACCAAAGACTGCGAAGTCGCTGGTATGGAGAATGATGAGAGAAGACTCTATGGAATACAGTTCCATCCTGAGGTAGTGCATACCGAGCTTGGGACTGAAATCCTCGAAAGCTTCATATACAACATCTGCAAGGCTGAGAAGACCTGGGAGATGAAGGACTATGGCGACATGAAGATCAGGGAGGTCAAGGAGCTTGCAGGGGACTCAAAGGTAATCTGCGCGCTTTCAGGCGGAGTTGACTCATCGGTTGCAGCTGTCCTTGTACATAAGGCCATAGGCAAGAACCTTACCTGCATATTCGTCGACCACGGACTTCTTAGGAAAGACGAAGGCGACATGGTAGAGGAAATATTCAGGAAGAGGTTTGAGATGAACCTCATAAGGGTAAATGCAGAGGAAAGGTTCCTTTCAAAGCTCAAGGGCGTATCAGACCCAGAGAGGAAGAGAAAGATAATCGGCGAGGAGTTCATAAGGGTATTCGAAGAAGAGGCCAACAAGCTTGGCGACATAGACTACCTTGTACAGGGAACCATATATCCTGACGTTGTTGAGTCAGGTACTGGAACCTCAGCGGTTATCAAGAGCCACCACAACGTGGGCGGACTTCCTGAAGACATGAAGCTGAAGCTCATAGAGCCGCTCAGGGAGCTGTTCAAGGATGAGGTCAGGAAGCTTGGAGAAGAGCTTGGAATACCGCACGACCTTGTATACAGGCAGCCATTCCCGGGACCTGGTCTTGGAATCAGGGTTCTCGGAGAACTCACTGAAGAGAAGCTCCACATTGTAAGGGAAGCTGATGCCATATACAGGGAAGAGATTGCAAAGGCTCACCTTGACGAGACCATATGGCAGTATTTCGCTGCACTTCCAAACGTAAGGTCCGTTGGAGTAATGGGCGACGAAAGGACATATTCACACATGATAGTCCTTAGGGCAGTCAACTCAATCGACGGAATGACCTCAGACTGGTCAAGGATACCATATGATGTCCTGGATATCGTAAGCAGAAGGATAGTAAATGAGGTAAAGGGAGTAAACAGGGTAGTTTACGACATAACCTCAAAGCCGCCTGCTACAATAGAGTTCGAATAAGCTACATATACGCTGAAGGTCAGTAAATGGCCTTCAGCTTTTTTCATGAAAGCAAATAAATAAAAAAGGCAAAAGATGTTATAGGAATAAAAATCGCAAAGCAGGGGCTTGAAATCACAAGGAATGTAATTATGAAATCACAAGGAATGGAAATGCAAAATCACAATGAATGGAATTGTGAAATTACAAGGAATAGGATATGCTGTAGTTAGGAGGAGGAGTGGTAATGAATTTATCGGATTACAGACCGCGAATCATAGATAGCAAGATTGAAGACTACCTGTCCGTTTTTGGAGCAGTATGTATTGAGGGCCCAAAGTGGTGTGGAAAGACATGGACTTCATCATATCATTGCAAGAGTGAAATTTTGATTGGAGATCCGGCAGGTAATTTTCAGAACAGGAGATTGGCAGAGTTGAATCCGGCCCTTGTACTTGAAGGGGAAAATCCAAGACTGATAGATGAATGGCAGGAAGTGCCCCAATTGTGGGACGCTGTAAGACATAAGGTGGATCAGGAAAAAGATAAGGGCAAGTACATTTTGACTGGTTCAGCTACACCTAATCATAAGGGAATAATGCACAGCGGGGCGGGAAGGATTGCAACCATAAGAATGAGACCCATGTCATTATTCGAATCAGGCGATTCAAGCGGGAAGGTGTCACTTGAGTCAATCTGTAATGGAGAAGATGTTTCAGCAATGACAGGAGATGTTGATCTGAAGAACATCATACATCTTATCATCAGAGGTGGGTGGCCCGGCAATCTGAATGTTCCTGAGAAAAAAGCAGGGCTGGTTCCTGCAGAATACCTGAAGGCTATAGTCAATGATGATGTTTATCGAATAGATGGAATAAAACGGGACACTGCAAAAATGAATCTGCTGTTGAAATCCCTGGCAAGAAACGAAGGTACAACAGCAACAATTAAAAAGTTGAAAAATGACATAAGTTCTGCAGATGATGAAGACATTGATGTGGCAACAATTGCAAGTTATCTTGATATACTTTCAAGGTTGTTCATTATTGATAATCAGCAGCCATATTCTACCCGCATCCGGTCATCAGTACGTGTTAAACAGGCAGAGAAGAGGCATTTTGCAGATCCATCATTGGCATGTGCACTAATGAAGGCGACTCCTGAAATGCTTCTGAATGACCTGGAGACGTTAGGTTTCCTGTTTGAATCACTCTGTGAGCGTGACTTGAAGATATATGCGGAATCATTTGGCGCAAATCTATATCATTATCAGGACTACAGGAGCAGGGAAGTAGATGCAGTCATAGAGTTGAAGGATGGAAGATGGTGCGCATTTGATATAAAGCTTGGTGCGAACCAGATAGATAAAGCAGCAGAAAGCCTTACAAAATTGAGCAGGGAAATTGCGGATGATCCACATGGGAAAGTGCCATCTGTACTTTGTGTGATATGTGGAATGTCAGTTGCAGCGTATAAGAGGAAGGATGGGGTATACGTAATCCCTATTACTGCATTGAGAGCATGAGCAATTGAATTGGACCATTTTTTGTATTTGCAGTGCTCTTAGCTGGAAAGAGAAACTCAAAAACAAAAATTTAATTCGAAAAGCCTCTAAATAGAATCGGACAGTCTTATTATTAGGTAATATGATATAATTAAGTAGAAGTATAAAACAATAGTAATAATATATTGAAGCGAATTTTACACATCAGTGAGGATACCATGAGCAAAAATGGATATGTTCCGCCATATACAATATCAAACAGAACGGTCAATCTGATTTCTGAGATTACAGAAATCATTGTCGAAATTGCAATAAGTGATAAAATGAGCAACAATCCAAGGCTAAGGAGAGACAGTCGAATCCGGACAATCCATGCATCGTTAGCCATTGAAAACAATTCGTTATCTTTAGATCAGATGACAGATATCATCAATGGAAAGCGAGTCCTTGGATCACCGGATGAAATATGCGAAGTTAAGAACGCTTTTGAGGCATATGAAAGACTTCTTGAGTTAAACCCATACTCAATCGAGGATCTTCTTTTGGCCCACAAGGTACTGATGAAGGACCTGACTAAGGAAGCTGGTACATATCGAAGCGGCGGGGTAGGAGTATTTGCAGGAGAACAATTGGTACATATGGCTCCACCGGCAACCCAGGTACCACACCTTATAAAAGACCTGGTAGAGTGGGCAAATGAATCAGAGGTACATCCGCTGATTAAAAGCTGTGTATTTCACTATGAATTTGAATTCATTCATCCTTTTGCTGATGGGAATGGCAGAATGGGGCGAATGTGGCAGACACTGATTCTCTACAAATGGAAGCCGTTGTTTGGATGGCTGCCTATAGAGACGTTGATCAAGGAGAGACAGGATGAATATTACAAAGTGTTGGGAGAATGTGATCATAGCGCTGACTCTGGCAAATTCATCGATTTTGTTCTGACTGCTATTTATGATGCATTAAGGGAACTTGCAGAAAACGCACAGGTCACCGCACAGGTCACCGAACAAGTCACCGAACAAGTCGAGAAGTTGCTGGGAGTCATGAGTGATAAGGAATATTCTACGAAGGATTTAATGGAGCTTTTGGGATTGAAGCATAGGCAATCATTCAGAGATAAATACCTGTTGCCTGCTTTGGAAATGGGTTATGTAGCAATGACCATACCTGATAAACCTAGCAGCAGCAGGCAGATGTATAAGAAGCTGGTTAAGAAGTAAGGTAGTTAATGCACATACCTATTACTTCATTAGGATAATGAGATGATTTGCCATTCCGCATCTTTAAAAATACGTGTCAGCCTCAGAATCGTTCATATTTGTTTGTATAATATCGGTTGCTGTAATGAACTTTTCAGATAGGATTAAATATCACTTGTCAGCATATCGTGAATCAGAATAAAATGTTGTTCTGCAGAATAAGGCACCACTAGCAGAAACTAGTGGTGCCTTTAATGATATGTTTTTTAAGGGCTATTTCAGATAAGCCCGAAATGCACGAATGCATTGTACAAACCGTCCTTGTCTACGTCGGTGGTGACGAAGTCTGCAGCTCTTTTGGCCTCATCCCCGCCGCTTCCCATGCAACAGCTCTTTGCGCAATATTCGAACATCGGTATGTCTATGTTCGCATCCCCGAAGGCTATGGTGTCCTCGACGTCTGCACCGAGATGCTCGAGAAGCTGATGGACAGCGTTTGCCTTGTCGATTCCCTTGACTCCAAGGTCACCGAACAGAGGATGCTCTCCCTTGCCTCCCCAGGTATTTGCCTTAAGGTCTGGGAATTCACTGCGGGCATCAAGGAAATCCTTGTAGCTTGAAAGTACGAAGCTGACCTTGTTGAGGTCATCCCTGTAGAGCTCGCCTCCGAAGATCATCTCGGGGAAAGCCTCGCGGACTGTTATTGAGGCGGCCTTGGCATTTCCTTTTCCAGCAGAATACTCACGTATGACAGGCTCCCCGACCTCTTCAAAGCGTTCGCTGGCGTAGAGGCCGCTGTTTGATTCGAGATAGAATTCAAGCTTTCTCGAATGGAGCCAGTCCACTATCCGCCTGGCCTGCTCAGGAGTGATCCTCTGGTGCATTACGACATACCCGTCATCCTCCACATAGCTTCCGTTACCTCCGATCATGCCGTCAAGGCCGATGTCCCAGATGTTCTGATATACCTCGGACCTGCTCCTTCCGGTACATATATAGACGCGGTGCCCATTCTTCCGTGCTGTCCGTATCGCATTGACTGCGCTTTCCGGAATGTTGTTCTGATAGTCTACAAGAGTACCGTCAACATCAATGAAGAGTATCTTATTTCCGCTCATCTCTTATCCTCCGTTCCATTTTTGTCATGAATATTGGATTTCTTTGATTCTCTTATCATTATAAGCCACCAGGCCGGTATCAGGCATGTTAAGATTCAGTGAATGGAAATCCTGATAAATGGATCTGCATGAGGTATACGGGGAGAAATGTTAAGCCATGCAGAGCACTGTACAGATACAAGAAATTTAGAGTTTTTTAGGAATAATATGGTATGATTTACCATAAGGATATGTAGAAATGAGACATCGCAGCTTATCAGTATTTGTAAGAAAGGAGCATGGGACATTTGCAGTCTTTAGAACACAGTAAGTATGACTTAAAGGTAAATATGACCTCTGAAGCCAGGGAGTTCATAGTTTCAAAGGGCGGAGCTTGCTATGTAAATGAGGGTGGAATTCACGGCTGCTGCACAGGTGCGGCTCCCATATTGACGGCTTATGTCGGAGCCCCCAAGGATATTACAAGGTTTACCTTGGTAGAGGTTGACGGAATCAAGGTATACGTGGACAGGAAATATGTAGGCAGGAATCCGGTGAGGATTTCACTCGACAACATAATCATGATCAAGAGGCTCTATGCTGAAGCAAGGGTAACCGAAGATTAAGTTAAGTAAGTTTATGCAGGAAGTCTTAGATATGGAGGGTCAGTAATGAACGTAAACATCACAAAGGAAGCAAGGGATTTCATAATTCAGAAGGGCGGAGTAGTCTATATCAATGAGGCGAACTCACAGGGCTGCTTCAGCGGAGCTACTCCAATACTTTCAATATATGTAGGAAAACCAAAGGATACGACAAGGTTCGAACTTGTTGAGGACGAAGGCGTAAGCGTATATGTAGACAGGAGATATGTCATAAGGAATGTGATAAACGTCTCGCTGGACAACATACTTATGATAAAGAAGCTCTATGTCGAGGCAAAGAGCGTAGAGGAATAGAAGAATTGCACCTAATTGAGAATTGTTATCAATAATTCACAGGCTTTTAAAAGTGTGTACACATGGAAATGAATTATGGATGCTACAATGACTATGATGGAGGAGATATAACCTTCCATCAATAGCCTGTAAAAGAGGTGCTTAAAATGAGGATCAAAATTTCACCAGAGGCAATGGATTTCATAGTCGAAAAAGGTAATAACGTATATATAGTGGTTGCAAATGCGATGGGTCGCATTTCATGGGTTCATCCGGTGCCAAGCATATATGTCGGGGTTCCGAAGCACGCCGAACGCTTTGTCAAGTATGAGAAGGACGGAGTAAACCTGTATATCGACATGAGGTATCCGCTCAAGGACGAGATAAGGATAACACTGGACAAGATATTCAACATCAGGAAGCTTTATGCTGAGGGCAGGCTGGTCGAAAGCCTGTTCAACACCGCCTGACCTAATGTCAGGCAAGTGGGTTAGTTTCAAGCGATATCATGGCGGAAAGCTCATGCTTTTCGCCATTGGAATTTTTCCTGGGTTTGTGCGCCTGCATGAGTTGCCGGGAAGCGTTTTTGTTAATCGATTGTACACAGAATCAAAACATTTTGATGTTATAATCTTTAAAAACAAGGAGGCGATTTCTTTGAGTATCGAGGACATCAAGAAGAAGGCTGGAATCATAAAGAAGCACGACGATCCTGATACGAACGTTGATGTCAACAAGATCATCGAGCACAGTGACGTCACCAGGGAAAAGGTTAATCCTGCCGGGATAAGCCACGACAATAACTTCATGCACAAGGAGAAATCAACTGCACAGAAGAAGAGGGGCAAATAAAGTGAAATGGAGGCCAGATAATTCTGGCCTTTCTTAATGGGTGGTAGCATGCACAAGATATGGAATCTTAATGAGGTTGAAAGGGTCCTGACTGAGACAGGTGAAAGGGCCGGATTAAGTACGAAAGGCATCCCTGTGAGCATAAGCGACAGGATGGAGAAGACAATGGGTTCCTTTGTCTTCAAGGAGAAGGACGGAAAGGTGAAGGCACATGAGTTCAGGTTTTCCGCAAGGCTGCTTTCAGGGGAGTTTGACGAGGAAGTTGTCAGGAACGTGATAATACATGAATATGCGCATTTCTATGCCAATGTGACCACAGGAAGGAACAACGGGCACAATGCTGTATTCAAGAACGTATGCAGATCCCTCGGGATTCCTGATGACACTCTTTTCACTGCTCCAGGAACAAGGGTTATAAGGAAGAAGGGCTATAAGCTGGTGTGCTCAACCTGCGGTGAAACCGTAGCGGTGAGAAGGCACAGGGATGCAGCGGTGGATATCGTGAAATACAAGATATCCGGATGCTGTGAAGCGAAAATCAAGGCCATGATGGGCTATTTCTGAGCAATCTGCCATGAGAAGCCGGGTTTCGTTGAAAATCACGTCATATTAGCGTAAAATTGAATCAGGTGACTGTACCTGATTCATTTTTCAGCGGGTTTTGTCATTGAATAACCATAAGATAAAGTAAAGGCTGGTGTGAGTATGTTAAAAGTCGATCTTTCAAAACTTCAGGGATTCATCAATCCGGACGAACTCGAAAAGCTTGAGCCAATGGTCAAGGCAGCGTACAAACTTGTAAAGGACAAATCCGGTGCAGGAAATGACTTCCTTGGATGGGTAGACCTTCCGGAGGACTACGACAAGGAAGAATTTGTCAGGATAAAGAAGGCTGCAGAGAAGATCAAGGGCGATTCAGACGTGCTTGTTGTTATCGGAATTGGCGGTTCATACCTTGGAGCCAAAGCGGCAGTAGAGATGCTTAACCATGGTTTCCACAACCTGCTTCCGAAGGAGAAGAGGAATGCTCCGCAGATATTCTTCCTTGGGCAGAACCTCTCAGGAGCTTACCTTAACCAGGTGCTTGAGATGATCGAAGGGAAGGACATCTCGGTCAACGTAATATCCAAGTCAGGAACTACCACGGAGCCTGCGGTAGCCTTCAGGATAATGAAGGACTACATGGAGAAGAAATACGGCAAGGAAGAGGCTGCAAAGAGGATCTATGCCACAACCGACAGGGCAAGAGGAGCCCTCAAGACCCTGGCGACTGCTGAAGGCTATGAGACCTTCGTAGTTCCGGATGATGTAGGCGGAAGGTTCACGGTACTGACTGCAGTTGGCCTGCTTCCGATAGCTGCAGCCGGAATAGACATTGATGCCATGATGGCAGGAGCTAGGGCAGCAAGGAATGACTACGCTGCAGACAGCCTGAAGGACAACGAGTGCCTGCAGTATGCGGCTGCAAGGTGCGCGCTGTACTACAGGGGCAAGGTGACTGAGATACTCGTAAACTACGAGCCATCACTGATATACTTCTCTGAATGGTGGAAGCAGCTCTATGGTGAAAGCCAGGGCAAGGATGGCAAGGGAATATTCCCTGCATCAGTATCCTTCTCGACCGACCTGCACTCAATGGGACAGTACATACAGGAAGGCCTGAGGAACATATTCGAGACTGTGATAAAGGTTGCTGAACCAACATCTGACTTCGTTATCGAGGCAAATGATGATGACCTTGACGGACTCAATTTCCTTGCAGGAAAGACCCTGTCCTACGTCAACACAAACGCCTTCAAGGGAACTCTTCTCGCACATGTTGACGGAGGAGTACCGAATGTGGTGCTCAACCTTGACAGGATAGATGCGGAGAACTTCGGATACATGGTATACTTCTTCGAGCTCGCATGCGCAGTCAGCGGATACATGACAGGAGTCAATCCATTCGACCAACCGGGTGTCGAGGCATACAAGAAGAACATGTTCGCACTCCTCGGCAAGCCTGGCTATGAAGAGCTGAAGGAAGCGCTGGAGAAGAGACTGTAACATAAAATAAATGAAAGGGGGAACGCCTGAAGAACAGTTTTCAGAGTTTCCCCTTCTTTTTTAAGGAGTAGCATGGAAAGACTGGATAAGATACTCGGGAATATGGGCTATGGCTCAAGGAAAGAGATAAAGGAAAGCGTAAGGAAGGGTCTCGTCACCGTAAACGGGATCGTGGCAAAGGATCCGGGGATGAAGGCAGACCCGGAGAAGGATGTCATTGTCATTGACGGGGAGGAGATAGTATACAGGAAGTACATCTACCTCCTCATGAACAAGCCGGCGGGAGTGGTTTCAGCAACCTTCGACAACCATGACACCACTGTAGTAGACCTTCTGCCGTTTGACTACAAGTCCTTCGAGCCTTTCCCTGTGGGAAGGCTGGACAAGGATACGGTGGGGCTGCTTCTGCTTACGAATGACGGCGAGCTGAACCACAGGCTCCTTGCGCCTAAAAGCCATGTCGACAAGGTCTATTACGTGAACCTTGAAAATGAGGCTGATGAGAGCGACATAGAAGCCTTCAGGAAGGGGCTTGAGATAGACGGAGGCTACAGGTGCATGCCTGCTGACCTTGTTATCTCTGAAGATGACAGGAAAGAGGTCCATGTAACCATCAGGGAGGGCAAGTTCCACCAGGTCAAGAGGATGTTCAAGGCGAGAGGCAACGAAGTGACCTTCCTGCAGAGGGTGTCCTTCGGACCAATCGTCCTGGACGAGGACCTTGACGAGGGCGAAATCAGGGAGCTCACCGATGAAGAGATAAACATGCTCCAAAATCTGTAAATCTAAAAGTTTACATTATTGTAATTCCAAAATGAAAAGGTTTAATCAGGCGAGATGCTGAAATATGACGCAAAGCGTTGATACAGGCGGGTTTTTGGGTTTATAATCCATGTAGGGATAAGCAAAGGAACAACAGCCCCTTTTCTTATTTGGCATGGCGCCCCCCCAATTCGCCTTGCCCGAAAGCCTCATAAACCCTCCGGATCCCCCCAGATTGCCGGAGGGTTGTTTTTTTATATTGACAATGATCATGAGTGAACATGAGTTCTTATAAAAGTCGTGGAGAGCTCCGGCTGATATGGTATAATCTAATGGAAATGATCTTAGGAGTGAGTTATTTGGACCTTAAGAAACTGCTTAACAAAGAACAGTACGAAGCCGCAACCACGATAGACGGACCTGTCCTCATTCTGGCAGGTGCTGGCTCAGGAAAGACCAGGGTCCTGACACACAGGATCGCCTACATGATACAGGAAATGGGAGTCCAGCCGTATGAGATACTTGCCATAACCTTCACCAACAAGGCCGCAGGCGAGATGAGGGAAAGGGTGGTGAGCCTCATAGGGGATGTGGCCCTCAACATGTGGATCTCAACCTTCCATTCGAGCTGCGTGAGGATACTGAGGCGCGAGATAGAGAACCTGGGCTACAAGAAGGACTTCACCATTTATGACAGCTATGACCAGAAGTCCCTCGTCAGGCAGATCATGAAGGAAATGAACATAAGTGACAAGGAATACCCTGAGAAGCAGATAATAGGGATGATCTCCGATGCCAAGAACAAGCTTGAAAGCCCTGAAGCCTTCAGGAGGAAGCACGAGTACCACTACAGGAACAGGAAGATTGCCGAGGTATACGAGACATATCAGACAAGGCTCAAGGCAAACAGCGCCATGGACTTCGATGACCTCATAATGAAGACTGTGGAGCTTTTCAGAAGGTTTCCTGAGGTTCTTGAGAAATACAGGAGAAAGTTCAGGTACATCATGGTGGACGAGTACCAGGATACCAACCATGCCCAGTACACTCTGGTGAAGCTCCTTGCGTCAGAGCACAGGAACATATGCGTGGTGGGAGACGACGACCAGAGCATATACGAGTTCAGGGGAGCCGACATAAGGAACATCCTTGACTTCGAGATGGATTTCCCGTATGCCAAGGTAGTAAAGCTTGAGCAGAACTACAGGAGCATGGGAACCATACTAGATGCCGCAAACAACGTCATAAGGCACAACCTGGAGAGGAAGCCGAAGGCGCTCAGGACAACGAAGGACAGGGGAGAGAAGGTAAGGGTCTACAGTGCGTACAACGACAAGGATGAGGCATCGTTTGTGGCGTCAGAGGTGAGAAGGCTCGGAAGGGACGGCAGGAACTACAAGGAGTTCGCGGTCCTCTACAGGACAAACGCCCAGTCAAGGAACTTCGAGGAAGCCTTCATGAGGGAGGGCATTCCCTACAGGATCATTGGAGGACTGAAGTTCTACGACAGGAAGGAGGTCAAGGACATCCTTGCATATCTCAGGCTTGTGAACAACCCCTTCGACGAGGTGAGCCTGAGAAGGATCATTAACGTGCCTAAAAGGGCCATAGGGGACACCACTGTTGAGAAGCTGGCCCAGGCCGCAAGGGACAACGAGGAGACGATGTTCGACCTGATGCAGGACCTTGAGGAGCTCAACATAATCAAGGGGAAGACGCTGAAGTCCGTAATAGACTTCAGGAACATGCACCTTTCCTTCATGGAGAGCCAGCTTGACATGACTGTTTCTGCATTCGTGAAGCATGTGCTGGAAACCACAGGCTACATGAAGGAGCTGGTGGACTCCAAGGACCCTGAGGACCTGTCGAGGATAGAGAACCTTGAGGAATTCGTGAATGCGGCCCTTGACTTCGAGATGATGAATCCGGACGGGCAGCTTTCAGATTTCCTTGAAAGCGTGGCTCTTGTCTCTGACATAGACTCCATGGATGCCAAGGAGGACGCTGTCCTCCTCATGACCCTCCACAGCGCAAAGGGACTTGAGTTCCCGGTTGTGTTCATGGTGGGCATGGAGAACGGACTGTTTCCGGGAGCGAGCTCCCTTGAGGACCAGAAGGATATGGAGGAGTCAAGGAGGCTCGCCTATGTGGGCATAACCAGGGCCATGGAGCTTCTCTACATGACCCATGCCGAGGTGAGGGTGGTGTATGGAAGGACTGTAATGTATCCGCCGTCGGAGTTCCTTGTTGACATACCGAAGGAGCTCAAGGAAAGCGTCGGCGGTAACAAGGAGGCTTACGTCAGGGCTCACTCGCAGGGGACCGGAGGCTTCTTCGAGAGAAGGTCGAGGCTTTCAGAGTATGCTGCAAGGGAAGCGCAGGAAAGCGCCATGCAGACCCTCGACAGGCCTGGAAAGAAGACACTGTCCAAGGAGGACGCCAAGCCCGGTACGAAGGTAAGGCATCCGAAATTCGGGAATGGTACGATAGTTAACGCCATACACGAGAGCGGTGACGTGAAGGTCACAATAGCCTTCGATTCACAGGGAATAAAGAATCTGATGCTTAGCCTTGCTCCACTGGAGCTGGTATAGCTGGTATAGGAGTTGAAATGGACAGTATTAAGCGGATGGAGGAGCTTGTTTCGGAGCTGAACAGGCTTTCAAGGGAATATTACGTTTTGGACAGCCCCAGCGTCACCGACGCTGAATATGACAGGAAGTACGACCTGCTTAAGGCAATCGAGCTTGAGACCGGGATCGTGCTGCCGGACTCGCCTACCCAGAGGGTGGGTGACACCGTGCTGCCTGAATTCAGGAAGCACACTCACAAGGGAAGGCTCTGGAGCCTTGACAAGGCGCAGAGCCTTGAAGAGCTTCACGCATGGCACCTTAGGAACGTGAAGTTCGTCGAGGCTGCAAATGCGGAGGGTGGTGAAAGCCTTCCTCCGCCTTCATATGTCATAACAAGGAAGTTCGACGGACTTACACTTAACCTGACCTATGAGGACGGGCTGCTCGTGACTGCAGCAACAAGGGGAACGGGAGCAATTGGCGAGGAGGTGACCGCCCAGGCGAAGACCATAAAGTCAGTGCCCTTAAGGATCCCTGACAGGAACACTCTGGAGATCCATGGAGAGGCCATGATGACGAAGGCCGCCTTCAGGAAGTACAACGAGGAGTCCGATGTCCCTCTGAAGAACACGAGAAACGGTGCTGCAGGGGCGCTGAGGAACCTTAACCTGAACGAGACGAGGAAGAGGAACCTTACGGCTTACTTCTACGATATCGGGTACATCGAGGGAAGGACGTTTTCCAGCTATACGGAGATGCTTACGCATATCAGGGATTGCGGATTCCTCATGGATGAGTATGTGAGAACTGCAGGAACCTTCTCTGAGATAGAGGCAGCCATAAGGGAGATCGAGGAAGGGCGTGCAGAACTTGACTTTGACATCGACGGAGCCGTGATAGCTGTTGATGACACAAGGACTCGGGAGCTCATGGGCTATACGGTGAAGTTCCCCAAATGGGCCATTGCCTACAAGTTCGAGGCTGAGGAGGCTGTAACCAGGCTCCTTGACGTGGAGTGGAACGTGGGAAGGTCAGGAAGGGTCGCCCCTACAGCGATACTTGAGCCGGTGGAGCTGGCAGGTGTAACCGTGAAGAGGGCTACCCTGAACAACATGGATGATGTCAGGCGAAAGAACGTGAGGATTGGCTGTGATGTGCTTGTCAGGCGTTCGAACGACGTCATACCTGAGATCCTGAGGTCAGTTTCAGAAGGTGATGAGGGTACCAGGGAGATAGTGCCACCGGAATTCTGCCCGTCCTGCGGCACTCCTCTGGTCCTTACGGGAGCCCACTATTTCTGCGACAATACGCTTTCCTGCAAGCCGCAGATGGTGAAGAGCCTTGTGCACTATACTTCAAGGGATGCCATGAACATCGAGGGATTGAGCGAGAAGACTGCCGAGCAGCTTTTCGAGGCCCTGGGTGTCAAGAGCATCTCGGATATCTACAGGCTGAAGAAGGAACAGCTTCTCACGCTGGAGAAGTTCGGGGACAGGAAGGCTGAAAACATCCTGAAGGCAATTGAGGATTCCAAGGGCAGGGAGCTGCATGCGTTCCTGTACGCGCTTGGGATACCGAATGTTGGGGTCAAGACTGCAAGGGACCTATCCGAAAGGTTCGGGTCGCTGGAGAGGATAAGGGATGCAAGCCTTGAGGAGCTCCTGGAGGTCCCTGAAGTCGGAGGGATAGTCGCCGACAGCATCCACGAGTTCTTCAGGAGCCAGGCGGTTCTTGACGAGCTTGAAAGTATAAGGGAGAGCGGCGTAGTACCGAAGTCAACAGAGAAGGTGAGGATCGAGAGTCCGTTCACAGGGAAGACTGTGGTCGTGACCGGTACCCTCAGGAACTTCGGAAGGAAGGAGATCGAGGAGAAGCTGATCTCACTTGGAGCAAAGGTGTCATCCTCGGTATCGAAGAAGACTGACTTTGTCCTCTATGGCGAGGAAGCGGGCTCAAAGCTCACGAAGGCCATGGACCTGAATGTGAGGACAATTACAGAGGAGGAATTCCTCGGTATGGCTGGTGGTCTTGATGGATAGGGGAACGCTTAATACACCTGACTTCCTTGACCACCTTCTGACAATTCTTTGCTGGGTGTTCGTTGCCGTGACCACTGGAGTGCTTCTGCTCACAATGCTCACGACCTACCATTTCCTTTACCTGCAGTATTTCAATAACTATGATGCCCTTCAGCTCTCCATGTTCATCGGACAGCTGCTTTGGGGCATCAGGTTCATGATAGATTCGGGGAAATGGCCGAAAAGCAGGGTGTATGGCATTATTTCACTTGCAATGGCTGCGGTGAGCCTCTTTTTCTTCTATTCAGGAGTGTCCTGAAGCGAGGGTTGTGGTAAAATATATGAATTAAGGCGGAAACGGCAACTATAGCCGTGCCTTCAATGGAGGTAGAATATGTCTGTTTCTAGGAAGGACGTGGACTACATAGCCGAGCTTGCGAGGCTTAAGTTCACCGAAGATGAAAAATCAGGGTTCATTACGGACCTCAACAACATACTGGGATACGTGGACAAGCTTTCCGAGCTTGACACTGAAGGTGCTGAAATCCTGGTCAATCCTATCTATATCGAGAATGTGTACAGGGAAGACGTGGTTGCAAAGTCAATGGACCAGGATGAATTCCTGATGAATGCTCCCGACAGGGTCGAAGAGTATCTCAGGGTTCCCAGCGTCATAGAGGTGTAAGATGGAACTGTTTGAATACAAGGCGCATGAACTTAAGGGTATGCTCGGTAAGGGCGAAGTAAGCGCAAAGGATGTTGCGGAGTCCTTCCTTGGAAGGATAGGGGCAGTGGACGAGAGCGTAGGCGCATTCCTTGCCGTTGACAGGGAATCCGCTCTCGCGGGAGCCAAAAGGTACGATGACGGCGAGAAGGATGGCCTTCTTGCGGGAATTCCAGTAGGGATAAAGGACAACATATCCGTGAAGGGTATGCAGAATACCTGCGCCTCGAAGATCCTCGAGGGCTACATCGCTCCCTACGATGCCACAGTCACAGAGAAGATAAAGAGGCAGGGCGGAGTTATCGTCGGAAAGCTTAATATGGATGAATTCGCAATGGGGTCATCCACAGAGCACAGCGCATACAAGCTGACAAGGAACCCCTTCGGTCTTGACAGGGTACCGGGAGGTTCTTCAGGCGGATCGGCAGCATCAGTTGCCGCAATGGAGGTTCCGGTTTCACTAGGCACTGATACTGGCGGATCGGTAAGGCAGCCTGCTGCCTATTGCGGAATAGCCGGACTCAAGCCTACCTACGGCTCCATTTCAAGGTACGGTGTGACTGCCTTCGGTTCGACCCTTGACCAGGTGGGGACACTTGGTCGCGACGTAAAGGACCTTGCACTCATAACCTCCGCAATAACCGGCAAAGATGACAGGGACTTCACCACACACTCAAGGGACCTTGGCGACCTGTATGCAAACCTATCAAAGGACATCAGGGGCAAGAGGATAGCGCTCCCTGATGAGTTCCTTGGTGAAGGCCTTAATGAAGACGCAAGGAAGAGCATCGAGGAGTCAGTCAAGGTATTTGAAGCACTTGGCGCCAAAGTCGAGAGAGTAAGCCTCAAGATGGCGGACTTCTCCCTTGCGGCCTACTACATAATATCCTCGGCGGAGGCTTCGTCCAACCTTGCGAGGTTTGACGGAATAAGGTATGGGTTCAGGGCGAAGGAGGCTCTCGACCTCATCGACCTCTACAAGGAGTCGAGGAGCCAGGGCTTCGGTCCTGAGGTAAAGAGGAGGATCATGCTCGGAACCTACGTCCTTTCGGCCGGCTACTATGACGCCTACTACAAGAAGGCGCTTAAGGTAAGGAAGCTGATACAGGACGAGTACAACAGCATATTCTCCAATTTCGACGCGATGATCTCCCCGACTACCCCTACGCCTGCATTCAGGTTAGGGGACAAGACTGAGGATGTCATGGCAATGTACCTTAATGACATCTACACGGTTCCGGTGAACATAGCGGGCATACCTGCAGTTTCAATACCGTGCGGACTGAGTGAAGGGATGCCGCTTGGACTCCAGATAATGGGAGCCCATTTCAGCGAGCAGACCATACTTGACATCGCCTATGCATACGAGAGTGAACGGGGCCTTGACCTAAGGCCTTCATTATAGGAGGGCACCATGAGATACGAAGCGGTTATAGGACTCGAGGTCCATGTTGAGCTCCAGACAAAGACGAAGGCATTCTGCGGCTGCACCACTGAATTCGGCGGAAAGCCCAATTCACATGTCTGCCCAGTATGTCTCGGGCTTCCGGGAGCCCTTCCGATGATAAACAGGCAGGTCGTTGACTTCGCGCTGAAGACCGGACTTGCGCTCAACTGCAAGATCAACACATTCAACAGGTTCGACAGGAAGAACTACTTCTATCCTGACGCTCCGAAGAACTACCAGATAACACAGAATGACTTCCCCATATGCCATGACGGCTATGTGGAGATCGAGACTTCTGACGGAAGCATAAAGAGGATCGGGATCGAAAGGATCCACATGGAGGAAGATGCAGGAAAGCTCATGCATACCTCCAAGGGCTCCCTTGTCGACTTCAACAGGTCAGGAGTGCCTCTCATAGAGATAGTCACGAAGCCTGACATAAGGACTCCGGAGGAGGCTACTGCCTACCTCACGAAGCTCAGGGCAATACTCTTCGCACTTGGCGTCTCCGATGTCAAGATGGAGGAGGGAAGCCTGAGGTGTGACGGCAACATTTCCGTGAGGGAAGTCGGTGTAACTACCCTTGGCGTCAAGTCAGAGGTCAAGAACATGAACTCCTTCAAGGCCCTTGAAAAGGCCCTCGGCTATGAGTACAGAAGGCAGTGCGAGGCTGTTGAGAACGGGGAGAGGCTCACCGTCGAGACCAGGAGATGGGATGATTCCATCGAGGAGACAAGGCTCATGAGGTCCAAGGAGATGGCCAACGACTACAGGTACTTCCCTGAAGGCGACCTGGTCACCCTCGATATAAGCGATGAGTGGATCGAGAGGGTAAGGAAGACGATACCTGAGCTTCCGCACGAGAAGGCTGAGAGGTTTGTCAGGGAATACGGCATACCGAAGTATGATGCCATGGTCCTGACACTTACAGCGGACATGGCTGACTTCTTCGACGAGGCAGCCAAGGAAGCGAAGGACGGCAAGGCAGTGTCCAACTGGATAATGGGAGACCTTTCGAGGCTCATGAACGAGAACGGTACCTGGATAGCCGACCTGAAGTTCGGACCCAGGGAGCTGTCAGGGCTTGTCGCGATAATAAAGGACGGCACAATATCCTCTGCCATGGGCAAGAAGGTACTTGAGTTCATGTTCGAGGAGGGCAAGGACCCTGCTTCTATCGTTAAGGAAAGGAACATGGTCCAGGTGAGCGATGAAGGCGCGCTTCTTGAGGAAGTCAAGAAGGTGCTTGCTGCGAATCCCAAGGTAGTCGAGGACTACAGGGCAGGCAAGACGAAGATACTGGGCTTTGCTGTTGGACAGGTCATGAAGGCCACAAAGGGCCAGGCGAATCCGACTGTCATAAACAAGCTTGTCGCTGAGGAGCTTGAAAGGCTGAAATAGGAAGAATGGCAATGCCTCCGGACACTTTACGTGGACGGAGGCTGTTCCATTTTTCAGCCATTGTGGTAGAATGTAATGAGTCAAATAGTAGCGAGGTAGATTATGGAAACTGGCAAACTCAACTGGGACATACTCCAGAGGCTTATAAAGAAGAATAGCGGTGCTGAAAGGGCTGAGGTGCTGAAGAGCGGAAGCATCGGTGAAGACTGTGCGGTGCTCAAGATGAACGACGGTCTGATAGTCATGTCGACTGACCCTGTGACTGCGGCGACAAGCGGTCTCGGCAACATCGCGCTTCATATCAACATAAATGACATTGCAACGACCGGGGCTGAACCGCTTGGGGTGCTTGTAACTATCCTTGCGCCAAAGGGTTCTTCCTTCGGGGATATAGAGACTGTCATGAAGGACATTTCAAGGGAGGCACGCCTCATGAACGTGCAGGTCATGGGCGGGCATACCGAGGTGACAGATGCCGTGAACAGGATGGTTGTATCCCTTACAGCTGTTGGAGTTGTAAGCGAGGAAGAGCTTATAACGACCTCAGGAGCAAAAGTTGGAGACAGCATCATCGTCACCAAATCGCTTTGCCTGGAGGGGACCTCCATAATAGCGAAGGATTTCCCGGACAGGTCAAGGGAGGTACTTACCGAGGAGGAACTGAGGGAAGCTGAAAACTACGCAATGGAGCTCTCGGTGCTCAAGGAGGGAATGCTCCTGAAGGGTCTTGCATCCTCGATGCATGACATAACCGAAGGCGGGGTGCTTGGAGCGCTTTGGGAGATGGCTCAGGCTTCCGGAACCGGCTTTTCGGTCCGTGAGGACATGATGCCAGTAAGGCGTGTTACAAGGAAACTCTGCGAGAGCTTCGGGCTTGACCCTTTAAGGCTCATATCCTCAGGCTCAATGCTCATAGCGGTGAAGGATGCGGATGAAGCCCTGAGGAGACTCGAGGGGGCTGGGATCAAGGCCACTGTGATAGGCAGGGTAACTGAAGGAAGAGGAATACTTCTTGCTGAGGAAGAGATTGAAGTGGTCCCTCCTGCGAGGGATGAGATATACAGGCTCTACGAATAATTGCCGTTCAGGCGCGAAAGAGGAAAATTTATGAGGATTGACGGAAGATTAAACGATGAGATAAGGAACGTGAAGGTCACCAGGAACTTCACCAAGTACTCCCAGGGCTCCGTGCTCATGGAGATGGGGGACACGAAGGTAATCTGCACCGCGATGATCGAGGATAAGGTACCAGTGTTCCTGAAGGGCTCAGGAAGCGGATGGATAACGGCTGAATACAGCATGCTGCCAGGATCCACCCAGACGAGGAAGCAGAGGGACATTGCGAAGCTTCGGCTTGACGGAAGGTCCACTGAGATACAGAGGCTTATCGGGCGTGCACTGCGGTCAGTAGTTGACCTCACTGCCCTCGGTGAGAGGACCATATGGGTCGACTGCGACGTCATACAGGCTGATGGAGGCACGAGGACTGCCAGCATAACGGGTGCTTTCGTGGCCCTTGTGGACGCGGTAAACGCCATCGACAAGGTCACCCCGTTCAAGAGATATCCAATAAGCTCCGCGGTAACCGCAATCAGTGTCGGAATTGTACATGGCGAGCCTATGCTCGACCTTTGCTATGTGGAGGATTCCAAGGCTGAGGTGGACATGAACGTCGTTATGAACAGCAAGGGTGACTTCATAGAGCTGCAGGGGACCGGAGAGGAAAGGCCCTTCAACAACATCGAGCTCATGGACATGCTTGAGCTGGCGACGATCGGGAACCAGGCGCTCATAGAGAAGATGAAGGAGACCCTGGGAAGCGCAATGGACAGGGTTCTGAGGTAGGATATGAGGATAATAATAGCAAGCAACAACAAGCATAAGGTTGAAGAGATAAAGGACATGCTGGCGCCTCTGGGATTTGATGTATTATCAATGAAGGATGCCGGAATAGTGATGGAGGTCGACGAGGACCAGGATTCCTTCAGGGGCAATGCCCTGAAGAAGGCTACCGAGCTTTTCGAGAGCCTTAGCCTTCCTGAAAGGAAGAATACCTATGTCCTTTCCGATGACTCGGGACTTTCCGTGGATATACTTAACGGCGCTCCAGGCGTCTATTCTGCACGCTATTCGGGCGAAGGGGCTACTGATTCCAAAAACAATGAGAAGCTCCTTAACGAGCTCTCTGGAGTCGCATGGGATGAGAGGACCGCAAGGTTCATCTGCGCCATGGCTCTTATAGGTGAAGAGAAGGAAATCATAGTCCAGGGGGAGACTCCGGGGATAATAACATTCGAGCTGAAGGGGGAAGGCGGCTTCGGCTATGACCCGATGTTCTATTCCCTTGAGCTTAACAAGACCTTCGGTGAGAGCGCACCTGAGGAGAAGAACGCAATATCCCACAGGGGCAAGGCGCTTGCGCTGCTTGTAAAAGAGCTGTCACTTGAAGAAGGGGAATAGCATATGCTTATCGCGGTAGTTTCCGATACCCACAGGAGGACCACGAGCATCAAGCAGGCCATAGCCATAATCGGTAAGGCTAAGCCTGACAAGGTGATCCACCTCGGGGACAACATGGATGATGCCGACCTCATGGAGGCCATGCTTGGTATGGAGGTAATAACCGTTCCTGGCAACTGCGACTACAGCGCTGAAAAGGACTTCAAGGTCATCGAGGCGGGACACCTTAAGATATTCGCTACGCATGGCCATGCGTACGGGGTCAAAAGGGGTCTCCACGAGCTTGCGAAGGCTGCAAAGGATAAGGGGTGCCACATAGCCCTCTACGGGCACACTCACATCGCTTCAGAGGATTCGTCCGATGGAATACTGACCTTCAATCCGGGCAGCGCTGCTGAGCCCAGAGGGGGCCAGAAGCCTACAATCGGTTTCGTCGAGATCAGGGGAAACAAGACTGGATTCAGGTTTGCAGGCATTGACGCTGGCCGATAGGCATGAAAAATTCAGAGGTTAATTGATAAAGTAACTTCCTCTTTGCCAAACTCAATTCCACTCATGTAAGAATCGGTAATTTCTTTGATGTGTATGG
>NZ_AXUN02000234.1 GCF_000495435.3 Youngiibacter fragilis 232.1 | reverse complement strand
TCAGGCGACTTGTATATAATAACATTTGCTGGTCTAGGTGTCAACTAAAAATGTAAAATAATCGACAACCTTCAATTGTATAGATAACATATGAAGCTCAAGGGGATTTCCAATTCAAAAATTCACCTCACTGTAAAAACCCAAAAAACTTCTTATTTTTTCCATTTCTTTCATCGGGTTTTCCTGAATATAAAGCAGTGAACTGCACTCTCCTAGGCCATATGCTTCATAAACAATTCCTTTAGTTTCTCAGTACTCTTGTATCCCATTCTTTCAATAATAGAATCCATCGCTTCAAATACAAACAGAAGTTCTGTCATATTTGCATTTTCACCCATGTGACCAATTCGAATGACTTTGTTCTTTAGGTATCCTATGGATCCTGAAAGAAGAAGACCCTTTTCTTTCTTCAGCCTTTTTAGAAATACGTCGACGTCTATGCTGTGAGGCATTTCAACTACGGTAACCGTGTTAGAATAACCATTTTCCAGATGAAGGCTCAGGCCATACTCCCGAATGGCGTTCCGTACCGCATTCGCTATTCTTCTATGCCTTTCCTGAAATTCATATATGCCCTCATCAAGAATATTGTCCACCGCACGTCGCAATCCGAGAATATCAGATGCAGGCATCGAGTAAGGGAACCACTGGTTGGCAATACTGTCTTTAAAGGAAAGCAGATTCATATAGTAGCTTGCTATCGGCACCTTCCTTGACTCCATCGACTTGAATGCAGCTTCGCTTACGCTTGCGAACGTAAGCCCTACAGGTGCAGAAAACGCCTTCTGTGAAGCTCCAAGACAGATGTCTAACATATTCCTATCGGCATCCACTGGTTCACCTCCTGATGAAGCGACTGCATCAACGACGCTCAGTATTCCATATCTCTTCAGCATCGGGCAAATGTCTGATAATGGATTCAGGACACCAGATGGTGTGTCACAATGTACCAGGGTTGCATATTTGAAGTCATGGTCCCTTTCAAGGTATTCCTGAAGCAATTGGGTATCCATAGCTCTTAATCTGTCAAATTTCAAAACTACAGGAATGCCGCCATAGATGGTAACAAAGTCAGCAAACCCTTCACCGAATATCCCGTTCTCCAGTACCAGGACCCTGTCTCCAGGCTCAGTAAGACTGGCACACGCTGCTTCAAGCCCAAGGATGCCCTCTCCTGACAATATTAATACCTGGTTATCAGTACCTATTATCTTACCTATATCTTTTCCAAGAAGCGAGTACATCTCGTAAAACTCGGGATCCATATCTGGATTCATAGTCTCAAGCGATCTTGCCTGTCTTACATTGTCTCTGACCTTAGTAGGACCTGGGAAATATGCCTTAGTCTCCATACCGGTACCTTCTTTCAATTCAGTTTTTGGTTTCTCTAAAATTTAGTTTTACCTGAGCCACCTTAGCGCTCCAGATGATTATTTGTATTATACTGTATATAATGATTTGAGTGAATATGGCAAGAGGTGGTGTATATGAGCCTATATAATGCAGTTTATATAATTGTAATACTTCTGAATTTCATAATATCTGTTTACATAATCTTCGTGAACAGGGAGAAGCCGGAAAAATCAATAGGGTGGCTTCTTATATTCATGCTTGTTCCTATTGTAGGGCTGGTTCTGTATTTCCTTGTGGGAAGGAACTGGAGGAGCACCAACCTGAAGAACAGGCTGTCACATGAAATGCTTACTCTCATCAATGCTAGCCTGGATGATTATGAAGGACCCTATCAGGATATCGCAAAGCTCGTTACAAACGGCAACTCCAGTCCGATGTTCATGAAAAATGAGATCAAGCTGTATAGGGACGGATTTGAAAAATTCAATGACCTCCTCGAGGATCTTAAGTCAGCCAGACACCATATCCACATGGAATACTATATAGTCAAATCTGATGATATCGGAAGGAAGATCTTTGACATACTCAAAGCAAAGGCTCTGGAAGGCGTAGAAGTCAGATTCATCATGGACAAGGTGGGCGGCAGGAAGTTTGACAGGGATTATCTCAGAGACCTTATAGAAAGCGGTGTCGAGATAGTTACCTATTCAGCTCATTTTGCCAACTTCACAAGGTTAATAGATACCTCAATCAATTACAGGAACCATAGGAAGCTGGTTATTATAGATGGGGAAATTGGTTATATCGGTGGCAATAACATCGGAGATGAATATCTCGGAAAAAGCAAGTTCGGTTACTGGCGTGATACCCATATGAGAATAAGGGGCGACTTCGTACTTGGTCTGCAGGGATTGTTCTATGATGATTTTTTCTCCGTTATCAATATCAATGAGAATTCCAGGGTATTCGAGCTTCATCGCAGAAAAGAAGTGCACAAGCAGATCCAGGACTTCGAGAAGTATTTCCCAAAGACTTCCGTTAGCACCTATACACCCATGCAGCTAGCCTATTGCGGACCTGCGTCGCCATTCTCGACCATTGAGCAGCTGTTCATAAAAATGATAACATCTGCCAGGGAAAAGATATTCATAAGCTCCCCTTACTTCATCCCTTCATCAGGGACACTTGAAGCCCTTAGGATAGCAATACTTTCTGGGGTTGATGTCAGGATAATTATGCCCGAACAATATGACCATCCTCCCGTGCAGCATGCATCGATGACTTACATCAAGGAAATATTGCAGCTTGGAGCGAAATTCTACCTTTATGACAAGAACTCATTTATACATACCAAAGCGATTGTTGTTGATGGAAGGATGTTCACCATGGGAACTGCGAACTTTGATGTCAGAAGCTTCTACTACAACTACGAGGTCAACTCAGTTGTCTATGATGAGCTTGAAGCATCAAAGGTAGAAGGTATGTTTTTCGATGATATCGCCAGAAGCAGACTGATCACTTTAGATGAATTCAATGGCAGAGGACTTATAACTAACCTTAAGGAAAGCTTCTTCAGAGTGTTTTCACTCCTATTCTGATGTTAAGTATTGAATATCGTAAAGATTATATGGAGGTTGTTAGATTGGGCAGCAAATTTTTAGATAAGGTAAAATCTGGTGGAAATCCGATAGGGACATTAAGCTCAATGGAAAGCTCTGTAGCTCTTGAATGTCTTGGATATACAGGTGTCGATTTTGTTATGCTTGATACCGAACACGGACCATTGTCAGAAGAAGGTATCTCAGGATACATGACTGCATGCATGGCATCAGGGATTTCAACCATGGTAAGGGTGCGGGAAATTTCAAGAAGTCCCATACTTAAGGTTCTCGATTCGGGAGCGGATGGAGTCATCGTACCCGGAGTTGAAAATATCGATCAAGTCAGGCAGCTGGTAAGCTTCGCTAAGTTTCACCCCCAGGGCAAAAGAGGATTTTGTCCTACCAGGGATGGAGGGTGGGGATTTTCTGAAAGCTTGTCTTCCATTGACAGCTATATGGAGTACGCTAACCGTGAAACCCTTCTGATACCTCAATGCGAAACAAGAGGCTGCCTTGAGTCAATCGAGGAGATTGCCGCCATAGATGGAGTAGACGGAATTCTTGTCGGCCCTTATGACCTGTCAATTGATATGGGCAAGCCGGGACAGTTTGAAGATGACGAGGTCAAAGAGGCAATCGAACGCATCCTTCGCGCCTGCAAGGCAAGCGGTAAAATTTCAATTATATTCTCAGGGGATGCCTTATCGGCGAAGAAGTATCTTGCTGCCGGTTTTGACAGCGTTGTTGTCGGCATAGACACCTCGGTATACATTAAAGCCTATAGGGACATTGTTTCGCAGCTGAATTCAGAAGCGGAGAGAATATAGGATGGTACGACTTAGACCTCTAAAGAAGAATGACTTGGGTCTTATGGTCGGGTGGTTTGAGGACAGACTTGAATTCATGCAATGGTGCGCCGGAAAGTTTCAATATCCACTTACCATTGAACAGCTTCATGATTACTATGAGAGAACAGAGAATGATATGAACGCATGGATTATGACAGCATTGGACTCATCTGGAGATCCTGCAGGTCATTTTTTGATGCGAAAGGCAGACTATGACAACAACAGTGTACACATCGGGTTTATCGTACTTGACAAGCATCATCGTGGAAAAGGTTATGGAAAAGAGATGGTGGGTAGTGCCCTCAATTATGCCTTTGACATTTTGAAGGTTGAAAGAGTCACCCTTGGTGTATTCGAAAACAACTTAACTGCTCACAGGTGTTACATATCCCAAGGATTTATCGAAGAGAATCACATTGAAAATGCATTCCAATATGATGGTGAAAGCTGGGGTCTGTACGAGATGGCAGCAAAAAAGAACTGATTGCTGAATTAGATTTTATTCCATACAAAAAGGAACCTGAAAATCATCATACTTTCAGGTTCCTTTTTGCTTTAAATCCATATGTTTCTGAAACAACCCTTATCAGCGTACCGAATCCCGCACCAATGGAGTCTATCACAACATCCACCAGGGTTCCTGCCCTGCCCGGAACGAACAATTGATGAAATTCGTCAGCAGCAGCATATCCAATGGTTATTAGTAATGCGTACAGGTACACCTTCCTGCCGGAAAAATCAATACTTAACGCATTGGCTATAAGTAAAAACAGGATTGCATACTCTGTCATATGTGCCGCCTTGCGTATAAAGAGGTTGACCAGTGCAAGTTCCTGTCCTCCGGTTCCAATCCCAAAGAATTTCAGGATGGCGACAAGCCTTCCGGACATATCTGAGGAATCTTCTCCGTTCTGCATCGAGAACATGAAAATCAAAGCCATCCACATTATTACTGCCGCATAGGATATCATTCGTTTATTTTTCATCTGAGCCCTCCCTGGGCGATATAAGTCAAATCCCCCGGACCAAAAGATCCGGGGGATTTGACTGACCTGGCGACAACCTACTTTCCCACAGGGCTTCCCCTGCAGTATCATCAGCACCTTGAGGCTTAACCGTCGTGTTCGGAATGGGAACGGGTGTAACCCTCAAAGTCATAGACACCAGATACGAAAAACCATAGGTTTTTCGCTCGTTCGTGCAGATTCGAAGAATCGCAGAACGGCTTATTGATGAGTATTATCCCATCATTGAGAGATATGCTCCCTCAAAACT
>NZ_AXUN02000235.1 GCF_000495435.3 Youngiibacter fragilis 232.1 | reverse complement strand
CTATTTTGCAACAGCACCTTTTGTAAGGGCTTACTGATTATGTATCCTTCTTGCGAGCTTTTCTTTAATGTGCTGGACAAAGTCCTCATGCGGCTTCTCAAGGAAGAACATGGAAAGTCCTCCGAGTCCTACATGTGTCCCTACTGCCACGCCCATCTGCATCATGTATATGTCGCCATCGAAGCCTGTCTTGGAAACGAAGAGGTTCTTCAGGTTCTCTGCCCTGTGGATGTCAGAGGTATAACCGATAATCACGAAATCTGTCTCATCGTAGTCAACCCTCTCCATGAATTCCTGCACGTAGAAGTTAAGCACCTGCTTCAGTCCGCGCTTCTTGGCAACCACTGCACCCTTGGTGTTCTTCATGGACATTATTGGCTGGATTCCAAGCATCTTTCCTATGATCGCACCGGTACCTGAAAGCCTTCCGCTCCTTATGAGGTTTTCAAGGTCCTCAACGGAAAGGAAATGCTTTATCCTGTACTTCACGTGTTCGCAGTAGTCGATTAGCTCGTCAAAGCTGTAGCCAAGGTCCCTGAGCCTTGCGCACTTCATTATCAGCCAGCCGCTTCCGTGGCTCATTGAAACGGAGTCTATGACCTCTATCCTTACCTTGGATCCAGGATTGTTCTCAAAATAAAGGCCCTTCGAAAGCACAGCCCCCTGATAGGAACCGCTGGTGCCGCTGGACATGCAGATGCAGAGTATCTCGTCATAACCTGCCTCTTCAGCCTTTCTGAAGCAATCCATGTATGATTCAGGGGTTGGCATGGAGGTCGTGGGCGGCTTTAAGTAGGTAGCGAGCCTCGAGTAGAACTCATCGGCTGTTATGTCGATCCTGTCACGGTATTCACTGCCGTCAATTGAAACCACAAGCGGCGCGATTGATATGTCATATTTTTCAAGGACCTCATCCGAAAGGTCACAGGTTGAATCAGCCATAAGTTTTATCTTCATAATTTCTCCTAAAAAACCGTTATTTTAATCGTTTGCAGATGTGTTATTCATGAAGAATAGCATAGTGAAGATGAACTTACAATAAGCAGTAAAAAATTTATTACCACCGTGCGTATGAAAAGCTATGAAAGCTGGATCGTCAGGCTCAGCTTTCATAGCTGACTTTGGATCCCTTGTTGCATAGCGAATATTTTCTCGTGTAATCCGAAAATTTGGACTGTTCTAAGGTAATGCAATATTATAACATATTAAAACAATATTAACAGATATGTACAAACTATGCGCGATTTGGTAGACTTTTACTTGTACGGACAACATGAGGGATGTCCTGATAGGAAAGGAGAAATTATGAGGTACGTGTATGCAGCTATTTCAGTCGTAAGCGCGATTCTGCTTCTCTCAACCCTTATCTGCGGATCATGGATACGTTATAACAACATCACTGACCCGGGATCCCTGGGCTTTCATATGAAGCTAGGGACATTGTCAGTGCTGGCTGGACTTGTTACTTCTGTACTTCTTCTCATTCTTTCATTCCGGAGGGTGCCATGAAGATACTTGCGATAATAGGAAGTCCGAGGGGAAAAGGAAACACATACAGGACTGTAAGGCAGGCAGAGGAATGCCTAAGGTCATTGGACAGTTCACTTGAGATGGAATACCTGTTCCTTAAGGATGCAGGGCTTGGAACATGCAAGGGCTGCTACCTGTGCTTCCTGAAAGGAGAGGATTCATGTCCCATAAAGGATGGAAGGGCGGACATCGAGAAAATGATGGAAAATGCAGATGGTGTGATTTTCGCTACACCGGTATACGCATACAATGTATCGTGGATCATGAAGAACTTCATCGACAGGTTCGCATACGTCTGCCACAGGCCCAGGTTCCACGGTAAGAAGGCCATGATAGTGGCAACAACAGGGGCTGTAGGACTGGTTTTCACGACTCTAACCCTCGGATTCGAAATAGGAACATGGGGCTTTAAGGTCAGCAGCAGGCTTGGGGTAATGCATCCTGCTGAAGAGATAAGGCAGGAGCAGCGCATGAGGCTTGAGAAGAAGACCATAAGCAGGACAGCAAAGGCCTGCAGGAAATTCCATGATGACCTGACAGATAAAGGTAAGCCTGATCCCGGATTCATAAGCATACTTTCATTCCGGCTTCAGAAGGATGCATTCTCAAGGAAAAGCAAAGACCTTGCTGACTACAGGTACTGGAAAGGGAAGGGATGGCTGGAAGATGATGCCAGATACTATTGCGAGGCGAAATCCAGTCTGCTAAAGTATCCGTTGGCTTCGTTAGTAGCCTGGATAATGTCATTGATGCAGCCAGAGCCTTCCGGTGAAAACTAATCATCATGATCCGCTGGAGGGAACAATGGAATCCTTTGATATTCAAAGAAAATACCGGAATTGTTCAAGAAGTTCACAGGGGTCTGTGATATAATAATTGTAAGAAACATGGAAGCTTTGCGCCGGTGGCGCCGATATGCGTTCCACAATATGCGACACTTACCGGCCTCATGCGGGGTCGGTTTTGTTTTATTCATATATTCTTGCAGCAAGTTCAGCTTGTGATGCTAACGGTCCAAGGAAGGAGGTAGTCATCATGTTCAGGAAGATACTCGTAGCTACAGACGGGTCTGAGTATTCCAGACATGCGTTTTCAGCAGCAGTGGAAATGGCAAAGGGATTCGGTTCAGAGATTGAACTGCTTCATGTCATCATGAAGCATCCGCATATCATGGCAAGTGAAGTCAGCGCAGGGGTAGACATGACAAGCATGGAGTATGAAGCGCACAGCAAGACTGCAATGGAAGACACAATGAAGGGGATCGATGTCGGAGAGATCAAGGTTGAGACTAAGATTGTCCATGGATATCCATCGCAGGAGGTTGTCGAGGAAGCGAAGAAGGGCGCAGACCTTATAGTCATGGGAACCAAGGGTCACGGACCATGGGCCGGAGCAATAATGGGAAGCGTAACACAGAGGGTGGTTTCTAACGCACCTTGCCCTGTACTTGTAGTCAAATAGCTGCATACTTGTGAGTTCAGGCTCAGATAGCATAAAAATTCATGAGGGCCGCCGGATTATTCCGGCGGCCTGATGCCTTACATGGTATCATATATGAAGCAGAGATCAGTAATGGAGGCAAACCATGGACGAGATAAGGCTTATAGACATCAGGGAAACGATCCTCACTGTAAACGGGGACGAGGCAGAGAAGGTGAGGGAAAGGCTTGGAAAGGACAGGGTATTCATGCTGAACCTCATGTCTTCTCCAGGCTCAGGGAAGACGAGCATAATCGTAGGCACCATGAAAAGGCTCAGGGACAGGTACAGGATAGGGGTAATCGAAGGGGATATCGATTCAATGGTAGACTCCGAGAAGATTGTCAGTGAAGGCGGATATGCGGTACAGCTGAGAACCGGTGGAGACTGTCATCTTGATGCTTCCATGGTCAGCTCCGCACTTGATACAATGGAAGTCAGGGATTTTGACGTGATATTCGTTGAGAATATCGGAAACCTTGTGTGTCCAGCAGAATTTGACATCGGTGAGAGCCTTAAGGCCATGATACTCAGTGTTCCGGAAGGTGATGACAAGATACTGAAGTATCCCAACATGTTCAGGGTCTGTGATGTGCTCCTTGTAAACAAGGTAGATGCGGCAGGGTATTTCGACTTTGATTTCGAAGCCCTTGAATCAAGGGTCAGGGTGCTTAATCCTCAGATGAGGGTGTTCAGGGTTTCTGCGAGGACCGGGGAAGGACTAGATGAATGGTGCACTTACATTGAAGAGAAAATAACAGCATACAGGGAAAAGACAGACACACTGTGATCAGAAGGGGACCTGAAGATGCATGAGCTTCCGCTTACACACAGGATATTTGCCCAGGCCATGAAGGCGGCCGAAGAAAACGGGGCGGTAAGGATTGATGCTGTCTACCTGAAGGTAGGCGAAATGAGGGATTTCATCGAGGAGATCACCCAGAAGTACTGGGACCACATAAGCAAAGGAACGATAGCAGAAGGTGCGAAGGTGAGATTCATCCGTGTGCCTGCAGCCGCAGGCTGCAGCTCCTGCGGTGAAATCTTCAACTTTGACTGGAGGTCAAAGGCTGTGACCATATGCCCGAAGTGCGGGAGTACCGATGCAGCCCTATACTCAGGGTCGGAGCTTGAGGTAGTCAGGATAGCCATAGTATGAGGAAGATTAATTTTTGGGGTGCGAAATGAACGAAGAATTGTACAGAAGGCTGGCAAAGCATCTGGATGACCTGCCGGGTGGTTTTCCGGAGACTGAGTCAGGAGTTGAGATCAGGATACTTAGGAAGCTGTTTACACCGGAGGATGCCAAAATGGCTCTTGCCTTAAGCATAATCGAGGAGGAGCCAAGGGTAATCGCCTGGAGGATGGGCATTTCTACAGCTGATGCTGAAAAAAGGCTTGACGAGATGGAGAAGAAGGGGCTGATCTACGGAACAAGGAAGGAAGGCCAGCCGCCAAGGTACATGGCATCCCAGTTCGTGGTGGGTATATGGGAATACCAGATAGGCAGGCTTGACCTTGAGCTGATAGGCTACTTCGAGGAATATGCACCATATCTACTTGACTCCAGGACCTGGAAGAAGACGCCTCAGCTAAGGACAGTTCCGGTAGGCGGATCTGTTGGAGGGGACACTGAGATATTGTCCTATGAGAAGGCTGAGGAACTGGTAAGGGCTCAGACTAAGTTTACAGTGACCCCTTGCATCTGCAGGACAGAAATGGAAATGATGGGGGAGGGCTGCGGAAAACCAAAGGAGACCTGCCTGTCCTTCGGACAGGGAGCGGACTTCTACCAGCGCATAGGCAGGGGAAGGTCCATCACCATGGAGGAAGCCCTTGAGGTCCTGAAGAAGGCAGACAAGGCGGGCCTTGTCCTGTCCCCGGGAAACGAACGCGACGCCGTGTTCATATGTGCCTGCTGCGGATGCTGCTGTGGAGTACTGAAGACACTTAAGAAGCAGCCAAAGCCTGGAAGGCTCGTGTCATCGCCATTCATGGCTATTGTTGACAAGGACCCATGCATAGGGTGCGGTATCTGCATCAGAAGATGCCAGATGGATGCAGTTACTGTGACTGGCAAGAAAGCGATAATCGATGAGGACAGGTGCATCGGCTGCGGACTGTGCGTAACGACCTGCCCTGTCAGGGCCATCAGACTCATGAGGAAAACCGGGGGTGAGCAGCCATATGTACCGAAGACTATCACCCAGACCTTCATAAGGCTCGGGAAGGACAGGGGGAAGCTCTCGAACGGAAAGCTGGTAAGGATGCTCCTAAGGTCTAAGGCTGACAGGTTTTCTGCGCCAAAGTGAAGATGACAGCCTGCCAGAGTCCAAATAATCTCTTTTTAAACTTTGCGTAGTAGAATACTTTCTTGTAAAGGATAGCCAAATACAAAGTGATATCGGAAGGATGCTGAAAATGAAGGAAAGACTAAGGAAACTCATGCAGGGACGCTACGGCGTAGACGAGCTGTCAAGGCTTATGGTATATGTCAGCTTCGTTGTCATGCTCATAGGAAGCTTTGCCAAAAACCCATACATCAACCTGGTCGGATTCGCGATGACAATATACGCGTATTCAAGGATATTCTCCAAGAACCACAGGCTGTGCTCATCCCAGAACCTCAAGTACGTGCAGGTCAGGGACAGGTTTTTAAGGAAGATAGCGAACCATGTCCAGATAATGAAGCTGAGCAGGACCTACAGGGTATACAGCTGCCCGGGATGCAGGCAGATGGTGAGGATACCCAAAGGGAAGGGCAAGGTCGAGGTAAAGTGTCCGAAATGCGGTACCAGATTCTCCAGGAAGAGCTGACATAAAAGAGGAGTAGGGATGGATAGAGATTATGTGGTCCGTTCTCACCTGAACAGGAATTCAAGGAAACACATCATGCTGGCCGTTATTGCAGTCGTGCTCATCTTGGCAGCTGCGTGCGGCCTTATACCCGTCGACCAGGATACCGGCATAATGGGCACTGTCACACTTGGCCCGGTAAACCCGGTGTCAAAGCCTGGTGAGACAGATAGTGTTCCATACCCTGACGCTGAGTTCATCGTCAGGAACCTTTCTACAGGAAAAAGCCTCAAGGTAAAGTCTGACAAGGATGGCATGTTCAGGGTGCTCGTTCCTGAAGGAAGCTATGTTCTGGAATCAGATCCTGATGGTGTCAAGCTTCCATACCTTAAGCCCGTTGGGGTAGAAGTGGTAAAGGGAAGCTTTACCGAGGTCAGTTTAGGATTCGATACCGGGATCAGATGAGGTGGTCGCTCTGGTTGAGTAACCTGATGCAACCTCAGGTTAGCTTTTGCTTCTAAAGTGAACTTATTGTTAAAGTGATAAATATAATTGTCATTGCTATTGTTTAGTTTTATAATAAAGGCAATAGCTCGAGCCTTGTCAAGGGACAAGGCCAATGGGTATTGACCGTTTATTCAATGCCTCCCGTGTTTGGAAAGAGTTATGGGTAACCAATCTGGTGACCTATGATTAAAATACGGGAGGTATTGTTTTATGTCAATTCAAGGCGGATGCTGGCAGTCTCTATTAAGGGTCAATCTTACGGACAGGTCGGTAAGAAAAGAGAAGATCGAGGACGATGTGCTCAGGAAGTATGTTGGCGGTGCGCTTCTTGCTGATAAGCTGCTTTATGATGAGCTTTCTCCCGGTATTGACCCATTAGGTCCCGAGAACAAGCTTGTCTTCTTTGCAGGACCCCTTACAGGTACCAGGGCGATCTGCGCAAGCAGGATGGGGGTTGCCACAAAGTCACCCCTTACAGGAACAATCTGCAATTCGTTCAGCGGGGGCTACCTGCCGGTTGAGCTTAAGTATGCCGGCTATGACATGGTCGTGATTGAAGGTGCTTCAGATGAACCGGTCTATCTCTCCATAAAGGATGACAAGGTAAGCATACGTTCAGCTGAGAAGCTGTGGGGCATAAATGCCCTTGACACACAGATATACCTAAAGGAAGAACTTAATGACCAGAGCTGCCGCATCGCATGCATTGGCCCTGCAGGTGAGAACATAAGCCTCATCTCCTCGATAATCAATGAGCAGAGGGCAATGGGAAGAAAGGGAGTAGGGGCCGTCATGGGAAGCAAGAAGCTCAAGGCGATTGCGATAAGAGGAACCCAGACAGTTCCTGTAGCCAATCCCGAAATGCTTCAGGCAGGAGTGGCAGAATTCACCAAGGCCCTGAAGGACTCACCATTCGCCTATCCCGTCTTCTCACATGTAGGTTCATCCTCTGCGGTTGATGCGGCTCAGGCAGTAGGCGTATTCCCAAGCAGGAACTACACGGATACGGGCTGTCAGGATTACTCCTCCATAGGGCCTGAGGCCCTGGCGGAATATAAGGTCAGGAGGAACAACTGCTATGGATGCCCGCTTGGCTGCAGCCAGGTCAGGATGGCGAAGACCGGAAGGTACGCTGGAATAGCTACGGAGGGACCGGAATATGAGACCCTCTACTCCTTCGGATCCATGCTGGGAATAAAGAATCCTGAATTCATATTTGCTATGGACAGGCTCTGTGACGAACTGGGGATTGACTCCATATCTGCAGGTGTCACCATTTCAATGGCCATGGAGCTGTATGAGAAGGGACTGCTGCCAGGGACTGAGGGGCTGGACCTGACCTGGGGGAATGAGGATACCATCGCAAGACTCGTCAGGATGATGGCATATAAGGAAGGGCTTGGCGAAATGATGTCTGATGGTACCAGGATATTTGCGAAGAAATTAGGAAACGGAGCGGAAAAGTATGCCATGCATGTCAAGGGGCTTGAGCTCCCCGCATATGACCCGAGAGGCCTCAAGGCCCATGGACTAAACTTCGCAACCTCATATAACGGTGCGGACCACAACAGGGGCTATGCATTCCAGGAAGTGTTCGGTATGCCGTTCCCATACCCTGTAGAAAGGCTGGCAATAAAGGGGAAGGGCATACTTGCGAAATTCAATCAGGATTTCTGCGGTACCTACGATGTGGCTACGCTCTGTGAGTTCCCGACCCAGCTTGCCATGCCCCATAACGCGCAGGAGGTCGTTGCAATGCAGCTTACCGGTGCAACCGGAATGGAGTTCACAAAGGATGATGTGTGGGCTCTTGGGGAAAGGCTTAACAACCTGAACCGCATGTTCAATGTACGGGAAGGATTCTCACGAAAGGATGATACCCTGCCTGAACGGTTCCTGAAGGAAGAACTCAAGGATGGCCTGTCAAAAGGTGAACTCATAACGGAAGCAGACCTCAATGCCATGCTTGATGAGTACTACGAAGTCAGGGGCTGGGATGCGAACGGGATACCAAGGGAAGATAAGCTGAAGGAGCTTGGACTTATCTGATGGGTAAGATCGAGCTTCGCGGATACGCCAGCTTCAGGGCACTGTTCGGCGACACGGTCACCTTTGTTGAGATTGAAACACCCTGCAGCATAGAGGAATGCATCGATAAGCTGGATGGGATCCTTGACCATAGGCTGAAACCCATGATCAGTGACAAGGACGGAAATCAGGACATCTTTGTAAGGATACTCCTTAATGGCAGGGAGATAGCTTTCCTGAAGGGGCCTAACCGGATGGTAAATGACAATGACATCCTTCTTTTCATACCTGTGCTGGGTGGTGGCTAGTCCAAGGTCAGAACCTGTGGTGAAAGGATCTCCTGGATCAATCATGGAAGGTCATGACAGGAAAGCTGCAATTTGATACTTGAAACAGATGACGCTGGCGGAATCATTCCGCCAGCGTCAATTTGTGTTACATCTTAGGTATTACGTTTGATTTTCAAGTGATTTTTTTGTAACGGAAATACTCGTTACTTCAGCTCCTGCATCGCATTGTAGACTTTCTCAGCTGTTATGGGAAGCTCCCTTATGCTTACTCCCACACCATTGAGGATCGCTCCTGCTATAGCAGGTGATGGGGTGTTGATTACGACCTCACCAATGGATTTCGCTCCGAATGGTCCTGTAGGCTCGTAGCTGCTCTCAAAGTCGACGCGGATGGTTCCAACGTCAAGCCTAGTCGGGATCTTGTACTGCATGAAGGAGTTGTTGTAGAGCTGGCCCTTTTCACTGTATATGATGTCCTCATAAAGAGCCATTCCTATTCCCTGGGCAATTCCGCCTTCTGTCTGGATCCTTGTGATGTTGGAGTTTATGACTGTCCCGCAGTCCACTACCCCCACATAGTCTATTAGATCCACCTTTCCGGTCTCCTTGTCTATCTCCACCTCAGCCATGCCCACCATGAAAGGCGGCGGGGATGTCTGTGATGAGAAGGATTCTGTTGCATAAAGAGAGTTCCTGTTGCCATCCATCTCGGAGTTTCCGATATCCCTGAGACTTACTGATTCATTGGTTTCAACGTTGTATACCTTGGTTCCGTCGAAATCGACCTTGTCAGCGTCGCATTTGAGCTTTGATGCCCCTGCCTTCTTTATCTTCCCGACCAGCACTTCACAGGTCTTTACCGTAGCCATTCCTGTGACATAGGCTGTGCTTGAGGCGTAGGAGCCCTTGTCATACGGTGAGGAGTCCGTGTCAACTCCATGGACAACTATGTCGTCCACCGAACAGTCAAGGCAGTCAGCTGCAATCTGCGCCAGTATGGTGTCGCAGCCTGTGCCCATGTCCGAAGCTCCGATTCCCATGGTATAGAATCCATCGTCATTGACCTTCAGCGACACTGCAGCCGTATCCACCTTGGATATGCCTGATCCCTGCATGGCCATTGCAACTCCGACGCTCCTGACCTTTCCGTTCCCAAGGTCCTTTGCAGGATACTTCTCATCCCAGCCTATCATTTCCTTGGCCCTTGCCATGCACCTGTCAAGTGCGCAGCTGTTCAGCTGCTCACCATAGTACGCATACATCTTCTGGCCTTCCTTAACCATGTTCAGCTCCCTGAGCTTCACCGGGTCCATGTTCATCTTCACTGCAAGCTCATTGACCGCTGATTCAACGGCAAATATGCCCTGCGGTGCCCCGTAGCCCCTGTAGGCGCCGGCTGACATGACATTGGTGTACACGACATCGAAACTGAACCTGAAGGCATCTGTCTTTCCATACAGAGGTATGGACTTGTGTCCTGAAAGCCCTACTGTAGTGGGTCCATGTTCGCCATAGGCGCCTGTGTTTGAAAGGGTGTGGAGGTCGATCCCGCGGATGATACCATCCTTGGTCGCTCCGACCTTGACCGTCATCTCCATCTCATGCCTCGGGGAACCTGCTATATGGGATTCCTGCCTCGAGTAGACAATGAGCGCAGGCTTTCCTGTCTTCATGGTAACTATTGCGGGATATATCTCAGAAACGGCAGTCTGCTTCGCACCGAAGCCTCCGCCTATCCTTGGTTTGATAACCCTTATCTGTGACTTTGGTATTCCAAGCGCATTCGAGAGTATCCTCCTCACATGGAAGGGGATCTGGGTGGATGACACGCAGGTCAGCCTTCCGAAGGCGTCCTTGTATGTGAATGTGCGGAAGGTCTCCATCATTGTCTGGTTGTTTGCCTTGGTATGGTAGGTCTGTTCTACGACATAGTCACAGCCTGCCAGGACCGCATCTATGTCTCCGTGCTGGTCGGAGGCGCTTGCGCAGAGGTTCCTCCTGTTGTCGGCACCTACCGGTCTAAGGCTCCTCCAGTCTTCCTCCGGATGGATCAGAATGGGATTGTCCTTTGCTTTCCTCAGGTCAAGGATATGCTCAAGGACCTCATACTTCACCGAGATGAGCTTCAGCGCTTCATCAACTGCAGCTGCAGTAGCTCCTGCAACTATTGCCACCGGGTCGCCGACGAACCTCAGCCTCTGGTCGAGAATGAGCCTGTCGTACGGGCTTGGTTCTGGATATGTCTGGCCTGCAAGGGTGAACCTTTCTCCGGCCACATCCCTGTAGGTCAGCACGCATTCAATTCCATTGACTGCCGAAGCCTTCTCCGTATCTATCTCTGTTATCAGGGCATGGGCGTGCGGGCTCCTCAGGAGCTTAACAACAAGGGCATCCCTTGGTGCCAGGTCCTGGGTGTAGACTGGCTTTCCTGTTACCAGGGACATGGCGTCCTTTTTCCTTATGGGCTTGCTTATATGACGCATATCATTTCCCTCCCTTGCTCGAGAGATAGTTCCTTATCGCTCTCTTCTGACCCATATAGCCAGTGCACCTGCAAAGGTTGCCTGCGAGATACAGGGATACCTCGTCGTCAGTCGGATCCTTGAGCTCCCTTGACATGGCTATGACACTCATGACAATTCCAGGGCTGCAGAATCCGCACTGCTCGGCTCCCTGGTCTGCAAGGAACTCTCCGAATTCAGCAGCTTCCTTCTGTAGTCCCTCCAATGTATAGACATGCTTGCCGTCAGCCCTTGCAGCGAGGGTAGAGCAGGAAAGTATCGGCTTGTCATCCATGATGACACTGCAAAGTCCGCAATTGGAGGTCTCGCAGCCTCTCTTTACGCTGCCGCAGCCGTTTTCCCTCAGGAAGTCAATGAGAAGCTTCCCGTCTTCAATTTCCCTTGTGATCTCTTTTCCGTTAAGCCATAGTCTTATCGTCATGCCTTTTCACCTCCGAGAAGTTCTGTCAGGCCGCGTCTGATGTACACCGAAGCGAGATGCTTCCTGTAGTCTCCGCCGGCACGCATGTCACTGCCGTAGGTGAACTGGTCCCTGGCCCAATCGGAAAACTTCGATATCTCTTCGTTTGTCGAGCCTTGCCCGAGTCCGCTGTCAGTGCTTTCGACAAGGCCGGCCTTTGAAGGCCTTGCTCCGACAGCCACATAGACAGTGTCCCCCTTTACAGCTACAGCTGCAGCTATGACTGGAAAATCAGTCCTTGTGTTCCTCTGTGACTGGTAGGATGCCTTCCTGCCGTCCTTCTTTATGATCACCCTGACAAGGATGTCCGTATCAGGCTTCATCTGTGCGAATTCCTTAAGGGGAACGATGCCTCCCTTATAAAGCTCAGCGTAAGTATCGAGAGCCATAAGGCATGTCAGCACGTCTGAGAACCCGAACCTGCCGTATACGCTTCCGCCCACTGTGGCTCCGTTCCTAAACTGCACTCCTACTATGTGGTGAAGGGCATCCCTTACGAAACCACCGAATTCCTTGTCTATTCCCTCATGAAGCTCAAGGCTCCTTAGTGAACACATGCTGCCTATCCTGAACTCCTCGCCTGACTCCTCTATCGTATCGAGTCCGAGCCCCGACAGGTCGATAGCTTCCGCAATGTTCCTGTTTCCCATCTTCATCCACATGAAGCCTCCAAGCACTACCCTTGAACGTTCCTGGTTAAGAACATAGGCTTCCTCAAGACTGCAGGGTCTTACGACCTTTTCGATGCTTGCCACACTAATCCCCCCAAAAGTATATTTTTGTCCGAACAACTTCCTTCAATCCAAAATTATAATCCAATTAAGCATACCGGGTTTGGACAATTGGAAAACATACGGTAAATATTTGCCGTATCGCGCCAATAAGGCCGCTTCGAGGTCACTCCAGGGTGACCGGTAAGGGCCCGGAGCCATAAGGATTACGAACGATAATTTGATGAAGGTGTTCTTTGTTCGATATATCCATTATACCCGTTATCCGCCTCCATCTCCACAAAAACCTTGGCAAAATGCTGCTATGGATACCTGTCCCTGAGAATGGATTCTCTCTGATTAATTATGCCGTTGCTGCCTGGGTCCCATATATGAAAAGGGACAAAAATGATATACTTAAGTCAAAGTATTCTGATTATTGGGCCAAAGCATCATATGGTCACAGGAGGTCATGAAATGGTACGATTCACAAGGCTGTCTGAGGACGGCAGGAAATACGTGGCAGATGCGGGAAGTATGACAATTGCTGATGGCAACTGCACAGGTGAGCTGATCGAGAGACTTGCGAAGTTCGAGAACATGCACGAGCACATCATGAAGGAGCACGAGGAGCTGCCGAAGGAGCTCCAGGCCTTGAGGGATGCAGAGAAGACAAAGACGTACAAATACAGGGATGTGTTCACAAGGAAGCTCATGAACGACTCCTTTGTGGTGGAGCTTATGGGATTCGGATTGAAGTGATATTAAAGGGAGGCTGCATATGGACAGGTACAAAAGGAACAGGATTGCATTCGGACTCGGGACCATCGGACGTGACATGCTGTTCACTCTTATCAGCATGTACCTCATGGTATACCTTACTGAGATACTTGACCTGCCTGACAGCGTCATGTGGTGGATGACGGGAATACTCACTGTCCTTCGTATATTCGACGCGGTGAACGACCCGTTCATGGGGTACATAGTTGACAACACACATTCAAGATACGGGAAGTTCAAGCCATGGATAGTCATTGGAGGTCTGATAGGAGGGATCCTCACTGTCCTTTTGTTCACTGACCTTGGCTTAAGCGGAACTCCGCTCATACTTTCCTTCGGAACGATCTACCTCCTCTGGGACCTGATCTACGGAACCAATGACATTGCCTACTGGTCAATGCTTCCTTCACTTGCGATCGACCAGAAGGAAAGGGAGAAGACGGGTGCCTTTGCAAGGATCTGCGCAAACATTGGCATGTATGCCATAGTTGTCGGCATACTTCCTGTCACCAATGCGCTGGGAGGTGACAAGAATGCCTGGTTCATCCTGGCGGTGTCTGTCGTTGCCATAACCTGGCTGTTCCTCCTGTTCACACTGATAGGAGTGAAGGAGGACCGGTCACTGTACAGGAAGGAAGAGCATACTACACTGAAGGAGATAGTAACAGTACTCTTCAGGAACGACCAGCTCATGTATACTGCAGTATCCATGGCACTCTTCATGATAGGGTATGTGACTACGACGACCTTCGGGGTATACTTCTTCAAGTATGCCTTCAGGGATGAAGGCATGTATCCGGTTTTCGCGGGGATACTCGGTGCTTCACAGCTCGCGGCGCTTTCAGTGTTCCACCTGTTCTCCAGAAGGTTCACGAGGAAGCAGCTGTACGGGGCGGCGACAGTAATGGTCGCGGCAGGCTATGTGATATTCTTCTTCTCACCGATGAACATGGTGTTCATAGGGATATCGGGAGTTCTCATATTTGTGGCCGAGGCATTCATACAGCTGCTGATGCTCATGTTCATGTCTGACACCGTTGAATACGGACAGTGGAAGCTTGGAAGGAGGAACGAAAGCATAACCTTCTCAGTGCAGCCATTCATCAACAAGATAGGCGGAGCGATAGCGAACGGCATAGTCGGGGCGACCCTAATACTTTCAGGGATAAATTCTGCGGCTAAGCCCGAGGATGTCACAGCAGAAGGGCTCCTAATCATGAAATTCTCAATGCTCATCCTGCCTCTCTTCTTCATTGCTGCAGGCTATTTGGTTTACAGGCTGAAATACAGGATAGACAAGGAAATGTTTGACACGATAGTCGAAGACCTCACTCTCCGGGGAGACTTCATAAGACAGGAGTGATTGCAGTGCTTGACATGAACTCAACTCTACGGGACATATACAGGAATCCGATAGGCAGGGACATTCTAAGGAAGATCCTTCTCCAGTCGGGAAGGAACGAAAAACTTATTGAGAACAGGATCATAGGGTCAATAAGGCTTGGCTGGATACGAAGGCTATCTTTTGGAAGGGTGGACAGGGGCCTTCTTGAGAGCGTGATCTCACTTCTCAATAACGAGGATACAGTACAGGAGTATAAGGCAAACAATACCCGTGCCTGGTGGAAGGAGGCAGTATTCTATCAGGTCTACCCAAGAAGCTTCATGGATTCAAACGGAGACGGAGTTGGTGACCTAAGAGGTCTCATAGGAAGGCTCGGCTACCTTTCAGAGCTTGGCATAGACGCTGTCTGGCTGTCCCCGGTCTATGACTCGCCAAATGATGACAACGGATACGACATCAGGGACTACAGGAAGATCATGTCTGAGTTCGGGATCATGGAGGACTTTGACGAGCTGCTTTCAGAGCTCCACAGGAGAGGCATGAGGCTCCTCATGGACCTTGTGGTAAACCACACCTCCGATGAGCACGAATGGTTCAGGGAGGCGGTACGTGACCCGGAAGGGAATTACGGGGACTACTACATCTTCAGGGACAGACCCAACAACTGGACCTCGTACTTCGGAGGGAGCGCCTGGCGGTACATCGAGGAGAGGAAGGAGTACGCACTTCACCTTTTTTCTGAAAAGCAGATCGACCTCAACTGGGAGAACGTATCTGTCAGGGAGGACATAAGTGATATGGTCAGGTGGTGGCTGAAGAAGGGTGTCGACGGCTTCAGGCTTGATGTAATAAACTACATTTCGAAGCCGAAGGGGCTTCCTGACGGCAGCGAGATAATAGGAAAGCTCATGGGATATACAGGTGTAGAGAAGTACTTCTTCGGTCCGAAACTCAATGATTACCTTAGGGAGCTCAGGAGGGATGCCTTCGAGCCCTACGGTGCCTTCACGGTGGGGGAGACTCCGGGAGTCGGCATCGAGATGATGAAGCTCCTAACTGCGGAGAGAAGGAAAGAGCTGGACATGGCTTTCTCCTTCGACCACCTTGAAAATCCCGGTCATTCCAGGTTCGATGAATACAGGTACGACCTGAACTGCTACAAGAGCTTCATAACCGAATACATGGAAAAATACAGCCCGTATTGCCAGATGTCACTTTTCTACGAGAACCATGACAACCCAAGGATGATCTCAAAGGTGGATGGAGATGGGAAGCTGCGTTGGATACTAGGAAAACTCCTTGCTGTTATGCAGCTTACCCTCAAGGGTACCCCTTTCATATTCCAGGGGCAGGAGATAGGCATGGTTAACAAGGGCTTCAGGTCAATGGAGGAGTTCAGGGATGTTGAGAGCTTCGGCAAGTTCGAAGAGTTCAGGAAAGTCCAAGGTGAGGAGAAGGCTTTCAGAAGGATCCTTGCAGGATCCAGGGACAATGCCAGGATCCCCATGCAGTGGAGCAAGGAGCCAAATGGCGGCTTTACGGAGGGAATACCATGGATAGGGACAGGTGACATCGAGGTCTGCAACGCTGAGGACCAGATGGGTGACAAGGATTCGCTCTGGTCATTCTACCGTGACCTTATTTCAATCAGGAAGGATCATCCGGCGCTGGTCTACGGGGACATTGAAGTCACAAACAAGGATAAAAAGGACATATTTACCTACTTCAGGAAGGATGATAGCGAGACGCTCTTCATCGAATGCAACCTATCCAGGGAGGCAATCAGGAGGGTAGGACCTGTTCCTTCAGGAAGAAGGCTTGCTTCAAACTATGATGAGTCTAATGAAGACCTCAGGCCTTACGAGGCTTCTGTCTGGATTACAAGGGAGGAGTGAATATGAGGAGGAAGAACAGCGGGAAATTAATCATTACAGCTGCGCTTATGCTGATGCTTGCGATCATAAATGGATGCTCGGGCGGATTCAGCAACAGTGTGACAGTCAGCAGGGAATTCAACACTCCCTATAGCCTTTCCATGTCGTATATGAAGTTCAATGGAAGCAAGATGGGGGAATACATAAACATCCCTGAAGGCGGGACTGTTGAAATCAGGACAGTCGTGATAACCGAAGGCGGAGAGCTCTCTATAATCGTATCAAGGGAAAAGAAGGAGGGTGAGGTTGTATACAGGGCTGACAACATAAAGACTTCGGAATTCACCATAACCATTTCAGGTAAGGGACAGTATCTCATCTGGTTCGAGGCGAAGGACCACAGGGGAGAGTATCATCTTGACTGGCACTAAACTGTGTACCCAGATCAGGCAAAAATATTCAGTTGAAAGGTCCGGTGTTCCGGACCTTTATTTGCATTCAAAAAAAGTTTAGAAGCCTATTGACAGACTAACTACCGTTAGTTAGAATAAAACTAACAAATGTTAGTCAAGGAGGAAAACAGGTTGGAACTATACTTTGGAAGCACCCTATCTGCAGCCAACACATTGCTCATTGCCGGCATAGCATCATTCATCGCATTGCAGTACCATGGAAGGGGACGCGCTGCAGGCTGGGGGAGAAGACTTCTGATACTGGTTTCAGCAGGCCTTCTTGTATGCATCCTTGCTGCAATCCGTGACAACTACGCTCTTTCTGTAGCTGCTGCCTCTACCGGTGGAGAAACGGGGCTTTTCTCTGTTGAAAGCTTCCAGTCAGTATCAGCAAGCCTGGCAGGATTGGCTATAGCAGCTGTCTCAATTTCCACGTTGTTCATCAGGAAGGACAAGTATAGCAAGGCTGCCTTCTTCATGGTTTCAGGAATATTTGTGATGAAGCTTCTCCTTGTAGAAGCGTCAAGGATAGTGATGGGGGGATAACATTGGAAAAGATGAGCACGAGACAAATGATAATAGCTGAGGCACTTGACCTGTTCTCGGTAAAGGGATACGAGGGGGTGTCCATGAGGGACATAGCAGCTAAGGTTGGAATAAAGGCATCATCCCTTTACAACCACTTTTCAAGCAAGGCGGACATCTTCAGCAGCATTGTAGAGGAGATGTCTGAAAGGTATGAGACGGCGATGGGAATGATGAGAGTGCCCCATGGGGAAGAGGATGAGGTAGCGAAGACGTACCTTAATATAACTGAAGAACAGTTTGTAGCAATTGCGCAGAACCTTTTCCTGTACTTCCTTAAGGACGAATTCGCATCCAGATTCAGAAGGATGCTGACCATTGAGCAGTTCAGGGATGTTGCCGGGGATGTTTTCAGGAAGTTCTTCATTGATGGCGCGCTTGATTTTGAAAGCTCGCTGTTCAGAAGCCTGATAAGTAAGGGCGGCTTCAGGGAAGCAGACCCCTATGTCATGGCGATGCAGTTCTACTCACCTATATTCCTTCTGCTGTCAAAGTATGACAGCTTTCCAGAGAAGGAAAGTGAAGCGTTGGATCTTCTTACAAGGCATGTAATTCAGTTCTCAAAGATATATTCATAAAAGGAGCAAAGGAAATGGAAATGACAATTATCCACGGGCAGGCCCACAAGGGGTCGGGCTGGCACATGACCAGAAGCATCGCAAAAGCGCTCGATGACGGCAACGCAATCATACATGAGTTCAGTCTTCCCGTGGATGCAGACAAGTTCTGCATCGGCTGCTACAACTGCATCCTTAGGGGCTGCGAATTCTGCCCGCACAGGGACAGGATACAGCCGATAGTACAAGCCATGGAATCATCGGATATCATAATAATGGATTCTCCGACATACTGCATGGAGATGAGCGGAGCCCTGAAGAGCTTCTTCGACCACCTGGGCTACATGTGGATATCACACAGGCCGAACAAGGCTATGTTCAGGAAGGTAGGGATAGTTGTATCGACTGCAGCAGGTGCGGGTGCCAGAGGGGTTACAAAGTCCATGGCAAGGCAGCTGTTCTGGATGGGAGTCCCTAAGGTATACAGGCTTAGCATGAACGTAAGCGCTGCCAAATGGGAGGATGTGACTGACAAGGTCCGTGCAGAAATAGACGAAAGGATTTCAGCCATTGCAGGAAAGGCAAGGGGAAGCGTGAACACTGCAAAGCCCGGATTGAAGCAGAAGGTCCTATTCAACATGATTGCCAGGATGCATAGGGGCAACACCTGGAACCCGGTTGACAGGAACCACTGGGAGAGCATGGGATGGCTTGATAAGGCGAAGCCCTGGAATGCTTCATGACAACAGGATGGGTAAAATCAGGCATTTCATCTGCAATAGGATGAGGGCCCTTGAAAATGAATCTTATTGCAAATCTGGGATGGATTAGTTATGGTATAGGTGATTAATCTAGGAATTAAGAGGTGCGATATGCAGGAAATACTGATGCTTGAGCCGATTTTTGTAAGCAGGCTTTGGGGCGGGACAAGGATTAAGGAACATTTTGGTTATGAGGTACAGGATTCCAATATAGGTGAATGCTGGGCAATCTCAGCTCACAAGAATGGAGATTGCAGAATAAGAAATGGGCTGCTAAAGGGCAATACACTGTCATCAGTGTATAAGGAGCACAGGGAACTTTTCGGAAACAGCGAGGAGCCGGTTTTTCCACTGCTTACGAAAATCATAGATGCAAGCGATGACCTCAGCATACAGGTTCATCCCGATGATGAATTTGCCAGGGAAGTTGAGAACGACCTTGGAAAGACCGAGTGCTGGTATATCATAGACTGTACTGACGATGCAAGGATCGTCTATGGCCATAACGCAGCTACAAGGGAAGAACTGAACCAGATGCTTGATGATGGCGAGTGGGACTCCCTTATGAACAGCATTCCGATCAAGCCGGGTGATTTCTTTTATGTTCCGGCAGGAACAGTACACGCGATATGCAAAGGTACGTTGATTCTGGAGACTCAGCAGTCTTCTGATACCACATACAGGATATATGACTATGATAGGGTGGATGATAAAGGCAGTAAAAGACAACTGCACTTTGACAAGGCGAAGTCAGTCATATCTGTGGATAAGGCTGCAAAGAATCCAGAACCAACAACATACGAAGAGGAAAACTGTGTCCGGACAGTCTATGTATCAAGCGAGTTCTTTACTGTTGAAAAATGGACCACCGATGGACCTGTCAGGATGGGATCCACAAATTACAAGCTCTTCAGCGTCCTTGATGGCAAGGGAACGGTAAATGGCTCAGAAATCAGTAAAGGTGACCACTTCATCCTTACGTCTGCTGCAAGCAGTATAGTGCTCGACGGGAATCTTGAGCTTATTGTCTCGTTTGTGTGATGAGTTAAGAAAGGATTGTATAATTTGAAATATCGGGTGATCCATCAACTTACCGAGAGGAATTTTGACAAGGAAGCGAGTAAAAGTGAACTGGAGGTTCTGGATTACCTGGAAAAGAACTTCACGAGCATACCCTTCCTATCTGTCATCAAGGTTGCAAACGAGAGCTTCACTTCGCAGGCTACTGTCAACAGGGCATGCAAGCTGCTGGGGTTCCAGGGATTCAGTGAAATGAAGTATGCTGCCAAGGAAGATATTGAACTGATGAACTCAACCAGCGAACGGCATATCGCGAACACCGAGTATATCCTGAGAAAGATCAACTTTGATGGAGCAGCCTGTGTTTCAGATGCCATCATCGGCAGCAGAAGAAAACTGATGATATTTGGATTAGGCGGTTCCAACATATCCGCACTGTATCTTCAGCGGCAGCTGCTGTACCTTGGCATTCCGTCACTGCTTGTTGCTGAGATGCAGATGTTCAAGAATTTTGAAGGCTATTCGCTTATCGTCCTGTCCAGTTCAGGTGAAACCCAAAGATGCCTTCAGATTGCCAAGGAAGCGAAAAAACTTAAGATGAAGGTCATATCGATAACAAAGAACGGATCAAGCCTGATGAATCTGAGTGACTACTGCTTCCACCATGATGTGCCTGTAGATAAGATGAAAGGTATTTCACGAGAACAGCAATTGCATATCATGATCATGGTCAATGAAGTCGTGGACCAGCTTAAGAAGAAGCTGGATATTTAATCCGTAAATTT
>NZ_AXUN02000236.1 GCF_000495435.3 Youngiibacter fragilis 232.1 | reverse complement strand
AACTTACGTTGATGGTCTATTTTTGTGGATTAAGCCGGTTTTCAAACAAGATTTCAATCTGACTTTCGATTTTATCCCAATTCCGAATACGCTGAGTCCATTTGGCCATAGCATCCATTGTTGCAAGGTAGAGAATTTTGATGACAGCAGTGTCCGTAGGGAAAACCGTCTTTGTCTTGGTCACTTTCCTTAGCTGCCTGTGGTATCCTTCAATTGCATTTGTAGTGTAAATCAGCGTTCTGAGTTCAGTTGGATACTCAAAGAAAGCTGACAGCTCAGGCCAGTTAATTCGCCAAGACTTTACACAGGCTGGATATTTGTTTTTCCATTTCTCTTCAAATTTGTCCAGGTTGACTGACGCCGCCTTCTCCGTAGGAGCCTTATAGACGAGCTTGAGATCAGCCATGAGCGCTTTAATGTCCTTATAGCTCACATATCGGGTGGACGATCGGATTTGATGGATTATGCAGCGTTGTATCTTCGTCTTTCCAAAGACAGCATTAATCGCTTCCTTGAAGCCCGTGAGGCCGTCTATACAGGCAATCAGTATATCCTGGACTCCTCGGTTCTTCAGCTCGTTTAAAACTGAAAGCCAGAATTTAGAGGATTCGTTCTCTCCAATCCACATGCCAAGAACATCCTTTGTGCCATCCATTGTGTAACCCAATATGTTATATACGGCTTTTTTTACTATGACCCCATCCTGTCTCACATGGTAGTGGATAGCATCCATGAAAACTACAGGATAGACCGATTCTAATGGTCTGGTTTGCCACTCATTGATCATGGGTATTATTTTGTCTGTTATCGTAGATATCTGGCTTGCTGATATACTGAATCCGTAAATGTCTTGAATATGATCCTCTATGTCTCTTGTTGTCATACCCTTGGCGTACATCGAGATAATCTTCTCTTCGATATCTGAGATATCAGTTTTGTACTTTCCAACAACCTTAGGATCAAACTCACCTTTTCTGTCACGTGGTATATTGACCTCAATTGGGCCACCTGTTGATTTCACAGTTTTCTTGCTAAATCCGTTTCTGGTATTCTCAGGGTGATTTGTATTTACTCCTTTTGGGTATCCCAAATGGTCATCCATTTCAGCTTCCAGCATTGATTCTATCGTACCACCCAACATTTCCTTTAAACCATCGTAGACATCACCGGCAGTAGCAGGCTCATAGATTTCCAGAAACTGTTTAGCTAGTTCCATCAGCCTTGGGTCCCTTTTAATTTTTGCCATGTTTAAAACCTCCGATTTAAGATTATTATAATCTTAAGTCAGAGGTCCAAACACAAAATTTTCTACACTCTCGTCAGTCCTTCTACCATGCTCGTGGATTCCTTTATGTCGTCCCTCACTTCGTCGACGCTCATCCTGGCAACCCCTATGAAGAGGAGGTCGACTATTGTCAGCTGCGCGATCCTTGAGACTATGGCTCCTGTCCTGTAGTTCTTTTACTCGGAT
>NZ_AXUN02000237.1 GCF_000495435.3 Youngiibacter fragilis 232.1 | reverse complement strand
TAAATGTTACATAGTACTAGTGGAACGGTAACCTGTAACGGTGTCATGTTTATCACTCCTTCCAATTTATTCATAAACATTGGAGTTCGGAGACTCGTGACTTCAGTCATGAGAGAAGAACTCCATTACACCTGTTTCGTTCGATTAGTATGGTATTCTGTCTTTTCAGCAGTTTAAGTTCCTTGAAGCTTGCACTCCTGTGGACAACCGAGCCATCCAGTTTACGTAAATCAAAATAGCCAGATGACCTTCTTCCGAAAATGAAGCATTCTTCGTCCTTATATCTCACATGGTCAAACAGGCGGAATCCCTTGACTTCGTATGCAGACTGATTCAGCTTTTTCTTTCCGCCCTTTAGGAAGTTCGCCTTGTGTATCTGTCGGTTGTGCTTCCTCTTGAACGCCTGATTGTAGATCTCATCGATCCTTTTGGCGTTAATGTTGCCACTTATACAATATGCATCAGCGCTATGGGCCTTTTCAATGTTATTATTTATTCGGTTGTTCTTTGTGATGTATCCATAGGTCATGGAAACCTCTGGATACAGTTCCTGAAGACTGTTGTAAACATACCATCTCATGATGCCCATGAAGCTTGCATGACGGTACGACTTGTTTGGAGTAAGCTTAAGCTTTATCCTGCCTGCATGATGGCTCTTATGGCATGTCTCGCATAAGGTGACCAGATTACCGGGAGAGTCTCCTCCTGTCTTCCGGCTTTCCTTATGATGAACATTCAATATTCTGTCCTTTGATTTGCCATGGCAGTGCTGAC
>NZ_AXUN02000238.1 GCF_000495435.3 Youngiibacter fragilis 232.1 | reverse complement strand
CAGAAGTCAGCAGTAACAACTGTAAGCCTCATACACAGGACCGGAAGACAGAATGTGGAGCTTCTTTCCACCATGGATGTAAGCTCAGTGATACTTAAGGAAAACCTCGTTTTCTATATAGTCCTGGGATTGGTGCTTCTCCTCATATTCGTGTTCATTATTCTGGTTATCGTAGGAAATATGAGAAGACGCAGAAGGGCCAAACAGAGAAGACTCGATGGAAGAAGGTCAAGGGCAGGCAGAAGCTCAAGGTCGAACAGATACTAAAAAAATTCCGAAGCAAAAAAATGCTTCGGAATTTTTATTATCCCAGACCTTTAGGTTTCATCAGAAAATTCGGCTGTTCTTCATTGTTTCAGGATGACTTGAATTTTGCTATCAGAATCCCTTCACAATGTCTGGTATCTCAAGAAGACTGTCCACAAGGAAATCAGGTCCGGCGGACTTCAGTATGTCGAGGTCTATCTTCGAATACTTGACTGCAACTGTCGATGCATTGGCATTCTTTCCGCAGAGTATGTCATATGTGGAATCCCCCACCATAATCGTTGTTGAAGGATCCTCTATCCCCAGAAGCTCGCAGGCTTTGAGAAGAGGTCCGGCCTTGGGCTTATGCTCTTCGGTATCCTCAGGTGTAATTATCACGTCGAAATACTTGGAAAGGTCGAAAAGGTCTATTCCCTTCATCGCCACATTCCTTCTTTTCGAGGTTATTATCCCCAGGTACAGGCCCATTGCCTTCAGCTGCTCAAGCGCTTCAATGGTTCCATGGAATGGCTCCACCATGCTGTCGTGATGCTTCCAGTTGAACTCCCTGTAGGTCTCGAGCAAGGGTTCCACATCATCCGAGTATTTGGCCATGGAATAATGGAGAGGCTCCCCGAAAAATGTAAGTATTGTCTCGTCAGGCACTGTTATGTTGAGCCTTGTCGAAAACGCATGCCTGAAGGACTGCAGAATTAGCTCGTTGGTGTCAAGGACCGTACCGTCCAGATCAAAGAATACCGCCTTTATCATATATATCTCCTGAATTTCAATTTTAATTGCCTTATTTTTCTAAATTTGCTTTCCATTCATTATAGTACATGAATTAATCCTTTGTAAAATCTCTTCTCCTCATGATATAGTACCTTTAGATGGAAAAAACGAAAATACTAATTGAAGAGTGAGGAAATCGCACATGAAGAACCTTCCAATGATCGACATCATAGTACTTCTGGGAATCGTGACACTTATCTATACAGGAAACCGATCTCTCGGAAACCTTCTGCTCATTGCCTACATGGCCTTCACAATATGGAAGAACCTCCCCATGTTCTACGCCGTATCCGGAAGCAAGGCATACAACAGGGGAGACATGGAGAAGGCCCTCCGCCTGTTCAAGAAGGCGTCGGAGAGCAGAAACACGAAGCCAAACATAGTATCTAGCTATGGCTTCCTTCTTCTCAGGAACGGAAACATGGAAGAAGCTGAACACTACCTGGTAAAGGCCTCTGAAGAGGTGGACAGGGATCCTCGACTCAAGCAGAGCACCATTCTTAACCTTGCGATCCTCAGGTGGAAGCAGGGAAGATTCGACGAAGCCATAGAGATGGTGGAAAAGTCCAAGGAAGAGTTCAAGAATACAGGGGTGTACCAGATACTCGGTTACCTCCTCATGTCAAAGGGTGACCTTGAAAAATCCCTTGCACTCAACACTGAAGCACATGAGTTCAACGGCAGCGATGCCGTGATCGCCGACAACCTTGCAGAAACCTACTATTTCCTCGGGGAGAAAGACAAGGCAGAAGCGATATACGAGGATATCTCAGACACAGTCAAGTTCCCGGAAGCACTCTACTACTACGGACTTATCCTCTGGGACAAGGGCAAGTGGCACAAGGCTAATGAAATGTTTGAGAGGGCCACACAGCTCAAGGCATCCTTCCTCTCGAACATAACAGATGCCGCAATTGCGGAAAAGTATGAGGAATTCAAGTCTGCCGCTGCAGCCAAAGGAATAGACCTTTCATCTGAAGTAGAGACTGAGGAAGCCCCGGATACGGTAGAGTCCTTGGGATCCGAGGAAGTAGCAGTCACTGAAGAATCCTCTGAGGAAACGAATAAGGAAGAATAGCATATTTGAAGAAAAGTCCGGTGACGGACTTTTTTCATTTCCCGGAATATCTATAGGCAAATGCATCAGGATTATCCAATGGCTCTTACCTCCACCCTCTTCACCCTGAAACCAGCCTTATAAGCACAACCTCAGGCCTGTTCATAAGCTTGGGATATGCCCTGCCGTTCCCGAGGCCGGAGGTAACGCAAAGGGCTGAACCAAAATCATGGAATACACCCTTGTCGTATTTTGGAAAGATAGCCTTGTCAGGTGAAAGAAGCCCGCCTGCAAATGGGATCCTCACCACGCCACCGTGCAGATGGCCTGACAGGATGAGGTCATAACCTGCCTTCGCAGCTTGTTCGAACCTTGACGGCCTGTGTATGAGCGCTATGTTTATATCTTCCTTATCCTTAGCTCCCAGGCCCTCTTCAATGTCGACGTGCTTGTCCCTTGAGTCCTTCATCCCATGAAAGGAGACAGGCAGACCTTCGCTGGAGTATGAGGTGCCGTCAAGTACTGTCGTCCCGTATTTCATCAGAGCAGACAGAAACCCTTCCCGGTTTGCCTTTTCGTTCAGCCATATGTTCCTCACCTCATGGTTTCCGGAAACATACAGCCTGGGATATTTCCCCTTAAGATTGGCAAGAAGTTCAATAAAGGCACTTCCATCATCCCTTTTCCCGTTGACCATGTCCCCTGTCATGCACAGGACATCGGGTCTTATGGAATCTATAAGCCTTGCAAGCCTATGATTCTCCTTTCCGAACCTCTTGCCGTGAAGGTCGGAAATATGGGCGATCCTGAAGCCTACAAGTTCAGGAGGCAGGTTCCTTAAACGCACTTCCTGTTCAACAAGCTTAAGCGCTTCGTGCTCAACTGCATGATGGATGGCTAGCATCACAGCGCAGGCTGCGAAAGTTAGTTTTTTCATCTTGCTTTTTCCTTTCATGATATATGACTTTGCATTTGTCACTTAGTGCTTTGACAATATGTTCCATAATCTACATCAAATCTGCAAAAATCTGTCAGTTTATCAATTTCAGGGCATTTCAATTTCAGTTCAGAAAATCTTACCAGTCAGGTACGCCCTTCACCCGATTAAGTGCTATCATGTTCCTTAAGGCTTTAATGAAGGAGGAACAAATGGGAATAGAGAACGTGAAGAAGTATTTCAGAAGGTATGATATCGAGGACAGGATAATGGAGTTCCCTGTCTCCACGGCTACTGTGCTGTCTGCTGCTGAAGCTCTGGGAACTGAGCCGCAGCGGATCGCAAAGACAGTTGCGCTTAAGGGCTCCGATGACGGATGCATCCTTCTTGTGACCGCAGGCGACACCAGGATCGACAGCGCCAAATTCAAGAAGGCGTTCCAGACAAAGGCAAAGATGCTGTCACCGGAAGACGCCCTCCTGTTTACCAGCCATCCTGTCGGAGGTGTCTGCCCCTTCGGGATTGAGGATGAACGGGTCGGGGTATACCTTGATGAATCCCTCAGGAGGTTCGATGTGGTTTATCCCGCATGCGGAAGCGCAAATTCCGCAATTGGCCTGAAGATACCTGAGCTTGAGGTATACTCAGGTATGAAGGGCTGGGTGGATGTCTGCAGGCTGCCCGAAATCTGAATATGTTTAAACGGATCCAGTCAGGGCATGAGGCCCTGGCTGGATCCGTTTATTCCTACAAAGCCTTCGCTATGGCTATGTTCGCTATGTTCGTTATGTTGCTCTTTATGTCCATCTCAAAAATGGTCTCAGCATTCTCAACATAGGATTTTGATATGTCGAGGGTAGCTGCGGTTATGAACTTCATCTGGTTTGGTGAGGCTGTCCTTACAAGGTCTGAAACCTCTTCAAGACTCTTCCTGTACTTCGAATCGGAGGTCTTTGCAACCACCTTCTCCAGTGCGGTCCTCGTCCTTTCCTTGATGAGGTTCTTGTCCTCGGCAAGGGAGTATGCGATGTTAAGCAGCATGTAGTTCCTCTCCGTAATAAGCGAGGCGTCCTTCTGGAGTGATTCCATCGCATATCTGAAAGCCTTTGAGATGTTGTTCAGGTAGAATGAGGTGGTCTCGCTTCCCACTGTGAATGCCAGGAGGCTCCTTAGTGTCGTTTCAAGTATCACAGCGTCCTCTTCCTCACCGAGGTCAAGGAACGAACCGTCAGCCTGCTGGTTCTTGGCAAGGACCCTGAGCAGGTTGTCCCTGTCGTACTTGATGGCATTCTTCGCTTCCTTTGCGGTAAGCCCTGTTTCAGCCATCTTTTCCCTTATGTTGACCTCGAAGCTGTATGCCGCTTCGTCGAGGAAGTAGCCCTTCGCCAAGCTCTTCATGGTGTTCTCGGACATCTCTATGGGTACCATCCTGTGGAGTCCGATACCGAGAACCGGGTCCTCTATCTTCTCAAGCATGATGAATGAGGTTTCGCTGGACATCAGGGAGTATTCCTTGGAGATGCAGAGGATCTCTTCTTTGATCTTCTCAGCCTCGTGGCCTCTTAGCGTCCTTTCCCTCTCCATGAGGGACTCTATCCTCTTCCTTGCCCATACCTTGTCGATGAGCTTCGAGTTCTCTTCTATCTCAAGCTTGTCAAGGTCAATGGTCATGGTGTAGTCTTCTCCGTCGACCTCACCCTTCAGTGTGACCTTTCCTTCGATATATCCGTTGACCTTTGCGAATACTGTGAACGGCTCCCTGTCATAAAGGTAGCTGATCGTACCCGGATAGGTCTTCTCAACCTGCATTTCACCCCAGTCGATCGAGGTAACGTCGAACTGCGGGTTGTATATCCTGTTTATCTGTCTCAGTATGATATCGTCTATCCTCTCGCCTTCATCGATGAATTCCGGCTTGCCGTAGCCAAGCTCCGCAAGCTTGTTGATGAAGTAGGAGTTGACCTCGGTATCCATTCCGAACGGGAATATCATGCTGTTGCCTATGTTTGACCTTACGTAGTCCAGTATCTCATCCTCATTCTCGACAATGTCGTCAGTGAAGAGGAATATTACAGAAGCCTCATCCGCCTCGGACTCCCTGAGGGATTCCTTAAGCGCATCGAACATTGCCGACCCGCCCTTCTTTGTCTGGAGGGCTTCTATCCACTCTGTGGCAGCGAGCAGGTTCTCCTTGGAATACCTTACCTTGCCGTGAGGAGAGAACTTGTAGAGCTCCGAGTTGAATGCCATGATGTTGAAGGTATCCCCTTCCTCAAGGCTCCTCAGCGCAATTATTATCGAATTCTTTGCCTCATCAAGCTTGAAGCCGTTCATCGAAGTCGATATATCGAGAAGGAAGTCGTAGTTCGTATCCTTGATCTCCTTGACCTCCGGAAGCCTCGGTGTCAGCCTCAGCATGAGGATGGCCTTCTCCTGCTCATCCTCGTAGTAGCTGTACCCCATCCCTGATGCGCTCTGCGGCTTCAGCTCCTTGAGGTTCAGTATGAAGTCATGGTCAAGGTTCTGGTCGTTCCCTGCCGTCACCTTGGAAAGGGTGTCATCCTCCCTCTCTACCTTTATCTTGTGGCTTGGCGACTTGATGTCGAGCTTTCCGAAGGATTCTATGAGAAGGCTCAGGTAGAACTCAGTCTCCCCTTCCTCATCTGCCTCTCCGACGTTGTATACAGGGTCCACTACCCTCGGTATCATTAGCTTCAGTGTGTTGTCCTCATAGATCAGCTGGTCCATGTAGGTAATCCTTATGACTACCTTCTCATTCGGAAGGATGTTCCCTATCCTTATCGTGAAATAGTCATCTCCGCTCTGCTCGAGAGTGATGGAGTTGATTCCTCCCTGATGGGCCTCCTCCTGTATCTTAAGGACCTCTTCCCTTGATTCCACCTCAGCCTTGAGGTTCCTTCCGCCAAGTTCCACCTCGAAGCCTGTAAGGATGGAGGTTGTCGGGACCGGGAAGCTGTATGTCCCTTCGATGTTCTCTCCCGTGGTGTTTCTGAAATACTGGGAGATAGTGTATTCCACATATTCTCCGCATATGTTGCCCGAAACATTCAATTTGTTGAGCTTGACCTGGCTGGTCTTGTCCTTGCTTGAAAGTCCGTACTTCTTCATAAATGTCCTCCTAAAAGGTTCTATAGTATACATTATAAACGAAAACATCCGCTCTGGCACCTTTACATGCTGAAATTACCATTTTCATAAGCCATTCCATTGCATCGGCTGCCTGTTTCCTTCGACTTCCTCCAGTTTCCTGAAATCCTCTCCTGTCTGCCAAAATGCGGACGCACTAACATAGTGCCCCCGCAATCATCATCAGTTTATCTTCTTTTTCTTTTCAGACAGGTTTATCACATTGGACCTGTGCTCATGCTCAAGTATGTGCTTCTCGCAATACTCGAAATGTCCTTCGCATTTGGAGCAGTACCTGAAGTCCATGTCCGGGTCATCCTTCTCGGTTATCCCGCATATTGTGCACTTGTGCATGGATGCTGTCTTCTGCCTTGAATATGAATCAAGGTCCTTCCTCATCTTTGAGGTCCTTACGCTCCGCCTTGACTTCCTGAGGTATTCCGGTCCGAAGAAGATAAGGAAGTTAAGTATCGAAAGTACTATTGCAACCTTCAAGGCGATGTTTGGAACTGCAACAATCTCGTAAAGGAGATACAGCATCTGGAACGCAGCCAGGTACTTCATCTTTACAGGCAGAACGAACATCACGTATACGGTGTTCTCCGGGAAGAAGGCCGCATATGCCAGGAACAGTGAAAGGTTGACGTAGTAGATGGTTGTGAATCCCAGTATCATGCCGGCTATTACCGTAAACGCTACGCCAAGGAAGTAGTAGGTATTGAACCTGTTTGTCCCCCATACCATCTCAAGCACGTTGCCTATCCAGTAATAGAAGATAAGGGTTATTATGGTGAAGAACCCTGAACCTGCAGGTACTATAACAAATGTCAGAAGCCTCCATATCTGCCCTGAAAGGACCAGGTCCCTGTCCAGGTACAACATTTGGGTCAACCTGCCTGACATTGGCAGGTCAAGGAAGAATACCGTACCTGTAAGGATCACTATGTACTTCATGAGGCCCCTTACGGCAAAATGGCTGACAAACTTTTCTATCTTTCTCAATATATCCATACATTCCACATCCATAAAATATTTGTGTCCGAAACTGCAGAATTAAGCAAATCTTAAAGGTTTTATCTGCAAATGATAACAGTGCATGCTTATACTAAGCTTAATGCGCGATCCGGCTTATATTCATAATACCATAAGAGTGCCCATTTTCCATGTTCACTACCCATTTTTTTAGCCATCTGATATAATCAGAGGGAATTGGAATTTTCGGAGGATAAAGATGCGATACATCAAGAAGGCCGTATGGTTCATAACGGCTGTTTTTTCAAGGATACTGCCCTTCATAATTTTCATGCTGATCCATGCGTTCGGAGAAGTCTACACCTTCAGCTGGGACCCCATAGCGCTCCTCGAGCCTAAGAACATCCCTGTGATGTACGGTCCGTTCCTTTACCTCTACGCCGCAATCGGACTACTTATAGTTCTCCTGTTCTTCATGAACCTGCCGGTGATCGCAAGGTCAGTGATACTCGGCGTTATAGGAGCACAGTATTTCATGTTCATGAGGATATGGGACAACTACATCAACGAGGCGGGTAAGGCAGAGCCCTACAAGACCTTCTACATGATCATCATGTTCTCGGTCATAGCAGGCTTCATACTCCAGGTTACCTGGAGGTCATCGACAGCCTTCCTCAAGAGGCTCTGGTACAAGCAGACGATAAAGGACAGGAAAGCAAAGAGATAGCAGCTCTTAAAAACCAGGAACTGCAGTTTAACTTAAATAGCATGAAACTTCAAGGGCTGCCATTAGGCAGCCCTTTTCACGCGTTAACATCAACCGGCATCTCAACTATCATAGTCGTCCCGATACCCTGCTCACTCTCTGCTGTAAGAGTACCCTTGTGGGTATCGACTATCCATTTTGCTATGGAGAGGCCGAGACCGGAGCCCGCCTTGTCCTTTGTCCTTGCCTTGTCGGCGACATAGAACCTCTCGAATATCTTGGCAAGGTCCTCCTTTGGAATCCCCTCACCCCTGTCTATGACCTTCATGACATACCTTTCTCCCTTAAGTTCGGCAGTCAGGGTTATGACTGAGCCTGCTTCAGTGAACTTCACGCTGTTGTCGACGAAGATCCTTACAAGCTGCTTTATCATCTTGCGGTCAGCCACAATTTCAAACGATCCAGCCTCTACCACAATATCCCTTCCCTTGAGGTTGAAGTCACCCTCCTTGTCAACTTCCAGGAGCATGTCCTTCAGGTTGAACCTTGCCGGGCTTATGTTGAGCTTCCTGTTCTCCCCCTTGGCGATGAACAGCAGGTTCTCAACAAGGAGTGCCATGTTCTCGCATTCCGCCTTGATGGCGTCTATTGATTCATCAAGTATCTCCCTGTCAGATTTGCCCCACCGCCTCAGCATGTCAGTGTAGCCCTTTATTACCGTAAGGGGTGTCCTCAGCTCATGGGATGCGTCAGATACGAACTTAGCCTGGTTGGAATATGCGTTGTCAAGCCTGTCAAGGAGCCCGTTGAAGGTCTCACCGAGGTCCCTTATCTCATCCTTCGCCTCAGGCAGGATCACCCTGTCATACATGTTTGACGGTCCTATGGCTGCCGCTGATTTCGTCATCTTGATTATCGGGTCGAAACTCTGCCTTGACATGTATATGCCCACAACGTAGCTTACGACTACACCCATCAGGGACGCTATGATAAGCGTCACCAGGTTCACGGTATTCAGGAACCTGTATACGTTGAGGTCCTTGACAACAGTTACGCTGTATGTGGTTTCACCCCTCGTAAGGGACTTCTCGCTGCTCGAAAGGCTCGAAGTCTCCCTTCCGGGTCTCTTCAGAATCATCTTCCCATCCTGTATTCCAATCTCAGTGTCCTCAATCGAGTATACAGTCCCCTTTGAAGATGTAACTGAAGCATAGTAAGGGGGTATGACTCCAAGGCTCCTCATGTCCTCCGGAGTTACCTCATCCTTCTGGCTGAGCAGTACTACCACTGACGATGAAAGGTTCGACACCTCCGTCGAAGATGCGACCCTGTTGTATATCTGTGTGCTTGCGTAGACCGCAAAGTTTATGATAAGGAGTATTGATGTGAATATCAGTGCATAGTTCCAGGTTATCCTTGTCGAAAGCTTCAGCCTGTTTGGATTCAGCTTCCCGATCATCTTAATGTATACCCTGCTCCCCTGACAGTCTGGATGAGCTTTTCCTCGTAATCGTCATCTATCTTTGCCCTCAGGAACCTTATGTACACATCAACCACGTTGGTCTCTCCCTCGAAGTCGAAGCCCCATACCGTGTTCAGGATCTTCTCCCTTGTAAGGACTATCCCCTGGTTCTCCAGAAGATATGACAAAAGGTCGAACTCCTTCTTGGTGAGCTCCTTCCTGTCACTTCCCCTTGTAACCTCATAGGTCTCCTTGTTGAGGGTAAGCTCCTTGTAGGTCAGCACCTTCTCAAGGCTCTTGTCGTTCTTCTGCCTGAAGAGTGCCCTGAGTCTCGCAAGCAGCTCCTCCATCTCGAAGGGCTTGGTCATGTACTCGTCAGCTCCGATATCGAAGCCCTTGACCTTGTCTTCAAGCCCGTCCCTTGCAGTTATCATGATTATCGGTATGTCGGTAAAGGCCCTTGCCCTCTTCGTCACCTCAATTCCGTCAATGACAGGAATCATGAGGTCAAGCAGACATACGTCATACTCCTTGCTCATGAGCTTCATAAGGGCACTCTGCCCGTCAGAGACTATGTCCACGGTATACCCTTCATGCGTAAGCTCCAGCTCCATGAACCTTGCCAGCTTCCTCTCATCCTCGACTATAAGTATCTTCTTCATAAACATTGGAGTTCGGAGACTCATGACTTCAGTCATGAGAGGAGAACTCCATTACACCCCTTTCGTTCGATCAGTATGGTATTCTGTCTCTTCAACAGTTTTAGTTCCTTGAAGCTTGCACTCCTGTGGACAACCGAGCCATCCAGTTTGCGCAAATCAAAATAACCAGATGTCCTTCTTCCGAAAATGAAGCAGTCCTCGTCCTTGTATCGCACATGGTCAAACAGGCGGAATCCCTTGACTTCGTATTCAGACTGATTCAGTTTCTTCTTTCCGCCCTTCAGGAAGTTCGCCTTGTGTATCTGGCGGTTGTACTTCCTCTTGAATGCCTGATTGTAGGTCTCGTTGCTCCTTATGGCATTCATGTTGCCGCTGATGCAGTAGGCATCAGCGCTATGGGTCTTTTCAATGTTATTCATTATACGGTTGGTCTTTGTGATGTATCCATAGGTCATGGAAACCTCTGGATACAGTTCCTTAAGACTGTTGTAGACATACCATCTCATGATGCCCATGAAACTTGCATCTCGGTATGACTTGTTTGGAGTAAGCTTCAGTTGTATCCTGCCTGCATGATAGCTCTTATGGCATGTCTCGCATAAGGTGACCAGATTGCCTGGTGAATCTCCTCCGGTCTTCTGGCTTTCCTTATGGTGAACATTCAGTATTCTGTCCTTTGACTTGCCATGGCAGTGCTGACATTCGTGGTTATCCCGCCAGAGAACGTATTCCCTGATATTCCAGAAGCCAAGCTGTTCTCCTTGCTGGTATTCTGTTCCGCTGATCTCGGGATTCCTGATCTTCTGGATATCGAAACTTGCTGTTTCAATCACTATCCTTGATATGGGAAGAATCCTGTGTACATTCTCGATTACCTTCAAGTGGCTGTCTACCTTATGCTTGACTGAAGGCGCAAGCCACCCTTCCTTTTTCGATGCGGTGCGGTTAAGAAACCTTTCCATTCTGTAGCGAAGGCGGTTTCTCCTTGTTCTTCGGTTCTGCCTTCGTGTGGACAGCAGCTCTGGGATGTCATCCCGGAGGGTTATCTCTGAGACAAAAAGCTCTTTCTTCTCAGTAGTTGCACTAAGGCCTACTACCTTGCTGCCTGAATCCACTCCAAGAGTTATTGGCTGAGTATATTCAGGCGAATCATACAGTAGCTGTATTGTGAACGGTGTCCTTCTTACCACTTTTGCCTTGCCATCCTTTAACAGATGTTTCACTTTTCCATGCCGGCTGGTAGGCATAAGTGGATTCCCATTTTTACTTAAAACGTAGACCAAACCGGCACCCCTTTCTTGATGTAGTTAAGTACATAATTCCAGCAAAATTGCCAGTTGGCATCCTTCGCCAATGTTGTAATTACTTTTTACGCCTGCAACACCGTTCCCGTTAACCCCAGAGAACATTTAATCACAGACAACAGAGCCACGGATTAGGATGGACGTCCATGGGTGTTATGACAAAAACAACGTAGTGCCAGAAACACTGAGGCTAATCAACCAGGCATTAAGGATTGCTCCTTCATGACTTCGACTTCAGTCGAGGGTAAGTTGACGCCATCCTCCCAAAAGTTCTATTTTCTGAAGAGCTCAAGGTATTCACCGTAGCCCTCTTCTTCCAGCCTGTCCAGCGGTATGAAATGTATGGCTGCCGAATTTATGCAGTATCTGAGTCCGCCCTTGTCCCTGGGTCCGTCATTGAAGACATGCCCGAGATGGCTGTCAGAGACCTTTGACCTTACCTCGACCCTGTGCATCCCGAAGGACCAGTCCGCCTTCTCTTCAACCACATTCCTTACTATCGGCTTTGTGAAGCTCGGCCATCCGCATCCGGAATCAAACTTGTCGAGACTCGTAAACAGGGGTTCGCCAGTATACAGGTCAACATATATCCCAGGTTCCTTCCTGTCATGGTATTCATTGGCAAATGCCCTTTCAGTTGCGCCCTTCTGTGTCACTTCCTTCTGAAGCTTCGTAAGCTCCTGTTCCACGTCCTTCCTGTCTCTCAGCCTGTAGTCCCTTCTTTTCACGTTATAGCCTCCTTTCCCTGTTCCTCCCTCAATTGAACAAAATCGCTAC
>NZ_AXUN02000239.1 GCF_000495435.3 Youngiibacter fragilis 232.1 | reverse complement strand
AAATTAAAATACACTACCGAAAATCATGATAAAAAACACATTCATTAGAATGATTAAAATCTAACAATATTAACAAACAGACCACCAAAAAGATGAAACCAATATGCAAAGGATTCTTATGAACCATTTGCATATTGGTTTCATTATTCTATAATCTTTTAACTGCCTGCTTGTAGACATAGTCATCATCTCGTATCGATACAATGACGATATTCATAAATATTGGAGTTCGGAGACTCGTGACTTCAGTCATGAGAGGAGAACTCCATTACGCCCCTTTCGTTCGATTAATATGGTATTCTGTCTTTTCAATAATGTTAGTTCCTTGAAGCTTGCACTCCTGTGGACAACCGAGCCATCCAGTTTACGCAAATCAAAATAACCAGATGTCCTTCTTCCGAATATGAAGCATTCCTTGTCCCTGTATCGCACATGGTCAAACAGGCGGAACCCCTTGACTTCGTATGCAGACTGATTCAGCTTTTTCTTTCCACCCTTTAGGAAGTTCCCCTTGTGTATCTGTCGGTTGTGCTTTCTCTTGAACGCCTGATTATATATCTCATCGATCCTTTTGGCATTCATGTTGCCGCTGATGCAGTAGGCATCAGCACTATGGGCCTTTTCAATGTTATTATTAATTCGGTTGTTCTTTGTGATGTATCCAAAGGTCATGGAAACCTCTGGGTACAGTTCCTTAAGACTGTTGTATACATACCATCTCATGATGCCCATGAAACTTGCATCTCGGTATGACTTGTTTGGAGTAAGGTTAAGCTTTATCCTGCCTGCATGATGGCTCTTATGGCATGTCTCGCATAAGGTTACCAGGTTGCCGGGAGAGTCTCCTCCGGTCTTTCGGCTTTCCTTATGGTGAACATTCAATACTCTGTCCTTTGACTTGCCATGGCAGTGCTGACATTCGTGGTTATCCCGCCAGAGAACGTATTCTCTGGTATTCCAGAAGCCCAGCTGTTCTCCCTGCTGGTATTCTCTCCCGCTTATCTCAGGATTCCTGATCTTCTGGATATCGAAACTTGCTGTTTCGATCACTATCCTTGATACGGGAAGGATCCTGTGCACATTCTCGATTACCTTCAAGTGGCTGTCTACCTTATGCTTGACTGAGGGAGCAAGCCACCCTTCCTTTTTCGATGCGGTGCGGTTAAGAAACCTTGCCATCCTATAGCGAAGGTGGTTTCTCCTTGTTCTTCGGTTCTGTCTTCGTGTTGATAGCAACTCTGGGATGTCATCACGTAGCGTTACCTCTGAGACAAAAAGCTCTTTCTTCTCAGTAGTTGCGCTAAGTCCTACGACTTTGCTTCCCGCATCTACTCCCAGAGTGATTGGCTGAGTATACTCAGGAGAATCATACAGCAGCTGTATTGTGAATGGTGTCCTTCTTACCACTTTTGCCTTGCCATCTTTTAACAGATGTTTCACTTTTCCATGCCGATTGGTAGGCATAAGTGGATTCCCATTTTTACTTAAAACGTAGACCAAACCGGCACCCCTTTCTTGATGTAGTTAAGTGCATAATTCCGGCAAAATTGCCAGTTGGCATCCTTCGCCAATGTTGTAATTGCTTTTTACGCCTGCAACACCGTTCCCGTTAACCCAAGAGAACTTTTAATCACAGGCAACAGAGCCCCGGATTAGGATGGACGTCCGTGGGTGTTATGACAAAAACAACGTAGTGCCTAAAGCACTCAGGCTAATCAACCAGGCATTAAGGATCGCTCCTCATGCCTTCGACTTCGGTCGAGGGTTAGTTGACAATCTCACCTTTTCGCTCGAGAAAATAAACAACTCTTAATCCAGATTGCTTGAATTTAATTTTAAGGAATCCAGTGAGATTGACACCTGAATGATTACCTAATGGTTTTCCATAGCCACCTTCAGTGTTTGGAAGCGGATTTTGAGAGACCTTAATTGTTCCCTTTATGACTTCCTTCTTCGTGGAACCATCCAGGCTCTCCATATCTCTTACTGCTTCTTCATAAAACTTAATTTGCCACCTCATCAATTCACCTCGAGGGCTAAATTTTTATAACAGTTAAGTCTCGATGGCTGCGTCTGTGTTATCCAGGTCTTCTTGTGTAATCCCCAATCTTTTCATGACATCACTCATGGGTATTGCTTCCTTGTCGTTCGCTTTCATGCGGTTCATAGCCACAAGTAATAGTCTGCAATCCTCAATAATTTCAGTCATCTCATCATATTTCGAGGGAGAAACAATCATAGCAATCCTTTTATTGTTTTTAAGGACTGCCTTTATTCCTTCGGTTTTTACATCATCAAATATCTTATTAGCTTTTCCTTGGTTAAACAAAGAAATACTGACGGGTTCAATGTACGCAGTGCTTCCTTTTGTTAATTTACTCATTTGATTCACCTCTCAATAATATTGTACATGAGATATTATGATTTATCTATTAATTTATTAATAAATTTATCTATAAAATTATCTATAAATTTACCCGCTACTCCTGCTATATCGTTCAACCACAAAGAAATTCGTAATATATAAAGTATGGCGTTTAAGTTAATATTTTGAACGTATCTTTTCAAGCAATACGAAAAGTTAGATATGCTTTGATAGAAAATACTTAATTTCTGACATGTATTTAATAAATATAAGATATAAAATACCGGATAAATCGAAATGCTTATTCTTGAGGTTCAAGAAATAATATCGAAAACATGGATTAGTCATTTTCTGAGATGCTTCTCAGTCTCATAGATGAAGTGGGAATGACTGATCTTGAAACCTACAAGAAGGGAAATATCGACAAGAAGTTTTTTTCAAAGATTAGGAATACCAAATGCTACAATCCCAGCAAGAACACTGCAACTTCATTTGTTTTACCGCTTGAGCTGAACTTGACTAAATCCCTGACCTGCTTGGAAAGGCCGGCTTCACGCATTCATGCAGCAGCAGGTTCGTCATCATAATCGAGTACTTCCTGGTGAATGAGAGCTATGATATGTTCGAGATAAATGAGATCCTGTATGTCTCTTTTCATGGCAGATTTCGTTGGATGGAACAGGTATATCAGGGATATGATCTCTTGTCAGCCCTGCAGGTCCCAAATGTATGACAGGGCTCCAGCTATATGGTAAACTGTATTTGGAATATTAAGAAAAATCAAATGGTTATTCCTTTGTGTCAGAATCAAGAAGTGCTTCGACAGCCTTGTGGCAACCAAGAATCCTTGCTTCTTCGAGGGGAGTGGCATATTCATCGATATCAGTCCTGGCATTCCTGTCAGCACCAAGGTATAGAAGAAGCCTAACGGCTTCCGGATCATCCAGTGAGGCTGCATAATGCAGAGGAGTGTAGTCGTTAATGCCCCTCATCTGAATGTCTGCACCAAATGAAATGAGAAGCCTTATAAGATCTGGCTTGTCAGGACTATCAGCTGATAAGGCGGCTAAGATGCTTGGATAGCTACCGTCAGGATAGTTGGGGTCCGCTCCAAGTGAAAGAAGCTTGCTCACGAAGCTTAAAGGGCTATGGTATATGGCGTATTCAAGGATGTTGCCGAATACTGCATTATAGGCAATATTCGGGAACCCCTCGGGGTATCCCAGGAGTTTCTTCAGGTTTTCAAGGTCTCCTGTGACAAAGGACCTGTGTATGCCGATGCTGTCCATGCTGGCCTCCAATTAAGCGGTAAGTATTTTCAATCGTCTTCTCCATTTTAGCATACTGATGGAAGATGTTTCACTGACATAAAATACACTTCGAAAGGAATGTTGATATGGAAAAGGAAATGAGGATGCCTGCAATATTTGCCGGGCACGGGTCCCCGATGAACGCGATACTTGACAATGAGTACACAAAGACCTGGGAGAAACTGGGCAGGGAGATCGGTAAGCCTAAGCTAATTCTGTCGGTTTCAGCGCACTGGTACACACATGGAACCCTGACTAGTGACCTGGAAAATCCTAAGCAGATATACGACATGTACGGATTCCCTGAAGAGCTGTACAGGCTTAGATATGAGGCCAAAGGATCGAAGACCCTTTCAGGAAGGATTATTGACCTGCTTGGGGAAGGTGTCACAATTGACAACAGCTGGGGGATAGACCATGGAACCTGGTCGGTCCTGTGCAAGATGTATCCCGAGGCGGATATCCCTGTGGTTCAACTAAGCATAGACGCTGATTCGAGACCTGAAAGGCACTACGAAATCGGCAGGATCCTATCAGGTCTCAGGGATGAGGGAGTGATGATATTCGGTTCTGGGAACATTGTCCATAACCTTGGCAGGATAAGATGGGATATGGATGGCGGTGAAGATTGGGCTGTGGAATTCGATGGCTATATCCGGGACAGGATACTTACGCGTGACCACACTAAGGTGGTTGATTACAGGAGTGCGGGGAAGTCCCAGGAGCTTTCCTTCAGGACTCTGGAGCACTACCGTCCGCTTTTGTATGTGCTTGGGGCATCAAGGGATGATGACGAGATAAGCATATTCAACGAGTCCTGCACGATGGGTTCCATATCAATGACCGGCTACATGTTCAGATAGGGTAATTGTGAATTGCACCTTTGGAGGTGGGTCATGGACAGGGATGACAGGAATAACCTGATTCTTCTTGAACTGTACCTGATCGTTGTCATCTGGTCAGCATGGGAACCGTACGGCCGACTCGTGTGGCTGATGCAGTCACTGGCTGCCCATATTGTGGTACTTTTTCTCATCTTAACCTACAGAAGGTTCAGGTTCACAACGTTCATCTATGCAGTTATACTGGTCCACATGACAGTGATACTTGTAGGGGCACACTACACCTACTCCAGGAATCCGCTGTTCGACCTTATCAAGGTAGAGATTGGCCTTTCCAGGAACTACTATGACAGGGTAGGGCATTTCTTCCAGGGCTTCGGGCCTGCACTGATGGCAAGGGAGATCCTCATCCGTGGCAACCATGTCAGGCGGGGGAGGATGCTTTCATTCATTGTAGTTTCCATGTGCCTTGGGATGAGCGCATTCTATGAGCTTCTGGAGCTCGGGACCGCATATCTCCTGGGTCTTCCGGTAGAAGTCGTGATGGGTATGCAGGGCTCCTCATGGGACTCGCAGTGGGACATGCTGATGGCCCTTATAGGCTCAATCGCAGCGCTTGCCTTTTTCAGCAGGATCCATGACAAAGTAATCAAGTCAATTGGAGAACACAAGAAAAAATAGGAGGTACTTATGGCTGACAAACAGACAAACAAGGAAGAGGTCCTTAAGATACTGGAAATAGACCCGTGGCTGTCTTCGCACAAGAGTGACATAGACCTCAGGATGAAAAGATACAGAGAAGTAAGGAAGGCTCTGCTTGGTGAAGGCAAGGGCTTCAGTGACTTTGCCAACGGACACCATTTTTTCGGATTCCACAAGACTCCTGAAGGCTGGTATTACAGGGAATGGGCCCCTGCGGCTGAAGCCCTGTACCTTATAGGTGACTTCAACGGCTGGAACAGGGGCTCGCATCCTCTTGTCAGGAAGGATGGAGGAGTATGGGAGATATTCCTGCCTGGACCTGATGCTCTTCAGCACGGGTCCCTGGTCAAGGTCAATGTCCACCACAGGGGAGTCATGAGGGACAGGATACCCCTGTACATCAAGAGGGTGATACAGAGCAAGAATACCAACGACTTCAGCGGGATGATCTGGGAACCCGATGAGCCATTCGTATGGACTGACGGGGATTTCAGGATAGACAGGAGCAAACCCCCGTTCATATACGAGACCCACATAGGGATGGCGCAGGAGAGGGAAGGGATTGGAACCTACAAGGAGTTCGAGGATAATCTGCTTCCAAGGGTAAAGAAGCTCGGCTACAATACCATTCAGATCATGGCGATAATGGAGCATCCATATTACGCTTCCTTCGGATACCATGTATCCAATTATTTCGCCGCCTCGTCATGGTTCGGGATCCCCGAAGAGCTGAAGTCCATGATTAACAAGGCACATGAGATGGGCATCACCGTACTCATGGATATAGTGCAGTCACATGCGGTCAAGAACATCTCTGAGGGCATAAACGAGTTCGACGGCACTGTCCACCAGTTCTTCCACGAAGGAGCAAGGGGAACGCACAGCGCGTGGGATTCGAAGCTCTTCAACTACGGCAAGCATGAGGTCATACACTTCCTGCTTTCAAACATCAAGTTCTGGATGGAGGAGTACCATTTTGACGGCTTCAGGTTCGATGGCGTCACATCCATGATCTATAACGACCATGGCCTTGGAACAGCCTTCGACAGCTATGACAAGTACTTCAGCCTGAATACTGACCTCGATGCACTTACGTACCTGCAGTTCGCAAATGAGCTGATAAGGGAGATGAGGCCGGATGCCCTCAGCATAGCCGAGGACATGAGCGGTATGCCTGGTATGTGCCTGCCGATAGAGTATGGCGGGATAGGCTTCGACTACAGGCTTGCCATGGGAATGCCTGACTTCTGGGTCAAGACCCTCAAGATGAAGGATGAGGACTGGGACATGGGATCCATGTTCCATGAACTCTCGACTACCAGATATATGGAGAAGAGGGTTGGTTATGTAGAATCCCACGACCAGGCGCTGGTCGGGGACAAGACACTCATATTCAGGATGGCTGACAAGGAAATGTACTGGAACATGAACAAGGGTAGCCAGAACCTGGCAGTTGACAGGGCCATAGCCCTGCACAAGATGGCAAGGCTCATAACAATCTCTCTCGGATCCGAGGGTTACCTCAACTTCATGGGCAATGAGTTCGGTCACCCTGAATGGATAGACTTTCCGAGGGAAGGCAACAACTGGAGCTTCAAGCACTGCAGAAGGCAGTGGAACCTTGCTGACAGCGACTACCTGAGATACTATGACCTTAACCAGTTCGACATAGCAATGGTCCACATGATGGCTGGAGAAGGCCTGATGGGCGGAGTCCCGAAACCCCTTGACATAGACAACAGGAAGAAGGTCATCTCATACAGGAAAGACGACCACATATTCATCTTCAACTTCCATCCGACAGATTCCTACACTGAATATGAGCTTCCGATCCACGAGGATTCCTCCTGGAAGGTGGTCCTCGATACAGATGAGCCTCTTTTCGGAGGTCAGGGAAGGATATCCCATGATGTGACCTTTGATGGCCACAAGCTTAAGATGAATCCTGAGTTTACCGGAATAACCGTCTATTCACCAAGCAGGACGGGAATGCTTCTTAAGAGGGTAAGGTAACCATAAGGAGCATAAGTAAGCTCAACTGAAATCACTGAAAATTGAAAGGTGCTGTTGCAAATCTA
>NZ_AXUN02000240.1 GCF_000495435.3 Youngiibacter fragilis 232.1 | reverse complement strand
TTAAAACAGCGAAGCGCCAAACATAATAATAACAAATGTCAGGTCAAGAAAAGACTTCAGTCAGAGGAACAGATAAGTTTTCCAGGGCTTTAGACACTGCAGTTTCATGAGTTCATAAGAGTTGGAGTTCGGAGACTCGTGACTTCAGTCATGAGAGGAGAACTCCATTACACCCCTTTCGTTCGATTAATATTGTACTCTGTCTTTTCAACAGTTTAATTTCCTTGAAGCTTGCACTCCTGTGAACAACCGAGCCATCCAGTTTTCGCAGATCAAAGTAACCAGATGTCCTTCTTCCGAAAATGAAGCATTCCTCGTCCATGTATCGCACATGGTCAAACAGGCGGAATCCCTTGACTTCGTAAGCGGACTGATTCAGCTTTTTCCTTCCGCCCTTCAGGAAGTTCGCCTTGTGTATCTGGCGGTTGTGCTTCCTCTTGAATGCCTGGTTGTATATCTCATCGATCCTTTTGGCATTAAGGTTTCCGCTGATGCAGTAAGCGTCAGCGCTATGGGCCTTTTCAATGTTATTCCTTATGCGGCTGTTCTTTGTGATGTATCCAAAGGTCATGGAAACCTCTGGATACAGTTCCTTAAGACTGTTGTATACATACCATCTCATGATGCCCATGAAGCTTGCATGACGGTACGACTTGTTTGGAGTAAGCTTCAGCTGTATCCTTCCTTCATGATAGCCCTTATGGCATGTCTCGCATAAGGTTACCAGGTTGCCGGGAGAGTCTCCTCCGGTCTTCCGGCTTTCCTTATGGTGAACATTCAATACTCTGTCCTTTGACTTGCCATGGCAGTGCTGACAT
>NZ_AXUN02000241.1 GCF_000495435.3 Youngiibacter fragilis 232.1 | reverse complement strand
CAAAATTTTCTACACTCTCTGGAAAACTTTTTCCGCGGCATTTTTCTACATCTTGAAGAGCGTCCACTGGTCAGTGTCCTTCTCATATTTGAGCTCGAAGAGGACCTCTGTCTCGTTGACGACCCCCTGACAGAGGAACACCTGCATCACATTGCCTGCAAGCCTCTCCTTTTTCCTTGCCTGTACGCTCCTTACAGCTATGGTGGCATATTTGCCGTCCTCGCCAAGGAGCCTGAACCGTATGGGATGTATCGTCCCCTTGAAGTCGAACCATGCGACCATCTCTATCGGCTTTGCCAGCACTTTCATATTTCACTGGAAATACGCTTTCCCATTATGCACAGCGCATTTCCCTTCCTCCCTTCCTGTGTTTTCTACAGGAGACTGCTCATGAACACGTAATCCTTCTCCTCTACGCCGCCTGAGAAGGGGCCTACCGGAGAATTGAGGAACGTGGCCCTGATCACTGAATTGTCCCCGAAATTTTTCCTTAGCGTATCTATGACCCTGTCTATCTTTTCGCTCTTTTCCTCGCTTTTGCTTTTAAGGAGGCAAAGCTGCTCCACGTCGGTGTCCTTCAGCTGAGAGAGGGCTATGCCCAGATGCCTCACGGGAGAGCCGTCCCAGAGGGAATCGAACAGGCTGCAGGCAGTTTCCATTACCATAGTGGTGGAATCCGTGGCCCTGTACAATGTGGTCTGCCTTGACACAGTGACCAGGTCAGTCCCGCGTATGTGTACCGCTACGCATTTTGCAAGCTTTTCAGCGTCCCTTAGTCTTGGCATGAGAGTCTCGCAGAGTGAAAGCATGACGTTGTGGCAGGATATCCTGTCGGTGAAGTCAAATGGCAATGTGGTTGAATTTCCCATTCCCTTCATCGGTATGGTGCCGGCCTTCACCGTCGATATATCCAGTCCCCTTGAATACGCCGATATCATGAGGCCGTACTTCTTGAACTTCTCGTGAAGGAATTTGGGATCCGCCGCCGCAAGCTCACCGATTGTCCTTATGTTCATGTCCTTGAGCTTCCTGGTAGTCGCAGGTCCTACCATGAACATGTCCTCAACGGGAAGTGGCCACATCTTCTCTTCTATCTCGTCAGGAAACAGGGTGTGCACCATATCCGGCTTCTTAAGGTCTGAGCCCATCTTCGCAAGAAGCTTCCTGTCTGAAACCCCCACGTTGACAGTGAAGCCAAGCTCCTCACTTATCCTGTCCTTGAGCCTTGCGGCTATTGACACGGCTTCCTCCCTTGTTATATTCCCCATGTCCATGAAGCATTCATCTACTGAATACCTTTCGACAATAGGGGAGTATTCCCTGAGCACCTCGACCATTGCATTGCTTGCCTTAAGGTACTGGGAGTACTTCGGGGGAACCACAGTCAGGTTCGGGCATTTGAAGAATGCTGAAAAAAGAGTCTCTCCTGTCTTTATCCCATACTTCTTGCTGGGTATTGATTTTGCAAGGACTATGCCGTGCCTTGTCTCAGGATTGCCTCCGACTATGGCAGGTATCTCCCTCAGGTCCACCTCCGCTCCGTGCTGCAGGTCCCATACCGCGCTCCAGGAAAGGTATGCCGAATTGACGTCGACGTGAAAAACTACTTTCTCCATAAATATCCCTCCTGCCAATTTCAGTATACCAGAACACGTGTTCTATGTAAAGACACGTGAGAAAACCCCTGGGCTAAATTGCACAGGGGTTTATGGTAATTATCCGCATTCAGGTCCGCTTCCGTATACTTCTCCAAGGAAGCCGCATACGACCTTCTCGTATTCCCTGCTGTTTGCAGCATAGGATTTCGCATGGCCTGCACCCTTTACGGTGTAGAGGAACTTCTTGTTAAGCTTGAAGCTGAACATGCTTTTTGACATCTTCATCGGAATGTAGGTGTCATCCTCACCATGGATGAAAAGTATCGGGTTCGTTATTGCAGGCAGCTCCCTTATAGGCGACACATCGTCTATTGAGAAGCCGGCCTTTCTTCTTATGAACAGGTTGGTGGCTGCAAGCAGCTTCTTTGACCTGATATTCGTCTCTTCCCTGAACCTGAGCAGAAGAAGGTCAGATAGGTCAGAAAACCCGCAGTCGCTTATTGTGAATGCGATCCTATGGTCTGCAGCCATGTTGAGTATGGCGACACATGCTCCCATTGACTCTCCATGCAGGCCCACAGATATCTCATCTCCAAACCTTTTGAACAGGTAGTCGGTTATGACCTTAAGGTCCCATTTCTCGAAATGGCCGAAGGTTGTGTTCTCTCCGCCTGATTTGCCATGGTTCCTCTGGTCATATACAACAACGTTGTAGCCCAGCCTGTGGAACATGGGCAGGTATTTGAAGCTTCCTATTATATTCATGGTTATGCCGTGCACGATGATCACGAACCTTCTTGAATCGGCAGGGTACAGCCTTCCGTAAATGTTGTACCCGTATGGGGATGTGAAATTCAGGTCTTCAGATTCGAGGCCCCCGATATAGGACTCATCAAGCACATTGTCCTCGAGCAGCAATTCCCTTACCCTTTCATAGGACTTTGCAGCAGGATATATGACCCGGCCTGCATACCTGTCAAGGTACCTTATAGCTAAAGCCAGGACTATTACGACAATACCAGAAGCCACCCAGAACACATCAAATTTCAAATGTACCACCTCCCATACCTTATTATATCCTCACTTACCCTGATTTTGACAAGAAGGACACAAATTAAAGATAATAAAGCTCATTTGCAAATAGTTCATTAACAATTGGTGTATTTGCTGAAATAGATATTAATGATATGTATAATTTAGACAAAGGCAATATCAAATCTTTTAAAATCGGAGGCATATTATGGATAATAAGACGATCAAAAAAGTGGAGAAAATCATAGAAAAAGGTGAGGACTTCGCAAGGGATCTTGTTCCAAAGGCGAAGGACACCTTCAGCGACCTTAAGGAATCAGCCATATCGGTTTATGAGAAAGGTCTTGAGAGCGCCCAGATGCTTATCGAGAAGGGCGAAAGGCTCAGGGAGGAAAGTCAGGCAGCAGCGGCTAAGAAGGCTGACGAGGTCGTCGAGCTTGTCTCAGTGAAGGCTGAAAAGGTAAAGCCAGCCGCACTCAAGGTCGTTCCTGAAAAGAAGAAGAATACTGGGAAGATAGCGGCAGGTGTAGCTGTGGGTGCCCTTGCGGCAGCAGCCTATGCATACTACAAGACCCAGCAGCTCAAGAACGAAAGGCTCAAGGAAGATTATTCAGTGAAGATGAAGAGATGGTCGGAGCTTGAGAAGGACCTTCTGGAGGCAGAGGCAGGAGATGTCATGCAGCCGGTGAAGGTAGTTCCGAGGAAGGTCTATGCTGAAGGATCAAATGCCAGGCTTACGGACAGCATAGTCGTAAGGGTGACAAAATCCCAAGGTGAGACATTCGACCCCACCCAGGAGGGAGAAGTCCTTGCAGGAGTCGGCATAGCCGGTGTGATCAGGGACAAGGCGACCTCAGGGTTCGAAAGCATCAAGAAGAAGGTTGAAGAGGCAAAGGTACAGATAAATCTGGGGAAAATGGAAGCAGAGGACAAGCTTGAAGAGCTTACTGACAAGGTTCAGGATATCGACATAGTTGAGACCGTCAAGGAGTCTGTAGACGAGGCTAAGCTTCAGGCACACCTTGGCACGCTTGAAACCAGGGAGAAGTTCGAGGAGCTCAAGGAAAAGGCAGTGGACCTCAAGAAGAAGGCTGAGGATACCGTAGAGGACATCTCATCAAAATTATCAGAGGGAAAGGTTGAGGGCTTCACTCCGAACATCGAGGAAGGCCTAAAGGAAAACCACTTCGACCTCAAGGACATGGGAAACAAGCTGGACAACCTGAAGGACAAGGCTAAGGAGAAGCTTGAGGACATCAGGGAAGATGCCGGAGAGATTGTCGAGAAGGTCAGGGACAAGGCTGAAGACCTCCAGGAAGATGCCGGAGAGCTTCTTGAGAAGGCTAAGAAAAAGGCTGAGGAAGTCAAGGAAGCGGTGGAGGAGAAGGCTGAGGAGCTCAAGGAGAACAAGATGTCTTCTGAGTTTGAGGATGACCTCAAGGATGCCGGGATACCGGATATCGGTGATGTAGCTGCAGAGGAGCCATATGAGCCCCTTGGTGAAGAGGAGTATGAGGACATAACCTTCAAGTCGGAGGATCCTCTCACAAAAGTAAAGAATGTGACTGAAAAGGTTGCAGGAACCCTGTCAGAGGTCGCTGGAACGGTAAAGGGAAAGCTTATTCCTGAAGAGCCTTACTACGAAAAGGAGCTCATGGAATATGAAATCACCATCCATAACGGTGGTGAGGAGGATTACTACTTCAATCCGCTCCTGATACAGAAGTACGATGTCAGGAAGAGGCAGGTTGAAATCCGTCCTATCCACAGAGATGGTACTACCCTTGAATCGATTGTCATAAGGCCTGGTGAGACGTATACCGCAAAGCTTGCTGTTGAGAAATCCATAGGCAAGAAAGAAGGGCTCATCGTGTTTGAAGACATAATGATGAACAACTCGGTGCTTTTCCTTCTTGAAGATGAAAAATCCGATGTGGAGGAATTCGAGGAAGAACTCTTCGGGGCACCTGAGGATGAGGATATCCAGTAATATCAAAGGCTCCCGGAAATATTCCGGGAGCCTGCATTTATCTTCCTTTTCTTGATTTTCTGACTGCGGTTACTACTGCAAGCGTAACAAGGCTGCACAGTATCGCTTCAGGTATTCCGCTTGTCACAACTACTCCGATTATTCCTGCCTTTGCGGCTTCCAGGCTGATTCCAAGTGTTTCAGCATATTTCGCCACGTAGAACAGGTAGATGAGGCCCATGACTCCGATGGTGTTTGTAAGTGAACCGGCAAGGGCTGAAATAACAACCGAGACCTTTCCCTTTCCAAGGAGCTTGTATGCATATGCTGAGACTACCCCTATCAGTATCCTGACTCCGATTGAGATTATGGGATTCCAGAATATGAAGCTAAGCGGGGTAGGTGTTGCAAATGCCTTGGCAAAGCTTGTCACACCGAATATTAGCCCAATTAGTGCGCCTACAACAGGTCCTTCAAGTATCGCTCCGATTACCACCGGGATGTGCATTATTGTTGCGTTTATCGGCGGAATCGGGATGAATCCCAGAGGTGTCATTGAGAGCAGTATCGAAATACCAGACAGCAGTCCCACGATGGCGAGTTGCCTTGTGTTGATGAATGAGGTGGTCTTTCTTGTTGTTTGCATTGATTTCCTCCGTTCTTATTCCTTCTGGATATAATTCGGTCCATTTGGATATAAACTTTTAGTTCAGTTTCATCACTGAATACTGACAAGTTAACTATAACAAAAACCTGTCAAATGTAAATAGTTTCCGGATTAAAATACGCTTAAATTGCAAACGTTTCTTGAACACTTGAGAAAATAGACAGGTGAAAAGTACAGGTGTGATAAAATTGACTGAAAAGGCTCGTTAAATAATTACGGAGGTGCCCAAATGAGATTGGTTGTTATAGGAGCTGTTGCTGCAGGATTGTCCGGGGCATACAGCGCAATGAAGAATATTGAAGATCTTGAGGTCATCGTGCTTGAGAAGGGTACTGATGTTTCCTACGGGGCCTGCGGGATGCCTTACCTCATTGGCGGAACCATAGATGAGGAGTCGAAGCTTATCGCAAAGGATGCCAGGGAAATAGTCGCTGACGGAGTGGACCTGAGGTTAAGGCATGAAGCGGTGGGAGTGGACTTTTCCCTGAAAGAGGTCAAGGTAAGGGACCTGGACAAAGGGCAGGATATCGTGGTTCCATATGACCTCCTGCTTATAGGTACGGGTGCTAACGCAGTGTGGATACCCGGTACAAAAGGCGTGGACGGTGTCTTCACTCTGAACACACTGGAGGATTCAAGGAATATCAGCTCCTTCATCGAAGAAAGGAAGGTAACGAAGGCCGTCATCGTAGGAGGAGGATACAAGGGCGTAGAGATGCTTGAGGCACTCCATGACCTTGGGATAAAGGCTGACATGATTGAAATGGAGGAGTCGATACTAAACACCTTCGATCCTGATGTATCGTCAATAACTGAAAAATACCTTAGGGATGAGGGCTTCGCCATTCATCTCGGAGAAAAGCTGGACCACCTTGAAACTGACACGTATGGGGGAACAGGGGAAAGAGTATCAAAGGTCGTTACCGACAAGGGCACATACGATGCCGAGCTTGTCATACTTACCTTAGGTGTAAGACCTGCTACAGGATTCCTTGAAGGAACCGGGATCGAGATGACGAAGGGTGCCATAGTTACGGACCTGGAGGGCAGGACAAACATACCTGGGGTATATGCTGCAGGGGACTGCGCAATGGTATTCGACTTTGTGGCAGGAATAGACAGGTACCTTCCTCTTGGCACGAACTCCAACAAGATGGGAAAGCTGAGCGGCCTGTCCATGGCGGGAAAACCTGTCAGGTTCAGAGGAGTCCAGTCATCAGGCTATGTCAAGGTACTTGGCATGGAGCAGTCGCAGACAGGGATGACAGATACAGCGGCCAAAAGGATGGGGCTTGATTTCGGGAGCGTACTCGTCAGGACCAGGGACAGGTCCGGCTACTATCCTGGAAGCAGGAACCTCTATGTCAAGCTTACATACCTGAAAAAGGACGGAAGGCTGATTGGGGCGCAGATGGCAGGGGAGACCGGAACTGCAATAAGGATACAGGGGTTGGTACCGGCTATCTATGCGGATCTTACAGTATACGACCTGGAATACATGGACTTCGGGTATGCACCTCCGTTCAACAGCGTCTGGGATTCCATTAATGTGGCAGCTTCAAAGGCTGTGAGGAGCCTGTCCGGAACCTGAGAAGATCTCTTTCTTTCAATTGCTTTATGATTCAAAACCACGATGGACTGATGCAGGATCCGATTTTTATATCGGGTCTTGCATTTTCCAAATCCAGATGCTATTATAATCTCAGTACCCCCACCCAGGGGGGGAGGGAGGAATATCATGAATGAAGACAGGCAGAAAGCTCTTCAGATCCTCATGACGGCCAAGGGCCAGATTGAAAAGACGATAAGGATGATTGAAGAGGACCGATACTGTATCGACATATCGAACCAGATAATGGCAGGGAACGGACTTCTGAAGAAAGCCAACATGCATATACTGAGGCAGCATCTTCACCATTGCGTGGCTGATTCACTGGCCGGCGACAATGAAGAGGACAAGGAGCAGAAGACTGAAGAGGTCATAAAGGTGCTTGAAAAGCTCATTGGAAAATAGAGCTCAGGAGGAACATATGAATAAGATAATACCCGTAAAGGGAATGGAATGCGCTGCATGCGCCCTGTCAATAGAAAGAACCCTTTCAAGGAAGGAAGGGGTAAAGAAGGCAACTGTCAACTATGCAACTGAAAAGCTGTATCTAGACATAGATGAAGAGGTAATTTCCCTGAAGGAAGTAGAAGAGGCGGTCGAGAAGGCAGGCTACGGACTTGTGATAAAGGATGATACCATAAAGAGGGTGCTGGATGTCAGGGGCATGGACTGCACAGCCTGTGCAACAGCCATTGAGAGGACCCTCTCGAAGAATGAAGGCGTGACAAGGGCCAACGTCAATTATGCCAATGAAAAGCTGTATCTTGAATACACCCCCGCAAAGACTACGATGACAGACATAAAGGCTGCAGTCAAGAAGGCGGGCTATGAGCTTGCAGAGGAGAAGGCTGAAGAGGCTGTTTACGTGAACCCATACCAGAAGAGGCTGGTTTATTCCTCGATTTTCACTCTTCCTCTTCTAATCATCACAATGGGACACATGCTTGGAATGCCGCTGCCGCTGATAATAGATTCCCACATGAACCCAACGAACTATGCGCTTCTGCAGCTGTTTCTTACCGCTCCAGTGGTCTGGTTTGGCAGGAAGTTCTTCATAACAGGCTTCAAGAACATATACAGGCTTCAGCCTAACATGGATTCACTGATAGCTCTCGGAACCTCTGCAGCATTCGTGTACAGCCTGGCCGGGACCATCCTGATAGTATCATCAGGGAGCCCCAAATATGCGCACATGCTCTACTACGAAAGCGCTGCTGTAATACTTGCACTTATCACCCTCGGAAAGTTCCTGGAGGCGATCAGCAAGGGAAAGACATCTGATGCTATAAAGAAGCTTATGGGACTCGCTCCCAAGACCGCGATTATTGAAAGGGACGGTATGGAGTCCGAGATACTCCTTGAAGAAGTCCAGGCAGGAGACATCATCGTGGTAAAGCCCGGAGCGAAACTTCCTGTTGACGGTGAGGTCATCTTCGGAGACAGCTCGATTGATGAGGCCATGCTTACTGGTGAAAGCATCCCGGTTGAGAAGACTGTGGGAAGCAAGGTATACGGCGCATCTATCAACAAGACCGGCTTCCTTAAGTACAGGGCAGAAAAGGTGCTTGGTGAAACAGCGCTTGACCAGATAATAAAGCTGGTCGAGGATGCACAGGCTACGAAAGCTCCGATCGCAAAGCTGGCTGACCAGATCTCCGGTGTATTCGTGCCGGTGGTGATCGCACTTGCCCTTGTCTCGTCGCTGCTCTGGTATTTTGCCGGCGGTGAATCGGTAAGCTTCTCGCTTACCATACTGATATCAGTGCTTGTAATAGCCTGCCCTTGCGCACTTGGTCTTGCAACACCTACCGCCATTATGGTCGGTACCGGGAAAGGCGCTGAGAACGGGATACTTATCAAATCAGGCGAAGCCCTTGAAGCTGCACACAGCATCAAGACTGTCATCCTTGACAAGACAGGCACAATAACGAAGGGCAAGCCGGAGCTCACAGATGTCATTGGCTACGGAATCCCTGAAGAGGATATCCTCACTTATGCTGCGACTGCTGAAAAGTCCTCGGAGCATCCGCTGGGTGAAGCAATCATAAAGGGTGCTGAGGCAAGGAACGCAAAGGTCCTGGTATCCGAGTCCTTCGGTTCTATAACAGGCCGTGGAATATTCGCAAGGATAGAAGGAAAGGACATTCTTCTAGGTAACATCAGGCTTATGGATGAAAAGGGCATCAGGGTAGAAGCTGAAGTCCAGGATAAGATGACAGAACTGTCCGAGCAGGGAAAGACTCCGATGCTTGTAGCAGTTGACGGCAGGGTCGAAGGAATCGTGGCTGTTGCAGATACCATAAAGGAAAACTCTAAGAAGGCTGTAGACAAGTTCCACGAGATGGGAATAAGGGTTCTCATGGTCACAGGTGACAATGAGAGGACAGCGAAGGCGATAGGAAGGATAGTCGGTGTGGATGAGGTGCTTGCTGAAGTGCTTCCTGAAGACAAGGCCGGGAAGGTCAAGGAAATTCAGGCGAGAGGCGGCAAAGTGGCCATGGTAGGAGACGGCATAAATGATGCTCCGGCACTTGCCCAGGCAGACATAGGCATAGCCATAGGAAATGGAACTGATGTAGCGATAGAATCCGCCGATATAGTGCTGATGAGGTCTGATATACTTGATGTCCCCATAGCCATCGACCTTTCAAGGAGGACCATCAGGAACATCAAGGAGAACCTGTTCTGGGCCTTCGGCTACAACATACTTGGAATCCCGGTAGCCATGGGTCTTCTGCATATATTCGGCGGACCGCTGATGAGTCCGATGATAGCTGCGGGAGCCATGAGCTTCAGTTCAGTGTCAGTGCTTCTAAATGCGCTGAGGTTAAGAAGGTACCAGCCATTCAAGTAATGGATGATATAAACAGGCTTACGAGGCCAATAATATTCTGGAGGAATGAAAATGACAAAATTTAAGCTTTCCATAGAAGGCATGAGCTGCGGTCACTGCGTCAAGAGGGTCACAAACGCACTCAATGAGGTTTCCGGAGTAAAATCCGCAAGTGTGGACCTCGCATCAAAGTCTGCTGTTGTTGAAGGTGAAGCTGACGAGGCTGCACTGAAGGCAGCTGTCGAGGATGCAGGCTACGATGTCGTAGGAATTACAGCAGAATAATGAAAAGGGCCCGTAAAAAGGGCCTTTTTCATTGCCTTCATCAGGCCAATGCATGGTAGAATAAGGGTAGCGAATAGTTACAGAGGTATAATGATGAGAATTGCACTTATTTCAGATATCCACGGCAACAAATTTGCCCTGGATGAGGTCCTTAAGGTGATAGACACGGATCCTCTGATTGAAAGGATCTACTGCCTTGGTGACATGGTCGGTCTCGGCCTGTTCAGCAACGAGGTCCTTCAGACAATATTCTCCAGGGATGACATATACCCGATCCTTGGCAACCACGATGAGCTTGTCATGGCTATGGCGAAAGGAGAGGACCATACCCCCGACCATCATATGGTCATCGACCATCATAGGTATCTTGCTGAAAGGCTGGACAAAAGGTTCCTCGAAAGGATGGAATCCCTTCCTCGGTCACTGCGTGTGAATATCGAGGGACGCGATACACTCTTCCTTCATTACCACCTTGAAAAGGGCATGGAGAACGAGCATATATCGAAAAGGCCATACAGTCCTTTGGCACTTGACACTGCCTCAACAGTGAAACTTTTCTCGGACTGCGCCGGCGACCTTATCGCATACGGGCACAGGCATTACCCGCCATCTGTAGAGCATACTGATGGCAGGCTTCTTGTCGATCCGGGATCCCTTGGAATAAGCACAAGGAACTTTGCCACGTATGCAACAGTCGACATAACCGCTGGTACCATGGAAGCAAGGATACTTGAAGTGGAGTACAGTAGGAAAGAGTTCGCTGAATCATACCCCAAAGCCGGAATTCCCGGATATGAATTCATATTGTCATCATTTCTTGGCATGGATGACTACTGATCCTGAAACGGAGGGGGCGCGGAGGCATTTCTGGTAAATGCCTTCCGCGCCCTGATCATGAAAAAAATTGAAGTAAACAGCTATTTTTTTGGTTGCTGGAACTTGTAACCGAATCCCCATACCGTCTTGATAAGGTCTCGGTGGTTTCCCAGCTTGTTCCTGAGAGACTTGACGTGTGTGTCTATGGTGCGTGAATCTCCCAGAAGGGAATAGCCCCATACCCGTTTTATGAGTTCATCCCTTCTTACGGTTTCACCGCTCCTTCCCTGAAGGTATACAAGCAGGTTGAATTCGAGCTGAGTCAGTGGAATTGCTTCCCCGCCAATGGTGGCCTGGGATGACCTTTCGTCTATCACAAGGTCTCCGTAGACGCAGGTCTTCCGGTCCTGCTCTATCATGTCCGTCATGATCCTTACAAGCTCTTCGCCTGAATGCGGGAGAAATGCATATGCGATCCTATCAGTATCCTTATTTTCAGACAGGATGTCACAACCCTCCGGGAAAGCAACAAGCGCTTTGGTCCTGAAGGTCCTTTCTATAAGTGATGTCACTAATTCCCTGTTGTCATAGAAGCTCTCCGCATCGATAAGCAAAAGGTCCGGATTCTTAATAAGCTCGTCCTCGAGCTCTCTCATATCAAAAGCTGTCCTGCAGCTGAAAAACTCATTTATCGCATCGGAATCCCAGCTGATGGCAAGGGACCCGAAGATGATTACTTTGTGCATTTCTTCACCTCGCAGAGAAGTGTACCATATAGATTTGAAGATGATTTAAAGATTGATATGCACGGGACAATGTTAACACAATTTTAACTAGTTCCTGTCAGGCTATCAAGGTATCAGCCAAAGCTGCTGAAAAAGGCTCAGGAATCCAAAAACCCCATGTACTGAAAGCATATATGGCTTATTCCCGGGATTTTCCAATCTGTCAGTGCGAATCCAAAACGGTTATACCGGAATCCCTGTTATTTCAATTTTCACGAGTCCTGTGGTATAATAGTCATGAAATCGATATGAATTTGGAGGAGTCTTATGAAGTGTGGCAAGCTATTCCTCTTGTCGGCAGTTTCCTTTGCCATGGGAGCTTTGGTCTACAAGGCTGTCAGGGACAACAAGGAGGAACTGGATAAGTTCGTTGACGACTATGGCGATTTCGTCGATGACGATGTACTTGAGGCTGAATTGATTGAGGAAGAATAGAAAAACTGCCTGGAACTCATTTTCCAGGCAGTTTTTCTTTACTCATAAATGCTGATTGTTCCATCGTCCCCGATAAAATACTGGATGCCGTTGTCGTTGAATATTTCAAAGGTCATCGCTTCAATGTTCGAAAGTATGTTGGTTATCTCAGCGTGAAGGAATTTCAGGGCCGCCTCATCATCAGGAGTAAGAGGCTTCTTGCCGGAATCTGCAATGACCATGATGCATTCAAGAAGGCTCTCCTTCATGACCTCAAAGAGGGCATAGAGGGATTCCAGTTTAGGGTTTGTTGATGTAGGTACTATCGGAAGGTCTGAAACTTCCCTTTGAAGGATATTCAGGCTGTTTTCAACATCAAGTCCCGCAACCTTTCCATCAACCAGGTCTTCAAATTCCCTGAGCTTTTCAAGGAACGGATCGAGCATGTCCATGCTGAAGCTCCTGTAGGCGCTTGGTATCCTAACCACGTTCCTTCCAGGAGGATGCTTTGATATTATTGGATCCTCTCTGCTGAACCAGCCTTCCAGGAATCTTCCTATTCCAAGCGGGGAAGAGAGTACCAGGGCCAGTATGAGAATGCATGATATTATGATAAGTACCCCTCGCTTGTTCAAAGGATCCACCTCCTCTGTCAGCTGTTCTTCTTCACGTATTCTTCAATTTCGGCATCATAAAGCTTCATCAGCCTGCCGATTATTGAACAAGAGGCAGAAGGTATCTCTAATTTGTCTATCCTTGATATTGGAAGCACCTTAGGAGATGTTCCGCTCATGAAAGCACCCTGGAGTTCGCTTATAAGGTCCAGGCTGATATCAGTCTCCCTGAAGGCGATACCGGAAGATTTGGCCAGGTCAATGATCCTTTTCCTGGTTATGCCGCCGAGCACATCCTTTAGCGGAGGTGTAAGAAGAGTATCTGAAGCGACAAAGAATACGTTGGACCTGCTGCCTTCAGTTATGCAGCCTTCACGGTTCACAAGAAGGGCTTCGTAGACCCCCTTGTCCCTTATGAATTCAGCAACTATCTCCTTGTAGCTTGTGTTCACTATCTTCGCATTGGGATTGGTACGCTCGAGTTTCAATGTGGCAGTCGCGATCCCGTTTTCATACATCGCCTCATCCGGATAGGAGTGGGGGATCATATACAATAGGATTCCATCAGGCAAAGAATCTCCCACCACGAATTTCACATTGCCGTTTCTAGTACCGTTGGCCTTTATCAGAAGCGATATGAGGTTTCTTACCTCTTCAGTGGATTTTACCGAAGCCTTTCCGATTAATGCGAGTGACTCATGCATCCTTTCCAGATGGTCCTCGAGAAACAGAGGGACTCCGTTCAAGACCCTTATGACCTCATATATATGCCCGGTACCGGGTTCATATGCGAAGTCCTGAGTCATTATCCTTGATTTTCCCGAATAATAATAGGTTCCAGTTGCCTTTTCCATTCTTACCTCCAGTTAAGGACCGGATATTTTGGGTCCTTTCTTTTGTAGTTGATGAGATAGGGTCTTCCCACAAGCCTCAGCAGGGGTTCGTCCGACATGGAGTCAGAAAACATGTAGGAGCCTTCAAGGTCTATCTCCTCTTCATCAAGATATTCATATAGCCTTCTTACCTTCTCTTCACCCTTGTTGTTCGGTCCGACCATCTTTGAAGGAAACCTTCCGTTCTCGAACAGGAACCTTGTTCCAATGACCTTGTCGACACCTTCAATGCCATACAGATGGTCAAGATAGAATTCAGGGGATGCAGAGTTAAGGATGACCCTGCATCCCTTTGCCTTAAGCTCCCTTATCTTATCAAGTCCGTCACTGTACAGAAGCGATATGAGCACCTTCTCATAGAATTCCTTCGAGAGCTGCCTTATCTCATCCTCGGAAAAGCTTGTGAGGTACCTTAGGAACATTTCCTTCGCAGCTTTCTCATCATGGATCCCAAGCTTATAGAAGAGCCCTGAGGCAGCAGCCTGGGGGAGTCTTGCAATTTTTCCGGGATACCTGCCCACTATGAACCTGTAGAACTCAATAAGTGTCTCTTTGCTTGTAATAGTGAAATCAACATCGAATATTGCCAGTCTTTCCATATCATCACCTGTGAAAAAACCCCGGTGCAAGCCCGGGGTGTAATAAACTGGATGTCTTAGTTCTCTTCTTCCTCTTCCTCGTCCTCAGCATCAAGAAGCTCATTATAAGCGTTTGCAACTACTTCGAACTCTTCCTCAGTAAGGAATGCGAGCTCTCCATCTTCGCCCATGGACTTGAGGGGAGTAACGGTATCGTCCGAATTGAGCACGAGAACATAGAGCTCTCCGTCAAATTCAAACTCATCCACTACCGGATATTCTGAAGTTGTTCCGTCTTCGTTCTCGAATGTGACCATATGCTGATGCTCATGATCATGGTCATGGTCACAGCCTGGTCCGTGCTCGTGGTGATGTCCCGGCTCATCCATGCAGTTGCATCCTGTGGATTCGCCTTCGCAGCAGGATTCCTCAGCTTCGCTTCCACAGCAGCAGCAGCCTGTTTCGAGTTCTTTGTCTTTATTGATATCTGTCATTTTATTCCTCCATCTTGCCTTTAAGCACAAGTAATATAATCAGTGTAACACAAAATGATATTTTTTGAAGATACAAGATGTAAATTTGGCTCATTTTCATTTTTCGGATCATCTGAAAAAGCAAATTCAGTCATCCAAAAACCATTACTCTAATTTAAAGCCAGATATGGAAGGGAAGGTCGATTGTCCCGGCCTTCCCTTATGATCATCTGTTTATTGCCGCTGTAAGCGGAGGTATTACCTGTTTCTTCCTGGACAGGATGCCCGGGATGTAGACGGAGTTATTCACAAGCTCCACGTTGAAAGCCTTGTTCACCAGCTCCTTGTGCTTTCCTACAGCTATGATCTCGGAGCCTTCCTTGTAGATGTCCGTAAGTATCAGGACGACCATTGTGAAGTCGCCGGTCCTTGCCTTAAGTTCCATGGCTTCTATTAGCGGCTCCTTCAGGTCCTTTATGGAGTCTGCATCCATCGAGTATACCTGTGCAACCCCGACCTTTTCGTCATCGTAGGTGAAGACCTTGAAGTCCTGGTTCAGTATCTCGTCCGGGCTTCTTCCCGCTAGGGAGGTGCCGTACTTGAACATCTCAAGTGCGAAGCTGTTGACATCGATGTCTGCAAGCATCGCAAGCCTTTCAAGCGTCATCCTGTCCACATTTGTGGCAGTTGGGGACCTGAAAAGGAGAGTGTCCGATATTATTGCCGCACAGAGTATTCCAGCGGTCTTCCTGGATGGCCTTATGCCGTTCTCGAAGAAGATGTTGGCTACGATAGTGGATGTGCTTCCCACTGGTTCATTCCTGAAGTATATGGGAGTTCCGGTAGCTACATCAGCTACCCTGTGGTGGTCAATTATCTCAAGGATCTCAGCATCCTCAAGACCGTCTACGGATTGTCCGCGCTCGTTATGGTCCACAAGGATGACCTTTTTCTTCTTTGCCGATATCAGGTGATACCTTGATACGGTTCCCGCAACCTTGCCCTCTACGCTGACAACAGGGTAGCTCCTGTACCTGGTCTCAGCCATCACTCCCCTGATGTCCTCTATGAAATCCTCTGAGGAGAAGTATATGAGCTTATCGGTGCCCATGACATGCCTGACCGGGACTGCCTGTGTTATGAGTCTTGCGGTCGTGAATGTGTCATAAGGGGTGCTCAGTATTGTAACCCCGTTCTCCTTCGCCTTCTCCAGAAGTTCATCGCTCATCGTGTTGTTTGTAGTCACTATTATGAGTGCAGCCTTCTTGTCAATGCAGAGCTCCTGGGAATCTATCCTGTCTCCGCATATGGCTATATCCCCCTCTTCAAGCATCTTTGAAGCGGTATCATTGGAACCGGATAACACAAGTATCTTTCCTGAATATGTCTTCCTTGACTTCTCGATGCTTAGAGGCTTTGCTGTAAGCGTATCTATTATATTCTCGAGCGTGACGCTGGCTTTGCCAAGTATGGTGTTGTCCCAGACATCCATGTAGCTTTCGGTCACATTCGTCACTGAGACGACTCCCATCAGAAGCTCGTTGTCATCGATGACTGGAAGGCTCTTGACATTCTGCTTGCGCATCAGATTCCATGCCATCTTCAGCGTAATGTCAGGACTGACAGGGGTTATCTTGTCGATGTCCATGTCCTTTACCTGCAGCTTAACTGTTTCAATGAGCATTGGAGGCTCGACATCAAAATGGTTGAGTATGAAGTTCGTCTCCCTGTTTATATCACCAAGCCTCACAGGAATGGCATCTACGGTTCCCGTCTTGTTCTTGAATTCAGCATAGGCCAGTGCCGCACAAATGGAGTCGGAGTCGGGATTTTTGTGACCTGTCACAAAAACAGTGTCCTTCAATTCATTGACCTCCTTTTTATAACATATAGGATATCAGTTCATGTAAAAAATAAGCCTGCAATACAATCACAGGCTTTTTTCTTATTTCCTCTTCATCTGGATCTGCCTCTTTGGGAGAGGAGTATCTGTCTTGAAAAGATCCTTCTTTGTAGTTATGTTCCTGATGTTCTTGATATCGAAAACATCAGCGCCTGTCTTGCCTTTTTCACCCTTAAGGCCCTGGAGAAGCACTATGTTTCCCTGGCCGATCGTCATGAACTCTGGCTTCTTGAACCATTTTGATGCCTTGTAGACTGCCCTTAGCACATTCTTCTGACCTTCAGGCTTGATTATGACTGTTGCAACCAGCTTGTTGATAAGCCCGAAGAGTATCTTTTTCTCCTCGACCTTTATTGACAATACGGTTCCGTATGCCTGAGCCATCCTGTCGCCGTATTTCTTCAAGTAGCTGTCTGCATAGTATTTCTGCAGTTTGTCTTTGAACCCCATTATAAAACTCCTTTGATTGTATGATTGCTGATGATAATTATAGCATACCCTCCGGGAAAAAAGTATAAAAAATACTTGGATATCCTGAAGGACCGGGTCCAAGTGAAGCATGATATGTTAAAATGGGAATGAATAATGAAACCGGGAGGACTAAACAATGGATAATAAGATGATAGCCGGCATGATCGACCATACTCTCCTTAAGCCTGATGCTACTGATGCACAGCTGAGAAAGCTCTGCGAGGAGGCAGCTGAATATTCGTTCTGGAGCGTCTGCATAAATCCCTGCAATATCGAGAAGGCAAAGGAGATTCTTGAAGGCACGAACGTCAAGGTCTGCACTGTAATAGGATTTCCTCTTGGCCAGATGACCACAGAGGCGAAATCCTTCGAGACGAAGGAAGCTGTCTTCAGAGGTGCCGACGAGATAGACATGGTGATAAATGTCGGAAGGCTTAAGGACAAGGACTACGACTACGTCAGGGATGACATCGAGGCTGTAGTTCTTGCGGCAGGAGACAAGCTTACAAAGGTCATAATCGAGACCTGCCTTCTGACGGATGATGAGAAGGTGACAGCCTGTGAAATAGCCAAGGCTGCTGGAGCAACCTTCGTAAAGACCTCAACAGGATTCTCGACAGGCGGGGCAACCAAGGCTGACATCGCCCTGATGAGAAGGACCGTAGGCAAGGAAATGGGAGTCAAGGCTTCCGGCGGAGTCAGGACCTACGACGATGCCATAGCCATGATAGAAGCCGGAGCGACCAGGCTCGGGACATCGGGCTCAGTGGCCATTGTCACCCACGGCGCATCAGAAACCGACTATTGACCAATTACTTACAAGCGCCCATTCCATGGAAATGAGGTATACAGATGCATAGAGACATAATTGACTCCGAGCTTCTAGGCAAGGTCATTGACATTCCCGACGAGCTCAAGGGAAAGGTCCTGGAAATATTCATAAGGGAATATGAGGATGATGACAGGGAAGTTTCCGAAATGGCCATTAAGATGCAGAAGCGGGCTAAGCGCGTAGCGTATCTCGGAAAGGAAAGCGAGGTCTTCTTCTTCACCCCCGACGAACTTCCTGACGAAAGAAGAAGGAAACTCATATCCAAGATGAAGGAATACGGCTATCTGGTAGAGCATAAGGAAGGTTCCCTCAGGAATCAGATAATAACTCTATCATGGAAGAACGTATAAGGACCCGGCAGTAAAGATCAACATATACATCAGCATGGAAGAGGCGGAGAATCAGTTTCTCCGCCTCATGTTGACTATAATGTTAGTGATTACATTTCCGAATATCACGAATCCTATCATGATTACCGACAGTATGTATGCGATGTCCCTGAACCCTTCAGGAGTCGTCGTCATAAGCTGGTATACATAGTAGATAATGACTGCAGCCCCAAGGAATGAGGGTATGTGCCTGATGTACGCGTTTCTTGTGAACAGGCTGGTGACGATGCTGTAGATGCTTCCTGCCATGAAGAATGCACCGACTATCAGTATAAGCCTGATTGTGCTTGAATCCATGCTGTGCTCCTTTCGGTTACTCTTGTGAGTCCCTTTGTCGTACCATGATTATACCATTGGGCGGACCTCACTTGATTACAAATCCAAGACAGGCGGTGATGATATGTCCGGATTAAAGACTCTAGGCAATGATTTTTTTGAAAGGGATGCAAGAACCGTCGCAATTGAGCTTCTTGGCAAGGTCATTGAGGTGCGTGACGGCGACATATGCTGCAGCGCGGTAATAACCGAGACTGAAAGCTACTCCGGCTTCGAGGACAAGGCTTCCCACGCCTTCGGCGGCAGGGTGACTGACAGGAACCGCGTCATGTATGGAAAGTCAGGGATAATATATGTCTACCTTGTCTACGGAATGCACGTGCTCCTTAACATAGTTACAGGGGAAGAGGGGTTCCCTGCGGCAGTGCTTATCCGTTCGGCCCTGCCTAAGGAGGGTATCCCGACCATGGCTGAAAGGAGGTTCGGCAAACGGCCCGAGCAGCTCACAGGGAAGCAGCTCGCATCACTTGCAATAGGTCCCGGAAACCTCACTAAAGCACTTGGTATCACCATGGAAGACTATGGATTTGAGATTAACGGGATCTGCGGACAACGGTCCATTTCACTCTTCGATTCCGGCTTTGTTCCTGAGTACTATTCTTCACCCCGCATTGGTGTAGGTTATGCCGAAGAGTGGGCTGAGGTTCCGTGGCGCTTCTCAATCAGGGACGGTTTTTCCAAGTTCTGAAAACCTTTGGCAAGTTTTGAAAGGCACACTGCCATCTTCTGAGGTATCATCAGCTTGTAAAGAAAAGCGCATGGAGGTATTTATGGAAAAAGGTTTGAAGATCGTAACTATCGGTGGAGGTTCCAGCTACACGCCGGAGCTTGTGGAAGGCTTCATAAAGAGGCACGCGGAGCTTCCTGTATCGGAGCTGTGGCTTGTTGACATCGAGGATGGCAAGGAAAAGCTTGAGATCGTAGGCAACCTTGCAAAGAGAATGGTTAAGAAGGCCGGACTTGACATTGAGATCCATCTTACCCTGGACAGAAGGGAAGCGCTGAAGGATGCTGACTTCGTTACGACCCAGTTCAGGGTCGGTCTGCTTGATGCCAGGATAAAGGATGAAAGGATCCCACTAAAGCATGGTTACATGGGACAGGAGACCAACGGAGCCGGCGGACTCTTCAAGGGTCTGAGGACTATCCCTATAGTGGTAGGTATTACCAAGGACATGGCAGAGCTTTGTCCGGATGCATGGCTCATAAACTTCACAAATCCTGCAGGCATGGTTACTGAAGCGCTTCTTAAATATGGATATACCAAAAAGGTCATAGGACTGTGCAACGTACCTATTGGCATGGAGAGGATGGCCGCTGAGATCCTGGAAATGGACCCTTCAAGGATCAGGATGGACTTCGCAGGGCTTAACCACATGGTCTTCGGCAAGGAGATCTATGTTGACGGAAAGCCATTCATGAAGGAATTCATTGAAAAGTACACTGACGCCAATGTGGTCACGACCATGAAGAACATCAAGGACTTCAAGTGGGAGCCCGATTTCATAAGGGGCATCGGAGTCATACCATGTCCTTACCACAGGTACTACTTCAAGAAGAGGGAGATGCTTGAGTCCGAGCTCAAGGCATATGCTGAGAACGGTACAAGGGCAGAGACTGTCAAGAAGCTTGAAGAGGAGCTGTTCGAGCTCTACAAGGATGAGACTCTTGACATTAAGCCGCCTCAGCTTCAGGAAAGGGGAGGCGCATACTACAGCGATGCTGCCTGCAGGCTCATCAACTCGATATACAATGATACAATGGACATCCAGCCTGTAAACACAATGAACAGGGGAGCCCTTGCAGACATTGCCTGCGATTCAGCAGTGGAGGTAAGCTGCATAATCACAAAGAACGGACCTGTTCCGCTCTCCATGGGACACCTGCCGACGGCGGTCAGGGGACTCGTGCAGCAGATCAAGGCCTTCGAGCAGACAGCAGCCGATGCTGCAATGACAGGGGACTACAACCTGGCGCTTGCAGCAATGACCATGAATCCACTTGTTCAGGAAGATGTCGATGCCAAAGTACTTCTTGACGAGATGCTTGAGGCTCATAAGGACCATCTTCCACAGTTCTTCGTGAAATAACAACACAAAACGTGATGATCCGACTAGAATAATGTCTTATCTGAGGCTCCGGGAATTACCGGAGCCTCTTCACATTTTTATCATAGTTTTGAACATTGCTTGAACATTCATTTTATGCAATGTGATTGTCGCAATAAGGGATTATAATATAGGTAACAAAGACGGCAATAACAGGCGAAGCGGCGGGAGTGATTCATATGACCGACAAGGTAATGAAGGAAATGGAAGGGAGATGGTTTCTACAGTACTCAGGCTGCCCAATGTGGAAAGCCGGGAACATAGACACGATCTCCTTCAATTATACATTGGAGCACAGAGGCGAAGAGCTGGTGCTGAAGGATGTGGTGGAGTACAGGAAAAACGGAAGGATGAGGATGAAATCCGGGATAGACATACCGGATGAAGATGGAAGGACATTCCAGTGGAGAGGTATAGGCGTCGGAAACAAGCTTTTCAGAGGAAAGTCAAAGGTACTTTTGAACGAGGATGGAATACTTGTCATCTGGTTCGAGAAGACACTCGGATCTTCGGAATCCATCGATGTGCTTACCAGAAAAAGGCATCTCACCAGTAAGGAGAGTGAATATATACTGGGTATACTTAAAAAAAATGAAGAATACTCAAGGTTTATAGATAATATAGATGCTGTCAATATAGGCTGAGAAAATTTTCATGCTAAATTGATTG